>CAOJCG010000001.1 GCA_948356915.1 uncultured Clostridiaceae bacterium
TTTATTATACACTCTCTCATAAAATGTGTCCATATATCTATTCTAACACCAATTATTATCTTTTAACATCTTTATCATTCTATCAAAATCACTTTCTAATTGTTTCATTTCTCTATCTCTATATATTTCAAATTCTTTTTCTGCTTTTTCTATTGCTTCTTGATGAGATATCTTTCCTTTTCCTTCAAGAAGTTTTCTTTTATTTTGCACAATTTGATTGTCTAATTCATCTATCCAATCATTCATTGTCATTGCTCGTTGTTCTAATGCTTGAAATTCTGCATAATCCAAAAATTGTGAAACTAGCAAATTCAATCTTTGTAATTCAATTTCTGAAAGATAGTTTTTAGCAATTTTCACATCATCAACTGTTACATAATCTCCTTTAAAATTAGTCATTCCCACAAAAGGCTTTTCATTGTCCACTCTATCATATATCAATTCCGCTGCAGTATGTTCATGAACTGCGAAATGAAGTTTGTTTTGTACTGTTGCAAAAAATTTTTTAGTCAAATCAGAACGTGGATCATAATCTATTGAAGTTGCATATATATCTGTAACTTGCTGATAAAAATTTCTTTCCGAAGAACGAATATCTCTAATTCTTTGTAATAATTCTCTGAAATATCTATTTCCACCTTGTTTTAATCTTTCATCATCCATTGTAAAACCTTTTTGCATATATTCGTGTAATCTTTGTGTTGCCCATATTCTAAATCTTGTTGCAACTTGTGATTGTACTCTATATCCTAATGCAATTATCATATCTAAATTATAATGGTCAATATTTCTCTTAACCTGCCTATTTCCTTCACTTTGAACTAATAAGAATTTCTTATTAGTTGAATCATTAGTTAATTCACCATCTTTATAAATATGATTTATATGCATTGAAATATTTTCTTGTGTAGTTTTATATATTTCAGCAATTTGATTTTGTGTTAACCATATATCTTCATCATTAAATTTTACAGAAATTTTAGTAACACCATCTTCATCTTGATAAATTATTATATTATTTTCATTTTTTTGCATTTTTATTTCTCCATTCATTATAGAATATTTTTTTGTAATCATTTTGCTGATATCGGCAAAATGATAATTTCTATATAATGTCTTCAACTGTTCTGAATTTCCGAACAACTGAATTTTTTTTAATTTATACTATTTCATTTAATATATTAGTTATATCATAAGCCCAAAAATATTTCAATACTTCTGCGAAATTTTGTTTTGTTTTTATCTGTATTTTTCTTTTATTCTATCAGAAATAATATCGGTGAATACCTGTTTATAATCATCAATATCACCAACATTTGATTTCGGACAAATAAATACTGCAAATGGCAATTTGTCTTTTTTCTTTTTATCCTTATTGTTCTTTGATTTTTCCAGAGTATTCACCTACCTTCCTATAATTTATATTCATAGACTTTTTGTCCTTATTCCTAAAACTACAAGTGGTAAACACCCATATGAGATTTGCCCTCATTCCTGCCATGCAGAATCATCCCTTTACATCACGTTAGCTAGACGAAAGTTTCATTATCTGTGCTTGTAGTTTGCTATTCAATTTTCAATGTACTATAATAGAAAATAATTATTGCTACCAGCCATTTTCTATCTTGATGAAATCATTATAAGATGCTAAAATAGTGTTGTAAATAGATTTTATTAAGTCTATAGATAAAGTAAAAATTGAAATAACTATATTCTATTTTTCAAAATGGAGGAAATACTGATATGATAACTAATTTCACACTTAACAATAATAAAATTATAATAAAAAATACTCGGAGAATATTTTGGTGCTATTGGTGATTTTGAATATAATATTGGAGATAAATTATATGAATTTGCAGTAATGAGTTATGAAGATTTTGATAAATTGAAAACAATCTACACACAGCTTATAGAGCTTGTATGTTATGCTAAAGAAACTGATTCTGAAGATGAAAAAATAGATTGTTTCTTAAAAATGTTTCAAATTGTTAGAGCATGTTTAAAATTTTCTCCATATACACATTTCTATACTCAAGTATTAATAGATATAATTGTAAAAACCTATAACACTAAAGTATTTAGAAGTGATTTATTATTCAAATCTCAAATTGGTGTATTTATTGAAGAAACTAAATACTCGCCTAATGATTTCTTTAGTGAATTAGAAGAAGCTGAATATACTACACAGATTCTGCTTATGAAATGGGTTCAAGAAATAGATAAAATATCAGCCAAAAAGCATAATGAATATATGAAGTTTTTTGAAACTATACGAGATTTATTAATAGAAAATTTTATAGAGAAAAAAACAGATTTAAAAGAAAGGCTAGAATTAATTAGTAAATACTCTAAGAACTCTCTTGTTATAAATTTAAGTGTGCCTGAAAAATTATTTTTATATGAAACTAAAAGAGTATTTGATATACATTATCTTAATACAAAACCTGCACATGCTGTTTTTCTTGATACTAAATTTAAAACTAAATATATATGTGATACAGAATTGTCTTTTGAAGAAAGAAGATTAGATGTAGAAAAAATTGTAGAAATAATAAAAGAAAAACATATTGTAGCAGAAGAAGTTTATGAATTACAAAATACAGAAGAACAGATTAGATTTGAGTTATTTAAAGTAATTCAAAATAACTTTACTATAAACAAATGTGAAAACTGTGGTAGATTATTTATACCCACTACTACTAGCAATAATCCAAATCAAAAAGGAAGAAATGATCAAAAATATTGCAATAATTTATATTTAAATACTGGTAAAACTTGTAGAGAAATTGGGGCTTTAAATAAGCAAAAAGAAAAAGTCAGAAATAGTTTAATTCTAAAGGAATATAATCGAGAGTATAAAAGAATGCACGGATTACATTATAATCACACAAAAGAATTTAAAGAAAAGCAATTTAAAGAATGGTCAAAAAAAGCTAGAGAATTAAGAAATAGTTATGCAGATAATCAAATTAAAGAATTTAAACTTGAATTGAAAAATCTAAGTGATATATACTGGAAATAACACAAAAAGCACTAAATACTTACATCTAGTGCTTTGTTTCACATTATATATTTTCTAATTCTAATAATTTGCTACATAGCTTTTTGTTAATAAATATTTCTATAATGCTTAATCCTAATAATATAAATTCTATTACAATTAATTCATATTTCATTAAAATTAGTGTAAATATTGCACTTAAAATTAATGTTCCTATTCTCCTACATATTTCTATATCTATTATAATTTTTTGTTGTTCTTCTTTATCGGAAATGCTTAATGCAACATCTTCAATATATACATTAAAAGAATCCCTTGTTGCCAAAATTAAGAAAAATCCTAATGACATTATTATAACCTTATATATAAAAGCTACATTTATAAAATGACCTACAATTAAAAGTAAAAATGCCATACTTAAGCATATTGTTAATATTATACTAATTTTATCTTTTATTTTAATATATATTTTTCCAAATATTATATTTCCTAGTAATCTTGCAATTCTCGATATAAACACTATTGTTGTTATATAATATGTTACCATTTCAACTGATAATAACTTTTGAAAATCATACTGCATAAACAGTTTACTATTATTTTGTCCCATTTTTATAATTGAGTAAAATACTGCATTAGATAATATTACAAAAAATATAACTGATGTCATTTTTACTTTTCTATTTTTTTCTGTCTCTTTATCTTCTTTATTTGAATTTGCTTCATTTTGTTTCTCCTTTTATTTAAATGATTTATTTTAGTTTTTTTATGAAACAAAAATTAAAAGAATCTTTTCTTCCATACATATTTTTTACTATAGTATCATAATCAAATGGGATTCCTAACTGCTCATCTCCAATTTTATTTGAATTTATAATATAAAAATTATTATTCTCATCAATATCACTAATTACTAAATAATGTCCATGTTTAGAAAATGATAGTGGGCTAATCTCAGATGGTCCAACATGAATTATTGCCATATACTCACTTTTTATCATTTCAATAACTTCTTCTTTTTGCTTGTTTGGATTATTAAAATCTATATGCACTATTTTATAACAAATCTTAATTTTGTCTTCATTTATCAATCTATCCAAACAGTATATTAACCCCTTATCATTTATTCCTTTATTTCTTAAATATGTTTTATCAAAATTTCCATTTTTATCAAATAATATTTTCTTAGCTGTATATATTGGAGTAATATCAAATCCAAAATTAACTAAAATATTAGCTATTGATGTTGGGCCACAGCCATACTTTTCTAAACTCCATTCTATATCAATAAACTCATCTATTTCTTTTAGATGGAAATCTCTTTGTTTATATCTTATTCTATCTTTGTTCATATATAAAACCTTTCTAATCACATATAATCTAACAGCAATATATCATATTATACATTTTATTACAATATTTTATATTTCTAAATCCCATTCTTTTTCTCTTTCTTCCTTTTTTATTTGTTTTTCTAGATCAATATACATATTAGTTTCTTTTTCAAATTCTCTAACCAATTCTTTGGATTCTCCAATTCCAAATTTTTGGCAAATCCAGTTTATAAATTTTTCTACTGTGTCATAGAACTTATCTACTACTTTGTTCAGATGATTATTCTCTTTTTCTAAACTTTTGATTTTGCTTTTATATTTCCATTCTATATCAAATTCTTTTTCCTTATATTCTGCTTTAATATTATATACTTGATTATGCAATTCTTTATTATCGGCTATTATTGAATCTCTTTCTTTTTGATATTTTTCCGTTTCTTCAATTATTTTAGTTTGTCTTGATAATTCTCTGTGTAAATTCAAATTATCTTTGTATAAATTTTGAATAATATTATCTTTTGGTTTTATAATTTTTTCTAAAATCTTTTCATCTCTCTTTTTTGATAATCTATTTATATTAATATCAGTAATGTCTGGAACATTTGGAAACTCTAATTTTATATTTTTTAATACTTCCTTTGTCTGTTTAAAATTTGTTATCTTTTTGTACTCTTCAACAGAATAATGTTGTCTATCGGTTTCTTCTTTTGGCAAACCTCTTTGCAATTTAAATCCATTTTTTACCATATAATTATAAAAAGCATCTTGTAATTGTCTATAACTATCTTTTGCTTTCCAAAATTCACTACAAGCAAGTTTATCAATAGGATTTCCTTTTTTATCAGTTGTATTGACTACTGGCAAAAAAATTAAGTGCATATGAGGTGTTTGTTCATCTCTATGCACTTTGGCAGATATTATATATTGTTCTCCTAAATTCTTATATTCTGCTACAAATTTATATGCAGTTTCAAAGAATCTTTTTGTTTCTTCTTCTCCTATTCTTTCAAAAAAATCATGATCTGATGTTATTATATATTCACAAGCTATATTACTTACAGTTTTTATTTGTCCCTTTAAATTATATTTTTCTTTTATTCTATCAAATTCTTTTTCGTAACTATATTGTGGTGATTTTATTGAATAATTCAAATATGATTTTTCTTTATCGATATTATCATTTGAATAGTTTATATTTCTTCTTTCATTGTGTCTAAATATTCCTTTTAAATTTTCTCTTTTGTATTTTGTATTTCTTATTATCGCATAACTCATTTTTCCCTCCTTGCTCGTGCTAATAAACACGACTAAATTTTATAATTTTCTCCTTTTTTAATTTGTGTTGTAACACAACTACAACACTTTTTACGCTATCGCTAAAAGTGTTAGTTGTGGCAGGGAAAAGTTTATTTTTCCCCACACCCCATTCCATAAAAAATACTTAATTGTATTTTTTATGTTTTAGCCAAATTTGCTTGTTTTAATTTTAGGCAAAAAAATCAGCTACATAAGTAGTTAATCTACTTTAGTTGCTGATTTTATTTATATAAATGCATCTGCATTTACATATAATTTAGTAAAGTCAAAGTTAGTATAATCTCTCTGTTCAAAGTTAGCTTTATTATTTTTCTTGACCTTTGATTCCTTATTATAATTATTTTTATTTTTTATATTATTTATTATATCTTTGTCATTATCACCTATAGGGTATGATTGCTTTTGACTACCCGAGTAGTTATTTATATCTATACCCTCTAGGTGTTTTTGACTATACCTATTGATGTTTTCGACTATAGGTAAAATTTGTCGTTCTTCTATTTCTTTGCTATCTGTTTTATATTTTAGTTTTACTTTTATATAGTTTTTCTCTCTTAAAGAACTGATTATTTTAGATACTCTATCTGCTGTTACCTTTACTATATTTGCTATATATTTATTACTTGCAAACAACTTTTAGTTTCTTCGCTTAAATATAAAATCATTGCAAGTATTATTTTTTCTTTATCTGTTAGTTCTTCATTTAATAAAATTTTTACTGGTATCCATAGTCCTTTTAATCTTTGTGTTGCCATATTTTCTACATTTCCTTTCTCCTCACGTTCGATTTTGTGGCTTTTAAAATAATTTTTAGTATAGTTTTAAGGTAAAAAAAATAAGCCTTAAAATCTTACTTTTAAAACTTATCTGTTTTACTATTTAAATTCTTGTATCCACTCATTTATCTTAAACTTGTCCAATGTACCAATCAAATATCGTAATCCCCTGGATATGAGAATGTTGCTTCTTTAAATCTTCCTATTAATGCTCCCGCCATTATAACTGTTGAACGCATTTGCCTCATTAAGTCTTCTGGTATTTCTGTTTTATTCATTTCTTTTGTATTAATTTCTATTTTTCCACTATTCTTTTTTACTTTTGCACCTAAAAGTCCTAAAATCTTTAATGTTATTTGTGTATCATGAATATTTGGTACATTATATAATTTCGTGGTTCTCCCACTTAATATACTACCTGCTATTATTGGAAGTGAAGCATTTTTCGAACCTGATATTGGCACAGTTCCTTCTAGCTTTCTACCTCCTTCTATTATGTAACTAAGCATTTTTATTTCCCCTTTCTTTTTACTTTTTGCTATATATTATGTTGAATGTAAAAAGTTGGTGAAAAAACACCCACTTTCCCTTGATATTTTAAAAAGTTCATATATAATATATAAAAAAGGAGATGATATATATGGCAAGAGATGATTTAGGTATAATTGTATTAGAAAATGCAAAAGAGTTTGGAGAAAAATTGCAAAAGAATTTAAATCAAATTAGAAATAATGATGAGAATTATATTATTCCTATAACTAGTAGTAGGTTTAATAATGGTGAAGGTAAAGTAATTATTGGAAGTTCTGTTAGAGAAAAAGATTTATATATTTTATGTGATGTTGGTAATTATAGCATTACTTACAATATGCATGGAAAAGAGCATGAAATGTCTCCTGATGAGCATTTTCAGGATATTAAAAGGGTTATATCTGCCACTAGTGGGCATGCCTGTAAAATAACTGTTATAATGCCTTTACTATATCAAGCTAGGCAACATAAAAGAAGAGGTAGAGAATCTTTAGATTGTGCTATTGCCCTTCAAGAATTAGAGAGGTTAGGAGTTAATAATATTATTACTTTTGATGCTCATGACCCTAATATTTCAAATGCAATTCCTAGACTTCCTTTTGAAAGTTTTTATCCTACTCATACAATTCTTAGTAAACTAGTTAGAAATGAAGATATAGATAACTTACTAGTTGTAAGCCCTGATATGGGTGCAATGGAAAGGGCTAGATATTATGCTGAAATGCTAGAATGTGATGTTGGTGTATTTTATAAAAGAAGAGATTTAAGTACAGTGATAAATGGCAAAAACCCTATTGTTGAACATGTTTATATGGGAGCAGATGTTAAAAATAAAAATATAATTGTAGTTGACGACATGATTGCTTCTGGTCAATCGATGATTGAGGTAGCAAGTGAGCTTAAGGCTCGTGGTGCTAAAAATATTTATTTAGTTGCAACTTTTGCCTTATTAACAGAAGGCACTGAAAGCTTCATGAAAGCTTATCAAGAAGGAACATTTGCTAAATTATACTCTACTAATTTGTCATATGTCCCTGATACAATTAAAAGTCAGGAATGGTACTGTGACGTAGATTGCTCTTCTCAACTTGCTACTATTATAGACACTTTAAATAAAAAGAAGTCTATACAGGCTTTATTTGGAAGTAGAAAAGAAATGGCTGAGGAGATTCAAAAATTAAAATCTTAAAGAAATAATAAATTGAACCAAAAAAATTTCCAATTTTTTTGGTTCAATTTATTATTTCTTCCATTTTATTGTATATTCTATTTTTCTAACATTTTCTTTATTTCTTTTATTTTAGTAAGTGCTGTAATATATCCTACATTATAGCAATAATCTATCTTTTTTGTATTGAACACACTTGCTTCTGACAAGTCTAAATCTATTACATAGTCGCTTTCTTTTATAGCTTCTTCCGCTCTGCCCTCAAATAGAATATCTATTGACTTAAATGCTACTTCATATATGTTTTTAGGTTCATAATTTAGCCCTGCTGAAAATTTTATTGTTAGCACTTTATCTACTCCTAGTTTTCGTACCTCTCCTGCTGGCACATTATCTAATATTCCACCATCTACAAATTTATGTCCTAAATATTCACAAGGTGCAAATACTCCGTGGATAACTTGAACTTGCTCTTACTGCTTTAGCTATTTGTGCATCAGTAATATAATAATCTCCTTCTAGTTCTTTATTTGTAAATACATATTTTCTACTATTTACTATATCTACAGTTGGAATCGCAATTGGAATTTCTATATCTTTCATATCTTTTATTTGCTTTTCTTTAGCACATTCCCTTAATGCTATTTCTATTTTTTCGCCTGATAGTAAACCATATCCTAATAAGCTTTTAGAAGTTTTTAAGTTTCCTGCAAAATGCTTAGCATCTGTTTTCATTATTTCTTTTGAAAAGAATTTAAATATTTCAAGCATTTTTTCTGTAGAATATCCCATTGTATATAAAGAAGCTACGATACTACCAATACTTGTGCCTGAAACCGCCTCTACCTTTATTCCATTTTCCTCTAATGCCTTAATAACACCAATATGTGCCGCTCCTTTTACTCCACCACCCGCTAATGCTAAACCTAATTTCATTTACTTACCTTCCTTTTTTGTACTTTTTATCATTATAACATTTTTATTTGTCAATTGTACTAATTCTTTTAATATTTTATCAACATTTTTTTAATAATGTTCTCCATATAATTAATTGACACATTCTCACAAATAAAAAAAATAATTCTGTTGTAAAAATCTAATTAGTATATTTAAAAACTTTTTTCATATACTACTAATGTCAATAATTCATTAAAAAGGAGAGATTACATGTACCCAGAATACCCATATATTGGTTATAAAGATGAAAATGTTAGAACACCTCTTACTTTTCCTAAACAGCACCAAAATGTACAACCTGGAATGGAATATGAAATGAACCCACTTCCTATTTTTGAAGACCCTTCTTATATTCCTAGTAATAAATTATATGGAAAAGTTGCTATTATTACTGGTGGTGATAGTGGCATTGGAAGAGCTGTTTCAATTTTATTTGCTAAAGAAGGTGCAGATATTGTTATTGTATATTTAAATGAAAAGAAAGACGCTGAATATACTAAAAACTATATTGAAAACCTTGGAAGACGTTGTATTTTAATGGAGGGTGATTTAAGAAAAGAAGAATTCTCAACGTTTATTGCTGAAAACACAATAAAGACTTTTGGTAAAATTGATATTTTAGTAAATAATGCTGGAGTTCAATATCCTCAAAACAGTATTTTAGATATTACTACTGAACAATTAAAAACTACTTTTGAAACTAACATATTTTCTTTCTTCTACCTTACTAAAGCAGTTCTTCCTCATTTAAAAACTAATAGTAGCATTATTAATACTACTTCTGTAACTGCTTTTGAAGGACATAAAACATTAATTGATTACTCTAGTACTAAAGGTGCTATTACTGTATTTACTAAATCTCTAGCACTTTCCCTTGTCGATCAAAAAATACGTGTAAATGCTGTTGCACCTCGGACCTATTTGGACACCACTAATTCCTGCTAGCTTTTCTGCTAATGAAGTAGAAGTGTTTGGAACTGACGTACCTTTAAAAAGAGCTGGTCAGCCCTTTGAACTTGCTCCCGCTTATTTATATTTAGCAAGCGATGACTCTAGATATGTTACTGGGCAGGTTATTCATGTGAATGGTGGCAGTATGGTTTAAAAAGAAAGATTTGGGACCCGTCCCAAATCTTTCTTTTTTAAACCATAGTTTCTATCTCGTATATATCTTTATAATGTATCATATAAGTATTAATATTACTTGTATCTTTTTCGTTAATTTCGAAAACTCTTCCACCCCTTAATTCATCTGTTCCATATTGTAATAGTATTTTTTAATTTTTCACAACAATTCTTATTTTAATAATTGCCTCAATATGTTATCAATATCTGGAAAAATGATATTTTTCATTCCGTGATTATATAAATTTAATACCTTATTTGCTTTACTTACTATTTCATTTTTTAGCCTATGTGATATAGTAATTTCAATTTTATTTTTAATATATTGACTTTGTATATATTTTTCTGTTACTGGAAACATATTTTGTATTAAAAATGTACTATATGTATTTGCAACATATCCAAAAACTATTGTATCTATTGATGGTGTTTTTCCTAGTTTAATTTGCTTTTGGATTTTATTATCATATATGTTTTTATATTTACTAATTTTGGTGCTGACTGGAATAAACCATATTATTTTATCATTTTCTTTACTTTTAAAACAATAATAGCATGGTCTTTTAATTCCATTTTCCTTATTCTTCATTAATTCTGAATCTTTTATAATATTAAAAAAATTATCTTTTATAAAATAAAAATATCCTTCTTCTATTTTCATATTTTTATCCTTATACACAATTTTGGGGCTTACTTAAAAAAGTAAACCCCCATTAAAATTTATTCACTCTCTCATTTATAACTCGCTAAAGAGGCAGCGACAAACACATTTACTCACTCTCTCATTTATAACTCGCTAAAGAGGCAGCGACAAACACATTTATTAAAAACAATCATGTTCTTAATTATTATATACATAATAGCATAAAATATGTTACATGTCAAATGCTTTTCTTACAATTAATATTTAATCACCAACTTATCAAACTTACTATTTATATACTTTTCTAATTTCCCCATAAATTCTTCTGACTTTATTTCCTTATTTGCTACCATTTCTAAGCCCTTTTCCCAGCTTGCTGTTAGTTTTGGGTTTAGTATATCTGGCATTGATGAGTATACTACGTCGTAAATTGCTTCTCCCTTTATTGTTGGGGTTACTATTTGTGTTTTTGTATTTATGGCTATGTAGTTTATTTTTTCCAGTTTTTTTATTATTTCTCCTCTTGTTGCACTTGTTCCTATTCCTGCACCTTTTATTTGTTCTCTTAGTTCTTCATCTTCTATTAGTTTTCCTGCGTTTTCCATTGCAAGTATTATTGAGCCTGAGTTGTACCTAGTTGGTGGAGTAGTTTCTGATTCTTTTATTTCATAATTTTGAACTTGTAATTCTTGTCCTTTTTTTAAGTGTACTAGAACCTCTAAGTTGTTTTCTTGTTCTTTTCCCTCTTGCTTTACTATATCCACATTTTCTGCTTCACTTGTGGACTTTTTTATTTCATTTTCTTTTTTAATAGGCTTTAATATTTCTAAATATCCTAAGTTTGTACATACTTTGCCACTGCATGAAAATTTCTCTTTTTCGACATCGATATTTACTGATATTTTGTTATATTCTGCTGGTGGATAAAATATTGCCAAAAACCTTTTTACTATTAATTTATATATCTGTTTGTGTAAATCCTTTAATTTTTCATAGCTTTCAAAACCTTGACCTGTTGGAATTATTGCATAGTGGTCTGTTATTTTGCTATCATTTACATATTTTGTTTTTTCTAAACTTGTAGAATACTTGTGCTCTATCATTTTATTTATAAAGCCTTGAATTTCTTCATCGTTAAAGCCTTTTGCTAGTCCATTTAAGTTTTTCTTTATTTCCTTTGCTACTGCTGTTGAAAGTACCCTTGCATCTGTTCTTGGGTATGTAACTAGTTTTTGCTCATATAAATTTTGCACTATTTCTAGTGTTTCATCTGGCTTTATTTTAAACCTTTTACTACATTCATTTTGAAGTTCTGCTAAGTTAAATAGTAATGGTGCATTTTCTTTTTGTTTTGATTTTTTTATTTCTTCTATAACTGCTTTTTTGCCTTGAAGTGATATTATGAATTCTTTGCTATCAACTTCTTTTTTGAAACCTGTTTCATTATAAAGTTTTGGGCTTTCATACATTTTTGAAGTTTCGCTTACTTTCCATTCTGCTTTAAATGTTTTCCCTTCTTCTCCAAATTCTCCCACAATTTTATAAAATGGTGTTTTTACAAAGTTTCTAATTTCTCTTTCACGTACTACTACCATTCCAAGTACACATGTCATTACACGCCCCACTGAAATGGAAGCTCTATCTTCATTTATTTTTTTCGCAATATTTCTTCCATATATTATAGAAAGCAACCTTGAAAAATTTATTCCTATTAAATAGTCTTCTTTTGCTCTTAAATATGCTGAATCTGATAAACTATCATATTCTGAAGAGTCCTTTGCTTCTTTTATTCCTCTTAATATTTCTTCTTCTGTTTGTGAATCTATCCATACTCTTTTTATTTTGGCATTTGGATTTGGTTTAGCCATCATAAATACAAGCCTTTGAATATATTCTCCTTCACGACCAGAGTCACCTGCATTATAAATCTCGGCTACATCTTCTCTTTGCAAAAGACTTTTTACTATATTAAATTGTTTTTCAACTGCTGGTATAATTTCATACTTCCATTCTTTAGGCATAAAAGGAAGTGTGTCTAGTCTCCAAAGTTTTAGTTTTTCATCATATTTTTCAGGGTATGACATTGTTACTAAGTGACCAACACACCAAGTTATTATCCATTCTTCTGACTCTAAATATCCATCTTTTCTAGTCGTATTTAATTTAAGTGCTTTGCTAAACTGCATAGCTACTGATGGCTTTTCTGTAATTAATAATTTTTTTTGCATCTTCTTACATCCTTTGCTTCTGTCAATAGGGACGGAGCTATTTGACAATATTATTGTCAAAAGGGACAATCCTTATAATTTTTATATTGAAAGGGTGTCCCTTTTGGTAAAAATTTTCGAAAAAGGGGCGTCCCTTTTAGTCTACTTTTAGTCTATTTTTATTATATCAATTTCTGATGTTACATTGTTATTTCCATATGGGTATAGTATATATATTTGCCCGTTTTCACCTATGAAAAATGTGCTTACATTATCTGTTATATACATTGCATTGTTTATATCTCTTTTATATACTATTTGACCTGTTGCTTCTGCAATTTCTTCTGCTTGTTTACTTGCTTCTTTTACTTGTCTTTCTATTTTTTTGTTTACATCTCTTGTTTTTATATTTTCCTTTTCTAGTATTTCATTTAATGTTACTTTTTTGTTTGTTTCTATGTCATAGTTATATGTTTGTACTATTATTCTTTGTGGGCTGTTTCCTTCTTTTAATGTAGATTTTATAACTAATGATAATATATTTTCATTTAAATATGCTACATATTCAACATTATATATTGTATATTTTTTTAAATTATCAACATTCATAAATATGTTGCTTGCTTTATCTGCAAATATTGATTGTGTTGTACTATTGTATTCATCTGCAACTTCACTTTGTATATTAAATGCTGGAAGTTTTAAGTCTACACTATATTTGCCTTCAATATCTTCTTGAACATTATATGCTGAATATATTATATCTTGTCCTTCTAATCCTTTTAATTTTGTTACTCCTGATGTACTATATCCTTGTGTATAAATACTATTTGTGAATAATTTATTAAATTCTAATATTAAATTTTCTGGGTTATCTATATTTGGTTCATCTTCTATATTATTTGTTATCTCATTTAATTTACTTTCTTTTACTATTTTTTTTGAAAATATTTGATAATAGACACCTAATATTATTGCAACTACACATATTATACTTATTATTATATACATTATATTTCTACTTTTCATATAATTAATCTCCTTTTGCTTTTTCCTTAATAGTATTATATCATTTGAATATTTCTATTTCAATATTTTTTATAATAATACTACTCAATTTTTATAATTTTTCTTTTGCGAATTATGACATTTTTCTTTTGCGAATTATGACATAATATATTTACAAAATATATTTTTTATGGTATACTAACGTTGTTTTTATAGTATTATAATAAATCAAGGAGGTAAATACCTAATGATGATGAATGAAAAATTAATTAAAGGAAGTAAAATTTGGCGGAACTCAGAACTAAATATTGGTATTCAGTTTGAAACAAATTATGTACTTGGCAGTGAGTATAATTTAACAGAAGCCATTGAGAAAGTTGAAAATGGTTTTCTAAATAATGATCTTAAAGCTGACCTTAAAAGTCTTTTAGAAACATTTTTATCTCATAAGAAGATATTGGAGCAAAAACTAAATATTGAAAATCTGTTTATTAATGAAAATTTGATTTATTCATACTTAACTGCTTACTACGATTTACTAGCAATATTTATGTTTAAAGACGAGCATTTATTTAAAGATAAAAGCTCATTAGCTATACTAAATAATATTTTGTATTTTGGTTATGATCCTGAAAGTCAGGAATTTAGCGTTTATTCTCCTCTTGTATTAAATTTAGTTTATAAATTAAAGAAACTATTTGAGCAATATGGACCGCAAATACAAAAGTCAGGAACAAATAAGCTTTTAGAATCAATTTATTTTCACAATATTTTGAACTATGTTCAAAGAAGTATGGGATATTCTATTCGTGATGAAAAACAACAAAAACTTTTTGCAACACCTACCATTCACATTAGTGATAATAGTTTAAAATTATCTTTTAGTGTAAACTCTGTTTCTGAAATTGATAGTTTTAAATCATTAGACTGTAGGGAAGTTGCTGAAGAAACTCTACGTGAATTAAATGCTTTTTTAGAAGATGAGAAAAACATAACTTCTCACAACGAAGAAATTGAATTTAAAGTAGCAATACTTGGAAACTTCGAATTTAAATATCTAAAAGAAGAATTTGATTTTCATTTAAAGAATTCTGTAAATGAGGAAGTACAAAAAATTATGAATAGCTCTAAAATTCATATTCTTATTGAACAGTATGCTAGTAAACCTACAGAAAATATGGAAACTAAAATATGTTTGAGCTCTAATATTGATGTAACTATTCATTATTGTAATGAATTACATCGTACTTTAGAAAATACTAAGCAACTTAAAGAAATTTTTGAGTTACATCAAGTAGTAATATTTGCAGACTGTGCAGATTTTTATGATATTATCCCTTCTTTCACAGGTTATTCTTCTGGCAATTTAAAACAACGTTTTGCATTTTGTGCTAGTTTTAGTGACCTTGCTTCAGAAGCTAAATATGGTTCAAATATGCTAGATTATCTATATGTAAATATGGTAACTGCTAATACTTTTATTTTGAAACAATATGGGCAAGATTCAACAACTTTAAACTGTACTGTATTAGACTTTTGTGCTAATATTATTCCTAAAAATTACTCACTAGGAAAATTTTCTACAATGTATATAGGTACTTCTAAAGCTTCTTATCATGATATTAAATTTTCCGAGAAGAAACTATTGAATTATTGTTCTGCGTCCTATATCAACGATTTTAGAATTAGTACTAAACTTCCAAATGCCACTGACTTTCCTGCATTTAATCAATATGGTCAGTACATTGCAATTAATATGTGGCAACTTATTGAGGTTTTTGGTACAGAAACATTAAAAGAGCATATGGAATATATCCTTGACACTGAGTTACAAATGGATTCTCTCTTTTCAGAATTCCATGATAAATACTTATATTTAGATTATAGTAATTTTAGCTCTCAGCCTGTAAAGTTACTCTATAAAGAAGAAGATCGATTTTATATTGAAGCACCAATTCTTCCCCTAATAGAAAATATATTGCATGGGATACCAGGTACTTTGCTATTTAATATGTCTAAAAGGTATCTATCTTATATTCTATATCATAATTCACAAAGCATGGCGGATTTACTTTTTACTTACCTATTTTTTGAAACAAGTTCAATATCTTTAAACTTAGAAGTACTATCAAAGGACTTAAAAAAAGAAATTAGTAATTCAATTTCTTCTGAAAAGGATTTGATTTTGAATGCTCTACTAAGCTATCGTTGGTCTAGCTATTATCGTAAGCATATAGAAAAGCCAACTGCTTCTAAAGCCATAGATGCTTGTAATCAAATTGGATATAATTATTCAGATTGTTATTACTATATATCAAGTAAAAAAGATCCAATGAAGGATTTTTATTACTCTATGCTAAGTATAAAAGATCCAATGCAGTATGAAAAATTAAAAAAGGACGTAGAGGTACGTCGTCGTTCAATAAACACTCCTTGTTCTTTTTCTTTATGGCCCATATAGAAGTTTAGTACTATTGATATCATATAAACAAAATAAGGAAGTTTTTTAAAAACTTCCTTATTTTGTTTTGCATTTTTATGCCTCATTTTATTTGACTATTCCGTACTTTTAGTGTATTATATAATTGTTAAATTTTAATTAAAGGAGTATTTACAAATATGTTATGTTCAATATGTAATAAAAACACAGCTGTTATTTTTGTTAATAAACAGCTTCCAGATAAAAGTTTTGCAACTGAGGGCTTGTGCTATGACTGTGCTAAGAAAAAGGGTATTAACCCATTAGAGGCACTTACTAAGCAAGCTAATTTATCTGAAGAAGATATGAAAGATATGGCAAATCAAATTGAAAGTATGTTTAAAGATATGTCTGATAATATAGATTTAGATTCTATAGCTTATATGGAATCTGGTGAAAATGAATTTGATGATAATGGTGAAATTCCAAGTGGTGCCATTCCTTTAGGTTCTATTTTTTCTAATATGTTTGGAATGAAGAATAATTCGGAAGGGGCTGATTCTTCTACTTCTTCTAAAAAGAAAGTTAAAGTTAACCAAAAAACTAAGGATAAAAAGAAAAAGGCTTTAGATACTTTTGGTACAAACTTAACATTTAAAGCTAGAAATAATGAAATTGATGCTGTTGTTGGAAGAAATAGGGAAATTCAAAGGATTGTTCAAATTTTAAATAGACGTTCTAAAAATAACCCTTGTTTAATTGGTGAACCTGGTGTTGGTAAAACTGCTATTGCTCAAGGTTTAGCAATTAAAATTGCTGAGCGGTAAGGTTCCTGCTAAGCTTTTAAATAAAGAGGTTTATCTACTTGATATGACTGCTGTTATAGCAGGTACACAGTTTAGAGGTCAATTTGAAGCTAGAATGAAATCTATTATTGATGAATGTAAATCTTTAGGTAATATAATTTTAGTTATTGATGAAATTCACAACATTATAGGTGCTGGTGATGGCGAACATTCTATGAATGCTGCAAATATTTTAAAACCTTCACTTTCTAATGGCGAAATTCAATTAATTGGTACTACTACTTTAAAAGAATATAGAAAATATATTGAAAAAGATAGTGCACTAGAGAGAAGATTCCAACCCGTCGTAGTTGAAGAACCTTCTATTACAGATTCTATTGATATTTTGGAAGGTATAAAAAAATATTATGAGGAATTCCACAAAGTTAAAATTTCAACAGATGTTATTAAACAAACAGTTATAATGTCTGAAAAATATATTCATGATAGGTTTTTACCAGATAAAGCAATAGATATATTAGACGAAGCTTGTTCAAGAATTAACTTAAATAACAAAGATTTATATGAATTAGAAGTATTAAAAAATGAACTTGTAAAAGTTCAAGAAGAAAAAGAGTTAGCAGCTAATGCTGATTCAACTGAAGATTATAAAAAAGCAGCCGAATTAAAGGCTAAAGAATGTTCTTTAACAGAAAAAATAGAAAAAATAAATAAAGAACTTAAATTAAAAGAGTTAACTGTTCAAGATATTGCAGAAGTAATAGAACATTGGACTAAAATACCTGTTACAAAAATAACTGAAGAAGAAACGTATAAACTTTTACATTTAGAGCAAAATCTACATAAGAGAGTTATAGGTCAAGAAGAAGCTTTAGAAAGTGTTTCTCGTGCAATTAGAAGAAATAGAGCAGGTTTAAAAAGTACTAAAAGACCACCTTCTTTTATTTTTGTTGGTCCAACAGGTGTTGGTAAAACTGAAGCTTCAAAAGCTATTGCCTATGAAATGTTTGGAAATGAAAATTCTATAATAAGGGTAGATATGAGTGAATATATGGAAAGTCATTCTACTTCAAAGTTAATAGGTTCACCTCCAGGTTATGTAGGTTATGATGATGCAGGTCAATTAACTGAAAAAGTTAAGAGAAACCCATATTCTATTGTACTACTTGACGAAATTGAAAAGGCTCACCCTGATGTATTTAATATTTTACTTCAAGTTTTAGATGATGGAAGGCTAACTGATAACCAAGGAAATACTGTAAGCTTTGAAAATACCATTATTATTATGACATCTAATGCAGGTTCTAACTTAAATACTAATTCAATTGGTTTTGGAGCAGCATCTAACATAAACAAAAATAAAATATTAGATGCCCTAAAAGATACATTTAGACCTGAGTTTTTAAATAGAGTAGATGAAATAGTTGTATTTAACCCATTAAATAATAGTGAATTAATACAAATAGTTGATTTAATGCTTCTTGACACTTCTAAGGCTTTAGATGATAAAAACATAATAATGAATGTTACTAAGGAAGCTAAAAACTGGCTTTTAGAGAAAGGAACTGACTTAAAATATGGTGCAAGGCCTTTAAGAAGAGCTATTCAAAGATATGTTGAAGATGAGCTTTCTGATATGATTTTGAAAGGCGAACTAAAGAATGGTGAAAATGTAAGTATTGATGTTGTAAATGATAACTTAGATTTTTCTGTAATTTAAAGTTTATTAATTTTATTTGTAATGTAGGAGCGATTAGCAATCGCCCACTCTTCGAAGGCTTTGTTTAAAATCTATTTTTAGCAATTTCGTTGGAGCTACGGGCGATTAATAATCTCTCGTACATTACAAACAATATTAATTAATACTGTAAAATTTAAAACACAATAATAATTGTAGAACAGATATTTATTTAATATCTAATAGGAGGAACTTATGAAGAAAATAAAAAACTGGTGCAGACATATACCAAATGCATTAACAATTTTAAGGTTTATATTAATACCTTTTATTGTTTTAAGTATAGTAGACGAGAATTATATAGAAGCTTTTATATTTTTGACAGTATCTGGTCTTACTGATATATTAGATGGTTTTATAGCTAGAAAATTTAATTTTATAACTAACTTTGGAAAGCTAATAGACCCTTTGGCAGACAAAACAACACAAATAGCTATTTTAGTTACTTTAGCTTTAAAGGATATTATCCCTATGTGGATTTTAATGATAGTATTTATTAAAGAATTTGTTATGATAGCTGGTGCTTCATTCCTTTATGGAAAGGAACTTGTAGTATCTAGTAAATGGTATGGTAAGCTTGCAACTGTATTATTTTATTTAGCAATTGTATCTTCTTTTATTATAAAATATGTAGATGCAACCTCTTTACTTCCAGAGGATACCTTTAGCTTCGTTCCTCATTTTGATATTTACATTTATTACTTAGCATTAATTGCAACTGTATTTTCTTTAGTAATGTATTATATAACGTTTTATAAGCAAGGTTATTTGAAAAAAGAAAATTTAAAAATTGAAGAAAAATAAAAGAGGCTGTAAAAAAAGTAAGTCAAAAGGGACGGAGGAAATTGACACTCCTCGAGGTGTCAATTTCCTCCGTCCCTTTTGACTTACTTTTTTTACAGCCTCTTTTATTCATAATCCTCTAACGCTTTGTTCATTTTATCTCTTCCATCTACTCGTATTCCTTCTTTTAATCTATTAACATCTTCCTCTGGTAGGTATGTTGTTATTATTGCTGTTTTTTCTTTTAAAGTTTCTCTATCTTCCTCATTCAGTGAATATATTGCAATACATCCTTCTAGCTCTTTCAAAATATAATGTTCGTTACAAATTCCTTCCTCTTCTTTATAAAATAGCACTTCATCATTTCTAAATGTTACAATGTTCCAATCTTTATATATACTTTCTAAATCTTCTCTTGCTTTATTAACCATTACTTCACTAGCTATTTCTTTATTTACTACTATATGTTCACATTTCTTATAATACACTTTAAATATAAATACACAATTAGGCGATACCTTTTCATTTTCACTAATAGTTGTTACTAATTCTATGCTATTGCTTGTTATGTTATTTTTTATTTCATTAGTACTATTTATAATCTCATTTCTATTTGATATTTTTTTATTCGCTTCCATATTATTATATATTGTAATTCCAGTTATTACTAATATTGCAAATACTATAATTGCAATTATACTTATTATATAATATTTTTTCATACAATTACCTCTTTCATCTTTTGTTATAGTATGAGGTAATTTTGTTGAATTTATACATTTTCATGATCTCTTATATTAATTTTGACATTGAAATTATTATGAATAAATTAAATTTTCCTACTCTTACTATTTATGATGTTTGGTATCTAATTTATGTTATTGTTAGTAATACTGTAAATTAATTATTGCTATTAAGTAGGTTTTATTACTCATAAATTTAGCCACTCTACTTTTTTAGTAGAGTGGCTGTGCTATTCTATTTTAAATAGCATTTGTCCATAGATCAGTATTCATCTGCTAGCCACAGCAAACCAAAAATGCACATTGCCACAAATGAAACGATTGACCACCAGAAGTATGACACATTATAAGGGTAAATACTTATCCCATCTGGTATAGTAACTTCTACTCCATTTTCTCCTTCATCGGTCAAAGTTTCCCTCAGTTTCATCAGTATGTTAGTTTTCTCCATCCGACTTGTGTCTTCTGGTACCTCTTCTAACTCCTTATATGCCTCTTTCATGTTTCTGTACCAATATCCTATATCGTTTTTGGGCTGATGAAGAAAAATTGATACTGTGCCTTCTGTTAAGCCGTGTGATTCTGCGTATGAGATTGCGATTCCCAATTCTTCTTTCGCCATCTCAATAGAATTTGCATCAGCAGATCTTTTTAGGTACTGCCCGCAGTTTTGGTCAAAAGATATAGCTTTTATCGTCCGAGCTATTCCCCAGCCACAAAATGCTAACACAGCAACGATTGTTAATACTACAAATGTGTAATTTCTTTTCATAGTCTCTACCTCCATTGATAGACTTAAGGACAATATTTAAGTTACATTAATATTATAACAATTTTACATAAAATTGTCAATATTTAATTTAAATTTTCCTACTCTTCTGCTATATATGGTAAATTTCTATAAAATTCTTTATCATCTAACCCATAGCCTATAACAAATTTGTCTGGAACTTGAAAACCTACATAGTCTACTTTTACATCGTATTGTCTTCTTTCTGGTTTGTCTAATAATGTACATATTTTTATACTTGCAGGATTTTTCTGTTTTAGGTGCTTAATTAAATAGCTTAATGTTCTTCCAGTGTCTATAATATCTTCCACTATTAGTAAGTTTTCCCCTTCTAATACCTCTGGTAAGTCTAGTTTTAAGTTTATTTTTCCTGAACTAATTTTTTCACCCATATAACTTGAAACTTGCATAAATTCTAATTTTAGCTTTTTGTTCATTTTCTTTGCTAAATCTACTGTAAACATTGTTGAACCTTTTAAAATACATACTAAGGTTAATTCTTTTCCTTCATAGTCTTTTTCAATTTGTTTTGCTAACTCATAAATTCTGTTTTGTAATGTTTGTTCGTCAATTAGTACTTTAAATTCTTCCATCTAATTACTCCTTTTTAATAAGAGTATAACATATCAAAATTTTATATTCAATTAAAATTTATAAAAATTAATTAACAAAATTACTAGTTAATGTTTTTTTATATATATCTTCGAAAAAATTGCTATAACAAATGTAGTGACCATTTTAAATTAATTTTTACTATGCACCATGAAAGCTATTTTACCACACAAATTGCTAAATGCATCACTCCCCACAATATGGAATATATTGCAAAAGTCAATTCTTCCTATAATATAACAAAAGGAGTGTCCCCAGCGTTCCGATTTCGGAACGCTAAGGACCGTCCCTAGCGTGCTTTTTGGTATATTATTTTTCCGAATTTTATTTCTTCGAATTTCTTTTGTAGTTCCATTATTACAAGTGGTATTATTGAAATTCCTATTGTGTACATCCATTGAGTGCTATTTAATGGTACTAGTTTAAATACTTCTGCTATTTGTGGTACTACTACTACTATTATTTGCATTAGTGTTCCTAATATAAATGCTCCTATTAAATACTTATTTTCAAGTATTCCGAACTTTGAATATTGATTCTTCACTTTTTATGTTGAAGCTGTGGACAAGTTCTAACATTCCTAAGGCTACAAATGCCATTGTTCTTGCAACTTCTATTCCATATAGTTTATTTCCTATACTAAATGCAAATAGTGTTAACATTCCTAGCATTGTTCCTTCTAAAAATATTTTACTCCATAAACCATCTGCAAATATTCCTTTTTTGCTGTCTCGTGGCTTTCTGTTCATTATGTCTTTATCTTCTGGTTCTAAGCCTAAAGCTATTGCTGGTAGTGAATCTGTTACTAAGTTTATCCATAGTAGTTGTATTGCTAAAAGTGGAGATTTTAAGCCTAACAGTAACCCTACAAATATTGTTACTATTTCTCCTATATTTGTTGAAATTAGGAAGTGTATTGCTTTTCGTATGTTATCATATATGTTTCTTCCTTGTTTTACCGCTTCTACTATGCTCGCAAAGTTATCATCTGCTAAAACCATATCTGCTGCGTTTTTAGCTACATCTGTTCCATTTTGACCCATTGCTACGCCTATATTTGCAATTTTTAATGCTGGACTATCATTTACTCCATCTCCTGTCATTGCTACTACTGCTCCTGTACTTTGGAAGGCTTTTACTATTCTTACTTTATCTTCTGGCGAAACCCTTGCAAATACTGAGTATTTCATTATATCTTTCTCTAATATATTTTGAGGTATTTTTGATAGTTCTTCCCCTGTTATTGCTAGGTCATATTTTCTTAATATCCCTAAATCTTTTGCTATCGCTTTTGCGGTTGATATATGATCTCCTGTTATCATTACCGTTTTTATTCCAGCCCTCAAACATGTTTCTACTGCTTCTTTTACACCTTCTCTCGGTGGGTCAATCATTCCTATTAAGCCTATGAATGTTAGGTCTTCTTCTGTTATTTCTTTAATATTGTTTGAGCTTTTATATGTTACCGCTATTACTCTTAATGCTTTATCTGCCATTTTGTCATTAGCGTTTTCAATTTTTTGCAATATATCCATGGAAATTGGTATTTCTTTATTTCCATCAAAGTATTTATTACATTTCTTTAGTAGAATATCTGGTGCTCCTTTTGTTATTCCTATATAACCATTATTAGTTTTATGTATTGTTGTCATCATTTTTCTTGTAGAATCAAATGGTATGTCTTTTACCCTTTGTTTTACTTTATATAATTCTTCCTTATTTATATTTTTAGCAATTGCTGCATTTACTATTGCTACTTCTGTTGGTTCTCCGAATGGCTTCTTTTTTTCCTCCATTTTCTTCTATGTGTGAGTCTGTACACATTGAGCCATATTCTAGCAATAAATTTTCTGTGCCTCCTAATGTATACATTTTTACTACTTGCATTTTATTTTGTGTTAGTGTTCCTGTTTTATCTGAACATATTACTCTTGCTCCACCTAAGGTTTCTACTGCTGGCAGTTTTCTTATTATACTATTTTTCTTTGCCATTTTTGTAACACCTATTGATAGTACAATAGTAACTATTGCGGGCAATCCTTCTGGTATTGCTGCTACTGCTAGACCTACTGATGTCATAAACATTTCTACTGGAGGAATTTTCTTAAATATTCCTATTACAAATATAGCTACACAAATTGCTAAACATGCTATTCCTAACGTTTTCCCTACTTCTGCTAGTTTCTTTTGAATAGGAGTTTCGGGTGCTTCATCTTTTAATATCATTCCTGCTATTTTTCCTACTTTTGTATTCATTCCTGTTTCGGTAACTAACGCTTCTCCATGCCCATTTACTACTATGCATGATGAAAATAGCATATTTACCATATCTCCTATTGGTACCTTCTCTCCTAAAATTACCTTTTCATCTTTAAGTACTGGCACTGTTTCTCCTGTTAAGCTTGATTCTTCTACTTTTAAATTAGAACTTTTTATTAGCCTTGCATCTGCTGGTACATAATTTCCTGCTTCTAAAATTATAATGTCTCCTGGAACTACTTCTTCTGATTTTATATTAATTATTTTTCCATTTCTCTTTACTTTTGCTGTTGGTGCTGTCATCGTTTTTAATGCCTCTAAAGACTTTTCTGCTTTTGCTTCTTGCACAACTCCCATCACCGCATTTAATATAACTATGCCAATGATAATTGCCGAGTCTATGTAATCTCCACTTCCATCTAATTTACTGACTACTGCTGATATTATTGAAGCTATTATTAGAATTATAATCATAAAGTCATTAAATTGTTTTAAAAATTTTATGAATATACTTTCTTTTTTTGTATCTGCCAGTTTATTTTCTCCAAAGTGTTTGTGTCTTTCTTCTACTTCCTTTTCATCAAGCCCTGTTTGGACGTTTGTCCTAAAGTTTACCTCTACTTCACTTACAGCTTTAGTATGCCACATTTTTTTTCACTCTCCTTTGTTTTTTCTTTATATAATATATGTGGTTGTCCAGCAAATTATGCTAAAAAGAAAAAAGACTTACTACAATTGTAGTTAAGCCTTTTCCTTTTCTATTTAAGTGCATCAGTTACATTTATCTCACTTATGATGTAATCATAAAATCCATCATCAATGTCTTCGCCGTTTGCTTTGTCTTCCTCTAGCCAATCTAAGTTAGCTAATAACAGTTCTTTATACATTTCTTTTATTTCTTGCTCTGAAGCAGTTTCCAAGTAGTCCAGTGCCTTATTAAATGGCTCTATTTGAAGTTCGTATACTTCTTCTGAGATAATTCCCTCATCTAGCCAATTTTTTTCATCTGTTAGACATTTCCATAAAAGTTCTTCACACTTTTCTTTTGTTGATAATTCGTGTTCGTCACAAAAACAACAATAATTTTCTTCGGCAACAATTCTTGCCTCCTTTTGAGGTATTTTCTCTATTGATGTCATACCTAATTCCATTACTGCTAAAATTGCAAAAAACAACCGTGCTCCTATCATTTTTCTTGTACCTCCATATTATAAATTTTTATTTCTATAATTATTATACCACTTTATACTATATTTGTACAGCATTTTTTATTTTCCTATAAACATTTGCACATATATCTTTCCATATTTTGAGCCTTTTACTACTCCTTAATTATTCTTAATAAAGTTTATTATAATTAGAATGTGTGGTATTCCACAAATAATTTTTTAACTATTTTTTAATATTTCCTGTTGTATTTTTATTATTTATGTGTTAAACTACTAATAATAAATAGCTATAATAAAAGATTAGTACTAATTTTTAAGTTTTATAAAGAGAGCCTTCGGTTGGTGGAAGAGAGGTTAAAACAAATTAGGAATCTACTTTTATTGCTTTTCGTTTAAAAAGCGAAACCGAGTTATGCTAGGTTATAAGCATTTTAGAGATTATTTTAGATTTTATAAAAATGTAAAATAAATTAAGGTGGCACCGCGAAAAATATTCGCCCTTATGCTTTTATTTAGCATAGGGGCTTTTGTTTTTTATTATAATGTAGGAACAAAAGTGGATTCGTCACATGGTTCGCCCTTTAGTAGCGACCCCTACAACGTAGAATGTATTCCCAAAAGGGACAGATACCCCAAAAGGATTTTCCAGTCGTTCGAAGCAAAGCGAGTTACGAATGGAATATGCCGTAGCAACGTCCCCAATGGGAATTAAGGAGGTAAATTATGATTGATATTAAATTTTTAAGAGAAAACCCAGATGTGGTTAAAGAAAACATCAAAAAGAAATTTCAAGACCATAAACTTGTTTTAGTTGATGAGGTTATTGAGCTTGATTCTAAAAATAGAGAGGCTAAGTTAAAAGGCGATGAACTTCGCTCTAAACGTAATTCTTTAAGTTCTGAAATTGGTAATTTAATGAGACAAGGTAAAAAAGATGAAGCTGAAGCTATTAAGCTAGAAGTAAAGAAAATTAATGATGAATTAGTTGAAAATGAAAAGCTAGAAGCTGAATACGAAGCTGGGGTTGTAGAAAGAATGATGAAAATTCCTAACATTATTCACGATTCTGTTCCTATTGGTAAAGATGATAGCCAAAATGTTGAAATAAAAAAATATGGTGAACCTACAGTTCCAAATTATGAAATTCCTTTTCATGGAGAGATTTTAGAAAAACTTGGTGGAATTGATTTAGATTCTGCTCGTAGAGTTGCGGGAAATGGTTTCTATTATTTAATGGGAGATGTTGCACGTCTTCATTCTGCTGTTTTAACATATGCTAGAGATTTTATGATTGATAAAGGCTTTACTTATTGTATTCCACCTTATATGATAAGAGCTGATGTCGTAACTGGTGTTATGAGCTTTGAAGAAATGGATGCTATGATGTATAAAATAGAAGGCGAAGATTTATACCTAATTGGTACTTCTGAACATTCTATGATTGGTAAGTTTAAAGGTCAATTATTAAATAAAGAAAACATGCCTTATACTATGACTTCTTATTCTCCATGCTTTAGAAAAGAAAAAGGTGCACATGGTTTAGAAGAACGTGGTATTTATAGAATACATCAATTTGAAAAACAAGAAATGATAGTTGTTTGTGAACCTGAAGATAGCTGGAAATGGTATGATAAAATGTGGAACTATACTGTTGAATTATTTGAAAGTATGGGGGTTCCTGTTCGTACTTTAGAGTGTTGTAGCGGTGACTTAGCAGACTTAAAGGCTAAAAGTTGTGATGTTGAAGCTTGGAGCCCAAGGCAGAAAAAATACTTTGAAGTTGGAAGCTGTTCTAACTTAACTGATGCACAAGCACGTAGGCTTGGTATCCGTATTAAAGGTGAAAAGGGAAACTATTATGCACATACATTAAATAATACAGTAGTTGCCCCACCTAGAATGTTAATTGCTATTTTGGAAAATAATTATCAAGAGGATGGAAGTGTAATTATTCCAGAAGTTTTAAGACCTTATATGGGTGGAACTGAAAGAATAACAATAAAATAATTTATTACAATTCACCATTAAAATATTTTTATGATGTAGGGGCGATTAGCAATCGCCCGCTCTATGTACACATAGCTAAAATACTTGTTATTTTAAACTTATTTTATAAAAGTGGCGCGCGATTGCTAATCGCCCCTACATTTGTTTTTAATAATATGTAAATTTTAAAAAAAGTGAGGAGCTTAAATATGTTAATAAAAAACCCTGAATTTAAAATATCTGCAGTATCACCTAATCAATACCCTGATGATAATTTGCCACAAGTTGTTTTAGTTGGTAAGTCTAATGTTGGTAAGTCTTCTTTTATTAATACTATGGTTAATAGAAAAAAACTTGCTAGAACTAGTAGTGAGCCTGGTAAAACTAGGCAAATTAATTTCTATAATATGGATAATAAATTTTATTTTGTTGATTTGCCTGGTTATGGTTATAGTAAAATGTCTAAAGCTGAACAAGCTAAAGTTGGCACTTTTATAGAACAATATTTAAATACTAGTAAAAATATCGCTTTAATTGTATTTCTAATTGATATTAGGCATAACCCTTCTGAAAATGATAGGCTTATGTATAGGTATATAATTGATTCAGAAAGACCATGCATTATAATTACAAGTAAAGCTGATAAAATTGCTGTTACTAAAGTTGATAATCAGGTAAAAGAACTACAAGAACAATTAAACCCTTTAAAAGATTTAACCTTTATACCTTTTTCATCTGAAAGAAGAATTTATACTGAAAATGCTTGGAAAGAAATTGAAAAATTTATAAAAATAGAAGAATAGAAATGCCTCTATTCTTCTATTTTTATATTCTATATTATTATAATTAGCAAATTTCCAATGATTTATTTTTGCTATAATTTATAATACTAATTATTTAGAAATTAATAAATTATTTCTAAAGTCAAAAAATTTTTGTATTTTGCTTGATTTTATGTTAATTGTAGTGTATAATATAGTTATACCGTTTTAAATAAGTATTATATATAATTATATCTTACATTAAACAGGAGGGCTTATATTATGGCAAAATTTAATATGAAAGATTATGAAGATTATATGAAGGAGGAAGAAAGACAGGACCGGTTGCAAGAAGAGTTAGAATATCAGCAGCATGAGGATGATTCTGATTCTGATGCAATTTGGCGTGATTATCAGAGAAAGCAGGAAAGGCAGGCATTCGAAGATTATGAAGATGATGACTGCTACTATCCTGAATGTGACGACTACTGGGATTACGATGATATGGAAGCAGCCTACGACCCTTATGGTGATTTATTGGATGATGATGTTCCTGATGAGTGGGATGGTTGCTACCGCCCCACAGCAGAAGACCTGTATGATATGTACGCAAACGCCTGCGAAGAATTATTGGGTGGTGATCCGGATGTGGAAGATGATTTAGATGATCTGATTGCTTCTGAAAACATTAAATTTGAAGTAAATCCTGAAAAACTTCGTATCAGCAGGAAAGCAGTTTCAAGGAATCGACATCATGCTTCTAAAAGGGCAAAGAAGAAAGCTAAAAAATCTGCTGAAATCTTGGAGGCTAAATTTTGGAAGCTTTGCACTGATCTTACCAGCTACAAAGAAGCTAATTATTGGCGTTTAAATCCTGAAACAACAGAAAAAGATGTATTTATAGAGGATAAATATCTCAGACCTAACGAAATGTACCGATTGTACCATGCTGAAAAAGCAGCTACCAAAAAGGCTAACCGGGTTAAAACAGAAACTGCATAATCTGACAAAAAACAAGAAAGAGAGGCTGTCCTCTCTTTCTTGTTTTTTGTCTTCTTAGGAAAGTCATCCACGACAGCGGTGAGTTTCCTAAGAAGATCGTTACGGAAAAATAAAATTTTTAAATTTTAAGTCTACTATGTCATAGGTTCTTTCATAATCTTTAGTATCAGAATAAGCCTTATATACCTCTGATTTATTTTTTTTCAAAAAATTAATTATCTGGTATACATCTATCCAAATTTGATTTACTCCTTCTTTTTGCGATTCATCAAAAATTAACTGCATTCCAAAATGAAGGTGTGGAACATTTATATTATTTACATTTTCTTTTGCAGAATATCCTGTCATTCCTAAATATCCTATTACATCTCCTGCTTTAACAACTTTTCCCTCACACATATCTTTTGCATATGGATGATCTTTTCTTAAATGTGCATAGTAATAATATCTTTTTCCATCAAAGCTTCTTATTCCTACCCTCCAACCACCATATTGATTCCATCCGACATGCCTCTACTATCCCACTTTCTACTGCAATAATTGGTGTTCCTATTTGCCCCATTAAATCATTTCCTAAGTGAACCCTTTTATATCCATATGATCTACTATTTCCAAAATCATCATAATGGCTAAAACCATAATTTTTTGCAATTGGCAGAAATGCCTTTATTCCATACTTCTTCTTAAAAACCTTTTCATTATTTTCAAATTCTTGTATTTCATATTCCCCTATGAATTCCTCTAATATTGCGGTGTATGCTTCTATATAGTAATCATATAATTCATGATTGCTAACTATATTTTCAATCTTCTCTCCTTGTTTTAGCTTTTCTACTAAACTATCTAGGTCTGATTGCTTAAAAGATTTAAAATTCCCCCCATATTTAGTAGCTAAACATGAAATAAGTTCTATCCAATTGAGCTTTACTTTTTCTTCTTTATTATGAGAATTAATATCTAACTTTGCTGTTTTTTCCATAACTTCTAATGGTACATTGTAATCTACCCATTTAATATATTTCTTTTCTTCTACTACTGAATTTGACTCAGTTTCTATTGCTTGCTTAAGTTCTTTTATTAATGTAAAGGAAATAGTAGTTACTACCATAATAGTAATTATTCCAATAATATATATTTTGTTAACCTTAATTGCTTTTAATACCAATTTTTTCACCTCGTAAATATGCTTATATTTATATATATTATAAATATAGGTCATTATTACAAGAATTTTAAATAGTTAATATCTAGTTATTTTACATTTTCCAATTATATTTTTTGTATAACATATGAAACATTTAATATATGCCATTTCCTCTTACACTTTTCAATATTATATTTTGTATACCATTACATTAAAATTCTATGTTATTAGTAATAAATAGGTCTGTACAAAGCTTAATTCTACTTTATATATAATGATCCTAAATTAATATCTGCCCTATTTGCATTATATCCTGCACGATAACAAGCTGGCCTAAGATCATATTGATTGCTAAATGGTCCCCCACGTATTATAAACATCTCTGTATCATTTTTATTATATGCCATTTCTTGTGTCCATTCCCATAAATTACCTGCTACATCATATATATGCATCTTTTGTGCTTTATTACTAGAACCTGTTGATAGTAATTTCCAGTATTGTACACCGTTTATAGTAGTTACCTCATTATTACTATTTGTATTATCTCTCCAAACTGTATTTGAGTTTCTGTCATTCCCTGTTCCAGCATTTACATATGTGTACTTTCCTCTTGCATCTGTTATGTTATAATTTGTATAATTTCCCCAATCACTTGAAACTATATTACAATTAGTTTTCTCATTCATTGTTTTTAACATTACATCCCACATTGTACCTGTTATTAGTCCAGAATTCACATATTTATTTCTTTCATTATCATTTTTGTACATTCCTTCACTCATTTTTACTGCTGTTTCATAATTTGCATGATAATATGGTATTTCATTTGCTTTACTTGTTACCTCTCCATTAGCACTAGTATATTCTAGTACAGTATTATTTTCACATGCTGATGAAAAATCTATCCCTTGTATATTACTTGTCCCTGCTTCATATCTTCCTACATAAAATCCACAATATTTTTCTATTTGTGTATTCTCTGCTGAATTTGTAGACGTATCCCAATTTGCATTTGCAAGTGTTCCATTTTTTTGATTCTCCCCATTCCAATTAGTATTTTTGTTATAGTTTTCTGCCAAACAAGGTATCCATACAAACTGGTTACCTTTTAACTTTTCAGCATATTCATGTGTCGTTTTATCTAAAGACATATCATTTTCCTTTTTAGTCTCTATGTTATATCCATATCTATCTTCTGCATTGTCTGATATTATTACTCCATTTTCAATAGTTCCTCCTACATACCAAAATCCTTTTGGTACTGGTACTGTTTCTCCATTTCCTACTGATATAGCATATACCGTTGCTACTTTTGTAAGACCTTTTACTTCTTCTGCATTTTTTGTACTAGTATATTTTACTGTCTCTAGTCCCCAACCTTCTTTTAGTGCTACTTGCTTTCCTATCTGTTGTGGATTTTCTTTTGTATTTTCAGGCAAATCTTCTATTTCTAATTCTTGATATAGTTCATTTAATTCCTTTTTTTCTTTTTCACTAGCTCCTAAATATTTATCTCTTGCTTCTTTTGCCTTTGAAAATAGTCCATCTTCTCCTACCCCTATACTTATCATTACTCCTGATAATATTATTAATAATATTATTGTTATAACTAGTGTAATTAGTGTAATTCCATAGGTTGCTTTTAAATTATTCTTACATTTTAGTTTATTTTTCTTTTCACTCTTGCTCATTTTTTCTTCTGTTCCTCCTCATTTTTATATTCTATCCCTTATCAATAGAATTATTATATTATAGTTTTAAGGTGTTTACAAGTATCTTATTTATATCATTTCTATTAGCCTAATATCTTCTAGATAATTATTATTTTTAAAATTATTTTAAGTACTAAACATCTCCTTTCATTCTTCCAAATCTAATATCATTATTATAATATCAAATAAAAAAACGTTAGCATAGTACATAAGTACTATTGTTAACGTTTTTAATATGAATTCATATAATTTATTGAAATCATTAATTATTTTTTATTTACTAAATCTTTTAAAGCTTTTCCTGCTTTGAATACTGGAGCTTTAGAAGCTGGTATTTTGATTTCTTCTTTAGTTTGTGGGTTTCTTCCTTTTCTAGCTGCTCTTTTTCTTACTTCGAAAGAACCGAATCCAACTAGTTGAACTTTATCTCCTTTTGTTAAAGTTTCTGTTACGACTTCAACAAATGCATTTAAAGTTGCTTCAGCATCTTTTTTTGTTGAACCAGTTTTTGCTGCGATAGCTGCGATTAATTCTGATTTGTTCATTTAAATTACCTCCTATAGATTTCGTATGTAGATTTCCATATTCTTAAGAAAGTCATCAACGTTAGTTCTTACGTTTCTTTAGAAGATGGTTATGCAAGAATTAGATTTTCTTATGTCGCTTTGCCACTTAGAAAATTTTATTCTTGTTTTTCATTCTACTACTAACATTATTCGCCAATGTTTTTCAAAATCCTTCTTTTTTTTATTATTTTTTTCTTTGAAACCTTTATGGCTGTAAGTTTTTGCCATTTTCATGTTTCAAATATGGCTATTTTACTGCATTTGACGTTTCCTTGTATAACCCTAGTCTTTCTAAGATTTTATACAATTTACCTCCAAATGGAACCATTAAAAGCTCTTCTTTTGTAAATATTCTTAGTGCTATTAGTGCTAATACATATATTATTACTGCTACTAAGATTGATATTATTGTTACCACTTTTCCTGCATTTATACCACCTAATAATAAATACACTGCATATGAACACACTGCCATAACAATTGTTGCTAAAAATGGTTTTACTATAAATTTTGAAAATTTTAAATTTAGTTTCATGTGTTTTTTTAGTACATAAAAACATATTCCAAATGCTATAGCATGACACATTGCTGTTGCAAATGCTGCTCCTGCTGCTCCAATAGCTGGTATTGGTACTAATATTAGGTTTAATACAAATTTAACTACAACTCCTATTGTTAATGCAATTGCAGGCACATATATTTTTCCTAGACCTTGCAACGCTCCATTTACTGTTTGCTCAAGTACTGTAAATATTATAGTTAAAGCGCTTACTTGGAAAATAAATGCTCCTTCATTTGCATTTGGAAATAATAAGTTTAATATTGGTCCGTGCAAATATCATCATTCCTATCATGCAAGGAAGACCTATTAACATTGTTACTAATAATGAAAACGATACCCTTTTATTGGCTGTTTGCATATCCCCTTTAGTTTTTGCTGAAGCTATTGCTGGAACTAATGCTGTTGCAAATGCTATATTGAAGGATAATGGAAGTGAAACTAATGTATCTACCTTTCCACTTAAAATACCATATTGCTTTAAAGCTTCTCCTTCTGTTAGAAAGCTTTGCAGACCTCTTTTAACTGTCATTGAATCTATATTTCTATTTATAGATGTTAATATTGAGCTTAATGACATTGGTATTGAAACCATTAATATACTTTTTACTGTTCCTATAATGCTTTTTGTAGGAAAATTTACAGATGATACTATTTCTTTTCCTAAGTCTGCTCTTCTTACTTTATAATACATATATAGGTATAAAAAGCTTGCGACTGTTGCTAAAGTTGTAGCTAAATTTGCACCTGCTGCCATTAGTCTTGTATCAACTTTTGAACATATTGCAATTACTTCTACTACTAATATTGTAAATATAGTTTTAGCTAGTTGCTCTAAAGTTTGAGAATTAGCTGTAGCTTTCATATTCTCTCTACCATTAAAATAACCTCTAAAAACAGAAATTATCGCCACAAAAAATATTGCTGGTGAAAGTGCAACTAAAGTAATTTCAGCCTCTGGTATAGCAAGCCACACTTTTGATATATAACCTGCTCCAACAAATAATATTAATGTTCCTATTAAACCGATAACAGCAAAGGTCGCAAGTGAAATTTTAAATATTCTATGTGCCCCTCTATAATCACCTTTTGCCGTATGCTCTGAAACTAATTTAGAAACTGCATTTGGCACACCTGTTGAAGAAAGTGTTAATAATAGTGCATAAATAGAAAAACCTGCACTATAAATTGCATTACCCTCATCTCCAAAACCTGGCCTATTAGTTAAATACCATTTATACACCAAACCTAAAAGTTTTATTAAAACCTGTGCCACCATAAGTGATAGCACCCCTTGCATAAAGCTCTCCCCTTTTGCACTATGGCTACGCCCTTTACTATGTTTACCTTTTTTCATAACTTCATCCTTTTCTTTTTTATTATGTGTTTGTATTAAATTATATTCATATTATTGATATTATTCAAGTATTTTTTTGATTTTTTATAAATTTACGTAAATCCCTTGATTTTTTGCCGATTTTATAGGATAATATAGGTGCAATTATTTTAATTATTGAAAGTGGTGAAAGTTTTGAAACTTTTTGATAAATTTTTGAAATTTTTAAAAACGGATAGAAACACGTTTTTTACATATATTTTGACTTTACTTTCTGCATACTTTTTTGTAGATAGACTTGTTGAAATTTTATTAATTATATTTAATGGAGTAGGCGTTTCTTATTGGGGTCCTTTTATGTACACATTTGCCCTTGCATGCCCTGTTTTTGCATTCCTATTCTCTGGTGGCTCAAAGTTTGCTACCTCTAATAGAGTAAAGGTTAATTTATTCCATTCATATTTTGTAAGTTTGTATGTAATAGGTCTAGCAATGGTCGTTCAATGGGCTAATATGAGTATTTGGTCTGGTTTAATTTCTTTACCAGGTTACTCTGTTATAGCTACCGAGTTTCCAGAGTTATTTAGACCTGCCCTATCTGCTATAGCTATTTTCTTACCTTTAACTACAATAAAACCTGTATTTGACTTCTTATATAAAAAGGTGGAAGATACAAAACTAATGAGAGAATCTATTGCAGATTATGGTGGTATAAAATTAGGACCAGATAATAAAGAAGGTACAGGTCCATATTCTTGCGAAATGTATGTATGTAATGATAAGGAAGTTACTAGAAAATGTATTATTCCAGAAAGTAGTAGGTTTAACCAATTTTTAGTTGTTGGTCCTTCTGGCTCACGGTAAAACTTCTTTAGTATTTGAACCTTGTATGGCAAGAGACCTAGAAAAGAAATACTTTTTCTATGAAGCTTCTAAAGAAATGGGATTTACAGCTTTAAAAACTGGTATTGCAACATTAAATGCACCTTTTAACAACGAATATTTAAATAATAATTTTTCATTAAATATGTTAGTTCCTGTTCAAGGAAAACAAGGTTTATATGATACATATATGAGAAAAATGATTATTGGAAAGTCTGGTGATAACTACATTTACAAAAACTTAGGTTTAACATCTATTTCACCTGACTATGAATCTATTGGTCATATGATAGATGTTGCTAAAAATTATAATATAAAATATAACTTAGTAGACCCAAACAATAGCGACTCAATTGGTTTAAACCCATTTGTACATGATAACCCATTAAAAGCAGCTAGTGTATTTACCCAAGTATTAAAAGGGATGTATCAAGGAACTGTAAATAATGTAGATAAAACAACAGTTGAAAATTATGCTATTCAAGCTATTGAAAACATTTGTATATTACTAAAAACTACTTACCCTATAGTATATAAAGATAAAGACTACTTACCAACATTAGAAGATGTAGTTAAAATACTTAACAATTTTGATTTAGTAGAAAGCTTATGTCATACTTTAGAATCTGTTCCAGAAATTGCCCAGCAATATAGTGTTCAACTTTCTTACTTTAAGAAAAACTTTTACACAGGAGCTCCTGGAAGAGAAAATATGGAAAAATCTGCATTATATGCTTCTTCAATATTTGAAAAGTTAATACGTTCTGCAGGTGTAAAAAAGATTATTTGTAACAGAAAAAATAATATAAATTATTCAAAAGCTTTAGCCGAGGGAGAAGTAACATTTGTATGTACAAGAAGAGGTGACTTAGGGCCTACTGTACACAAAACTTTTGGATTATTCTTTATAATATTAATGCAAAGTAGTGTTCTATCAAGGCCAGGAAATGAAAATACAAGAGTTCCACATTTCTTGTATATAGATGAATTTCCAGAGTTCATTTCAAAAATAACAGAACCAATATTTACTTTATATAGAAAGTATAGAGTAGGAACAACAATTTCAACTCAAACACTTGCACAATTAGGTGCGGTTAGTGATAAATATAAACAAACTATTACTTCTAACTGTATGAATAAAATCATATTTGGTGGTGGAGATATATCTGAAAATGAATGGTGGTCTAAAGAATTTGGAAATATACGTCAATGGACTTATTCTCAAAGTTATGATTCAGAAAAAGGAAAATATAGTTCTAATGTAACAGGAATAAACTGGGCATGGGTGTCTAAATTTGCACCTGATAAAGTACGTTCTTTGCCATTTAAAAGTTGTTTATTCAAATGGAAAAATAATAAAGGTATAATAGACCTTTGTGATGGTAAAATTGATTTTATGGAAGCAAAACATAAAGAAAAACATGCTGATAAAAAATATGACTTCGAAAAATTTACAAATGGCATTGTAGAAGACCCTGAACCAAAAAAGAAAATAAGTGCTACATGGAAAAATGAAACAAAGTTTGATGAAGACGAAAATGGTGATGTAGACCCTATAAAAATGGATAACGATGATGTTAAGTTTTTATATGATAATGAAGATGCCATAATATTTGATTTAAAAAAAGGTAATCCAAATGGATAAAAAAAGAAAAAGGAAAGAATTGGGACGCGTCTAAAACTTTCCTTTTCTTTTTTATGTAATTATTGGTTACTCCGTCTTCTTTCTAATTCTTTTTCAAGTTCTTCAGTTGAAATCCCTGATAAATACATTTCCACATTGCTATTCCTTGTTCTGTAAATGCATATGGCATATATTTTCTATGTTGTCCTCTACTATTACTTTTGTTTAAGGTCACAAATTGTGACCTTAAACAATTGAATTCATTCTCTGTTAATTGAAAACAAAAATTTTGAGGAAATCTTTCAATATTTCTTTTTACTGCTTGATTAATCTTTTTCGTTTCATAATTATATAGTAACGCTACATCACTATCTAACATTACTTGTTTTCCTCGAACTTCATAAATCATACTTCTTATCTTTTCTTTATCATATATTTCTATATCTTCTTTTGTTTCTATAATCTGATTTTCTTCCATAAAAAATACACCTCCAAATAAAATATTTATATTACATTTCTTACTTCATTTTTTGGTGCATTTATATTATTCTTTTAAATTCCTAATAATTTAACTTCAACATCAACTAATTTATATTTATTACTTTCTGGATCCTTTTTGAATTCTACTAGTGTTTTTGCTAGTGTTTCTTCGTTTTGTCTTAGGTCTGTTGAGAAGTATAATTTTAACTGTGGCAACTCTACTTTATTTACTACTATTGTTTTGAAGGTTTCTGCCATGTGTTTTTCGTCTTCACATATGAATATTAGTTGTGGCATTGACATGAAACCTGAGTCTGCTGGTACAAAGTTTCCATAGAAATCTTGATATAATTTCATTTTATCTACTAATTTTTTCTCCCAGTCATCTTCTCTTCTTACTACTTCAAATAAGAATTGTATTGCTTTTCCGTTTTTTGTAAGTTTTACGCTTCCTCCTGTTGCTTTAAATACTTTTCCTGCCATTTTTGCATTTATTGCTGGCTTTGGTACATATGAGTCAAATGCTGATACTTTTCTTAAATATGCTATTATTGTTTGGTTTCCTGCTAGCCTTTTCTTTATCATTGGTACTGGTTTTGTGTTATCTGTTGGTTGCCATTTGCAATCAACACCTCTTGAATTTAATAAATATTTTCCCATTTTTTCTAGGCAATATATTCTATAAATTCCTTTTCCTTCTTCTGAACTAAAGTAATATCTTGTTAATATTTTAGATTTTACTAATTGTTCTAATTTATTATTTAATTTATCTTGTGAACCTACTTCTACGCCTTTCCACTCTAATAATTGCATTATTTGCCTTGATGTAATAAACTCAAATTCATTTACTAATTCTAATATTTTAAAATGTAAGTCATTAATATGACCTATATTTATTTTATGGATAATTTGATTCATAGAAACATATCCATCTTTCCCGTCAAATACTTTAATTTCTCCTTCTCTGATTGCAAATGGTGAAACCACTGCTTTAATTTCATTATCTTTTACCATTTTTTTACCTCCTCCAAGATAATTATCTTAAATTTTTTAAACTATAATAAGTTTTACCTTATGCTTTTCTGGTATAATTTTTTTAATATAGACATTTACTGGTTTTCCATATTCCATACCATCTTTATATTCTGCAAGACCTACTAAATTAGGTGTAAGTTCTATGAATATACCGTTTTTACATTTTTCAGTTTCACGAACTATACCTTTAACAGTTTCTCCTTCCTCAAACTTTTCAGCGTTTTCTTCCCATGTTCCTAATAGTTCTTTATATGAAAGGTTTATTTTCTTTAGGTCTCTATCTATATATTTTACCACAACTTTTACATTTTGTCCAATTTTTAATCTTTCAAATGGAGATTTTATTCTTGCAACCGATAAATCTTCTATATAAATTAGCCCTGTATCCCCCTGTTCTAGCTCTACAAATGCGCCATAATTCTGTATTCCCTTTACCACTCCATTTACTATTTGACCTACTTTTAGTTTGTCTCCATTCCAACATCTTTTATATGTGCAATCTTCTGAAACCTTTATATCTGGGTAATTTAAATTTTCTACTTTAATACCATATTTCAATTTATAATTCTCCTTTTTCTTTTGTTTAATACTATTATATAAATAAATACTATTATTGTAAATAGTTTTTTTATTATTATATATTATATGTTTTGTTAAAATTTAATAAATTTACATTTTTTTGTTGACAAAACTATATTTCTCTATTATAATAATAATTGTCTTTTATAGATATGGCGACGTAGCTCAGTTGGCTAGAGCATCCGGTTCATACCCGGCAGGTCGTAGGTTCAAGTCCCACCGTCGCTACCATTTTTTAAAATACTAAACAAGAAAAAGCGTTGCAATTTTGCAACGCTTTTTCTTGTTTAGTATGGTATTCTTTCTGTTTGCACACGTACGCGTATTTTGTAATCTAATAAGTTTGCTTCGTATTTCGCAGTTTGCTCTTTTACATAGTAATCTACTATTAAGCTTAGGTCTGAAATAAATGTAATTGATATATACCTTTTACTTGTAAGTATCTCAAGCTGTCTTTCAGTGTCATTCGTTTCTTCTAAACCTTTTCCTCTCCGATACTTTTCGTACATTTGTCCTACAACATCTGCCACTTGTGAAAGTACTTTTTGATATGCATCATTTTCCTTCCCCATAATTATACCTCACTTTCATTTTGTTCAACTATTTGTTATAGTTATTATATTATCATATATTTTGTATAATGTCTACAAAATATGCAAAAAAATTGTATTTTCTATTTATATTTTACTACTGTACTTCCAACTCCCGCATCTATTTTTATATAATTGTTACCATTTCCATATTTAGTATCATTTTGTATCTCTCTAGAATTTATGCTAAAGCTTCCTAAGCCTTTTTTAGCTGATATTTTATAGTCATTTTCATTTCCTATTAAGTTAACTTCTAGTCTTCCTACTCCGCAATCTATATCAGTATTTCCTATTAGTTTTGCAGTCATTTCAAATTCTCCTACTCCACAATCTAATTCTAAATTATTTAGTAGTGAGTTCTCTATTTTAACTTTTCCTACTCCACCATTTATTTTTGCTTCTTTTTCTACATTGATATCAGAAATTTTTACACTTCCTGCTCCTAGGTCTAGATTTAATTTGTCAGTATAAAGTTTTTCTATTGTTACTTTTCCTGCTCCTGCTTCTATTTTTACATTTGTTAGCTTGCTATTTTCTGGTATATATACTGTAATATTGGAATCACTTATATTATTCCTAAAAAGCCTAAACTCTTTTTCTCTTATTTTTAAAATTCCATCTTTATTCTCACATTCAAATTTATCTTCTATAGTTGTAGCTTCTATCTTAAATTCTGTTCCATGTTTTATGCTCAAATTAGAAAATTTGCATTCTATTTGTATTTGTTCTACTTCTGTATAACTTTCTGAAAAGTCTATCATATTTTCTGTATTGCTACTTATACTTACTATTCCAGTTACTCCTACCATGCACGCAAATGCTGTAATAATTCCTCCAATTATATTTACTGTCAAAAAAATTGCAAATGCTATTGCTATATATTTTATTACTTTTTGTCCTTCACTCATTTTATATCTGCACCCCCAAACATACAAAATGCATTTACATATATTGTTGGCACATTTTCTTCTTTGCAATTATTGATTTTATTTCCTACACCGCCAAATATAGATGTAGATTTTACTTTTATATTAACATTTTCTGGTACTTTTATTTCAACTCCTCCAAATATAGCTGTTACATTTATTACTTGTTCTTTTTTTATAATTGCTCCTCTTAAGTCCATATCTACTGCTCCAAATACTGCTGTTAAGTCTGCTCCATCAAATTCTTCATTTTGCATATTTATTTTGTTTTCTCCAAAAGTTGCTGCATATTCTTTTAGACCTGTTTTATTTAGTTCTTTTATTTTGTCTGTTACTTTTTTATTTATTGAATCTTTGAATATAAAATACATACCTACCATTATTAGGGCAAATGGTACTGATAATTTTATAACCATATCAAAACGTAATACTCCTTGTGCACAAAGTAAAAGTGCTATTCCTATTATAAGTCCTATTAAATCTCCCGTTCTTTCTGGTCCTTTTATAAAGCCTATTAAAGATGGTATTATTATGAATAATGTCCACCATCCATTAAAAAATATATTAATATTTGCAATTCCTAATATATTTAGTGCAAATATTAATCCTAGTACAATAAATACTAATCCCCATAATAAATTTCCAAATTTTTTCATAATTACATTCTCCTTTTCTATTTTATATTAAAATTATACTATTATTAATATTTTTTGTCTATATTTTAAAAAATTCTTTACATAAGTTTTTTTATAACTTTATAACATATTTACAATTTTACTCTATTTTTACACAAATACTAATTGACTTTTTATATAAAAAATGTTATTATATAAAAGCTATTAAACATGGCCCCTTGGTCAAGCGGTTAAGACGCAGCCCTCTCAAGGCTGAATCATGGGTTCGATTCCCGTAGGGGTCACCAAAACGTTCCAAAAACCAACTTTACGTTTTGTTAAACGGTCGGTTCACCAAAACGTTCCAAAAACGAATTTTACGTTTATCAAACGGTTCAGTTCGCCAAAATTTAAAAAGCAAAGATCATGAGGAAAACTTTTTAAGTTTTCCTCATGATCTTTGCTTTTTAATCTTTCTCAATAACTTCTATCAATAAAATCTGTTGCATATCTTATAATTTAATTTTTTTAATTACTGCTTGATTTAAAGTTGAAAGGTCTGTTGCTGTTATTTTTTCGTTTCCGTCTATATCTGCTGCTATCGCTTTTATTCCTTCTAGTTTAATTTTCTTAATTAAAACTTGATTTAGGGTTGAAAGGTCTGTTGCTGTCACTTTTCCATTTCCATCTAAATCTCCTCTTACTGCTATTTCATATTCATAAGTTTCACCGTTTTTTTCTACAATTGCCTTATATCCCGTTCCTACGAACTTATTAGGCGCAACTTCATTTCCTTTTGAATCATATATTTTAATGTTTCCATCTACTTGCATATTTTGTATGAAGCTATTAACTGTTGTCTCAGGACTTACTTTACTTATGTATTTTTGCACTCCATCTATGTTATACTTATCAGAAGTTATTACTTCTTTTCTCCATTTTGCATAAAATACCTTGTCTCCTGTTTCACCAGATTCTATTTTTAGTATAGGTTCTCCTATACATTCTGCATTATCATACCAGCCAGCAAATTCGAAACCTGATTTTTCAACTTTCTTTGATAGATATAGTTCTTCGCCATATGTATAGTTATTTCGTAATGTTCTTATAGCTGTTCCACCATTTAATACATATGTTATATTATATCTTTCTCTATTATAATATAATTTTAATACTAGGCTTCCATCTGCTGCTACTATTCCTGAAGGAATTCTATTTGGGTGAGATGTATTTTCTACAAATCCTTCATAATCTTTCGGTACTGCTGTAACAAATTTACCTGGATATTCTTCAAAATATTCCACTTCACATATATAGCCTTCTACTTCTTCATCTTCTGTTCTTCTGTAGTGTTCTACTTTATATCTAGTTTTTTCTAATTGTAAAGTATTTGTTACTTTATTTCCATTTATAGTTTTTACATAATAGTATAAGTCTCCACTATTTTTTTCTATTTCATCTATTTCATATACTATTACATTTGCATTTGCATCATATTTTGGTAAGTTTTCTATTTGTCCTTGCCATGTACTTGTAGCGCCATTTAGAGCATTTGCCACAGTTAATTCTACTTGACCTATTATATTATTTCCGCTCTTTGCTACTATTATTACACTTGTTGGACGTTTTTCTGCTGCATTATTATTGTCTACCCACTCTTTTATTACCTCCATATTTACTTTTTCTTCTGATACTGTAAATGTATTTGTTACTGTTCTTGTTTCTTGATTTATAGCTTTAGCATAGAATTTTAGTTCTTCTGGGTTCTTTTCTTTTTCGTCTATAGTGTATTTTGTTACATCTGCATAGTTTATTTCGTCACCATTTCCATCATATTTTGGTAAATCTGTGATTTGTCCTTGCCATGTATTTGTATTTTCATTTAGTGCATTTGCCACAGTTAACTCTACTTGGCCTATTTGGTTTTCTCCACTATTTAATACTATTATTACACTTGTTGGACGTTTTCCTGCACTATTGTTATTATCTTCCCATACTTTTGTTACCGTTATACTTGTTGTCTCATTCTTTATATCATCTGGTAATTTAAATGTATTTGTTATTGTTTTTCCTTCTATATTTGATACGTAGTATTTTAGTTCGCCTTCGTTTACTTCTTTTTCAGCTATGCTATAGGTTATTTCGCTTCCGTTGTTATCATATTTTGGTAGGTTTTCGAATGTTACGTTTTCAGTTGTATTTGTAATTTCTTTTTCTTCTACTACTGTTTCTCCATTCTTTATTTGTATCTTAATACTTGCTGGCCTATGTACCTTTTGTTCTTCTGTGTCTACCCATACTTTTATTACTTCTATATTTGTTGTTTCATTCTTTATGTCATCTGGTAATGTAAATGTATTTGTTATGGTATTTCCTTCTATGCTTGATACGTAGTATTTTAAGTCACCTTCATTTACTTCTACTTCAGCTACCTTATAGGTTATTTCGTTTCCATTACTATCATATTTTGGTAAGTTTGTGAATATCGTTCCTAATTCTGTACTTGAAATTACCTTTTCTGTTACTAAAGTGTCCCCATTTTTTATTTGTATTTTTATATTTGCTGGTCTATGTACTTTTTGCTTTTCTGTATCTACCCATACTTTTTCTATTTTTATTATTGTTGCTACAGTTGAATCTAGTGTATTTTGAAATACTATAGTCACATTATTTGCCTCTGTTATACTTGCTGTTACTTTGTCACCTGTAATTGTTCCCATTGTTATTTCTTTTGTTTCTATATCTCTTGTAAATTCTATAGTTTTTATTCCATTTGCTATTAAGTAATTTGGCGAATTATTTAATTCTTTTAATGTTACAGTTACTTTTCCAGTTCCCTTTATATGGTTTAGGTTTATTTGACCATTTTCGTCTGTTAATAATTCTTTATAGTAATTTTCTCCACTTTCTGCTTGTACATGTACACCTATTAATGTACCTGCTACTCTATAATCTTTGTCTTCACTGTCTACCTTAATTACATTTATGTTATAGCCTTCTCCCTCTTCTGAGCCTTCTGCTCCATTTAACGCGGTGTTTTTTAGTAATAAGTGAACAAATTCATCACCATATTTTTCTACTTCGGCATTTCCACTTTCTATATAAGCATTTGTAATTACATTTATGCCTTGCTCTTTACTTACCTCTACTTTTAGTATTATTGGTGTTTCATTTAACGCATATCCAAATGGTGCTTGTACTTCTGTTATATTATATGTATATACTGCCGATGTTTGCACATCTGGAATTGGTATATTTTGAGCCGCAAGTAATACTTCTTCATAGCTTCCTACTTCAAATGTCTCTCCAGTTTCTTCTAGTAATATATTATATTTTGCTCCTAGTAGTATTAAATCTTTATCTTCAGAGTCTACTTTATTTGCTCCTATTATAAATGTTCCATCGGGGTAGTTTCTTACTCTTATTGTTATTTTCTTTGCATCATTATCTATAAATACGTCAACATTACTACTTCCTTGATTTAATTTTATCCAACCTGTTTGGCTATCTACATTTAATAATACTTGTTTTTCTTTAATGTCATACCTTCTTCCAGGGGGTGGTACAAGCTCTGTTATTCTTATGCTTACTTTTCCTGTTCCATACATATCATTTATATGTATTTTACCAGATTTGTCAGTTAATGCTGTTTTTGTAATTCCTTGCATACCACTTTCATTATCAACGTCTATTTTTATTTTTGCATTTTCAAATGTGATACTTGAATAATATGCATCTGCTTTTATTAGTTCTATATCATATTTTAGCCCTTGTGCTTTTTTGGTATTTAGCACATTTATTTCTATATATTCTGTATTTTGGTTTGTTATTTCTGCATTAGTTCCACTTACATTCGCTGAAGCTATTTTTCCTTTTTCATAGTTTACTGCTAATGTAAGATCTCCATCTAACTTGTTATATCCTTGTGGTGCTTCTAGTTCTCTTATAGTAAATGTATGTATTCCATCTTCTTTTGTTGGAAGTCCTATATATTCTGCACCTTCATCTCCAGTTATAAGTTCATATTTTTCATTAGTTTCATTGTCTATTATTTCAAATTTGCTATTTTTTAAAGTTATTTCTTCATCATCATAATCTTGTTTTAATATTGATAAACCTATGCCTTTTGGTGTTTCTTTAATTGTCATATTTATAATTTTATTTATATTGTCAATTATTACTGTAGTATTTTCACTAGTATCATCATTTAGCATTGTTATCATGTGAGATTCTTGGTCTCTATGTATACGTATTTCATGTTTTTCTTCGTCTGTTAAGTATAAATCTGGTGCTTTAATTTCTGCTATTGTTATTTTAAAGTCTCCAAAACCTATTAAGTCTGATAATAATACTCTTCCTGTATCATTTGTATTTACTAGTTTTTCAGTTTGCTCATTACTTTCTTCATTTAAAATAGTCATCATGTATAGTGCATCTTTAACTCTTATTTTATCATTATATTTGTTTACTTTATCTATTTGTATTCCAAATATTGGTCTTTCACTATCTCCTGGTCTTATAGGGCTTGTGATAGTTCCTGAACCTGAACTTGAACCTGAGCCTGGTTTTGTTGTTCCACCTGAACCTCCAGTACCACTTGCTCCACCAGATCCATTTCCACTTTCTGAACCTCCTGAACCAGAGCCTCCTGAGCCACCTCCTGTTATTATTCCGCCTGATCCACTGCCTCCTGTTGAGCCGCTTCCGCCTCCTGAGCCACCTGAACTTCCTCCCCAAGATCCTCCTATTCCGCCTGAACTTCCAGTACTTCCAGAGCCACTTCCGCTTCCTGATCCACCTGAGCCATCAGTCCATGGGTCTCCTGAACCACCTGAGCCTCCGCCCCCTATAATGGTTCCAGTACCTGAGCCTCCACCATATGATGTTCCATATTTTACATTTCCTATTTTCACAAGAATTTCTTCATTATCTTTTATACTTCCGCCTTCTAATACACTTATTACTCCACCTTCATTTTTTACTGTTACAGTCATTGTGTTATTAATACGACGGTACCTATATGGTGCCCTTAATTCTTTTATTTCTATAACAGTTGTTCCTTCTGGGAAGTATACATTTGGTATTATTAAAATTCCATCTGCTTTTGTAGCTTTTTCTACCCTTATCTTTCCTGAAACTGGATGTATAAATGTTACTTCAAAAAGTGCATTTCCAAGTTTTATTGTATTATTATTATAATCTTGTTTTTCTATTTTGAATGTCTTTAGTTCTTTTTCAATATCTACTCCTGATGAATAATTATTCATAACTGTTAATTTTATATCAACTTGAACATATGTCTCTTCTTCGTATTCACTATATTCTTGGTTTACTATATGATAGTAGCTTAACCCATCTAATACATTCATATAACTTATTTGCATTCTTCCTGTTGGGTCTACTTCATAATATGCTTCAAAACCTATATCTTCGTTAATTCTTTCATATCCTACTGGAACTGTCTTTTCTGTTATCCAGAATGTCAATTTTCCTTTTTGGGTTACTAAATACTCTGGGAATTCGCATCCTAGTTCTTCTATAAGTTCCTTACTTGTTATTTTTGCAAAACCATTATCATCTGTTGTTAAGTCCCATGCTTTTCCACTTGCCATTTCTCTTAATTGCATTGTTACACCTTGTAATGGACGCATGTATCTATCTACCTTTGTTATATATATTGTGTTATTTAGCTTCTCTTTTGCTTTGTTATTTTCAGAGTTTACTTTGTATATATTTCTGTCTACTAGTATTGTTTTTGAGTCATTATCTACTGTTACTCCTTCTGCCTCACTAGATAATATATAATTTCCATCTGTTCCTTTAATTAAAGGTATTTTTATTTCTCCTTTTAACATTTTATAACCATCTGGCACTTTTGTTCTTTTTATTGTTAATAATATTTCTTCTCCATTTGTGAATTCTAGTATTATTTCACCATTTTCATTTGTAACTTTATTTGCTGTTATTGTACTTGTCATTCCATTATTCAATACTTTTTGAGTTATTTTGTATTTTACATCTTGTATTTTAGCATCTGTATCTAAGTCTCTTTCGATTATTTTTATGTTGTAGTCACTAAATATTGAACCTTCACCTATAAGTCTTTCTTCAACTATATCTATGTTTGTAATTGTATTTTGTGTATTTACATCCATTTCATTTACAATGCTCGTATTATTTTCTTTATTTGATGATAAGTTGAAACTTAAAACTTTTATAATGGTTCCTACTTCGTTAAAGGTTACTGCTATATATGTTTTATCTGTATTTTGTTTATATCCATATGGAGTACTAATTTGTTCTAACTGATATACAAATGTTCCCATTGCAGGTGATTCTATATTTCTAAATTCTATTATTCCATCTTCATTAGTTATATGTTCTTCTGTTTCCCCATCTGGAAATGTTACTTTAAATTTTACATTTGCTACTTTTATGTCATTATCAACATTATCTACTGCATTAATTCTTATAGTGTTACTTAAGTCTTCCATATAACTTAAATATTTTATATTCAATGTATTTTCTTCTATATTTGCTTCTACTCCTGAAGTTTTTGCTCCTGTTAGTTCTAGTCTATTTTCACTGTTTACTTTTACTTCTATATATCTTTGGCTATCATATTCAGAATATCCTTCAATGTGTTCTGCTTGTCTTATATATACTTTCATTGTATTTTTTCCATTAACATTTGATATAGATATGTTTCCATTTTCATTTGTTATGTTTCCTAAATATTCTTTAGTAGTTCCATCAATATATTCAACTATTACATCATATTTTGCATTTGCTATTGCTTGGTCATTATGCCCATCTACATTTGTTATATTAATATTAAAGTTTTGCTCAAATATTTTATCATAATATAGTTTTAGTATTAAACTTCCATCTTCTAAAATATTTCCAGTTTTTATATTCTCTTCTTTTCTTATATTTAGCATATATCCTTCATATTGTTTTGCAGTTGCATTTACTGTTTCATCCATAGTTCCTTGAAGTTCTTCTGTATCTGCTAAATCATATCCATCTAGAGTATCATTTTGTTTATAATGTTCTACTTTATATACTATATCTGCTATTATTTTCCAGCTAGCATAATATTCCTTTTCTCCATACTCACCATCATTTATTTGTGTTATGGCTTCTCCTTTAAATTCTGAATTTTCATACCACCCAGCAAAAGTATATCCAATTCTTGTTGGTATTGGTAATATAGTTATTTCACCATAGTTATATGAAGTTGGTATAGTTCCTTCAATTGTTCCATCGTTTAAGTTTAATTTTAAATCAAATTGAATACTTTCTTTGTTAGTAATTTGTATTGGATTTGTTGCAGTCGTAGTAGTTCCATCTCCTAATTGTCCATTATTATTTGCTCCCCATGTCCATAAGTTTCCTTCACTATCTATTGCTAAGCTATGAGCATTACCTGCTGATACTTCTTTGAATTTTATTTCAGCTTTTATTTGTACTGGAATAAGTCTATTGATAGTTGTACTATCTCCTAATTGTCCAGAACTATTTTCTCCCCATACCCATAAATTTCCTTCATTATCTATAGCTAAGCTATGTCCATCGCCTGCTGATACTTCTTTAAATTTTGTTTCACTTTTTATTTGCGCAGGAATTGTTTGTATGTTATATTTTTTGCCAAATACATCTATATCACTAGTTGCATTATATTCTCCATCATTTCCTAATTGTCCTTTATTGTTTATTCCCCATGCCCATAAATTTTTTTCACTGTCTATTGCTAAGCTATGTCCATTACCTGCTGATACTTCTTTGAATTTTGTTTCAGCTTTTATTTGTACTGGAATGGTTTGTATTTTATTTAATGTACCACTATAAGGATGAAAAGTTGAATTATATGCTCTATCATTTCCTAATTGTCCATAATCGTTTAATCCCCATGCCCATAAGTTTCCTTCACTATCTATTGCTAAGCTATGAGCACTACCTGCTGATATTTCTGTAAATTTTATTTCGCTTTTTATTTTTGCTGGATTTGTTTTTATCTTATATGTAGTATTACCATAGCTTAAATTGTAATCTCCCTCTCCATTATTTCCTAGCTGTCCATATTTATTATCTCCCCATACCCATAGGTTTCCTTCTTCGTCTATTGCTAAGCTATGTGTTCCACCTGCTGATACTTTTCTAAATTTTGTTCCATTTTTTACTTGTATTGGACTATTATAACTATCTGAGCTGTATTGATTATTTCCTAATTGCCCTTCACGGTTATATCCCCATGCCCATAAATTTCCTTCACTATCTATTGCTAAACTATGTAGTCTACCTGCTGATATTTCTTTAAATTTTGTTCCTTTTTTTATTTGCACTGGTACAACTCTATTTGTAGTTGTATTATCTCCTAATTGTCCAGAACTATTTGCTCCCCATGCCCATAAATTTCCTTCATTATCTATTGCTAAACTATATTCAGTACCTGCTGATACTTTTAAAAAGCCCATTTTTGTGTATTCTACTTCCCAACTAGCATAATATGTTTTTTGTCCTATATCTGTACTTGCAATTTTTGTTACTGCTGTTCCTGTAAGTTCTTCATTGTCATACCAACCTACAAAATTATATCCTGGTTTTAATACATTTGTTGGTAAAGCTGTTTCTATTCCTTCTTCATATTCTGTTATAAAATCACTTGTAAAGCATCCACCATTTAAGTTAAAAGTAATTTTAGATTTCTTAGCCTCTGCTTTTGACATAACAGAAAATGTCATTATTGTTAATGTAATTATCAATATTATTATCTTAATTTTTCTTCTAACCTTATTATCCATTATCTTCTTCTCTCCTATATTAATATATATATATCTAAATTATAAAATCTTATCTTTTCATAATCAATATAGGCATTTTTTATATTACAAACTTTTTCTTTTAAGCCCCTTACGGATATTGGTTTTCTAAACTTTTTAAGGTCTTATTTGACATTTTATTTACAATTTGTTTACTTATAATTTTCTTTTGTATTTAGATATTTAAGTTTATCTGTTATTTTCTATTATTTTTTTCAAAAATCTTTGATATTTAAGCATTTTTCTATTTTTGATATATTATCTAATTTTTGCATTTATCCTCTCGAATTTAAGTATTTCTTTGTCTCCGTAAGATTACAAAAAACAAGATATAGTTTTGAAATTTTATTCAAACTATATCCTGTTTTTATTATTTTAAAATTCATATACATAGCACTCTAATGTTTTTCTTCCAAATTGTAATGCTTCACTATGTGAGCCCATGTATACATCTATTTTATTGTTTGATATTGCTCCACCTCTGTCTTGTACCATGAACCATCCTCCATTTGGTTTATTAGCAAAAGCTGGTATATATATTACTGTTCCTAGTTTATAACCTTTTCCTGCTGCTATTGTGTACCACGATGTTGCTTTTGCTCCTGAAGCTGTTATACCATTAGTTTTTCCGACAACATTTTGCACATGAACAATATGCTGATGTGTTAAAGTTTTTCACTATTGGTGTTATTCCTTCTACTTTTTTTGCAAGTTTTGTAGATGCTGTAAGAGCTGGATTTGTTGTCGCTATTCTTTCCCCTGCTCTTGACGTTATTTGCATTGTTCTTACTTCAACTATTTTATTTACTGGTTCTTTTATGATTTTCGTTGAAATTTCAGTCCTTTGTATTTCTATATCATTTTGATATCTTATTTTGTATGTTACTTCTTTTATACCATTCCTACCATTTTGTACTATTTTATTTTGTTTAATTCCTTCACCACTTGCCTCTTTTGTAATTGTTTCATATGGTATTTGTATTTGTTCTACTATTATCTTTTCTACTACACTTACATAGCTTTCTAATATTTGTTCTGTAGTAATAGTTTCTTCTTTTATTGCTACTTCTTGCTCTTGGTTATCTATTTTCGATATTTTTATTGTTTTATTCGATGTGATTTCTGAATTTATATCTGGAATGACCAATTCATCTTCCAAAATATTTATATGGTTTTGCTCTAATATATCGGCTACTTTCGTTTTGGAAGTTAATACTATCATTTCATAGTTGCTTGAAAGTATTATTTTTACATTTATGAGTTTAGTATTTGTAGCCATAACACCTATGCCCATTATAAATATTAATATTAAACATATGCATAATATTTTTTTTACGGAAATAGATGCTTTGTCGGTTTTGTTCATAAAATATACCTCCTTTTATGTAACAAAAAAATTATATCATTTTTATTGAAGCTTGTCAAATTTTAATTATATTTTAAAAACCTTTATTTATAAGGTTTTTGAGAACTAAACATAATTTAAAATTCTTTATTCCCTTGAAAATGTGGCATATTATATTATATTCAACTTGTACAAAAAAAATGAATAAATATCATTATATATTTTTTTATTATTATCAATTTTCAATATCATAAAAATGAAAACAAATAAATCAATTTTTTTTCATAACAAAAACCTCCAAATTTTATTGATATTATTTCTAAACAAATATTTGAAATAATGACCAATAAATTTTGAAAGTTTATTGCATTATATTAAATTGGTTTATTGCAACTATTTCCGATTTTTCACTAGTTTCAGTACAAGTAGTACCTATAAATTTTAGTTTATTGGTATTACTACTTTTTTATAACTCTTGCGCTTCAATTATTTGCTAAACTCCTATGCTGTTTTTAATTCTAATCTCAATTTATCAGCTATCATCGCTATAAATTCTGAATTCGTTGGTTTTCCTTTGGCTGCTGATACTGTTAGAACTGCCTATTTTCAATACTTTTGCTTAATGAACAAAAACTGCTTACCCAATAAATTATGCTATACTTTTCAAATGTTTATTGCATTATTCTCTATTTGTTTATTGCTATAATTGTACTACATTGTATAAGCAAATGCAATAGCAATAAATCACTTTTTTTAGTTGGCGCGAACAGCATAAAACAAGTGAAAAATAACTATTCAATTTTTCTCTGCGAACAAGTGCAAAAGTAATAGAATATGGGGCAAAACCGCTTCTATATATAATTTAAGTAGTAGCTGGCGCGAACACCATAGAATAACTTAAAAATTGGTTATTTAATTTTGGGGAAAAAAATAAGCAATAGACTTTCATTGTCTACTGCTTTTGTTTTGTCTTTAACTATGTATCATAATTTTTTTATCTAAATAGTTATTAACCAATTGTGATTTACTATTTATTTTCTTTGCCAAACATTCCCCTTGTAATGATAGATTTTTAACTTTCTCATTGTCATAGTTTGATTTTATTATATCGTGCATTAGTTTATTTCTTTGATTTTTCCAGTCAATAATTTTATCTAGCAATTCCTCTGTGATATGTTTCTTTATATATTGGTCTTGAAAATACTTATTTGTTTTAATAGTTCTTAACTTTTTATCTATTGAATATTCCTTATCATTTTTATTTTTGTATGGTACCTGTGCATGTTCAAACATTGCCCTTGTTCTTTCTTCAAATATTGCATATTCTATAAATATTGCTTCATAATAATATTCATTATTAGTTGCTTCTTCTAGTTTTTTCATTAGTTGTGCATATTTATTTCTTTTTTCTAAATTGGTCATTTTACAAATCTCCTATTCATACCAAAATCTTACAATTTCAACTTTGTATTTAAACTTTGTGCTATCAACAAGAGATTTTCTTATAAATTTACTACCACTTAATAATGCTGTTTCTCCTGCATTTAATTTATCCATATATGCCTTAATAGTAGCAACTCTTACATCATCATAAAAAGAATAAACACTAATATCAACCATTATATTTTCTAAATTTCTACTATCATTATTTGTAATAGTTCCACTTACTTCTAGTGTATAGTAGTTTGTTTCTACTTCTATTTGATACATTGGAGTAATTGTAACATTCGGTGTTTCGTCTACCTTTTTAAAGTCTTCTATCGTATTTACAAGTTCTTGTATTTTTTCTTGTGCTTCTCCATACTTATTTTGTTCTTTTAATTCGTAATATTGTTCTTTTAATTCTATAATTGTATTTTTTTGTTTTTCGCTAAAATCATTAATTCTAATGCTATTTAATTGATTTTCTTTAATTACCAAATCGCTATTAACTCTTATTTCCTCTATTATTTTATTAGTGCTATCTTTTATTGCATTTAATATTTGCAAATTATTTTCTTCCATAATTTATTCCTTTCTATTTATTAATACTTACATATACTTTTACTATACTATTTTCTTCGATTTTAGTATTATATTTTGGCTCTTGCCTTAATACATAGCCTTTCAGTACTTTTGTAGTTTTTTCTTCTATTTTTTCAATTTTTAAATTGTATTTTTCTAATTCTCTTTTGGCTTCTTCAAATGACATTCCCTCTACTCTAGGAGTTGTTACAATTTTGTTTTCTTCTGGTTGTTCTTTATATTCACTAGTAATATTATTTAAGTTCTTATTTGACATATTGTCTGCTACTACTTTTGATATTATTATAGTTATTATAAATATCATAATAATTATTATAGCAACATTAACACCTTTCAAACCTACATACTTTTTTCTACTTTTTTCCATACTTCTATTTTTTCCTCCACTCTATCTCTCAAATGTTCTGTATTTTCTCTTATATCGTGTAATAATATTATTATTTCTCCTAATGCATATGATAATAAAGAGAATGCAGACATTCCCAACACTATTGTAATTCCTATTGCTATATTAGTAGAAACCGCTACTATAAAACCTATAACTATTCCTAAGATTATAACTAGTATTGCTAAGTCTTTTATTATTGTTCCTATTTTACTTGAACTATAATATTCTTTTTCTTCCATAATCTTTTCCCCTTTCTTACTTTATATGACAAATTGTAACATATATCATAATATTATGCAATACTTTTGTCTTCCTTTCTGTCTAGTATTATTGTGTTTTCTTTTATGCGACAATTGTATTGAGGTGAAAATTATGTTTGAAATATCAAAATATAAAGATAGCAATGTCAAATTGTCTATTCGTCTTCCAGAAAGTATAGATAATACACTTAGGAAAATCGCAGAAGCAGAAGAAATGAGTTTTAACAATGTTCTTGTAAGTTGTATTAAATATGCACTTGATAACACAGACTTAACAAAATATGAAACAAAAGGGAAAAAGTAGGGCTTTTTTAGTTCTACTTTTTACTACTTATTTTTATGCATAGTAGTGTGAGTAGGGGCTTATATATTAAAATAAATTATAATTAAAATATCATTATAAAATTACATTATTATATTACCCACTAGTTTTTTACTTTCCCCACCTACTGCTTATGTTTCAACTCACTTTCTTATTATGAGTATAGGACAACTTGTAACTACATACAAGACGATAACTAATGCAAAAGAGTTTGTAATTAAATACAGTATACCCCCCTACTCATTTTGCCACATACGTGGTAAGTATACACCTTTTGCAAGTAACGTATAATCGTATAGGTTGGCTGGCGCGAAAACGCTTAAATTTTGATTTTCGCGCGTTATTGCCTAACACTATAATTGACTTTTTTATATAACTTTCATTTTTTATTATTCTTTTTTTCTTTTCTACTGTAAATTATTATAATTATTTTCCCTTGTTTTTTATTCTATGTATTAACTTATTTTAACTTTTCAATATTTTTTCTTAACTTTCTGCTGTTGCTACATACAAAACTATTTTATTTTAAATTTTTCTTTTTTTCCTAAAACTATTCCCCTATTTTACTTTTACTATTTTCTTCTACAATTTTTATAAGTTGCTCACTTGCAAAATCTCTAACTTTTTCTAAATCGTCTATAAGTTTCTCATATTGTTGTAATACTAAACAAACATTTACAATGTATTCATTTCCTAGTTTCTCTTTTTCTATTTCGTCCATTTTATTTATTTTCATAAGTTCTCTTGTTTTATAATACTGTAAATCTTCTACAATTTGTATTGCCATATTTATTACTTTGTTTGGCTCTCTTAAATCTAAAATGTCCATTTTTTCCTCCTACCAATAACTTTTAAAATAACTATCATTTCTGCGCATTTTTGTTTCTAGTGCAAAAATATCACGTCTAACCGCTTCTATTTGCTTACTATTTTCATTTACTTTTTCTACTAAATTTTCTAAAATACTTTTCAACTCTATGTCTTGTCCTACTGGTAATGCTAAATTGATATTTTTTGGAACATTACTTATTATTAATTCCTCAAATTGCTTTTCTAAACTTTTCATTTGGTGCATAACCCCTTGTGTTCAATTATTCTTAGTTGTTCTTTCACTTGTTCAATATACTTTTCTATAAAACATAAGGCTTGTAATTGTTTTGTTTTTGACATATTGTAAGTACCATTAATAAACATATATATAGTAATGGGTTGTAGTCCTATTTCTCTTGCTAATTTACTGTAACTTAAACCATATGCTTTTGCTTCTTTTATTCTTTCAATTACTTTTTCTTTTTCTAGTTCCATTTTTTGATTCTCCTATATATGAAATTATAAATACAAAGGTTATTTCCTCTGCTATCTATAATGTAAAACTGGTTAATAAATAATCTATAAAAAAAATTTTGAATATTCAACTTTTCTTTTTTCTTTCACTTGTTTTTGGTTTTTCTATAATAATTATAAAAAAATTTCTACTAAATTTCAAATATTTGTCTTTGGTCGGCGCGTTTGCGAAAGGCTTATTTTACCCCTTTTAATTATAATTCGCAGCGAACCAGATTTCAAACATTTGAGTTTCTGCGCGCATTTTTATATAATTTTCTTATAACTTATCTATTATTTTTCCTTTTCTTCCCGCTTCTCATTGCATTTGTAGTATGTCTACTTCTATTTAAGAACTATTTATTCTGTAATAGAATGTTTTATTCTACTTGTTTTTCCTTACTGTTGTAATGGTTTGGCGCGTTTTTATTTTGCAATAGTAGTATTGCTTCTATTTTAGAACGTTTTATACTTATTTTTACTCGTTTTTTAGAATAATTTATTCTACTTTAGAACTTATCATTCTATCATAGTGCGTTTTATTGTCTTTTCTGTTACTATAATGTCATAAATTGTAAAAAGAAAGGATTTGAGAACTATGAAAATTACACTTGATACTGTAACTAAACAAGCAATTTGCCCACCAGAGTTTTTTGATACTATAAGAAAAATTAATGACGCAAATGAGTTAACAGAGAGTTCTAAAAAAGTAACGTCCGAAAGTTACCTACAAAAGATTATTACAGAGTGTTCAAAAGTTATTGTAAATAAAAGCGATATAACAAAGAAAAGAGGCACAAAAAAAAAGTAAAAATGGCTAAAATTGCAAACTTAGTAATTGAACCTATTACAGAAGACGAAGAAGATTAGCAAATAAAGGACTGATAACAATGGAATATTGTAGTATTTTAAGAAGTCTAAGGGTACAAAAGTTTTACACACAACAACAAATTGCCGATTTGCTAAGTGTATGCCAAAAAGCATATAGCAATTACGAAAATGGAACTACTAAAATACCACTTGAAAGTCTAATGTTATTAGCAAAATTTTATAATGTAGATATGAACTACATTTGTGGTATTTCAAAAGTTGCTAATGCTTACCCAAAAGAATAAAAAAGTAACGCGCCAAAAGTTGAATACTTGACTTTTTTGCGCGCTTTTATTTACCTTTTTGTAAAAATTTAACTAATTTGTCTATTTCTATTGATAATTACTAAAAATTATTATATAGTATTAGGCATAGGGAATGAGAACAAGCAGATGTGGTTTGCCTCCAACAAGGAGGTGAGGCTTATGATAGATACAAATTACTTAATAACAGTTATATACATATTATACTATGGACTACTTGGAATGACTATCATAGCAATTGCCTTAGTTATAGCATTAGCAATAATTATGAGCAAAAGCGAATAGACCAATAAAAAAACACATCTGTAATTTGACAGTTGCGATGTGTTTTTTCATATCAATTCTGGCGAACCACGTTTGTGGGTTTCTCCATTTCCTATTTTTATTATACTTGAGATTTTACCAATTGTCAACAATTTTATAACTTTCAAAATCAATTTTAAGCCTTTTTAATCTTGAATGCTTAAATTTATACTGCGCGCGCCAGAAAATCGAATATTCAAAATTTTGGCGCGTTTCCTTTATATAATATGCATTATTATATCTTCGTCATTATCTAGTTTTATTTCAATTGTTTTCTTATTTTCACTTGCCTTAATCATATATGCTATAAGTGTTTCTATTGTAATTCTTTTGTCTGCTTGATTATCGTATATATTTAACATTCCATTTTTTATGTTATAACTGCATTTTACTTTTTGCATTGTAATGTCTAGTGATATTACACCATCAATTTTTAGTTCTATTGTCTTTCCTTTCATATTTTTTACTATTCTTTTTAGTTCTGTTTCGTTTATTTGTTCCATAATTTTTCCCCTTTCTATGCTCTTTTTAAGTTCATAAGTGGCGAATGCTTTTGATATTGTATTCTTAAATCTTCTGTTTGTAAATCTAAGTAACATTCTTCTGTTACTTTTACACTTGAATGACCTAATATTTTTGATAGTGTGTATATATCTCCACCATTCATTAAAAATCTTTTGGCAAAATTATTTCTTATTAAGTGTGGTGATATGTCCTTATTGCCTATTCTTTCGCCATAATTGGTAAAATTACTTTCAAAACTTCTTTCTAGTAATTGGCTTCCCTTTATTGTGCAAAATAAAAATTCGCTTTCTTTATATCTATCTCTATATTGTAACCATCTTCTTAGTTCTGTTGCCATTTGCATTGAAAAGAAAACATATCTGTCCTTTTTTCCTTTGGTGTTATCTGCTGGCAAAAATATTGTTCTTTCATTAAAGTTTATATCTGTTTCGTCTCTAATCATTAAACATTCGCCTATTCGCATTCCAGTATCAAAAATAAGTTGTGTAATAACATAGTCTCTGTATTCGTGAAATTTTGATAAATCAAAACTTTTTAATAAGTTGTTAAAATCTTTATCATTCAAATAGCCTTTTGCTTTTCTTGGTATTCTTGTTGGCTTAATCTTTTTCATAGGGTTTACTTTTATTAGTCTACTATCATACATATAATTAAAATATACTCTTAAATTTCTTGTGTAATTATTCACTGTTGCCATACTTACTTTTTTACCAAAATCTTGCCTATTTTGTGGGTTATTAAATCTTTTGGAACTATCATTTGCAACTACTGTGTATTTTCCCCTTTCCTTAATATTTGTTAAATAGTCTTTAATAGTCTGCTCTTTTACTTGCTCTGTTCTTGTGATTTTACATTCTTCTTGTAAATATCTTATAAAAAGTCTTAATGTTTGTTCATAACTGCCAATTGTTTTTGTAGATAAATTTTTATAATCACAATAATTAATAAAATCGTCCACTTCTAAATCAATTTTTTCCATAACAAAAAACCTCCAAATTTTATTGATATTATTTCTAAACAAATATTTGAAATAATGACCAATAAATTTTGAAAGTTTATTGCATTATATTAAATTGGTTTATTGCATTCGTTGCTGATTTTTCACTAATTCCAGTGCAAGTAGTACCTATAAATTTTGGTTTATTGGTATTACTACTTTTTTATAACTCTTGCGCTTCAATGGTTTGCTTTATTTTATGCTGTTTTTAATTCAAGTCTTAATTTATCAGCTATCATTGCTATAAATTCTGAATTTGTTGGCTTTCCTTTTGCTGCTGATACTGTGTAGCCGAATATGTTTTCTACAGTGTCTGTTTGACCTCTTGCCCATGCTACTTCTATTGCATGACGTATTGCTCTTTCTACTCTTGATGGGGTTGTTCCGTATTTTGCAGCTATTTCAGGATATAACTGTTTTGTTATTTGATTTATTACGTCTATATTATTTACTACCATTATTATTGCTTCTCTTAAATATTGATAACCTTTTATATGTGCTGGCACTCCTACTTCATGAATTACATTTGTTACTAATGCCTCTACTCCATTTTCATCTTTTTTATTTTCTGGTGCTATTTGTATGTATTTTGGTTTTATTTCTCTACTAGCATAGTTTCCTTTAATTGTTCCTGGTACATAGTATTTAAAGTCTTTTATTCTCTTTATTAAAAGTTGTATATCAAAAGGTTTTACTATGTAATATTCTGCACCTAAGTTTATTGCTCTTTGTGTTACTTTATCTTGCCCAACTGCTGAAAGCATTATACACATTGGCATTTTCTCTATTTGTGATTCTTGCAAGCTTTCTAAAACACCTAAACCATCTAAGTGTGGCATAATTACATCTAATAATGCTATATCTGGCTTTTTTTCTAGTATTAATGATACTGCTTCTTGACCATCTCTTGCTATTCCTATTACTTCTAGATCCTCCTCTTTTTCTAAATTTTCCATTAACGTATTTACGAAGTCTGGATTATCGTCTGCAATTATTACCTTTACTTTTTCACTCACTTTATTTCCTCCTTATTTCCAAAAATTGTAAGTTTGTTTTACAATTTTGATTATATTATTAATGAATATTTTTTGCAATACTTTTTGGAAATTTTTTCAAATTTTCTTTCAATTAATTCATATATCAATATTTTTTCTTATATTTTTTTGTTTTATTACTTTATATTCTTCTATTTTAAAACTTAATTCTTTTAAATTATTTAACAATTTATCTTTTTCATCATTGTTTAACTGGATATTACATGTTATTTTTTCATTATATATTACATTTATTATTTCTATATTTTTTTCTTTACAGTAAAATTTGAATTTCTCAAAATCATTGTAGCTAATTATTATTTCTAATTCATATCCTTTTTCCTCTATAACAAACTCTGCTTTTTTTATAGCTTCTTGTGTGCTTTCTGAATATGCCCTAACTAATCCTCCTGTTCCTAGTAGTATTCCACCAAAATACCTTGTTACTACTACTAGTACATTTATTAATTCCTTTTTAGTTATTATGTTTAATATAGGTAGCCCTGCTGTTTTACTTGGTTCGCCATCATCTGATGATTTATTTACTATCCCTGCTTCTGTCATTATGCTATATGCAAAACAGTTATGTTTTGCATCATAATATTTTTTTCTTATTTTTTTTAGTTCTTCCTCTGCCTGCTCCTCTGTTTGTACATATATCAAGTTTGCTATAAATTTAGATTTTTTTTCTATTATCTCTGCTTGTACATTCTTTTTTATAGTTTTTAACATATTTACCTCTTTTTCTATTTTGTATTATTATAACATATGATTAAGTAAATTAAAAGATTAACAAAGAAGTTTACTTTTATAATAATTTTTTTGGAAATATTATTGCAACTAGTAACATAATATAGTATAATAAGTACAAGTCAAATTTGAAAAAACTCTCTCGTAAAAAGTAATTTGACTAAAAATAAAAAAGGTGAGGTAAAAATATGAACAAAAAGATCATTGCACTTGTAACTGTAGTATTAATTTCACTTAGTTTAACAGCTTGCGATACACAGGCGAATCGGGTCTCTTATAATCTATCGCAAGAGGCTGACAACTTCAATAATGTTAGACAAATTACAGTCATTAATTGCTTGAAAGGCGATGTTCTGTTTCAAATGACTGGTAAAATCTCCATTACAGCTGATACAGCTGATAATCAGTTGGAAATTATAGTGGAGGATGAAGCAGGTAACTATAAAAAGCATTTTATTGGTCTGAGCGACAATGTTACTTATGTTGTTGAAGATATCACGTCTTCTGACGTTAATAACTATAAGTATTCATTGAACTTTAACCCTAAAATGTGGTTACCTTATGATATTGAAACAATAGACTAAAAATTTAATATTGATACGAGAGAGGGGCTATAAAATAGCCATTAGAGATTAGTATAATTTATTTATAATACTAATCTCTTTTCATTTTTTTAATTAGATTAAGATTCTACACTATTTTTTAATACTTTAATTCTACTGCTATATAATAATTAAATGTTTTAATTATTATATCAAGTATATTATTATAATCAATACTCTAAGTATACATTGTTTCCACTTTTTACTGCTATTCCAGCGCTTGGTGTTTGTTTTTTTACAGTAGTGTTTTCTGTATCTAACCCTTCTTGAGCTTCCATTTTTGCTTCTAGTTTATTTTCTTTTAAAATTTTGCTTGCTTCTTTTATGCTCATTCCTACTACGTTTGGTATCTCTATTAGTGGTGTTTCTTCTTCTAGTTCTCCATCTTTTACTACTTCTAAATATGGTAGCACTTCTCCAAATATTTGTGAGCCTATTGGTGCTGCGACTCCTCCTCCTTGGTTAATTATAACAACACAAATCTTACAAATTTACTACTTGTTTTTCTAGTGTTATTTTATTATTCTGTATGTATTCTAAGCATCTCTTAAACTCATCTTCAAATTTAAACTTTATTTTTATATCTCCATTTTCTTTTACATATATACAATCTATTAGTTCCATCATTATATCTCTTGAAAGTTCTGTAATTCCTTTTTTCTCTTTAAATTTTTCTATCCATTCATTACTACTTATACTTTGATTTTCATACTTTTGTTTTTCGTTTTCTAACTTTTCTATGTTTCTCTTTAGTTTTTCAATATCATTTTCATATTTTTGTTTATATTCTAAATATTCTTCTCTTGTTATATCTTCGTTTTTCCAATCTTCATATAATGTTCTTTTAAAATTTGATATTTGGGAAATCTCATTTTGTTTTTCTATAATCATATTGTCTATTATCTGCGGACGGCTAATAGCCACCCCTACACTATTTATTTGTTTTACGATTTCCTCTGTGTCAATTAATAAATCAATATGAAAATTAATAGCTTTTATCACTGCTTTCTCTAAATTTTCCACTTTTATACTATGTTTTGTGCATAAGTTGTTTGATTTTTTCCTATACGTACTGCAAATATAATATTCATACTTGCTACCACTTTTATTGGTACTGCTTTTTTTGTTCATTGCTCTTTTGCAATCGCTACACCTCAGAAAACCTGCCCATACTGATAATTCTTTTGTTTTTTGAGATACCTTCGTATCTCTTTTGCTCAGTTCTTGTGCTTTTTCAAAAATTTCTTTATCAATAATAGCTTCATGGGTATTTTCTACCCTTACCCATTCTTCCTTTGGCACTTGTTCCACTTTATGTACTTTATAGCTTTTTGTTCTTCTTTTCCCCTGAACTGTAGTGCCGGCAATACACTTCATTATTTAAAATATTTCGTACTGTAGAAGGTGTCCAAGTATATGTATTGTCTTGTATTCCGTAATTATTGTAATTTTGTCCTAATTCTAGTTTTTTATGTCCTGTAGGATTTAATATTCCTAAATCATTTAATCTGTGGCATATTGCTATTTTCCCTAATCCTTCATTTACATTCCAATTAAATATATTTTTTATAATGTTTGCAACACTTTTGTCAATTATTAACTTATGCTTATCTTTTGGATCTTTAATATATCCATAAGATGGAAATGCTCCTATAAACTCTCCTTTTTTCTTTTTTCCATTTAAAGATGTTCTTATCTTAATTGATGTATCTCGGCAATATTCATCATTTATTAAGTTTTTAAATGGTACTAATATTGTATTTGTACTTGATGGATTTTTAAAACTATCTACAAAATCATTAATGGCAATAAATCTTATATTAAATAATGGAAAAACTTGCTCTATATAATTTCCAACTTCTATATAATTTCTTCCAAGTCTTGATAAATCTTTTACAAGCACACAATTAATATTTCCATTTCTCATATCTTCTAATAACCTTTGAAATGAAGGTCTATTAAAATCTGTTCCTGTAAATCCATCATCTATATAAGTATCATAAACTATCAAATCATCATGTTCTTCTATGAATTCATTTAGCAATGTTTTTTGACTTGTTACACTATTACTCTCTTGCTTTTCTTTTCCGATTATCTTCGTCTTCTTGTGAAAGCCTTATATATAATGCAACAGACCATATTTTATTTTTTATAATATTATTTTCATTAGAAGAATATTTTGATTTTCTTCCTGCCATTAAATTTTTACCTCCTTCCGTATATATTGTAACGTGCTCCAAAATAAATGTCAGCCCTTTTTGTATTTTTGTTTTAAAATGTTTACCATACATATATTAAATGTTTTGTTTGTATCCGAATATTCCATTTCTACTGTCATCTCTCCAACTTTTATTTGATATGGGTTCTTTGTATTTAATAAGTAATCTATAATTTTGCTCTTTTCTTTCAAAACTTATATACCTTTCCTTTTTCATTTGTTAAAGTTTATTAACTTTGATTATTTTTTATTACTAATTTGTCCTTCTAGTAGATAAGTTCCAAATTACTATTCAAAATGTAACTTTTCTTAAAATTTTTTAAATCTCTCTACTAGGTATATGTCACCATTTTATAAAAAGTCGGAAAATTTTATAAAATTTCTTAAACTTTTTAATAATGTATCTGCCATTTGAAAGTTCAAAAGGTATAATTTTTTAAAAAATTGCATAAAAAATAACTAGAAATTATTTTTTACTAATCTCTAGTTTTATATTTTAAAATATAGGTATCTTTATTTTACATTATATCCTCTAATCTTTAAAAATTCATTTATATCATTCATAATCCACCCGTCGCCTTGTGTATGTAACATATCATACCCGTCATATAAATACTTTAATACTCCATATTTTTCAAATAATTCATACACTTCTTTTCCTGTAAGTTTATTTTCTTCTTTAAAGACTTCTATACAAAAAATCACAAATTCATTTGTCTTATATTCAATATCTTCTTCCATACTACACCCCATATAACTCATTCTTCTCATATTCATTTATAAAAAAGTCAGCTAATATTTCATCAGAATAATACCACATTTTGCTATTTTTATCTTCTAATTTTTTATATATATTTGAATTGTATATAAATTCATTTGCTTTTTTTAAGCTTATACCTTTTCTATTTGATATTATTTTTGCTATATTTGGTATAAATATCCATAACATATTTTCTAATGTTTTATTATTATTCATTCTCTTCAACCTCCTTTGTTTCTATATATTTAATCGTGTCTATTGCTTTTGGTGTATGAAATGAAATTTGATTTACTAATTTATATGTTTTTAGTGCTCTTATAGTATCTTCTTTAGATGTATAATTTCTTTCATATAATCTTAATGTAGCAAATAAGTTGTCATCAGCTACTGGACCTTTTACAATATCATAATCATGTAAGAGTTCTTTACTTTTTCTATTTTTATATACAAAATCAAGCCATTCTTCAGTTGCTTCTATAAAATCTAAAATTTTTAATTCATCATTTTCTGTATATTCATAAATATTAATATATCTTTTTATATTCTCATCTTTATTTTCTTCTTGTATTCTTCCTTTTTTTATTTTTGTCCATCTTTTTGCTTGTTCAATATCTGTTGTTGTATAAAAACCTTTTCCAAAATCTGTTCTATAATTTAATATTTCTAAACTTGGCTTTTCTACAATAACCGTGCTACCATGATATATTTTCAAATTTATCATCTCACTTTCTTTACTTTATAATAAATCATCTTATAATATCTATATTTTATTTATCTACTTTAGATATTATCATATTTTTATATCTTTTACAATAATCATTTTCTAAGATAAAATTATACTAGTAAAACGCAGTATAATTTGAAAGAACAAATTTCATTTGCTCCGAATAATACCTTTCACTTTTTTTATACGGTTTATTTGCCAGCATGGTCTTTTGGACCACAAATCGCTGTTTAGGAGAAAATCTCCTAAAACCTCCTTGCTCTCCGAGGTTCTATATTTTATGATGTTCTAAACAAATTATATAAATAATTTATTAAATTATTTCAAATTCATTTTTCAATTTTTCTATAATTTTTTCAAAATTTTGAAATCCAGATTCTTTAAAATATACTAAATCTCCATCTCTAATATTTTCTTCTAAATCTCCCAATAATAGTTCAATTGTTCTAAATTTTTTTATATATTTTTCTTCTAAAACATTTAAAGCTCCTTTATAAATGTGTTTTGTAAAATCTCCTATTAAATATATATAATTGAAGTTTAAATTATTAAAATAATTTCCTATTTCTTCATGTATTTTAGAAGTTTCTTCTAAAGTAGAACCTGCTCCTATAGTTCCTAAAACTGCAATTTTTCTTTTACTTTTTATTTTATTTGCAGATTCTAATCCCATTTTTACAGATTCAAAACAAGAACTATATGTATCATCAATTAATGTAATATCTCTATGCACATTTTTTAATATTTTAAATCTACCTTCAACTGGTTTAAATTCATTTATAGCTCTTACTATATTTTGATATTTTATATTATATATTTCAGCAATTTTTATCGCTAAGATGATGTTTCTTATATTATATTTCTCATAAAGATTTAGTTTGAAATTTGTGTCTATACCATATATTTTAGTATTAAAACTAATTTTCCCATTAATTCTATTAATATTATTAGCTTCATTGATACTATAATATCTTATTTCATAACCTTCAGTTTCATTTACTTTTCTTAAATATTCATCATCAGAATTTAAAAATAATATTTTTTTATCTGTTATATAATCTGTTATATGTAATTTTTCTTTTAATATATTCTCTTTAGATTTTAATTTATTAATATGTGCTGTTCCAATAGAATTTATAACTGCTATTGATGGTTTTACTAATTTAGATAAATCATTCATTTTTCCAAAATCACTAATTCCAATTTCAGTTACTGCCATATCATAATTATCTAAAAATAAATAACTTAAAGAAATATGACTTGCCGTATTATTATTTTCATTCTTAAAGTCGTGCAATAGTTTTATTTCCGTTTCTAAAACTTGTGATATTATACTACAAAGAGTTGTCTTTCCAACACTTCCAGTTATAGCAACAATTGGTTTTTCAATATTATCTTCCCTGCATTTTATCCCTAACTTATATATTGCATTATTAACTGATTCAACTTCTATGATACAAATATTAGGATTTATTTTTTGAGCCATATTTTCTATTTCTTTTTTGTTCTCAGAATTCTTGTTTATCAAAAATCCCATGCAACCATTTCTTACATGGTCTAAAATGTAAATTTCTCTATTAACTTTTCTAAATATAATTGGAATAAAAAAATAATTTTTCATCTCTCTTATCTTTTGTGTTAAGCAATAATTTTTAACTATTATATTTTTATTTCCACATATTATATTTCCATCTATAATACTTGCAATTTCTTTTAATTTAAACATACATTTCTCCTATATATCTTTTCTTTTTTATATTATCACAAAAAAACAATTATAACAACAACTTATATCATACTTTTCGGTTATTTTTTTGCATTATTTAAGAGCGATAAATCGCTCTCTTTCTTTAATTTGATAGTTTATATCATTATTGATTTTTTGATAGCTTTAGTGTGTGTTGTTAAAATTACCCACGCACCTCCTTGGTGTCCTCCTTCTCCTGTTGGATTATATAAGGTTACTAGCACTGCTACTGTTGGGTTTGATATTGGCGCTACTCCTATAAATGATGTTACATATTTTCCTGTATTTACACCATCTTCTGATGTTCCTGTTTTTCCACCTATTCTATAGCCTTTAACTTGTGAGTTTTTTCCTGTTCCTTCTGCTACAACGCTTTCCATCATGCTAAGTACGTTTTTGGCTGTTTCTTCTGATATTACTCTATCTTTTTTTATTATTTCTATTTCTTTTTTCTCTCCTGTTTTACTATCAATAGTCGCATTTACTACTCTTGGCTGTATATATGTTCCTCCATTCGCTATCGCCGATACCATTGTTACCATTTGTATTGGCGTTACTTCAAACCTTTGCCCAAATGCTATTGTTCCGAAGCTCTACTGGTCCTACTTTTTCTTCTTTTAAAAATATTGAACCTGCTTCTCCTGGTAAGTCTATTCCTGTTCTTCTTAAAAAGCCAAATTTATTTAGGTATTCATAGTATTTATGCACACCTAGTTTTTGTCCTAAACCTATAAAAACTGGATTACACGAATTCATTAATCCTTGTCTTAAACTTTCTGGTCCATGTGGTCTATAATGCCTCCAACATTTTATTCGAACACCTGCTACTTCAATACTTCCTGTACAACAAAATTCCCCTTCTTTATCTACTTCTGCTATTTTTTCTTCTAGCGATGCTGATGCTGTTACTAGTTTAAAGGTAGAACCTGGTTCATATGTGTCTGATACCCCTTTATTTCTCCACATCGCTTGAAGATTTTTAGTTTTTTCTGATTGTTCCATACTATCCCATACTGATTTTAGTTCTTCTGTATTTGGACTATATGGTTCGTTTAAATTATAGTTTGGATATCCTGCTAGACCTAGAATATCTCCATTTTGAGGGTTCATTATTATAATGTTCCCTCCATCGGTACATTTATTATCAATACATGCTTCTTTTAAATACTTTTCTGCAATTCCCTGTATTACGCTATCTATAGTTAAAATTAAATCTTTCCCGTCAATTGCTTCTATATAATCTTCTGTACTACTTTTTATTTCTCCTCCAGTGGCATCTGTTATTTTTACTATTTTACCTTTTTCCCCTTTTAATTCTTTATCATATAAGGCTTCTATTCCATCTAAACCTTGATTATCACTTCCGCAAAAGCCAATTACTTGTGATGCTAAATTGTTATATGGGTAATATCTTTTTGTATCTTCATCTATATTAATTCCTTTATCTATATTATTTTGCTGCATCCATACTCTTAGTTTGTCGCTTTCAGTTTTTTCTACTTTTTTTACTATTGTTTCTATCGAACTTCTTTTAGTTACTTTTTTTAATACGGTTTCATAGTCTAAATTAAATATATTTGCAAGTGCCGTTGCTACTTTTTCTTTATCTTCTTTGGCTATATTTACTGGATTTACTGTTACTGTTTCTACTGTGCTACTTAGTGCTAATGCTACTTTTCCAGTACTATCATATATTGTACCTCTTTTTGGGTTTATTTTTCTATCCAAAGTTTGTTGTTTATATGCCATGGCTTCTAGCTCATCACCTTGAATAAATTGTATGAATGCTATTTTTGTACTTAAAGCTACAAGTAATGCTATTGCTATTATTAATTCTATTTTTATATTTTTCTTCCTTGTCATTTCTCCTGGTATTTTTCCTACTTCTTTTACTACTTTTTTATTAATTTTATTAAAATTGATTGGCTTTTTCTTTTTTAGTTTGTTTATTTCTTTACTATTGTTTTGATTATTTATTTGTTTTTCTAATTTATTTTTTACGATTTGCCTTTGTGTTCTTTTTTTATTATTCTTTTTATTTCTTAGGTCATTTACAATATCTTTTCTTGTACTTTTCATTTTTTTCTTCCATCCTTTCTCAAAACATTGTTTTCGTATTTAGTATTTTTAACTCCCTTATTTTAGATGTCTTATATTGATTTTTGCTATTAAGGTACTTCCTAATCTAGCTAAATTATTTCGTTTTTTACTTGTGGTTCTTCTCTATTTTGTTTCCAATTACAAATGAGGCTAAATAGCTACAAATGCTACGAGCCTTCTACAGTACTATTGCTGTCACCTGTTAAAAATAAGGATGTAGGGGCGATTATTAACGTCCGCCCTTCGAAGAAATGGCTTAAATAAATATTTTTTAGTATGCCGTTGTAGCTACGGGCGATGCCATCATCGCCCCTACATCTAAAAAATTTCCTTATATAAGAACATAAATAATTTTGTTATTATTATAATTTATAATTGTTCTATTATAATAGAATATGAAATTTCGCATAAAAAAAGAACAATTTATATCTTTATAAATCATCCTTTTATTTTATACTATTTGTTAAGCCTTTCCATATTTTTTGCCATATGTTTAGCTCTTCTTGTACTACTACCTCTTCTGTTGCAGATTCTATATAATCTTTTTTTGGCAAATTTACATATACTTTTTGACTATTTTCTAATTTTTGCATTCCTAGTCTTTCTTTTGCCATTTGCTCTATATTCTTTAGGTTTAAACTATTTTCTATATTTACTTTTAACTGTTCATTTTCTTTTTGAATACTACTTAGTTCTTTTTTTAGATTTTCTTTTTCGTTAAAGCTTTCTGTAATTTGTGAGTTTCTGTAGCATACTGCAAATAATGTTAAAAAGCCTATTATTACATATAAGGTAATTTGACTTTTTGTATTTAACTTTGCTTTTCTTCTTACTTTTTTATTTAGTTTTTTACTAGTAGTCACTTTTTTAGCTTTTGTTGGTTCTATTTTTTTTCTATTTGGTTCATATTCTGGTTGTAATTTCTTTGGGCTTGTTTCATATTGGTAGTTTGACCTTGCATTATATGCCACGGTTTCTCACCTCTTTTCTTTTGCTTATATTTTTTCAAAAATTCTTAATTTAGCACTTTTTGACCTTGAATTATTTTCAAGTTCTTCTCTGCTTGCTATTATTGGCTTTTTATTAATAACTTTGCCTTCGCTTTTATAGCCACATACACAATATGGCAAATCGCTTGGGCAAGTACATATACCTTCAAGTTCTTGGAAGGCTTTTTTTACACTTCTGTCTTCTAATGAATGAAATGTTATTACTGCTAGTCTTCCTTTACTATTTAAAATTTTCACACATTGTTTTATTGTGTTAAATAGTGGCTTAATTTCATTGTTTACTTCTATTCTTATTGCCTGAAACGTTCTTTTTGCAGGATGTCCATCTTTTTGCTTTGAAACTGGTATTGATTTTTTTATAATTTCTACTAATTCAGTGGTTGTTTCTATTTCTTTTATACTTCTTTGTTTTACAATATTAGCTGCTATTTGTTTTGCAAATTTTTCTTCTCCATATTCTGATATTATATTTTTTAAGTCTTCCTCTTTGTATGTATTTATAACTACTTTTGCTGTTAAACTTTGAGTTTTATCCATTCTCATGTCAAGCTTGGCTTCTCCCATATAGCTAAAGCCCCTGTTTCTTTCATCTAGTTGATATGAAGAAACTCCTAAGTCTAGTAATATTCCATCTACTTTATTTATTCCACTTTCTATTAGTAGCTTTTCTATGTCATCATGATTTCCATGTATGTATTTTATGTTTGAATATTGTTTTAGTTTTTCTTTAGCTGCTTTTAATGCTTCTTCATCTCTATCTATCCCAATTAAAAGGCCTTTATTAGATAGTCTTTTTGCAATTTCACTACTATGGCCTGCTCCCCCAAAGGTGCCATCTACATATATTCCATCTGGTTTTATATTTAACCCATCTATGCATTCATTTAGCATAACTGGCTCATGTTTAAATTCCACTTTTTTCTCCTAATTTATATTTTTATAGGCTCTAAATAGCATGAGCAGTTGGCAATTTTAATTTTTAAGTAATTCCAACTGTGTCTCATGCTATTATTATTCTTTGGTATATTTATAAACTTTCCTTTAGTGCAAATTATTCTTTTGTATTTATATTTTTTTGCTTTTGTTAGTTAATAAATATCTTTTGACTTTTTAAAATCTTTTGTAGATTATAAATCATTTGTTTATAAACTTAAGATTTTTTTCTTTTGTACCTTTTAATTTTTTCTTTTGTATTTTTTATTCTTTATCTTTTGTATATAGCTTTTTATCTTTTGTGTTTCTTCCTTTTTTGGTAATCTTTTGTAAATATATTTTTAGAGAAGAATGTTACTTCCCATAAAAACCGAATTTAAATTCCTAGCATTGTCATATTTTCTGCTATTTCATCTGCTGAAATTTCTTCATCACATTTTTCCCAAGTTGCTTTGTCCCAAATTTCAAGTCTTGTTCCTACTCCTATTATTACCGCTTCTTTTTCTAAGTTTGCTGCTGTACGTAAATTGTTTGGTATTAAGAACCTTCCTTGTTTATCTATTTCACATTCTGTTGCTCCTGATAGGAAAAACCTTACAAAGTTTCTCGCATTTTTGTCTGAAAGTGGAAGTGCTTTTAATTTTGTTTCGAAATTCAACCATTCATTTTGTGAAAACGCAAATAGACATCCATCTAAACCTTTTGTTACAATGAATTTTTCTCCCATATCTATCCTAAGCTTAGCTGGCATTATTAATCTACCTTTAACATCTAGAGAATGCTCGTATTCACCTATTAACAATTGAATTTCACCTCCTAACATTTTATACCACTTTGCACCACTTCGCTCCACTTTTATTAAATTTTAATATAAGAATATAAAAAAAGCAATAGTTTTTTAAAATTTTTTTATTTTTTTCCTATATATACTATAAAAGAGCATAAAGAATTGGAAATTTTCCTTTTCTTTATGCTCTTTATTATATTTAATTAGTAATTTGTTAACAAGTTTACTGTTTACTATTTAATTCCTAAAAGGTTCTAAGTTTGAAAGCACCCAGCCATGATCATTAGTTAATATTATACTATCACAGTATTCACACTTTCCTGCTGATGTTATTTTTGTTGGTGCTCCACAGTTTGGACAGTTTGTTGTTTTTATTTCGTCTGTTTGTTCTGTACGTGTTCCTTTTCTCCTTTCAAATGTTAGTTTATATATTGTATGTCTATCTTGTGTTTTATTTCCTTCTAATACTTGTTTTGTTGTAGCGTCGATAATATAATCTTTCATTGTCGATTTTAATGCTATTTCTAATATTTCTTTGTCTTCTTGCTCTCTAAAGTTATATAAATATGCATAATTAACTGCTATTCTATCCATTACATTTATTCTATTTGTGTCAATATATCCTTGTATTTGTGATTTATGTTGTTCAAATAATTCTGGTGTTTCAAATAGTCGCATAGGCTCCCATTCTCTTGCTGTCCATGCATTTTGTAGTTTTACAAATAATTCTTTTGTAAAGCTTATCATTTTCTCTTCTGAGAATAGTGGATCTATTGCCATTATTTTATTTGCTACTTGTAGTGATCTATCTTTTGTTATATTATCTGTATTTACTGGATTTGGTCTATATACATTTAGTGGTATGTTTGTAGTTGTTCTTCCTCTGTATTTTTTAGAATACACTACGATTATTATTATTAAAATTATTAATATTACTCTTCCTCCACTACTTCCAAATAAAAGTCCAATTAAAAAACCTAGATCACCATCACTTGAATAGTCGTCATCCCAGTCCCAGCTACTTGATGAGCTTCCCCAATCACTTGAGCTCCAACTTGAACCTGAGTCCCAACTTGAACTTCCACTGTCATATCTATCAAAACTTCCTACATCTGCAAAGGAATATGTATATATGGATATTAATATTAACATTACTATTATTGTTACTATTCTTTTTATATTTTTTTTCATTTACATTTTCTCCTATTTATATTATATGTGTTCTTCTACATTAAGTATATTTTTGTAGATATATAATATTTACTATAAATATTACTTCGGTGTTATTTTATATAAGTCTTTATATTTTTGATATTGGCTGTCTTTAAATTATTACTTTTATGAGTTATAATATTATTTCCACGTTTTAGTATAATACTTGCCCTGCCATAAGTTCCTTGCCCTAAATCTTTTTTCAAATCCATGTAAAATCCACATTTTATGCTTATTCCAATATGGTGCTAGCAATATGTCTTTTGGTGCATCTCCGGAAATTCTATAAATTACTAATTCTGGTTTTAAATGTGTCATTATATCAATTAAAGTTTCTATATAGTCATCTAATTCTAATGGTTTATATATTCCCTTTTTATACATATCTGCTAGTTTTGTATTTTCCACGACATATGTAGAGTGAATTTTTACTCCTTGTAATTTATGTGCATTTATAAAATCCACTGTATTTTTTATATCTTTATTCGTTTCCCCTGGAAGTCCAACCATAATATGTGCTACTACATCTATATTATATTTGTTTAATATCTCTACTGCTCTTGTAAACTGTGCACTTGTATAACATCTATTTATAGTTTTTCCTATTTCATCACTACTCGTTTGAAGGCCTAATTCTACACATACATAGTATTTATTTGTATATGTTTTTAGTAACTTTGCTACCTCTTCATTAATACAGTCTGGCCTAGTTCCTATTTCTAACCCTATTATTCTATCGTCTATTAATGCGGCATCATACTTTCTCTTTAAGTTTTCTATAGTATCATATGTATTTGTAAAATTTTGAAAATACACTATAAATTTATTTGCCCTCTCTGCTTTGTATGTTGTAAAGAAATAGTTTACTTGCTCGCTTATACTTCCTATAGAATTTATTAATTCTCCTGATCCTTTTTCGCTACAATAAATGCACCCTCTGGCTCCTAACTTTCCATCTCTATTTGGGCAAGTAAAACCGACCATCTACACATATTTTCAGGGTTCTTTCTCCAAATTTTTCTTTATAATATTCATTTAAGTGTCTATATCTTTCCATATCATTCATAATTTAATTATACTAAACCTAAGATAGATAATCAAGTTATTATGCAATAAAAAACAAGAATAATATTTTCTAAGCTCATTCTTCGCTAAGATTTCTTAGTCGTAGCATTTTAATGCGTACGAATAAGTTATGCTTTAGTAAAATCTAATTCTTCCATAACTATCTTCTAAGGAAACTCACCGCTATCGCGGATGACTTTCCTAAGAATATAAAAAAGATACTTCCTTCTAATTATAAATTAGAAAGAGGTATCTTCTTTACATTATTTAGCTTTGTTTGCTTTCTTTAATTGTTCTAGTGCATTTTGTGCACTATTGAGTTCTTTTTGTATTTCTGCTACAATTTGTTCGGCAGTCCACTCTGGATTTTCTCTTTTTATTCTTATATACTTTTCTTTTACTACTTTATATTTACTCTCATTAGAAAGTAGACATTCTAAATCTGCATTAACAACATTTTTTTTGTTTTTTAATACATACATTTCTCCAATTTTTTTACCACATAATAAGCATTTTGCCTCTACCCAATAATAATTTGCATTTTTATACAGTATTATTACTTCGTCTTCACAATCTTTTTGAATATCCTCTAACTGTCCTTTTAAGCTTTTAATATGTTCTTCTAACATTTCTCTCCGAGCTATAGTTCCCATTTTTCCCATTTTTTGCATATGCATCCCTCCATAAATATAATCACAATTTAGTTACATTGTTATTTTACTTAATAAGAAAAGGATACACATTCTTTTCCTATTATCTTACTGTTTTCATATTTTTCTAGTACAGGATCTATTAGAACTATATTTGCTATAATGGTAGAGCTGTCCATACTTATTTTTTCATGTCCATAGTTTTTAACCCATAGCATGCCTTTTACTGTTACCTTAGCATTTTTTAATATTGTTTCTCCCTGAAGAATTAGATCTCCCTCAAAAGTCCGTTCTTCATCGCATAATTGTAAATTATCAATTATTTTGTTTTTTTGCATTTGCAAACTCCTTTCTAAAAAACATATATTTACGTTGTCTCAACTATTATAACACGTCAAGTCATTATAAGCAACATAATTTGTTCTATTCTCTAAAAAAATTGCAATCGTGTTTTTCTAGTTTAGTATTTCTTCAAAATATTCATCTATTTTATTTATTAATTCTTGTTTTACTTCTTCAGTATTCATTCCTTCTACTTGTGCTCCTGCTAAGGTTATGTGACCTCCACCTCCGAAGTTTTTCTAGTATTATTTGTACGTTTATATCTCCTATTGAACGACCACTTATACATACTTTATCTCCTAAGTTTCCTATTACAAATGATGCTGTTATATCACTTATTGTTAATAGTTCATCTGCTGCTTTTGCACATATTATATTGGCTTGTTTATCTTTTTCATTGTATGTAGATATTCCTATTGTTCCTTTTACTATTTCAGTTTTATTAATTATTTCAGATATTCTATTGTATGTTTCTAAGTCACTTTGGAACCATTTCTTTATTTTTATTATATCTATTCCGCATTTTCGTAAAAAGGCTGCTGCTTCAAATGTTCGTACTCCTGTTTTGAATGTAAAGTTTTTTGTGTCCATCATTATTCCAGCATATAACCCTTCTGTTTCTATAGTACTTAATTTAACATCTTTTTCTGAATATTCTATAAGCTCTGTTACTAGCTCACATGCAGATGAAGCATATACTTCATGGAAAGTAAGTATCGCATTTTCTATAAAGTCTGTACTTCTTCTGTGGTGGTCTATTATTACTATTTTGTTTGTTTTTTCTAGTAACTCTGGCACTTCTACATAATCACTTTTATGAGTATCTACTATAACTAATAATGTTTCTGATGTTATTTTTTCTACCCCTTCGTCTTTTCCTATTATTACACCTTCATACTCTCCACTAGTCTCTGCCGTTTGTATAAAATTATTTAGACCTGTCGCTGATGTTTCATTTACTATATATGCTTCTTTTCCTATAGTGTGTGCAATACGATACACTCCAAATGCTGCTCCCATTGCATCTATATCAGAGTTAGCATGTCCCATTATTATAACATTTTTTGACTCTTGCATTAATTCTTCTAATGCATGTGCTACTATTCTTGCTTTTACTTTTGTTCTTTTTTCTATTTCTTGTGTTCTTCCTCCAAAAAATGTATATTTTCCATCTTTTCTTATTATTGCTTGGTCTCCACCTCTTCCTAGTGCAATATCTATACAACCTTGAGCTGATTTATATTTTTGGTAGTTTGTTTCACCTTCATTTGATATAGCAATACTTAAGGTTGACTTTAGTTTTCCTGGTATTGATATTTCTTTTATTTTATCTAATATTGTAAATTTTTCTGCTTCTAATTTAACTAAATACTGTTGCTCTAATATTACAATAAATGTATCTCTTTCTGATTTTACTATTAAACCTTTATATTCTGTAGCCCAGTCATATAGGCTTTTTTCTATTGTAGCTGTAATTATTGCCCTATCTTCTGCTGAAACTCTTTGCATTATTTCTTCATAATTGTCTATCATAATTACTCCTACACATATTTGTGAATTTTTATATGTAGTTTCTAATTCTATATTTTCTGTTTCATCTATAAAGTATAAGCTCAGCATATACTCTGTAGTTTCTTTATTTTTAGAAGATTTTGCATATTCTCCTAATATCTTATAGGTTTTGCTTCCTATTTCTATTTGTTTCTTTATTAATTCCTTCAGTTCTTTTTTATTTTCTTCACTGCTATTTTCTATTTCTAGCTTTATCTCTTTTATTATATTAGTTAAATATGTACCTATATCAATATTTGCAAATTCTCTAATAAACTTTGAACTTTTCCATATAACATTTCCATCTGTTTCTATTACTATTAATGGAAATGGTGAGTTTACTAAAGTATTTTTTGCTACATTGTCTACTGCCATACTTAAATCTTTTATATGGTCTGATAACTCTACTTTTCTTTTATTGTTTGTCCAATATGCATACATTACAATTAGGATAAATATTAATATTGCTGGCATAATAAACCTATGTTCATAAAAACATATTGCTATTAACAATATTGCTATTATTACTAAATATACTTTTGTTTTTGAAACTAATCTGTCAAAACCCTTTATATTATTGTTTTTCGGCATATGAATCTCCTTTTAATTTTACTTTACATATAATATAATTTTACTATTTTTTGAGGCTTTTGTCAAATTTAGGTTATGTAAATTTAGGCAAAATCACATTTTTGCAACTATATTTTCTAATTTTATCACATTTTTGTAAACATTTTTTACAGTTTTATCACACTTTTGCAAGTAATTTTGTATTTTCAATCACATTTTTGCAAGTCTTATTCTTGCATTTAAGTTAAAATTCCAACTCATTATTCTGAGTTGGAATTTTTTATTTTTAATCTGTTACTTCTTCTTCAGCATCTTCTTCGCTTTCTTCTACTGGTAATTGGTCGTTTTCTGTGCTTATTCTTGTGTTTTTGTATTTTGCAAGACCAGTTCCTGCTGGTATTAGTTTTCCTATGATTACGTTTTCTTTTAGTCCTATTAGCTCATCAACTTTTCCTTTTATTGCAGCTTCAGTAAGTACTCTTGTTGTTTCTTGGAATGATGCTGCTGATAGGAAGCTTTCTGTTGCTAAAGATGCTTTTGTGATTCCTAGTAATACTCGTTTTCCTGTTGCTGGACGTTTTCCTTCTGCTATGGCTTTTTCGTTTATGTCTTTGAATTCGTACATATCTACTAGTGAACCTGCAAATAGGTGTGTATCTCCATTGTCTTCTACCCTTACTTTCTTAAGCATTTGTCTACCTATTACTTCTATGTGTTTGTCGTTTATATCAACACCTTGGTTTCTATATACTTTTTGTACTTCTTGTACTAAGTAGTTGTAAACTCCTTCTGGTCCTTTGATTAAAAGTAATTCGTTTGGATTTATTGAACCTTCTGTAAGTGGCTGTCCTGCTTTTACTTCGTCTCCTTCTTTTACTTTTAGTTTTGAACCAAATGGTATTACATATGTTTTACTATCATCACTTGATGTTACTACAAGTTCTTTCTTTTTCTTATTTTCTTGTAGTTTTACTTTACCATCTATTTCTGTTATTATTGCAACACCCTTAGGTTTTCTTGCTTCAAATAACTCTTCAACCCTTGGAAGACCTTGTGTAATGTCGGCAACACCGGCAACACCACCTGAGTGAATTGTTCTCATTGTAAGCTGTGTACCTGGCTCACCTATTGATTGTGCAGCTATTATTCCTACTGCTTCACCTATGTCTGCTTCTTGCCCGCTAGATAGACCCATACCATAACATTTTGAACATACTCCGTTTTTTGTTCTACAGCCAAATACTGAGCGCACTCTTACTGTTTCTATTCCAGCAGCTACTATTTTGTCTGCTAGCCCAGCTGTAATCATTGTGTCTGGAGCTACTATTAGTTCTTTTGTTTCTGGGTTTACTATGTCTTCTAGTGGATATCTTCCTGTTATTCTTTCTTCTAAGCTTTCTATTACTTGGTTTCCGTCTTTTATTGCTGTAAGTTCTATTCCGTCATGTGTTCCACAGTCATGTTCTCTTACTATTATGTCTTGTGATACGTCTACTAATCTTCTTGTTAAGTATCCTGAATCGGCTGTTCTTAACGCTGTATCTGAAAGACCTTTACGAGCACCATGGGCAGATATGAAGTATTCTAGAGCATCTAGACCTTCTCTGAATGATGATTTGATTGGTATTTCGACTGTTCTACCTGTTGTACTTGCCATAAGTCCACGCATACCTGCTATTTGTTTTAATTGGTCTAAGTTACCACGGGCACCTGAGTCTGACATGACATATAATGGGTTTAATTTATCAAAGTTGTTTTTCATCGCTAAGCTGACATCACTTGTAGCTTTTTCCCATATTTTAATTACTGATTGGTATCTTTCCTCTTCTGTAATTAAACCACGTTTGTATTGTTTTAATACATTTGCTACTTCTTTTGATGCATCTTCTAGTATTGTTTTCTTTTCTTCTGGAACTTTTGCATCTTCTATTGAAACTGTTATACCACTTGTTGTTGAATGTTTGAAACCTGATGCTTTAATGTAGTCTAATAGTTCGGCTGTTCTTGATAGTCCATGTTTTTCTATACATTTTCCTACTATTTTTCCTAGCATTTTCTTGTTTGTTACAAAGTTTATTTCTGGTTCGAATTCATTTTCTGGGTTTGTTCTATCTACAAATCCTAAGTCTTGTGGTATTTCTTTATTGAATATTATTCTACCTACTGTTGTTTCAACTTTTTTATGTCTTTCATTTCCTTCTTCATCAATTTTAGCCATTCTTACAAATATTTTTGCATGCATTCCTACTTCTTTATTTTCGTAAGCCATTATTGCTTCTTCTGGAGATGAGAAGTAGTTTCCTTCTCCAATTTCACCCTCTACTTCCATTGTTAAATAGTAGTTTCCTAATATCATATCTTGTGATGGTACTGTTACTGGTTTACCATCTTGTGGTTTTAGTAAGTTGTTTACTGATAACATTAAGTATCTTGCTTCTGATTGTGCTTCTGGTGATAGAGGTAAGTGTATCGCCATTTGGTCACCGTCGAAGTCAGCGTTGAAGGCTGTACATACTAATGGGTGTAATTTTATTGCTCTTCCTTCTACTAGTACTGGTTCGAATGCTTGAATACCTAGTCTATGTAGTGTTGGAGCACGGTTTAACATTACTGGATGGTCTTTTATAACTTCTTCTAATATATCCCATACTTCTGGGCGAAGTTTTTCTACCATTCTTTTTGCATTTTTTATGTTGTGTGCTATCCCTCTTTGTACTAATTCTTTCATTACAAATGGTTTGAATAGTTCTACTGCCATTTCTTTTGGCACACCACATTGATATATTTGTAGTTCTGGTCCTACTACGATAACTGAACGTCCTGAGTAGTCAACACGCTTTCCTAGTAAGTTTTGACGGAAACGTCCTTGTTTTCCTTTTAGTAAGTCTGATAGAGATTTTAATGCTCTATTTCCAGCTCCTGTTACTGGTTTTCCTCTTCTTGAGTTATCTATTAGGGCATCTACTGATTCTTGTAGCATTCTTTTTTCGTTTCTTTTTATTATTTCTGGTGCTCCTAATTCTATTAGTCTTTTTAGTCTGTTGTTTCTGTTTATAACTCTTCTATATAGGTCGTTTAAGTCTGATGTTGCAAATCTACCACCATCTAATTGTACCATTGGCCTTAATTCTGGTGGAATAACTGGTACAACATTCATTACCATCCATTCAGGTCTGTTCCCTGAAAGTCTAAATGATTCTACTGTGTCTAGTCTTTTTATTAGTTTTGCTTTCTTTTGCTCACTTGCTTTTTCTAGCTCTTTCTTTAGGCTTTCTGATAATTTCTCTAAGTCGATTTCCCTTAATAGCTTTTCTAAAGCTTCTGCTCCCATTTCTGCTTTGAAGCTTCCATATCCATACTTTTCTACTGCTTCATGATATTCTTTTTCTGTTAATACTTGGCATTTCATTAGTCCTGAAGTTCCTTTATCTGTAACGATATATGATGCAAAGTAAATTATTTTTTCTAGATTTCTTGGTGAAATGTCTAACATTAAAGCTATTCTACTTGGTATTCCTTTGAAGTACCAAATATGTGCAACTGGTGCTGCAAGCTCAATGTGCCCCATTCTTTCACGTCTTACTTTTGATTTTGTTACTTCTACTCCACATCTGTCACAAACAATTCCTTTATAACGAACTCTTTTATATTTACCACAGTGACATTCCCAGTCTTTTGTTGGTCCAAATATTCTTTCACAAAACAAACCATCTTTTTCTGGTTTTAGAGTTCTATAGTTAATGGTTTCAGGTTTTTTTACTTCTCCTTTTGACCATTCTCTTATTTTTTCGTCTGATGCTAATCCTATTTTTATTTTATCAAATATTTCTAATTCATCCACTATTTTTTTAGCCCCTCTCTAAATTTAATAATGAATAGTAAGAGTAAATAACAAATAGTAATCAAATAATTTAATAACTCCTATATTTAGGCATTCATTATTAAGTTTAACTATTCACTATTCATTATTCATTCTTCATTTTCATAATCTCTATTTTTGGCTTTCATTAAAATTCAAAAATAATCCACTGCTGTGCAATTTTTATTTGTCTATTTTTTTATTTGTTTTGAAAATATTTAATTAATTATTTATTTTTTGTTTTCGGTGAGTTTCCGATTGGGGACAGTTCCTAATCTAGTCCCTAATCTACCCTATTTATGTTTAACAATTTTAACTATGTCAATCATAATAAATCTTCGTATTTAATTTTCTGTAACCAAAATTGTTTTGAGTTTTCATATGCTACATATAAAATTTGTTCTTTATCGTCAAAGAAAGCATGTGGATAATAAAAGCACTCATTATCATCTTCTAATTTTATTTTTTTACACCAAGTTTTGCAATCTTTGCTTACCCAGATTTGTAAATGATTTCTATTTTTGAAACCTACTGCATCATTAAAGTTATTTATCAACAAAATTAAATTATTCGCTTTTAGAATTGTTACCTTTGTGTTTGCATTTGGAATATCAGTTTGTTCAAATTCACTCCAAGTTTTCCCAAAATCATAACTATGGCTTATTCCTAAATATGGTGCATTATTATCTCTCATAAACATAATTATATGTCCATCTTCTACTTCTATACAATTTGGTTCCCATAAACATTTTTTACTTTTTATATATCCATATCTTTGAAATGTTTTTCCTTTATCTTCTGTTATGGCAACACCACAACAGAAAAGTAAATTCTCATGCCAATCATGAATATTTTTCCAGTCAAAATCTGTAACTACTTCTCCAAAGTACAATGGGAATAAATAGTTACCATTACTCATAACTATACCTTGTCTAATACTTACTCCGTTTAATCCACTTGGTAATGATTTTGGTTCACTCCATGTGTTACCATCATCTACACTTACTGAAAAAAAACTTTGTAATTCTCTATAATAGCATTCTGCATTATATGTTTGAATAAATAATATTATTTTATCTTCATCTATAAACATCTCAGAAGACCATACCCCTCTACTATGATGAGAAAATAATACCTTAGGTTTAGTCCAAGTTTTTCCGTTATCATAACTTTTCATTATTTCTACAACATTTTCATTTTCAGGATCCCAATTACCACCAGATAAACATATACAAATTAATGTGCCTTTTTTAGTTTTCCTAACTATTGGTTCACGACCATATGAATCTTTAAAATCACAAATTAAGTACTTTTCCATTTCTAACCCCTTTTTCAAACAATCCAACAATATAGTAATATGCTAGTTGGGCACAGCTTAAGTCATTTCCTACGATGTCTTCTCTCAAACGGTGCCCCTACGCTTTCATATTTTATTCTAGTCCATCGTTGTCTAGGTTGTCTTCTGCTAGGTCGGTTCCAAAAATTTCTGCGTCGTCGTCATCTAATTCTGTGAATAATTCGTCGTCGTCCATTATATCTTCATCTACGTCTAAAAGTATTGGTTCATTGTCTTCATCTATTTCTATATAGTTCTCATCTAGGTCATTTTGTTCTAGTACGTCTTCTCCTAGTTTTGCTTCTTCATAGTCTATTCCTTCGTCGATGTGTTCTTTTATTTCTAGTTCTTCGTCATTTTCTGAGTATAGACGTATGTCTAAACCTAATGATTGAAGTTCTTTTATTAATACTTTGAAACTTTCTGGTACTCCTGGTTCTGGTACGTTTTCACCTTTTACTATTGCTTCATATGTTTTTACACGTCCAACAACGTCGTCTGATTTTACTGTTAACATTTCTTGTAATGTGTATGCTGCTCCATATGCCTCTAATGCCCAAACTTCCATCTCTCCAAAACGTTGTCCACCAAATTGTGCTTTACCTCCTAGTGGTTGTTGTGTTACTAGTGAGTATGGTCCTGTTGAACGAGCATGTATTTTATCATCAACTAAGTGATGTAGTTTTAACATGTACATTACTCCAACTGTTACTGGATTATCAAATTTTTCTCCTGTACGTCCATCTATTAATATTGATTTTCCGTCTTCTCTTAAACCTGCTTCACGTAGTAATTCTTTTATTTCTTCGTCTGATGCACCATCAAATACTGGTGTTGCAACTTTCCAGCCTAAAGCTTTTGCTGCCATACCTAAGTGAACTTCTAGAACTTGCCCTAAGTTCATACGTGATGGTATACCTTGTGGGTTTAATACTATATCTACTGGTGTTCCATCTTCTAAGAATGGCATGTCTTCTACTGGAAGTATTCTTGAAATAACACCTTTGTTACCATGACGTCCAGCCATTTTATCTCCAACTGATATTTTTCTTTTTGTTGCTATATAACAACGTATTACTTGGTTTACTCCAGGTCCTAATTCGTCTGAATTTTCTCTAGTAAATATTTTTACATCTACTATTGTTCCTGCTTCTCCATGTGGTACTCTAAGTGATGTATCTCTTACTTCTCTTGCTTTTTCTCCAAATATTGCACGAAGTAATCTTTCTTCTGCTGTTAATTCTGTTTCTCCTTTTGGTGTTACTTTTCCTACTAAAATATCTCCTGGTCTTACTTCTGCACCTATTCTTATTATTCCGTTTTCATCTAAGTCTTTTAGTCCATCATCTCCAACGTTTGGTATATCACGTGTTATTTCTTCTGGACCTAATTTTGTGTCTCTACATTCACAGTCATATTCTTCTATATGTATTGATGTGTATACATCTTCTTTTACTAATCTTTCGCTTATTAATACAGCGTCTTCGTAGTTATAACCTTGCCATGTTGTAAATGCTATTAGTACATTTCTTCCTAATGCCATTTCTCCATCTTTTGTAGATGGTCCATCTGCTAGGATATCTCCTTCATTTACTTTTTCGCCTCTTGTTACAACTGGTCTTTGATTTATACATGTACCACCATTTGTTCTTTTGAACTTACGTAGTTTATATATATCTATTGATCCTTTTTTGTTTCTAACTTGTACTTCATCTGAACTTACTTTTTCTACAACACCTTCGTTTATTGCTGTAACTGTAATTCCAGAGTCTTTTGCTGCTCTATATTCTATACCTGTACCTACTATTGGTGCTTCTGGTATTAGTAGTGGAACTGCTTGACGTTGCATGTTAGAACCCATTAGTGAACGTTTAACGTCATCGTGCTCTAAGAATGGTATCATTGCTGCTGCAACAGATACTAATTCTTTTGGTGAAACGTCTACATAGTCTACATCTTCTTTGTCAACCTCTGTTATTTCTGTTCTATTACGTACTTTTATTCTTTTATTTATGAATCTTCCTTCTTCGTCTAATGGCTCTGAAGCTTGTGCTATTATGTAATTATCTTCTTTGTCTGCTGACATGTATTCTACTATATCTGTTACTTTTCCTGTTTCTTTATCAACTTTTCTGTATGGTGTTTCTATGAAACCATATTCATTTATAATTGCAAAAGATGATAATGCTGAAATTAAACCGATATTTGGTCCTTCTGGTGATTCTACTGGGCATAGTCTTCCATAGTGTGTATAGTGAATATCACGTACTTCGAAACCTGCTCTTTCTCTTGATAAACCACCAGGTCCTAATGCTGATATTCTTCTTTTATGTGTAAGCTCTGATAATGGGTTTGTTTGATCCATAAATTGTGATAATTGTGAGCTTCCAAAGAATTCTCTAATTGATGATGTTATTGGTTTTGTGTTTATTAATGTTTGTGGTGTTACTACGTCTAAGTCTTGTATTGTCATTCTTTCACGAACAACTCTTTCAAGCCTTGTTAAACCAATTCTAAATTGATTTTGTAATAATTCTCCAACACATCTTATACGTCTATTTCCTAAATGATCTATGTCATCTATTGTACCTATTCCATGGTCTAAGTTTAATAAATAGTTTATTGAAGCTATAATGTCTTCGTTTGTTATATGTTTAGGTATTAACTCTTCTTTTCTTTCAGCTAATACTTTGTGTAAATCTTTTTGGTCTGTTGCATCTAAAATTGATTTTAGTACTTCATAATTTACTTCTTCTTTGAAATGTAGGTCACTTATATCCACATCTGTTACAAAACTGTGGATATTTACTGTTCCATTTCCTATTATTCTTACTTTTTTGTCATTTACTTTTATATCTACAATATTTAGACCTGTATTTTGTATTTCTTCTGCTATTTCTTTTGATATTGTGTTATCTTTTTCTACTAATACTTCTCCTGTTGATGGGTCTATAATATCTTCAAATGCTATTTTTCCTGATATTCTTGATGCTAAACTTAATTTTTGGTTAAATTTGAATCTACCAACTTTTGCTAGGTCATATCTTTTTTCATCAAAGAATAAACCATTAAATAAGTTTCTAGCAGCATCAACTGTTGGAAGTTCTCCTGGTCTTAATTTTTTGTATATTTCTATTAAAGCTTCATCTTGTGTTTTTATTGTGTCTTTTGCTATTGTCGCTATTATTTTAGCTTCTTCTCCAAATAGAGAAACAATTTGTTCATCTGTTGTTAATCCTATTGCTCTTAATAAACATGTTACTGGTATTTTTCTTGTTCTATCTACCCTTGCCCAGAATATGTCGTTTCCATCTGTTTCGTATTCTATCCATGCTCCACGAATTGGCATAACTGTTGATGTAAATACTTTTTTACCAACTTTGTCAAATTCATATGCATAATAGCAACCTGGTGAACGTACTAACTGGCTTACTACAACCCTCTCTGCACCATTAATAATGAAAGTTCCACTTTCTGTCATTAGTGGGAAGTCTCCAAGGTATATTTCTTGTTCTTTTATTTCACCTGTTTCACGGTTAATTAAACGCACCTTTACATGTAGCCTTGTAGCATAAGTTGCGTCTCTTTCTTTTGCTTCTTCAACTGTATATTTAGTTTTATCTTCCATGTAGTAATCGAAAAACTCAAGAACTAAGTTACCAGAATAATCAACTATTGGTGAAATGTCTTTTAAAACTTCTCCTAATCCTTCCTCTACGAACCAATCGTAAGAATCTTTTTGAACCTTAATAAGGTTTGGCATTTCTACGAAATCACCAATTTTCGCAAACGTTTTACGTGTGCATTTTTCGTGTTTGATATCTTTTACCAAAACAATCACTCCTAAATAAGATTTTAAGCAGAATTTAAAATTTAAAGCACCTTAAAAATTAATTTTTAAATAGTGCTACCTTTGTGAATTAAAAATTTATATAAAAAGAAGTCCCACTTGAAGTTAATTTTACCTACTATAAAACCTCCCCTTCCTGCTCATTAAAAGCTTGATTTTACAGTATAAAATTAACTCAATTCCTCTTCTTTTTAAATTACGTAAACAGTAAAATGGGCAAAATAGCCCTATACTATTTTAGTATACTTTAAAAGAATGGGCTTGTCAATAATTTTTACGATTTTTTTATTTTTTATATAGTAAAATTATAAATATTATACTATACTAATAATACTTATAAAAGGAGAGTGATAAAAATGGTGCATCCATTTTGTAAATACCCTGATGGTACAGAAGCTGTTTTTTCAAATATCAGAAAGAATGATGAAGGTATTGAGACTGTTTGGATATGTTTTGAAAGACCAAAAGTATATGGATTTGATACAATAATATTTGAATTACCTAGTTATAATATTATAGAAAAAGGTGGTAATTATACAGAAGAAGAAATAGCTATGTTTAAAACAGTAGTTGAGCGCGGAGCCCCTTCATTTTTTGAATGGGCACGAAAAGGAGGTATGAATATTGCCTAATATATTAGAAATATTACGGATATAAAATATATTTTTTGTCAGATGAAAATAATGAACGTATTCATGTTCATATTTCTAAAGAATCACCTTCAGTAAATTCTACAAAAGTGTGGATAACTAAAATGGGTGGTTGCATCGTTGCTAATAATAACAGCAAAATCCCTGAAAATGAATTGAGAGATTTATTAAAAATAATAGCTAACAATTATTTTTTCATAGTTTCTAAATGGAAAACATATTTCCGTGTAGATGATGTTAAATTTTATTGTTAATTAAAAATTGCAGTGGATAGGTGAATAATTCTTTAAAAATGAAAAAGGTCAAGCCTAAAAATCAAATAATTGTAGATATTCAAAATTCATCCATAAATATTTAATTTTAGGTTTGCCTTTTTTACTGTTAGAATTTATATTTCTTTATTATAGTTAAAATTCTATATTTCCTCATTAGATCTTCTTATTTTATAAATTTCAGAATTTCTAATATAAATAAGTAATTCCTTTTCCTGACTTAGTTTTGTAAAAAAATATTCACTAAAATATTCTTGAAAATATATGTGAATTAGAAAAAGTAGGTCGGGACGGTTAGCGTCCAATAGTGAAATTTCCAATTGTTCTATTTTATTCTGTAGTTCATCAGCTTTTTGGTAAGAATTAGGTATGTAAGTATATTCAACATCATTTGGATAATACCTAATAGCTACAAAACATTTGAGATTGCCTTTTATTTTTAATTCTACTACTGTTTTTGTTTCATATTGCTCATCATTTCTAGTATCAAACAAGTCAATTATTGCAGTAGCAATAGTTGGTATTTGTTCTTTATATGTTTCAGTAATCATTTCTTGCCCATATTTTGGTATAGAATAAAATAAATCTTTAAATGTAGCTACGTTCAAAAGTTGCAAGAATCTTACATCTATTTTATTTAATTTTAATAGTGATTTTGCACGTTTTTCTATAATATCCTTCGCTGTTTTTTGTAAGTCAGTAACATTTTTTGTTTCAAATGCTACTTCTCCTACATTAATTTCCTTTTGTCTCTTAAGATTATCTAAATATTCTTTTTCTTGCTCATATTCAATTTTCCTTTTGTTTTTAATCTGCTGTAGTTCTTCTTCCAATGCCTTTTCTCTTTTATAAGATCTTTCTAATTCTACATCCCGTGCATCTAAAACCAATCCGTCTTGAAAAGTTACTTTCATTTTTCTACCTCCTTAACAAATATTGTTTACGAGTTACTTAATTTTTCACAGTACATAATATAGCATATTTTTAAATCATTTGCAAGTACTTTGCTCATTTATTCAGGGTCATTTATTATAGAAGTAGTTAATTATTCCATTATATATTCCCCATGCTAAACGGTTTTGATAATCATCTTGCAAAAGTAGCTTTTCTTCTTCCCTATTTGATAAAAAGCCACATTCTACTATTGATATTGGTATTTCTACATGTTTCATTATATATACAGTGTCTAGTTTCATTGCTACTCGTTTATTTTCTTTTTGAATTGCTTCGTTTAAGTTTGCTTGCAAGCTTTTGGCAAGTTTTATACTACTTTCATTTCCTTCTTTATAGAAGCATTGCCAACCCCAATATTGTTCCTCAGGTATTTTATTTAGGTGTATTGATACAAATATATCAGCTTGGCTCTCATTTCCTATTTTCACTCTATTATGTATGTCTGATATTTTCTTTTGCTTTAATGTTTTACTATCTATATCATATATTGCATTTTCGTCACTACGAGTTAATATTACTGTTGCTCCTGATTGTTCTAATAAATTCTGAAGTTTTATTGCTATTTTTAGGTTCGTTTCTGCTTCTGTCGTTCCGATTGCTACTTTGTGCACCGCTCATCGGGTACTCCATGCCCGTGCATCTATTACTATTACTTTATTTGTTACTGGCAACGCTACTGTTTCTATTGTATTTTCTTTCTTATTTTCTACTGTATTTACTCCTATTGTGCAAGCAATTAGTGTAGCAAACACCATTAAACTAACATATATTAATTTCTTTTTATGTATTATTATCATATAAAAACACCCCATTAATATATATGAGGTGTTTTTTTAGTTTATTCACTTTTATTAATATAATCCAAAGTTTGAATTATCCTTGGTTATACCTTCTCTTAGCTCTACTACATTTATTTGTCCTTCAGAGTTGTATATTTCATACATTAATTTTCCAAATACATAGTTTGTTGTGTTTGCAAGTTCTCTAGCTCCTGTTCCATAGTTTAGTGTTGCTTCAGCAACTTCTCTAAAGTATCCTTTATATGTGACAAGTTTAATTCCCATATTTGCAAGACCTTTTTCATACATTTTAAATGTAGAATTTTTCGAATTTTGCTGTATTCGTATTAAAGTATCATTTTCTATTGGGTTAGTCACATGCAATTTCGTAATTCTGCCTACAAATTCTGGAGTAAAGCCATACTCTATAAGGTCATCTTTTATATAAATGCTCTTTTCTGGAGATAAAATCTTATCACTCTTCTTAGTAGGTACTTTAAATCCAAAACTCTTTTCTCCTGTTCTTTTTTCTCTTACCTTTTCTATTCCAGAGCAAGCATCTAATAAAAATATTTTTAAGTCTTTGGTTTCAAATTGAATCTCTTTATTATACACCTTAATATTCATTGGCGCTCCTGATAAAATTGGTAGTAAAGAATCTATTACTCCTTCTCCACTTACATCTCTTCCATCAGTGTTCCCACGAGCTTTAGATGTCTTTTTTCCTATTTCATCAATAATTAGCATTCCCTCTTCTGCTTTTTTATAGTCTCCTCCTGCTTTCTTGCATAAGTTCACTAACATTTTGTCTACACTTTCTCCTACATATCCTTCCTGGGTATATTGAGTAGCATTTTCAATAGTGTACACTAAGCCCATTTCTTTGCAGAATGCTTCCATAGTCATAGTTTTGCCCGTTCCGCTTCCTCCCATTATAAAGTCTACACATTTTATTCCCATGTAATGTGCATTATATAATGATGTAGCCACTCCTCTAATTAGTTCATCTTGCCCTACTACTGTTTCTTTTATACAGTCTTCAATATCACTTATCCGTGGGTAGTTCTTAAATTCGTCAACTTGAAATGGTATTATTTCTTTTGGTTCATATACAGTTAGTTCATTACTCATATTTTTTCCTCCTTTATTAAAAAAAAGAATGTTTTTAGTTACTTAATTATACAAATTTAGACAATTATATAACATTTCACATAATTTGTCTACACTTTTTCTATTTTTTTATTTTGCCCTCCAAGACAAGGGGTATTCAACTGCCGAGGGTGGGCTGCCTAAGTCTTCATTACAAAAATAAAATATATTACTTACTTCGCGCTACTCTATAACTTAAAATAGAGTACTAGAATATAAAAACACTCCATATACATACATGAAGTGTTTTTTTGTTTTTTTATTAAATATCTTATATTACTTATAATTGCTGTTATAAGCCTTCATACGGTATAGATTCTAATATAGAATCTAATTCTCCTATTGGTGGCTCTACAATACCTCCTTTAGGCTGCATTTGGGCTTTGTCTAATACACACCGTCTAAAATACTGGTCATCTGTTTCATCTTCTCTTTTTGAAGTTAACTTTAATACGTCTTTTGGAAAATACTGAGCTGATTTATTTTCTTTTCTATAAGATACTGTTGCAAATTTGTTATAATTATACATATTATTATCCTCCTTTATTAAAAAAGAACAGTTAATGTTAATAAGTTACATAAATATAGACATATTATATAATCTTTTATACAATATGTCTATATTTATGTATAAATTTATTGTTTTTTTCTTCTATCTATTACATATGTGCTTCCTTGTATTGTTTTGGCTAAATGTTTTACTGATGCTCCTGCTTCTCCTATTTCTAGTACATTGTCAAATTTTCCTCTTTCTACTTCTACTACACCTATTGAAATAGATGTTAGTGGGAATTCTTCTATTATACCTTTTCTGTTTGCAATTTCTATATATCCCTTTTCACTATCTTCTTTTGTATAATACCTTTTTACATTAAAGTCAAATTCTGCTATTATATTTTGGCATATGTTTTCGCAGTCTTTTCCTGGTACAATTGCTATGAAGTCATCTCCTCCTATATGACCTACAAAGCTATTTTCTAATTCTTCACTATGCACATTTTTCAAAATTACTTTAGATGTAAATTTTATAATTTCGTCTCCTTTTAGGAAGCCATATACATCATTATATGCTTTAAAGTTGTCTAAGTCGAAGTACATTAAGCAAAATTCTTCTTTATTTAATATTCTTTTCTTTATTTCTGCTTGTATTTGTACATTTCCTGGAAGACCTGTTAGTGGGCTTACTCTTCTATTTACATATAATAGTTTTAATATGTTAGTTATTGTATGATATAAATATGTTTCATCTATCGGAAGTCTTATATAATATAGTACCCCTAATTCTAACATTTCTAGTTTATGACTATGTTCTTTATTACTTGAAATTATGATAATTGGAGTTATACTATTATCTTCATTGTATTTAATTTTTTTACATATTTGTATATTATCTTCTATATTATCATTTTCATTAACAATTATAAGTGATGGTATATTTTTTAATGCTATATCTAAGTCTTCTTTTGCTACTTTTGTAATTCTATATTCTCTTTCTTGTTCAAACATTTTTTTTAGTTTTTCTTCTAGTTCTGTTTTATCATCTATTACATATATTTCTTGTAACATAGTTACTCCTTATTTTTATACTCTTTTCTTATGTTTTTTGTTATAACAAATTAAGTTACTTTCTAAATTATTCTTATAAACGAACTCTACATCTTAATATGCAAAACTTTATTATAATGTTATTTCTTGTGTTATTTGCTCTGATAATCCACTTACGTTGTATGCAGTTACTGTTATAGTGTTATTTCCTGGTGATAATTTTTGTATAAATTGTGCTTCTTTTAGGTTAAGTGGAACATCTGTATTTTCTGGGTCTGTTGATAGTATACTTCCATTTATATTCATATCTATTTTCTTTATGTTTTCTTCATCTGTTACTGTTATAAGTACTTCATCATTTTGCTTCTCTATTTTTATATTTGGCTTTTTAGCTCCCTTAAATATTTGCTCTTTTTTTGCCTCGTTTCCTTCCTTATCTACTGCTACTATTGTAAGGGTGTTTTCTCCTTTTAATATTGATATTCTTTCTTCTATTCTTTTACCATTCTCTTCTGCCACTTCTACTATAGTGTCTTCTTCGTTGTTCCAATGATACATTATATAGCTTATAGCTGTTTCATCTTTTGCTACTATTTTTATTTTCGATCCTTCTATTTCAAATTCTATTTCTGGATTTATTATATCTTTTTCTTCTCTATAAAACTCTTTTTGATATATTGTTTCTTTTTTGTTTTTATCTATTACCTTTATGTTTAATATGCTACTTCCAAACGGTTCTTCTATTAGTTCTATTATTTCATTTCTGTTTTTTCCTTGCAATATGTTTTCTTGTTCAGAATTCCATTTATATATTATTTTATCAATTGCTTTATCATGAGTTACTTTTATTTGTAATTTTCCTTCTAATTGTGTAACTTCAATTATTGGTTCTTTTTTTCCTTCTACTATTACTGAATTATATATTTTATATCCACCAAATATAGCTAGAATTATTCCAAATATTAAAATTATAATTGCAAAAATTTTTACTGTTGTTTTAGTTTCTAACTTTCCTGATTTTTTATTTTTTTCTACATATAATATTTGATTCATATTTACACCTCTTTTAATAGAAAAATTATAGCATAACCATTTTTTATTGTAAAGAAAAAAATAAGAATAAAATTGTGTCAAATCTCTTTATCTTTTACAATTCACAGCCTTTGTTTATACACTAGCGCGAAGTAAGTAATATATTTTATTTTTGTAATGTAGTCCCGACAGCCCGCAGATCGCAGGGGAATACCCCTTGTCTTGGAGGGCGAAATGGAAAAAATAAAATATATTACTTACTGGGAGCGGATTTTAATAGTGATACTGTAAATTATAACTTTTATCTACCTTCTCTTTCATGTCCTATTTGTTCTTCTAATTCTTCTGTTATCATTTCTATTATTTCTTTTTCTTCTGTTTTTGGATTTTCTTTTCTTTTTTCTTCGTATAATTTCCTTGCTTTTTCTAAGTTTGGCTTTCCTTCTTTATAATATCCCCATTTTATTGCTAAGTCTTCATAATTTACATTATCATGTATGTGCGATTTTGTATTTGCTATTCCATCTATGTCTTCTACTTTCATTTTATCGTTTTCTATAATTTCGCCTTTTTCATTTTCATGCATTTTTGCTTCTTGGTAACCTTCTTCTACACTTCTATATCCTGTCTTATATTTTGATGCTAAGTCTCTAACTTCTTTTTTCATTGTCCATATATTATCTGTTTCTAACTCTCTATCTAAACTTTTATTTCCCTCTACACCATTTCCTCCTATTGTTTTTCTAGGTGAATGGTAAACTTTTATTTCTCCATAATTACCGTTTTTTACTCCAAATGTTCCATTTCCTATTTTAAACCTTGAAGTTACATCATCTCTACTTACTTCTCCTTTTTGGTTTACTTGGTAGTTTATTTCGTTTGGATTATTTCCTTCTTGGTGGTCTTGTTTTAAGTCTAATGGTACTACTGTTCCATCATTTGCTATTGCTACAAATGAATACCTTGTTGTATTTACTTTTGCTTGTTTTCCTGTTTTTACATCTAATAAATTATCTCTATGGTCTGATTCTATTATTCCCATTTTTATGAATTTTTTGTTTCTTATTTGTGGAAGTTTTTTATCATCTTTTAATATTTGCTCTAATGTTTTCATATCTGTTACTTTGCTGTTCATTTTCATTTCTTGCTTTATATTTACATCTTTTGTAGTATTTAGCTTTTTATTCAAATTTATTAGAATGTTTTGATTTTTATTTTGCATTTTCTTTTTTTGTCCTTCTAATATCTTTTCTTTTAAACTTATTGTTGATATAGCTGTTATTTCATATTCTGGTTCAATTCCTAATGCTTTTTCTATTAAATTTTTTTCTTTTTCATTTTCTTCTATTAAAGATATTTCCTTTTTTCTTAAGTCTATACTCATTACAACATCTCTTATTTGTTTGCCTAGCTCTTCTTCTACTTTTCTTTCTTTAAATAATATATTGTTTTCCATTATCTTTTTATTTAATGTTCCTATTTCTAATGTATCTAAATAATACTTTCCGCTTTTCTGCTTCATCTACTAAATATAGTCCTACTACTTTACCTTTTATTTTTAGCCTTTCCATTAAGTATATATCTTCTACTTTTTCATATTCATTATTGTTTTTTAGTATATTTTTTATCTTTTTTATATCATTTATGAATTTTCTATCTTCTAGTATAAAGCCTATTAGATTATTCTTTATAATGTTTATTATTAAGCATTCTTCTTCTTTTCCTATTAGTTCATCATCACTATAATCTCCTAAGTCTTCTATATATATGTTATAGCTATTTTCTAGTGATTTTCCTACATAATATTTTCTACTTTTTGTTTTTCCTATTATTTTTACTTTTTCTTTTTTTCCTATTAAATCTTCCACATTCATATTATCACCTAATTTATTATCATTTTTTTATTTCTGTTTAAATACTATGACTTAATAAGTAGGGGTAGCTTCGTTCGCTACCCCTACTTTAAATGAAATTGATTAAACAAATACATATTTTAGGGTAATTTCATATAAAGCGCGGACAACTACACTAGCGCATAACTTATGTTTAACCCTTCTTCGCTTTGCTACGCATAAATTATCTGTAACTTACTTTGTTCGAAGAGCTAAGAAATAGTCTCCCCTTACAATTCTTTTTTATTCTTGGCTAAATGACATTACAAATTTATTATTTTGTAATAATTTTACTAATACTTTATAATTATAAGATTGAACATTTTCGTTTGTATCTGTTATGTCTTTTAGTGTTATTTTATATACATATATTGGTGAAAGTTCACTACTATATGCTACAAATTTTACTTTATTGTGTTTAAACATTTTACTATTTATATACTCTTTAAACTTTTCTACTGTTTCAAATTGACTTTGTTTAAATTTCTCATCTAATAGTTCATATGCTAGCTCATAATCTCCCATATTTATCATATTAAAGAATTTAGTTATATTAGTTTTTATTTTATCTTTAGTTTTCAAATTATTATAGTCTTCAATTTCTTCATCATTTATTACAGTATAATTATCTAATTTCAATGTATAATCCATAATTCCTTTGTCTTCGAAAATATAAGTATCTCCATATTGATCTCTACATATAAATTTTGTATAGTTATCATATTCTTTTACTGAATAATTTTTTAATTCTAATATTTGATATCTTTTATCAGATTTTTCTATATATTCTTTATATTTCTGTAATGTTGGATATTTTTTTTCTTTATATTCTTTTTCTAATAATTTATATGCACTTTCTATATTTCTTTCTACTTTATTTCCATAATCATATAAATAATACCTTGCCATTATTTCGTCTGTTATATTGTTTATAGTATATCCATTATTAGTATTTTTTTGAATATATTCTATTCCTTCTATATTGAATTCATTTTCAATACTTGTTTCATCATATCCTTTCTTCTCAATATACTCCTCAGAATATATTGAGAAGGTTTGCGAATATTTATCTAATTTTACTATTAATTTGTATTCTTTTAAATCATCTAATAACCCTACAATATAGAACATGTATGTGTTAATATTTTTTTCTACAGTATACATATTTTTTATTGTAAAATATGTATTTTTATATTTTTCAAATCTATCTGGTATGTTTTCTTTATTTAGCTCTAAATAGCTTATACATTCTTTATCTAATATTTCTTGTAGTATATTTGTTCCTTCTTTAGTATATTCTTCTATTACTTGTTTTTCCTCTTGTTTGTTTTGTACATCTATAATTCCTAACTGTGTTATATCTGATTTTAAATAATTAATAGCATTATAGTATTTATTTAATATAGTTTTTATCGCATAGTATTCATCTCTGTTTGTAACTTTATCAAGCTTGCTAAAATCTATATGTCCGATTTTCTTTACTTTCTACTATTAATTTATTTTTTAGTAGTAAAAGAGCTATACTGATAATTATTATTATTGCAATAATTATTACTATAGAATATAGTAGTAAATTCTTTTTCAAGTTTTTCCTCCTTTTATTAGTTTCCTGTAAACGAGAAGTGCATGTAGTCTTTTTTACTCTTCCAGTCTCCTCCCCATCCCCATCCAATTGATTTAAATGCTTTAACCAACACTCCATCTTTTGGAATTGAATATTCACTTCTACTTGGATCCCAGAAAGAACCTGCATCTATTTTTCCAGTGTCTGGATATACACAATAATTTTCTGTTACATTTATATCTACTGCTAAACCTAGGGCATGTTGAGACATCTTACTTGAATGAGCTACATTTCTCCAAGAAAAACCTCCTATACTATATACTTTGAAACCTCCATCTTGTGCTTTTTGAAGTACATTTTTTAGGTCTTCAGCTACAGCCCTATGTATTGTAACTGGCGCTGTTGTCTTAGTTCCATTCTTTTTAGTTATTGGTACTTGTATTGTAGTTAGATATTTTCTTATTCCTTCTTGTGTAGTTGGAATTCCATCTGGGAATATATCTTCTAGTTTTCCTGTTGCTGGTGTAGTCCCTCCTGTAATACCTCTTAATTCTTCTAAAGCTTTTGCATTAGTATGGAATACATGAGTATTAGGGTCTGTAAATAAATATATGTACGATTTATGCTTTTGATCCTTACTAATTGGCATTCCTGCTGATATAGCTGAAGCTTCTGTCCTAAAGTATACAGCCCCTCCAGTTGTATCTCCGCTTGCTAGTACACTATTTACTGCTTTTTTTGTTTTCTCTGAAGGTATAGCTTTTTCATACATTCCATTTCTAGTTGGTTGAAACTGATTCTTCTGAAACACAACTTCTTTAATAGTGTTTGGCCATTGTGAACATTTTACTCTATTTAATATTACACATGCAACATGTCCTATTTCAGGCTCACTACTTCCTCCAGCTTCTGCCTCACATATTTTGTATAATATTTCTAGCTCTTCATCTTCTATCTCTTCTTCATATTCAACATCTGGCTCTGGTATATCTATTGAGTCTTCTTCATCATCTTCATACTGTATATCAATATCTTCATTTTCTGGGAATGTCATTAAATATTTTATGTGGTCTATTATTCCTGTCATTCTTGTTTTATATTCACTGTTTATCTCATCTTTTTTTTCGTTTCCAGTATCGCCTTGTAGCCCTTCTCCTAATAATTGATATAGCATTTGCAATCCACTTATTAGTCTATTTAGTGGTGCATCTACATTGGTAGAATTTGGAATAGCGTATTCTACATTAAAGCCATCTCTATAAAATTCTGCCTTTTTTACACATTCTTGTACTTTTTTAGGTGAGTTATAGCAATTAGCTTCTTTACATTCTCCTGTTTCATTTCTCAGTAATCCTAGAAATTGTTTAGATTTTTCTACTGGATCATCTACCCTTATTCCTGGTCTATATTCTGTAGTTGTTTTAGTTGTACTTGTAGTTACCTTATTCTCTACTATCCATGGTCCACCTGTCCAATATTGTCCTGTAGTTACAGTTTGGGTTGTTCCATCAGGTAGTGTAATAGTTCCTGGAGTTCCTGGATAGTAATTTGGTAGTGTATCTTGTACATTGCAAGATCCTGATACTGGGCCTTGTGTATTTGGTCCTTCTACCTTTACTGTTTTTGTATACTCAAATTTTTCATAAAAACTCCATGTGTTTGCTTGTTTTATTTCTAAATGTGGCGTCATTTCTGTTGTTATTGTTTCTGTTACAAATGTTTCTGTACTTTCTTCAGTTACTTCTGCTCCTGACCTTGATGAACTTGATGTATTTTTAAAACTTTGTATTTTTCTTACTTCTGTTCTTATTTCATCTACTATTGTTGTATCGTCTTGCACTACAAGTATTATTTCAGTTTGCCTTGCAAGCATTGCTACATGGTATACGAACTCTGGGTTTTGTGTTATCATACATAAGTTTATTAAAAATTCATATGGCATTGTATATTTTTCTATATATTGCTTATAATCAATATGTAATATATCTTCTACAGTTGTAGTTTTATCGGTTGAGCCAAATATTTCACTTGAGCTTTTAGTTTTAGTAACTACAGTTTTCATTTTAGCTACTTCTATGTACCCATTTTCGTCTATAGTATATTTATATCTTAATTTTGGGCTATTACTATTTACTAATTCCTGAAATTTTTCTGGAGCTATATAGGTCATTTGCACATATTTTTCTTGGTCTACCTCTTTTATATATTCGCCTTCTCCTGTTTGTACCATATTGCCATCTTTATCCTTTTCAGGTGTTCTATATATATATACTCCTCCGTCTATCAAGTTATCATTATATGGGTTTACTAAGTCTTTTCCTCTTCTTAAATGTGTGGCTTGAGTAATCAAGTCTGCCCTTACAAACTCTGATATATATCTTTCTATTGTTTTCTTTTGCTCTTTATAGCTACTGTCTGTTAATATTTTTTCTATAAGTTCTCTTTCTGTTAGTTTTCTATCTTCTTCTGGTATTTCAAAATCGCCTAATAGTTTTAATGAATGTAGTGAAATTCCTAGGTCTGATAATTGTCTTATATATTCATCTACCAAAGTGCCTTTCCTCGTGACTTCCTGACCGGGTATTATCAGTAGTAGTATATTCTATGTCATCATCTAACCTTATCCAATAGTCATCTATAAGCCAGTTCCAAAAAGATTTTGCTGCTTTTCCAAGGTTTGAGGCAAGCTCCATTAATTTTTCTACAACATTACTAAATATACTTATTAATGTTACTGCTATAATAACTATAACCAATATATTAGAACATATCATCATTAAGTTTCTTTTTAACCTCTTTTTTACCATTTTACTTTTGGCTAATTTAGCTGCGCTTTTAACACTTTCTACGACATTTCCCGAACTTACGCTAGCTGCTAACTTAGTTGCTTCTGTTGCTACTTCTTTTGCTTCTTTAATTTGTTTAGGCATCATTTTCCAATTGCTTTCCCCATTTTGGCTTGATTTTTCATTGTCTTCCATTATTTTCACCTCTTTTCGTGCATGCAGTTTAATTCTTTATAACTTTATTTCTATATTTTCTCTTTCATTTGTATTTTGCTCTTTATATTGCTCATAATTTAATATAATATCTGAAAAAACAATTTTCTTAGTTTCATCTACTGGATTATATCTTTTATTAAATTTAATTGAAAAGCTTTTTGTTGTATACATAGGTAACTCAAATAAACTACTTGCTACTTCTGTAGCAAATGAGCCATATTTTATACTGTTTCTATCTAGTATATATATACTTTTAGAATTTTTAAGTGTATCTAGTAGTACTGTATTTTGTGTATTATTTTGAAATTCAAATTTGTATATCTCATAATCTATATATATTTCTTGCCTTAATGCTTTTACTTCTATTCCACTTTTTGTATTTTCTTTTTCTATATTCTTACTTGTTATTAAACTATTTATATTTAGTTTATTTGTATCCTTTTCTACTGTTATATAGTCTTTATAATTATTTGCTTGTCCTACATTTCCTGTAGAAATTATATCTTCATAAAAAGTTACTGCATATGTATTTGTAGTGACTGAATTTTTATAATTTTCTATTTTTATTGTTCTTGTTTCTTTAAAAATTATATCATAATAATTATTTTTAAAGTCTTCCACTGTTTCAAAAAGCGCTTGTTTACAATTTGGCGTAAGTAAATTGTATGCTTCTTGTATTTTTCCTTCATTACACATATTGCTAAACTCTTCTATTATTTTGACATTATTTTCAGTTGTTTGCTTGTTTACTTTTTCACCTGTAATAATAGAAGTTGTTGGAAGTTTTTTGTCTGAAATATTTTCATTATTAATTTTATTTTCCATATTTTGCTTTCTTATATTTTCTTTTGCTATATTATTTAATATTTGAAGAACTAAAAAGCAGAAGGCTACTATTAATACTATAATAATTATTTTCTTTCTGTTTTGGTTCCACATTCTTATTATACTATTCATTTTTGGTAGCCTCCTACTTTTTAACTATTCTTTATTATAATTTTTATTTATATTTTAGTTATTTGGTTCATTTTGATTTGAATTGTTGTCATTATTTCTTGGACGTCCTCTTCTTCTACCTCCACCTGGGTTGGTATTTTGTCCTCTCGAACTTCCTCTTGATGTATTGTTTCCATTATTGTTATTTTGTGACCTTGAATTTCTTGTTGATGTTCCACTATCTGTATTGTTATTATGTGTTCTTGGTCCTCTACTTGTTGATCCATTATCAGTATTACTGTTTTGTGTTCTAGATCCGCTATTTGCTCCAGCACCACCAGAGTTATTATTTGATGTAGGTCTTACAACTCGTGCTCTTCCTCCTACATTTTTAAGATTATGTCTTTGTCCAACTTGTGCTTTCATTACATTTAATACATAATCTGCTTTTGCTGCAGCTTGTTCCTCTGTTAGTCCTTTATCCATAAATTCTTGTGTAAAGTCTTCTTGTCTAGCTTTATATTTCTTCTCATCACCTAATACATCAGATGTTATATTTCTATCTTTAGCAAGTAATGCAATTTTAGCTGCTTGATCTGCATCCACTCCAAATTTTTCTGCTTTTCTAGCTCTATAAATAGCACCTATATCTGTCATTCCTTCATTTGCATATGTTCTTATACTATCCATCTCTTCTTTTACTTGTTTACTTGAAGGCGCTCTACCATTATTTTCTGCAGTCAATTTATCTCTTACATATTTCTCTGTTGAACTATCTTTCATAAATCTTCTTGCTTGCGCTCTGTCATGTAATCTTGTATTTCCATTGAATGTATCTATTTCTTCGCTTACTGCTCCTCCTACTTTATTTGCAACATTTCTTCCTAAGTTATACGCATTTTCTGGCATATTTGAAAGTGTAGTACCAAGTTTTCTTCCTAAATTCTTTCCAGCTGTTGCACCTGCTATTGCTCCTCCAAGACCTTTTCCTGATGCTAAGCCTGCTCCAGCACCCGCTGCCATTCCTGCTACTGTAAATGCTGTTCTTGCAGTAAACTTAGTAGCTTTTCCTAATTTTTTTGCTGCATTTTTTAATATTTGTTTTCCTCCACCATGCTTGTTAGCAATATTTCTCATTCCTTGTCCAACTCTGCCTGGTTGTTTAGCATTTCTTCTTATATTTTCAGTGCTTCCTGTTCCTCTTTGAGCTTGCTCTGAAGAGCTTGAAGTTTGTGCTTCACTATTTTGTTCAAAGTCATCCATTGTTCTTGGTCTTTCTGGTGCTTCTACTTCTACGTCATCATCTGAAAGTCTTTGGAAAGGTGCGTTTTCATTTTCTGAAGCATTTGGTTGTTGTCCTCCTGTATTTCCATCTAAAGGCATTTCTCTATATGGTACATCTATTGCATCATCAAATGGTAAACCTCTTGGGTCTGGTGGTACATTCTGTGTTTGCTGTTCTGTATTAGTTCCACCTGTTGGACTTGTTGGTCCTTGTGGACCTCCTCTATCAAAATTATGGTCTTCTGCATAATCTATTCCATCTGTTCCATGGTGTCTTTCATATCTTGGTGGTTTGTTTTCTTCTTGGCTACTTCCTCCTTTTGCTCCACCTGCTGAACCTTTTCCGTTTCCAAATTTAGATGCAAGTGAACCTGCAGTAAAGCCTGCTAATGCTCCCATTGTTCCTAATGGGCCTCTATCAAATCCAAACAATTTCTTTAATATCTTTTCTGCTGGTAATATAAATGCTATTGCAACTATTGCGTAAATCATATTTGTTTTTGCAAAGTCTATTGCAGTACCTACAAATATCATATAAATTATTAAATGGAATGGTTGAATTAGCGCATTATATACATATTCTTTAAGCCACATACTAAATGCTTGTGCTTTTCCATCTCCTATTTTATCTATTGGGTATGTAAGTGCTACAAGTGGTGCTATTATGGTTAAAAAAGCCATCATAAGTACCCTTTTTAAATAGTGCCATGTAAATATTGCTGTATATGCTACTAGTGCCCAATAAATTAGCATATATCCAAATCTTTCACCTGTATCTTTACTCTGTACCATAAACCTTGCTGCACCCATAAAGTTTGTTGCATATTTTGTACCATCAACCTCTATAACAACACTGTCTGATTGATATGTTTGCCCACCTGTTAAGGCATTGTTTACTGAATTTACCATTGTTAGTGTAAATGACATTATATAATGTAGAAAAAATAATATACACAGTGCTATTAACCAGTCTGTAAACATTGTTTTAAATTTTGCTGTATCTCCTGCTGTACTACTTAGTAATATTCTAATACCTACATATACTAATACACATAAAAGTCCTACTATTGCTAAATTTCTAAGTGCTATGTACCAACTTGCTATTGTTTCTTGTAACTGCGCTGCTATTCCATTTATTCCATACTGGCTATTTTGTGCAGTCCATGTTGGATTTATGAAGTTTATATCTAAATATGGTATTTTATTGCTAAATATCTCCTCTGGTGTATATTCTATAATTGGCACTTGGTAATTGTTACTATTTGTAAACCATCCTAAGTCTAGTTCAGCAGTTGAAACTGATATTGTCGCATCTCCTGAGCCAGTTTTTATTCTATTATCTCCTTGGTCTACTAATATTTTAGATTCTGATAATTTTTCACCTGCTGCAAATTGACCTGTCATTGACCATTGTAGTAATGATTCTACTATATCACCTAACGAAGCTGCTAAGTCTAGTATAGGGTTTATTAATACACCACCTACAAAACCTGCATGTGAATAAGTTGGAATTATGAAATTAATACAAAGTACCATAAGTATGGCTATTATTGTCTTTTGTATAGTGCCTTTTTTTGTAAATATGTTCATTACTTACTTTTTCCTCCTAGTATTCATTTCTATTTCTATTCATATTTACCAACTTATTTAAGTTTGTTTCAACAAATTCAAACTCTTTTTGTGTTGGTCTTATCTGTATTATTGCTGTGTCTGCTCCTACTTTTAATAGCCCTTCACCTTTTTGGCATGTAACTAAGAAACCTGATTCTCCAGAACTTAGTTTAAATACTTCTTTTAAATATTGTATTTCAGCTTTATCTTGTGCTAAAAATAGTTTTGTGTCTGACGATGTTAGTACTGCTTGTGCTTCTGGTTTTTCATAAAAGTCTTGGAACCTTTGTGAAATAATTGCAAGTGAAACATTTCTTTTTCTTGCACGACGTGCCATTGTGTTTAAAAAGTCTACAGCTTCTGGGTATGGAAGTAACATCCATGCTTCATCTACTAAAACCCTTTTCTTAGAAGCTTTACTTCTGTCTTCACTATTTTTCTTAACGTATTTTTCCCATATCCAAGAAAGTAGTATTTGTTGTGCTAAAGGCCTTGCAAACCTTTCCTCTAACCCAGATATATCTAAGTTTATAAATAATGTTCCATCTAATAAGTCAAATGTAGATTGTCCATCGAAATATGCCATTTGTCCGTTGTATTCTCTTACATATTGCCTCATAACTTTTATTAGGTAACTATAATGGAATTGATAGTCCACATTTGTATTTTCTTCTGCTTTGCGAAGTATTCTTTTGTACCATGAACCTATTGTTGGCATTTTCTTTTTTGCTCTTGCTAATGAATTTCCTGTATTTATGCCATTTGAGTCATATAAACTATTTGGATCACTAGTAATTTTAGCTTCTGCATATTCTTCTGAAACTGATTCTGAAATAATCTGTTTTGTAAGCTCGTTTACTTCTTTACTTCTTGTACTACCTCTTGCCATAGTAAGAAGTGCTTGTGTTACGTCTTCTACTTTATTTTCTACATTTACTACAGTCCTTGACTTTCCTGTTATTTCGTCTTTTATTACTTCTGATTCTATGTCAAATAGGTTTATTACTGTTTGTGATGTTGGGCTTATTACAACATTTATTCCACCTAGACTTTCTGCAACTATTGAGTATTCACCTTCAGCATCTAATGCTAAACTTTGTATTCCCATTAGTACTGCACTACGTGAAATTAATGTTTTCATTGTAACTGATTTTCCTGCACCAGATTTTGCGAATATAACCATATTATAGTTTGTAAGTGAACTATGGAAGTTATCAAACAAAATTGGTACTCCTGTTTGTTTGTTAAACCCTAGGGGTACACCTGTTGGGTGACCTACCTCTGAAGTTGTAAATGGGAATACTGTTCCCATTGAACGTCTATCAAATGTGTGTGATTTTTTTATTTTGTTTTCCATTAATGGAATATTGCTTTTAAATGCTTCTTCTTGCATTCCCCATGCACTTTTTACATCTACTAAGCTTTTAGACATTTCAGATGCTAAAAGTTTTGTGTATCTGTCTAAGTCTTCTAAACTATATGCAAATAGAGTTGATACTATTGAAGCTTCAAATAGTTTATTGTAACCTGCTGCTATTTCATCTCTTAATTGTTCTGCTTCCCATCTTTTTTGTCCTATTGTACTTTCTCTATTTATATTTCCTCTATCTGCTGCTACAATTCTTTCTGTTTCTAGTTCGTTTATAACTCTATTTAATTCATTTTGTGATCTAGATTCTGCTATTGGGTTTATATATATTGATGTGTTTATATCTCCAAACATATACATGTCTCTAAATAGTTCTGGGAATGTTGCCATTCTAGGAAGTGTTGATACATAAAAACTTCTTGCATATCTTGTAATGTTTGATATTATTTCTAAGTGATCTATATTACTTGCGTCTATTCCTGCTGGTGAAATTAATTCTTTTATAGTTTTCTTTTTCAATATTTGGTATTCATCTGGTTTTGTATAATCATTATTAAGCTGTTTTTGTTTTTCTAACTCTCTTTTGTCTTTCTTTGCCACTTCCTTTTCCTCCTTCTTCTTTAGTTTCTTCTTTTAATTTTTCTATTGCGTCTTTGGCTATATCTTCGCCTATAACTGGAGTATTTTCATTTATCATAAGCTCAGCAAGTTCTCCTATTAAGTCTCTTTTCTTTAATCTTTTTTCTGCTAACATTTTTTGTTTTTCACTTCTTGCTTCTGTAACTTTTTGCTGTGCAAGTTCTAATGCTTCTTCTTCTATTTGTTTGTTTAATGCTCTTATTTGTTTATCTACTACATCTGGTGCTGTTGAATATAATTCGTCATAACCTGCCTTTAATGCTTTTTCTAGTCCATAACTTTCGGCTTCATCACGGTTATATGCCACATATAATAGTTCAACTAATTCATTAGAGTTCATAACTCTAGCATTTATTCCACATACACTTAATGTTCTTACAACTGATTGTGCTCTTGTATATAGTTCTGAAAATGCTAAATTTCTTTGTTCTTCTTTATCAAAAGAGTTGTCTCCTAGTTCTTCTACAAAATATGGTATTACTACATAATATTTTTTGTTTAATACATTTTTATTTGAACTCATTCTTTCTGTTGAGTATATAATGTCTTTTCCATATTCATATAAATTCTTTTGTTTAGTTAATTCAAAATATGCTTTATTTAGTTGCTCTTGTGTATATGTTCCTGCTTTTAGCATTTGTTTATAATGTGCTTCTTGTTTTTGTAGTGCTTCTTCTATTTCTTTTACTTTTTCTTTATATGTCTCTATACTGCTACTTAGGTTTATTGTTCTTGTTTGAGTATATATTTGTACTGGGTGACGAAGAGTATTTAAAAATTGTATAAACCCTTCTTCTACTGAGTTTTTTTCTATTTCTGACATTAAGTCATAGTTAATTCCTTGACACTCTACAACCATTATGTACCTTTTTCCATCTTTTTGTGAAATCATATTATCTACTATAGTGTCAAACTCCATAAAGTCCAAAACAGAAGCTGTTCTATATTCTTTAAACTTTTTGGTTTTAGGAGTTTTATTATTATTTTGTATATCTCTTATTTCTTCTTCCTGCTTTTTACCCATTTTTGATGTTATGAATACTATTCCTAATACAATTAGTAGCATTAGCATTATTCCTAGTATTATCATTAAAATCATTGTTAATAGTTTTATACTATCCATTATTTTTCTTCCTCCTTAGTATTTAAATATATTTTACTTCCGTTTTTCTTAAACATTATTGCTCTTTTTATTACATCATCTATATTTTCTCCGCCTACTTTTTTAGTAAATTTAAGTATTGCTATTGATGGTATTTTAAATGTTCCTATTGCAAATCCTATTAATGCAAATACTCCTACTAGTATAATTCCTACCATTGTTAGTTTAAGTGCTGAACAAATAAAGTATAGTGGCAGACCTAGTACTCCTCCTATCATTGTATAAATCATACTCTTTCCAGAAAATATAAATAAAATTCTTCCTTCACCTTTAACGTTTCTAGGTATATTATATGTTCCCATATAAGCTTCCCTCCTATTTTTGCTTTTGTTTAATTAGTTATAATTACACTTGATTATATTATAACAGATAAAGTCATAAAATGTAACAAAAAAACAAAAAAAAATGCATTTTTATGCATTTTTAATGTAATTGTAATATGGTTGTTATAGAATTGTAAAAAAGCAGTAGGTTTATACTGCTTTTTATTATATTTCTTATGTAATTATTGATTAAATGCGTTAGCCATATTATAAACAACATTTACTATTGTTGTAGCTGCAAATATTAATATTGCTCCAACTATGTATGGTATCATTGTCTTTTTGTATTCTGCTTTTTCTTCTGCGCTACCTATCATATATTTAATACCTAGTATTAATAATATAACTACTGCAACAACTACACCAACTGTTTGCATAATTGTTACTATTGTAGCTCCTAGTGAAACAACTTTATCTGCATTTGCGTTTGAATTTCCTTGTCCTATTGTTGCTATTTGTCCTGGTATATCAACAGCTAATACAACATTTGAAAGTGTTGCTACTACCATAAATATTACTAACATTATAGATACTATTTTAATTTGTTTTTTCATAATTTTCCTCCTTAAAATTTTCATTACTAATTTAATTATAATATATATTTTTCTATTTTTCAACTGTTTTTTACTATTTTTTTGTTTTTTTGCTATTTTTATGTTATAAACCTTGTAATACAGTTACTACTATTTTCCATATTGCAAATGCTCCAAATATTACTATACAACCTATAACATAAGGAACTAGTGCTTTTTGTACTTCTGCTTTTCCTTCTGCTCCTTCCATCATAAACTTTATTCCTAGTACTGCTCCTAATAATACCGCAATTACTATTCCTACTACTAATAAAATGTTGTATATTGTACTTGATAAGTCATGTAATTCACTTGTAGAAAATATATCACTTGCATGGTCACTACCTATTTGGGTAAATGAGTCTCCTGATTTTATAATCTCTCCTGCTGTATGTCTATCAGATACTTTTAAAATAGTTTCTTCTTGTTTTAAATAATTTTCTTCTTTCATTGATGTAGTAGCATTTATAGGTACTGTTATTGTTAACAATATAATAGTTAGTACCATTACTACTAATATTTCATATATAGTTTTTTTCATATTTTCTATTTCCTTTCAATGTAATAGTATTAATTATTAAGCTGGCTAACCATATTATATATTATTGATACAAATGTGCTTGTGCAAATTAGCATTACCATTCCTATTAATATAGGAATAATAGTTTTTTTGTACTCTGCCTTTTGTTCTACGCTTCCTACCATATATTTTATTCCTAAATATATAATAGACACAAAGCATATAACCACACCAACTGTAACTATAGCAGATAATATAGTTCTTGCAAATTTAAATGGCTTTTGAAAGTCTAATGCATCTAAGTCATTTGGTTTATAGTCATCTGGATTGATTGTTCCTGAGCCTTGAGAACTTACCATTCCGTCTCCCCCACATGTACTACATGTTACAAGTTTATTTGACTTCGCATCATATACTTTACCACTTCCATTACATACAGAGCATTTGATTCCCGCTGCATGTACATTACTAAGTGGAGCAAATAAAATTGCTAATATAATTAGTATATATACTATTTTTACAATCTTTTTTATCTTCATTTGTTTCCTCCATTTCACTTTCTAGTTCTTATTTAATTATATCTTACTTTTTTATCTTTTTCAACATTTTTTTGCTTGTTTTATTATTTATGTTGTATTTTATTTGATTATATTTACATTTCATGGTATAATTATTTTGTAACTATTAGTTGTGTTCTTTTATTAGTTGACTTTTGGAGGTATGCTTTATGGGTATCATAATTGATGTTATTTTGTTTGTATTTACTTCTTTGTTTTCGGCAGTGTTTGACTTACTTTTTAATAGCGTTTTTTGCGTTATTGCAATTCCTTGCATAATAGCTTTTGCAGTATTTGTGCTTTATTGCATATATGAAATGATTTTTGGTTGAACATACAAACAGATAAAAGGAAAAAGAATGGTCATTTCCATTCTTTTTATATTGTAAATTTTTCTATTTTACTTTTGTTATAACATTTATTATTTCATTTTCTACTTTTCCCTTTATTTTGTTTTGTTATATCTTCTCTATAGTACTTTGCTATTAATTCATCTAATTCTATGCTTAGTTTGTATGTTATATCGTAACTTTCACCGTTTACTATGCTTTGGTTTAGTTTCTCTCTTAATTTACAAATTTCATCATTTAACATATAACATCTCTCCTTTTTTTGTATTTTTTTCTTTTGTATAATATTAAAATACCATATTTTTACATTTTAGTCAATAAAAAAACGCCAATTTTAGGCGTTTTTTGGTAACTTTCGTATTACTATTTTTTACTTTTTTTTTCATTTTTCGACAGCATATTTTATTTTATGTTCACAACCGACATTATACAATTTTTTTCATCAAATATTTCTTTTAAAATTTCTTTTGTATATTCTATACTTACTTCATTATATTGTTCAATATAGTCAAACGAATTTACTCCTTTAAAATAATCTGATAAAAACATTCTTGCAATATCTGCTACACTATTATATTCTACTACATAATCTCCATATACTTTCTTTTTTATTCTTTCAAAGTATTGGCTATCCATATTTTGTTTTAGATTATTCATTTCTTTTAGTAATTCTTCTTGTACCTTTTTTGGATTTTTAGATTGTCCTGTTAACATTACATGTGCATAATTATCAGTATATTCATAGTCCATATCTAATGGTGCTAATAGTAAGCCTTCATCATACATATTTTTATAAAAAGCTGAACTTTTTCCTACTAGCATATTCATTAATATTTCAATAGCTATATGTTTTTTTATTTTATCTTTTCCTAAAGTTTCATCTTTGAAACCTATTAGAAAGATTGGTTTGCTTACTTGCATTTTTGTTTCTTTATATTTCTTATTTATTCCTTTTTCACTTTCTGGATATATTCTTTTTATTTCTGCTTGATTTTCTTTTTCTACTATTCTATTTTTTATTTCTTGTAATATTTCTTCTGGATTAAATTCTCCACATACTACTAAGGCCATGTTTGATGGGTTGTAAAATGTGTTATAGCATTTGTATAAAACATCTTTATCTATTTTACTTATAGATTCTACTGTTCCTGCTATATCTATTTTTATTGCATTTTCTTTATACATGCAGTCTAATGCATTCATATATAACTGCCAACCTGGATCGTCATCATACATTCCTATTTCTTGTGCTATTATTCCTTTTTCTTTTTCTACATTTTCATCTGTAAAGTATGGATGTTGTACATAGTCCATTAGTTCGTCAAGGGCTTCATAAAAATTATTTGTTGTTTCGAAAAGGTATGCTGTATGGTTATTTGTTGTATATGCATTTGCATCTACTCCTAATGACATTAGTACATCTAGGCTATTTTTTCCATTTTCTTGTTCAAACATTTTGTGTTCTAAGAAGTGTGCAACTCCATCTGGTACAAATACTTCTTCATTAGTTTTTGGCATTATAAACCTATTATCTATTGAACCAAAATGTGTTCCCCATATTACATATTTCTTTTTAGTGTTTTCCTTTGGAATTATTATGACTGTTAAACCATTCTCTAATTTTTCTATATAGGCTTTTTCTTTTATTCTTGTACTTTCTATTAATTTCATGTTTGAATTCCCTCTCTTTATTGTAGGGGGTCGCCGCCTTCGGCGACCCGATATTCCTTTATTTTTTGTAATATTATTATTTACTGTGTTTGCAGGTCGCCGAAAGCGACGACCCCTACACTCAATACTTTCTATATTTAGTTTCTTAAAAAATAAACAGTATTTAATTTTACACTTTTTGCTACTTCTATAATTTGGTCTTTTGTTACACTTTGTATCTTTTCTTCATATTCTTTTGTAGAAATATTTGTACCTGCTAGTTCTTGACCAAAGTAGTAACTTATTTCTGTGTCTTGTTCTTCTGGTATGTTTTCTATCGTTGCTATTATTAGGTTTTTTGCATTTTGTATGTCTTCTTCTGTAAAGTTTCCATTTTTCATATCTTCTAATTGTTTTTTTATTATTTCTAGTGCTTTTTCATAATTTTGTATTTCTATTCCTGCTCTTATTATTATATTTTGCTTTCTTTTTAAGTAGTTCGAACCTACTGTATATGCAAGACTTGCTTTTTCTCTTACGTTTTGAAACATTTTTGAGTTTGCTCCTCCACCTAGTATTGTGTTATAGCACATTGTTATATAGCTTAGGTTTTCCATATTAGAAGTTACATCTAAACCTAATACTAGTTTTCCTTGTGTTACATCCATACTTTCTTCTACTGTTTTTTCTTCGTTATTAATATCTTTTTGCTCTTCATTTAGTTTTATTTTTCTTTCTTGCAATTTACTTATATTTTCATTTTCTTTTACTGTTTTCTCTATATCTTTTGGTAATATCCCAGATACAAATATGTCTATTTTACAAGTTTTTATAACTTCTTTATAATAGTTATATAGTTCCTCTGATGTTATATTTTCTAAATCTTCTATATATCCATATTTATATAAGCCATATGCTTTATTTTTGTACATTTCTTCTATACATCTTTCCATAGCATATGCGCCTTTATTGTCTATTTTTCCTTCTATTATTTGTTTTAGGTTTTCTTTTTCTCCTTTAACATATTCTTCTTTAAATTTTCCATTTTCAACTAATGGGTTAAACGCTATATCAAATAATATGTCAAAACTTCTTTTTAATAATTCTTCTTTTTGTGGTAGGAATTCATCATTTATTGATTCTAAGTAAAATTTTATTGTTTGATTATCTCCGTTTTTTTCTATTCCACAGTCAAAGCCTGCTCCATACATTTCTTCTAAGTTTTTACTTATAATTTCTTGTGTGGGCATATTGTTAGTTCCTCTTCTTAAAATAGCTGCTAATAGTGCATTTTTCGTTACGTTTTGCCTTGTTAGCGGTACATTTAAAAATATTGCTAATAAGTTTGTCTTGAATTTATTTGTTTCTATTTTATGAAATTTTATACCTTGTTTTAATTCTATGGTTTCATTTATCATTATTCTTTTCTCCTTTTTTCCCATTGAAGACGTTTCCTTTTGGGGTATCTGGTACAAGTGGGGTATAACGTCACTTTTATATATTTCTCTTTATTCTAACATTTATATTATAGTACAAAAAAACAAAAATATACAAGGCTTTATTATATATTTTCTTTATAATTTTTAATATAAAATTATTTTTATACTGTAGGGGCTTAATCGGTTAGGAATACCCGTAAGAATTTACCGAATTACGCCCTATTATATTCCTTAAAATTTGTAATAATTTAAAATTTGCATAATGGGCGAAATTCGGTATTCCCAAAGAGGTATTCCTTACCGATTTAGCCCCTACAATTATTTATTATTATTTTAAAAGTTGAAAATTACCGCTATTCCTAACTTGCAATCTCCAACTTCTAACTTCCAACTTCTAATTTAATTTACCTTTAACAATTTCATTTATTGTTTTTCCGTCTGCTGTAGTTCCTACTTTTTCTTTTACAGCTTTCATAACTGCTCCCATTTCTTTTATTGTTGTTGCTCCTATATTTTTTATTACTTCTTCAATTATTCTTTCTAGTTCTTCTTTTGAAAGTGGTTTTGGCAAGTATTCTGATAGTATTTCAATTTCTTCATTAATTTGTTTTATTAGTTCTTCTCTTCCACTTTTTTCGTAATCTGCTAATGAGTCTTTTCTTTTTTTAGATTCTTTGGCTATTACATCTATTATTTTCTCATCTGTTAATTCTATTTGCTTATCTTTTTCTACTTGTAATATAGCTGCTCTTACCATTTGTATTACGTTTTTTCTAACTACATTTTTGTCTCTCATTGATATTTTCATATCTTCTAATAATTTTTCTTTTAACATATTTTTCTCCTTCCAGAGGTCAGATATCAGAGGTCGGAAGTCGGCATTTAGAGCAATTTCTTCGAAGACCTTACCCTAATTTCCGACTTCTGACTTCTGTCTTCCGACTTCTTATACAAAAAGGTTGAAAATTATTGTTTATTTCTAACCTCTAACTTCCAACCTCTTATTTTCATTAAAATTTTCTTTTTCTTGCTGCCTCTGATTTTTTCTTTCTTTTTACGCTAGGTTTTTCATAATGTTCTCTTTTACGTACTTCTTGTATAACCCCATTTCTAGCACATTGTCTTTTAAACCTTTTTAAGGCATCTTCTATATTTCCATTATTTACTCTTACTTCTGACATTAATATTCCCCTCCTTCCAGTATTAACACTTTTATTCGTGTGGGATTTATTTTTCCATGTACTTTTAACTCTTGTACACGTTTTGTATTATATATTATGTTGGTATTATTTGTCAATACCAACATAAAAAAAACAAGAATAAAATTTTCTAATTGGCAAATCCACATAAAAAAATCTAATTATTCCATAACTATATTCTAAAAAAAATCACCCACTATCATGAATGATTTTCCTAAGAATATAGAAAAGATGTAAAATTTGCCTTTACAAATTTTACATCTTTTTTATTTACTTGACTTTCTCTGCATATGAATTATTTACTATTTTGTCAAATGGTGCTTTCTCACTTAGTTCTCCTGCTTCTTGCATTACTTTTTGTAGTAGTTCAAATGATTCTTCTTTCATTGTTGGTACTGTTTTCCATGCATCTATGTCTTTATAACTTTGTAATACTGTGGCTAGTAAGTCTACATCTGTGTCTGGGAAGAAGTCTTTTATCGCTTCTGCTACTTCTTTCATTGTGTGTTCTTCTACGAATTTTTGACCTTTATATATTGCGTTTGTGAATTTTTGTATTGTATCACTGTTTCCTTCTATATAGCTTTTCTTAGCAAAATATGCTGTGTATGGTATTTCTCCTGAAGCTTCCCCTACTGAGGCTACTACATAACCTTTCCCTGCATTTGCTGTCATTGTTGCTGTTGGTTCAAATAGTGTTACATAGTCTGCTGTTCCCCCTGAAAATGCTCCTGCCATTAAGTCAAATTTTATACTGTCATCTAATATTAAGTCTTTTTGTGGGTCTATTCCATTTTGTTTTAGTACATATTCAAATGTCATATATGGCACTCCACCTTTTCTTCCTGGTATTACTGTTTTTCCTTTTAGGTCTTGCCAACTAAAGTTGTCTGTGTTTTCTCTTGCTACTAAAAATGAGCCATCTTTTTGTGTTAATTGTGCAAATACTTGGCAGTAGTCTTGTTTTCCTTCATTGTATACGTATATTGATGCTTCTGGTCCTGCAAAACCTATGTCACTTTGACCAGCTAAAACTGCTGTCATTACTTTGTCTGCTCCTTGCCCTGTTGTAAGGTCTATTTCTAAACCTTCCTCTGCCATATATCCTTTTGCTATTGCTACATATTGTGGGGCATAGAATACTGACCTTGTAACTTCATTTACATTAATTTTCTTTAATGAAGCTACTTCTTCTCCTTTATCTTTTGTTACGAAATAAATAGCAACTGCTGCTACTATTATTATAAGTACAATAATAATTGCTATAGTTAAAGTTTTTTTCACTTTTGTTTTCCCCTTTCTTTTTGTTTTTATGCTTTTTGCATTCTTCTATATTGTATTCTATTTACTATGCATATGTTATTATTTTTTGTAACTAATTCATGCAATCTTTATATTCAATAATCTGATTATAAAGGTAGTTACACAATTTTGTGTTCACTGTTTTATTTCTTATCTTTTATCAAAAATTTTTTCTAATAATACCACCGAACCATACATTACTGTTGCCACTATTGCTAATATTATAACTCCTGTCATTACTAGGTCTAGTTTGAATACTTGTCCTCCATATACTATTAGATAACCAATCCCTGCTTTTGATACTAGGAATTCTCCTGTTATTACTCCTACCAACGATAATCCTATATTTACTTTTAAGGAGTTAAAAAATGTATGTTTATTTGCTGGTATTATTATTTTTGTTAAAATTTGAAATTTACTTGCATGAAATGTTTTTGCCATTTTTATAAGTTCTTTATCTGTATTTAAAAAACCATTTAGTATTTCTAATATTGTTACTATTAGTGAAATTGCAAGTGCCATTACTATAATTGCTGGCATTCCTGCCCCTACCCAAATTATTATAACTGGTCCGAAGTGCTACTTTTGGTAGACTATTTAGTACAACTAAAAATGGTTCTGATACTTTTGATAAAAATTTTGACCACCATAGCATTATTGCTATTACTGACCCTAAAAATGTTCCAAGTAAAAAACCTATTAATGTTTCTATACAAGTTACTTTAATATGTTCTAATATGTTATTTGATGATAAATTCAAAAATGTTTTTATTATACGAGATGGTTGGCTCATAATAAAACTATCTATTATTCCTTTATTTGCTAATACTTCCCAAATAGCCAAAAATGCTATAACAATACTAATTTGAACTACTTTCACTAATATCTTTTGTGATTTTTGTTTCTTTAAGTATTTTTTTCTATCTTCTGATATATCTTTCCCTTTATTCATGTACATCTAGTCCTTTCCAAATAATATCAAAATATTTACTAAATTTTGGACTTTCTCTACAATTAATTGGTGTTCTATTTTCCATTTTAAAATCAATTTTATAGATTTCTTTTACTGTAGCTGGTCTATTACTTAATACTATAACTCTGTCTGACATACTTATTGCCTCTGGAATATCGTGTGTTACTATTAATGCAGTGATATTTTCTTTTCTCAAAATATCATAAATATCCTTTGTTACTATTATTCTTGTTTGATAGTCTAATGCTGAAAATGCTTCATCTAATAATAGTATTTTGGGTTTTATAGCTAGTGTCCTAATTAAAGCTGCTCTTTGTCTCATACCACCTGACAGTTGGCTTGGATATTTATCTTTATAATCATATAAACCATATTTTTTTAGTAAATTATTCACATATTCTACATTTTCTGTGTTTTTTAGGTTTCTTATTTCTAAACCAAATAATACATTTTTATATATAGTTAGCCATTCTAAAAGGCTATCTTTTTGAAGCATATATCCAATTTCACCATCTATTTGTATTTCTCCGTGAATTTCTATTTTCTAGCCCTGCAATAATAGATAATATTGTTGACTTTCCACAACCACTTGGGCCTATTAAGCTTACAAATTCACCCTCATTAACTGAAAAGCTAACATCCTTTATTGCTACTACTTCTCCATTAATCGCTTGATACTTTTTTGATATATTTTTTACTTTTAATACTTCTTTCATTTTTCACCTACCTTATTTTTGTCCACTTTTGGCAGTTACTCTTCCGACATTACCTGTAACTTACTTTATTGGAGCAACTAACTTATTATTTTGTGGTATACACCACTTTTATGGTATAACGTTACTCTTTTGGAAATTTTTCATTATGTTTTCCCAGTCGCCCGAAACGAAGTAAGTTACGAGTGAAATATGTGTAGTAACGTACCCAATGGGAAGTTTACTCACCTTGGGATATATTTATTTTATAGCATAAATTTGTTGAATGTCAATAATTGAGCATGTATTTTATGAAATGACCTTGATAATTGAGACAGAAAATCAGTAAAAAGAGTAAAATTTTCTGAAATAAAAGATAAACAGAAAAGTTTAAAAAAGTATTTAAAATCTAATCTTTTTACTAATAAATTATTGCATTTATATAAAATTTATGTTATTATTTTTTAGTCATTGATTAATATATCCTTATTTTAATAATTTGAGAAAGGAGAAAGTTATATGGATTCTAATGATGAAAATAATTTTTATGAAAACTATGAAAAAGATTTAACTTTACTTATTTATGAAAAATCTAATGGTGAAATTCCTAAACACATATGCTCTAATCTTGCTAAAAATGCTGCTAGTAGAATGAAGTATGATATGGCTCAAGGAGTTACTAAAGATATTTCAGAATATGCAGGCGCTTCTATTTGGGCTTATTTTCAGTAAAAAGGAACCCACGATTTTGTGGGTTCCTAATTTTTATTCTTCTACATCTTGAGTTGGAGCTATAACTCTCTGCTCTCCTTCTGGAAGCTTCAAGTTGTCAATAATCTTGTACTCATCATCAATTATTACCATCGTTCCTTCTGGTAACGATGCCTTTGTAGCGTCTAAGCCCCTCAAGAACTGATAAAACTCTTTTCTATCTGGTGAGTTATATGCATCTTGTATAATTTTCATATACTCTGCTTCACCTTCAGCAATTATAGATTTTGACTCTTTCTGTGCATTTGACAAGATCACACGTACTTGGTAATCAACATCGTTTCTAATTTGCTGCGCCTCTGACTCTCCTTCTGCTGTATACTGTGCTGCAATTTTGTTTCTTTCAGAAATCATACGATTATAGACAGCGTCTTTATTATCTTCAGGTAAATCCAGTAATTTCATTTCTACCAAATTGATAGAAATTCCATACTGATCAGCAGAATTCTTTTCATTTAAATCATCCATTATCTTAATAGATAGTGTGCCATCCTTCCCTTGAATAACTTCATCCTGCGTTGTTGCAGAAATAACATTCTTCATAGAATTGTACACTAAAACATCTATACGACTCTCGGCATTTGTTGTTGATTTTAATGTTTGATAGTACATTAAAGGATTCTCAATCTGCCAAACTACATAGCAATCTGCAATCATCGACTTCTTATCTGATGTTATTACATCTGAAGATGCCAAGTCATATAATTGCTCGTCCTTTGGCTGGCGCATTACACTTTGTATAAAGGGCTTTTTAAAGTACAAGCCTGCATCTTTTTTGACTTCTACTACTTTGCCGAACTGTTTTACTAAGCCATATTCGTTTTCCTTCAGTGTATACATACTACTTGCTAATACAATTGCTAAAATTACAGTTACTACAACAGCTACTATTTTTGCTTTTATTTTCATATTATTTGCCCTCCTGCTGAACAATGATAGGTTTAATTTCAGAATCTGTTCCATTTACTATAATTTGTAGATTAGGCATTAGCTCCTCCATTGCCTCATAATACATTCTGATTTTAGAAGTGTTTGGATCTTTTTTGTACTCTTCATACATTGCATTAAAAAGAGCTACTTCACCATTAGCTTCATCAATTCTTTCCTGCTTTGTGGCATTTGCCTCCTGAATAATTGCATCTGCTTCAGCTTTTGCTTTTGGTATCTGTTCGTTTTGATACTGTTCTGCATTATTCCTGTTTGTATCTGCCTGCTGTTTAGCATTTTCAACACTCTTGAAGGCCTGAGAAACTTCGGCTGTTGGCGGTTCTGCATCCTGTATAGTAACGTTTACTAACATTAAGCCTGTCTGCCGTTTTTCTAATTCCTTTATAATGTCTTCTTTTATTACTGACTGAATTTCACTCTTTCCTGTTGTAAGTACATCATCAACTTTGTATGAGCCAATTGTGTTCCTTATAGATGCCTGTGCTACATTTCGCAGTATTCCTACTGGATCTGATGAACCATATTCATACATAATTGGATCGTTAATTCTATACTCTATGTAGAAGTCCACGTTCACAAAGTTGAAGTCATTGGTTATCATTAGACTGTCACTTTCTTGGGTTTCATTTTCTTCTTCCTGATAGCCAATTGCAAAACCCTGAATGGTGATGTCAAATTTCTTCACCTTCTGGATAAATGGAATTTTAAAGTGTATTCCAGTCCCAGAAACAGACTCTGCTTTGCCAAATGTTGTAACAATGGCTAAGTTTTGTTCTCCAATTACATATATTGAGGAAACAACTGTAGTTATCACAATTGAAATAGCTAGCCCAATAGTAATAATCTTATTACTTATCCGTACTTTCTCTTCGTCTAAACTTATTTCTTCATTTTGTGCCATACTAATTAATGTTGAGAATACCGCTCTTGAAACAATTAAAGTAATAATTAGTAATATAAATAGTTCTGCCATATTCTTTTCTCCTTTTTTCTTAAGATGCTTGGTTTATAGTTGCTTTTAAGGAATATTAGTTTATATTCCTTTTTTATAACCTCCTTTCGGATTTTTACGATACCCATCTTATCACATTATGTGAATTATTGCAATAGTTTTGTTGAAATTTATGTAAATTTATATACTTAATATAATATTTTATTATTATGAAACAAAAGTAGGTTTTATCACTTGCATTATTATATTTTATCACATTATTTCTTTGTCGTTGTAGAGTGCAAGCTTATCGTTTGTTCCTTACTGCTAAGAAAATAATATAAAAGTATTTTGTTTAGCAATATAAATAGAGAACATTTTATAAGTATAATAATAAAATGTTCTCTATGTTTATCTATTCTACTATATGATATTCTGCACTCTCAGCATTATATTGCAACTTATAGTTAGATGGAATACATATTACTGGTCTTAATGCACCATATGGTTGCTGACCTGCATATACATGAATTAGTTCACTACTAATGTTTCCTCCATAACTTATAGCATATATACTTTGTGTATGGTTTTTGGGAGTAGCTAGTAAATATGATCTAGACTTATCTATCTGTGCTATTTTTATTGGGAAATATGCATTTACATTTGCATTTTCCTTATATGTTGTACTTGTTTTTATATTACTACTAATCGATAATTCTAATAAATCTTGAGCATTATGTGTTAATGTTAGTTTTGTGTCTTTAGATTTTTGGTTCCAACTATCTACCCACATTTCTAAAGTTGGACTCCCTATTGCTAAACTATTTTGTATTTGCCTTTCTTTTGAAGTTCCGTTTGCAAATGGGCTCCATATGTCAGTACTTAATAATGTATATACACAATTATCGCATTTACCTGATGATGTAGTATCCCAACTAACCATAAATTTCCTTTTTGTTTCTTCTGTTGTTTCTATATATTTTGGTTCACGGTCTCTGATCCAATATGCTCTATATGTTCCTTGTTTTGTCATTTGTGCTTCACTTGGTATTTTTGTATTTTCTAAATATGAGTCTTTTATTATAAAAATATTTCCTTCTTCGTCAAAATACAAAACTTTCCATCCCTCTACTTCATTTGCTATATAGTTTACTTTTTGTCCATACATAGCTGCATTTACTATTTTTTCCCTTGTAAAATTTGCATTTTGTATTGCATTTTCTTTTTTGTTAACACATTTAGCAAATAAATTAATAGTTTTTGTCACATCTATTCCTTCTGTGTATTCATTCCATGTCTCACCTTTATCCAAACTATAATACTTATATATTTTTTCGTTATCTGGATATTCAACTTTTGCATATGTGTATATTCCTCTAGTGTCATCGTTTATTACTTCAGTTATGATATTAGGGTTAGATATTGCAAGTAAATTGTATATTTCCTCTTCTTCTCCCACTGCTTTTATTTTAACTTCGCATTCATAGCCCTCTTGCATTGTTCTGTCTATTGCAACTCTTTTTTTACCGATTAGCCTTTAATTTTAGTCCTTCTATAGTAATTTCTTCTATTCCATTATCGTTTTCAATAACTATTAGTATATTTAATTTATCATCTTCCTGTGATTCAATTGTATATTGTGCTTTTGTTTCTACTATATCTGCTTTTCTTTTTTCTTGTAAATTTTTAATTATATTTTGTGCGGTTTTTGTTTGTAATACAAAAATTATTAGTATGCTCAATATTATTAATATACTATATACAATAATCTTTTTATTTTTCATTATTCTTCCTACTTTCATTGTCCTAATTATATTATAATACTTAGAATTATTCAATACTTTTATCTAATATTATTTGTTTGTAATTGATTTGTTATATTACTAGCATGAACTTGTATTTCGTTTTTAGTATTTTATATAGATGTTCATATTATACATAAAAAACTAGGTGCTGTAAAAAAGTGTTTAGTGCTTTTTTACAACTCCTAATCTTTTCTATTTTTTTATTAATATTTTTTCTAACATAACAACTGCCTGATACATTACATATGCTACAATTGCTAATATTATAACACTTGTCATTACTAAGTCTAATTGGAATACTTGACCTCCATATACTATTAGGTAGCCAAGCCCTGCTTTTGAAACTAAAAATTCCCCTGTTATAACTCCTACTAATGATAGCCCTATGTTTACTTTTAGTGAGTTAAAAAATGTTGCTTTATTTGCTGGTATTATTATTCTTGATAAAATTTGAAATTTGTTTGCATGAAATGTTTGTGCCATTTTTATAAGTTCTTTATCTGTATTTAGAAAACCATTTAATATTTCTAATATTGTTACTATTAATGAAATCATTAGTGCCATTGTTATGATTGCTGGCATTCCTGCTCCTACCCATATAATTATAACTGGTCCGAAGAGCTACCTTTGGAAGGCTGTTTAGTACTACTAAAAATGGCTCTGCTACTTTTGATAAGAACTTTGACCACCATAGCATAATTGCTATAACTGCACCTAAAAAAGTACCTAGTAAAAATCCTATTAATGTTTCTAAGCATGTTACTTTTATATGTTCTAGTAAATTATTTTGTGATAAATTTAAAAATGTTTTTAATATTCTAGAAGGCTGGCTCATAATAAAGCTGTCTATAATTCCTTTGTTTGCAAGTATTTCCCATAATAATATAAGTCCAATAACAATACTAAATTGAACTACTTTTACTAAAATTTTATTATTTGTTTGTTTTCTTAAGTATTTTTTTCTTTCTTCTGATATATTTTTTTCTTTATTCATGTACATCTAGTCCTTTCCAAATGGTATCAAAATATTTGCTGAATTTAGGGCTTTCTCGGCAGTTTAATGGTGTTCTATTTTCCATTTCAAATTCTATTTTATGAATTTCTTTTACAGTTGCTGGTCTATTACTTAGTACTATAACTCTGTCTGACATACTTATAGCTTCTGAAATATCGTGTGTTACTATTAGTGCTGTAATTCCTTCGTTTCTTAAAATATCATAAATATCTTTTGTTACCATTATTCTAGTTTGGTAGTCTAAAGCTGAAAAGGCCTCATCTAATAGTAGTATTTTTGGTTTTATTGCTAATGTTCTAATTAAAGCAGCTCTTTGTCTCATTCCTCCTGATAATTGGTTTGGATACTTATCTTTAAATTCATATAAACCATATTTTTTTAGTAGATTATCCACATATTGTACATTTTCTGTGGTTTTCAAATTTTGTATTTCTAATCCAAACATTACATTTCTATAAATAGTTAGCCATTCTAAAAGGCTATCTTTTTGAAGCATGTAACCTATTTGTCCATCTATTTCTATATCTCCGAGAACTTTTTTCTTCTAAACCTGCAATAATTGAAAGTATTGTAGATTTACCACATCCACTTGGTCCAATAATGCTTACAAACTCACCTTCTTCAATAGAAAAACTTATGTCTTTTAATGCCTCAACTTCGCCATTATCTGCTTGATATTTTTTTGATACATTTTGCACTTTTAAAACTTCTTTCATTTCGCACCTACCTTTTTATTGTTCCAATTCCAATTGGGGACGTTTCCAATTGGGGTATCTGTCCCTTTTGGGGTATCTGCCACTTTTGGGGTATCCACTCCTTTTGGGGATAACGTCCCTTTTAGGAATATATTTAATTTGAAAATTCATTTCATATTACATTTTATGGTAATTTTTATTATTTTGTGTAAACTTTTATCATTTTTTCTTGTTTTTTTATCAAATTGTGATATAAGCTAGAGGGAAAAAAAGGAGCTGTAAAAAAAGTAAGTCAAAAGGGACAGGGTAAATTGACACATCTTTAAAAGATAAAGTGTATCAATTTACCCCGTCCCTTTTGACTTACTTTTTTTACAGCCCCTTTTTCTTAACTATGCTTTATTCCAGTTATTTTTAAAGTCTTCTAATTCTATTGGTTCTGAAAGCTTTGACCTGCCTTCTTTCTTCAAATGGACAATAACCGTAGTTTTATCGTTACCTACTGTGTAGCTGAATATTCTACCACTAAGTTCTCCATTCTTTACTGCTGTATCAACTTCATATGGCAGTTCAATTACCATAGAGTTTCTTCTTCCTTCTGCTTCCCATCTTTTTTTAAATTCAATCAGTTCGATGGGTGGCATTTGGTTGTTTTCCTCGCAGTTTACATCTAAAATGACATTTATTGTATCACTTATTACATACTGGCGTACTCTGTCTGTAAACCGCTGACCGTTTTGATATGTCCTTACAAACGCTCCTACTTCATATGGTAATTTAACAGTTACTTCATTTTTTTCTTCTTTATACATTTTCTTTCCTCCTGCCATTCGGCTTGCTTAATATTAATAGTTACTTATTTAGTTTTTGCACGGAAATTAAAAACTCCTTACATATTTATATTAACATAATTTTTTATCATTTACAATATATACCTCTAAATTTTCAAACTGAGATTTTTGGGTGCGTCCCAAAAATCTCAGAAACCTGTTAAATTCTTATTGTTTGACCTGCGTATATTAGGTTTGGATTTTGTATTCGGTTTAGTCTTACTATTGTGGCTATTGGTACTCCATATCTTCTTGATATACTATATAGGGTATCTCCCCATCTTATTTTGTATAATGTGTGGTTTAGGTCATATCTATTGGTTGGTATTATTAGCCTTTGACCTATATATATTAAGTTTATGTTTCTTATATTATTTTCTACTGCTATAGCTCTTGCTGTTGTTCCAAAACTTGCTGCTATTTTATTTAAGGTATCTCCTGCTTTTACAATATATATTGTTTGACCTGAAGTCGAATTTCCATCAGTATTATCTGCTGTCTCTCCACTTGGTACTATTAATGTCTGACCTGTATAAATTAGGTTTGGATTTGCTATATTATTTAATTCTACTAATCTTGCTACTGTTGTGTTATATTCTAACGCAATTCTACTTAATGTATCTCCTCTTTGTACTGTTATAGTAGTTGTTCCTCCCGCTATTGGTTTATTTGTATTATCTGGTAAGGGTATTTCTCCAGTTGTATTTAGTAACACTTGCTTTGTAAATTTATCTCTATCTACATACCCATTTATTCCTGCCACTTCTCCTGTGCTTGTATATTGCCATCCTGCCCATGTGCTCCACTTTCCATTTGGAGTTGGCTGTTCTACTTCATATTGCGCTACCCATAGTGGATAATTTGTAAGCTCTCCTGAAAATATGTTTCTTGCGTCATTTGTATTACTATATATTATTACTTCTTTTCCACTTAGATTTTCTACTGTTCTTACAAAAGTTATTCCTATTTGATTTATTTCTTCTACTGATAAACTCCCAAAACTTTCAAAGTCCATAGCTAGTCTGCAGTCTGGCTCTTTTCCACTAATTACTGAAACAAAAAACCTTGCCTCTTCTATTGCTTCTTCATTACTTCTTGCTATTAAATAATGATAAAAACCTACTTTTAAACCATTTGCTTTCGCATTTGTGTAGTTTTGATTAAAATACGGATCTACAAAGCTTGTTCCTTCACTTGATTTCATATATACTATTTCAATTCCACTATTTTTTACTTCTGCATAACTTATATTTCCTTGCCAGCCACTTACATCTATTCCTTGATATATAACATCACTCCCAGGAGAAAAGGCATATACTGGCGTTATTAATATGTACATTGGTGCTACTAATATTATTAGTAAACTTACCAATATTTTAAATACTCTTTTCTTCATTTTTTCACCTACCTTTTTTTATATTCTATGAAAATAATAAAATAGAGTGAATATATACTATTTATTGTATTCGACAAAACTTCTTATTTTTTGCTATTGTAATTTCTTTTACTTTATGTTAATATTGTTTTGTTTAGTATTTTAAACATTTATTCAGAACTTTTAGGATGTTCTTTCCTAAAATATTCCCCAAATTTTTTTATAAATTTATACATAAAGGAGTTGATATTATCGAATTATTAACATTAAAAAACGATTATATTTTTAAACGTATTTTCCGGATTTACTGGAAATGAAGAAATTACCAAAAACTTACTAAGTGCTATATTAAAAGAACCAATAAATAATATAGAACTTAATTGCAAAGAGATTCTTGAAAGAGAAGTTTTTGATGACAAACTAGGCATTTTAGATATTAGAGCAAAATTAAACAATAATATTGACTGTGATATTGAAATGCAAGTGGTTGACCAAAAAAATATAGAAAAAAGGTTACTTTTTTATTTAAGTAAAATGTATGGTCAAAATATTAGAAAAGGTCAAAAGTATAAAGAAACAAATAAGTGTATTGCAATATTATTTACTGACTTTAATATTGATAAACTTAAACCAATAAAAAAATATAAAACGAAATGGAATTTTAGAGAAGAAGATTATTCGGATATAATCTTGACAGATACTATGGAAATTCATATAATAGAATTATCCAAAGTGAGAGAATACTCAGAAAATAAAAAACTTGATATTTGGGTTAATTTTATCAATGAAGTAGGTGATTTTGATATGAGTAAAGCAAATGACCAAATAAAAAAGGCAAAAGAAATATTAGAAGAAATAAGTGGAAATGAACACGAACAATATTTAGCACATTTAAGAGAAAAGTACATATTAGATCAAAATAATTTATTGGATACAGGATATGAACGTGGTTTTGAACAAGGTATCGAACAAGGTATTGAACAAGGTTTTGAGCAAGGCTCTAAACAAGAAAGAATATCAATAGCCAAGGAAATGAGAAAACAAGATTATACTATAGAAGAAATTCAAAAAATAACTAAATTAACAAAAGAAGAAATTGAAAAATTATAATTTAAGTAACTAATTTAAAATACTAAACACAATTGAGTAGAGAATAAGTAATTATTTTATTTATTCCCACTCACACCACTGCAATGCTGTATAACTTTTTTAAAGTTGATAGCATTACACAATAGATAGCTTGTGTTTCTCTATGTGGTTTTATATATATACCTCGACTACGGACTTTTACCGATTAGTTAAACAACATGCCTGTCGTACATTAAACAAAAGGAAGCCTCCAATTAAGAGACTTCCCATTTTTTTATTCTTTTTCTACAAAACCTATTAAGGCTTCCATTAATGTACTTTCATCTTCTTTATTCATATATTTATACAGTATGAATAACATTTTGTAATATTGTTCACTTTTTTTCAAAATCTTCTTCATAAAATTCCCTTAATAAATTTCTTCCAACTTCTGAGCCAAAGTTATTCTCTATGTTAAACTCCTTTTAAGAGGTTTATAAATTTAATCTTGTAATTATATAATATTTTTGTACTTTTTGCACCACCTAGTTAATATAGTAAATTAGGTGATTTTTTTGAGAAAAGTTAAAGTTTTTTTGTTTAATGGTATTTTACTTACTTGTACTTCTCTTTTGCTTAGAAGTATTGGTATGTTTTTTGGTGTATATATTTCTAATAAAATAGGGGCTGAAGCTGCTCGGGGTTTATCAGCTTATTATGTCAGTGTATATGCTTTTTGTATGTTTTGCAAGTTCTGGTGTTAACCTAGCTACTTCTAGAATTGTTTCTGAACAGATGGCTTATGGCAAGGAAGACGCAATGAAACTTGCTGTTAAGAAATGTATTAACTACAGTTTATTTATGGGCGTGGCTTCTGCTATTTTATTATTTTCATTTTCTCCTTTTATTTCTACTTATTGGTTACATTCTAAAGTAAGTGCTATGCCACTTAGAATTATTGCGTTTAGCCTTCCTTTTTTATCAATAAGTAGTAGTATTAATGGGTATTTTTCTGCTATTAGAAATGTTAAAAAGACAGCTATTGCTCAGGTTTTGGAACAAATTATTAGAATTTATTTTGTTACATTTTTTATTAATTACTTTTTACCTTCTGGAATTGAATATGCTTGTATTTCATTAGTTCTAGGTGGCACTATTTCTGAAATTTGCTCTTTTTTAGTCCTTTTATTTTCTTATAAAAGAGATATTATTAAAAAGAAATGTGCTATAAATAGAGGTAATAATTATACAAAACAAATTTTAAGAATCACTCTTCCTATTGCTTTTACTTCATATGTTCGCTCTGGCCTTTCTACTTTAAAACAAATTCTTATTCCTATACGTTTGGAAAAGTCTGGAATATCATGTGAAAAGGCCCTTTCTCAGTATGGTATGATTAATGGTATGGCTATGCCACTTATAATGTTTCCTTGTGCTTTTATTTCTTCTTTTAGCATGTTACTTATTCCTGAGTTTTCGTACTTAAATGCTAAAAAAAGTTATGATAAAATTAATTTTGCCATTAATAAAATACTTAAATTTTGTTTTATTTTTTCTTTTTTAATTATGGGAGTTTTTTGGTGCTTTTCTGAGGAGCTTTCTAATAGTATTTATAGTGAAGCAAATGTTTCTATTTTTATAAAAGTGCTTTCTCCTCTTATTGTTTTAATGTATATTGATAATGTGGTTGATGGTATTTTAAAGGGATTAGATAAGCAAGTTGCTGTTATGGGAATTAATATTTTAGATTTATTTACGAGTATAACTTTTATTTATTTTTTATTACCTATTCAAGGAATAAAGGGCTACATTGTTGTTCTTTTTATTAGTGAAATTTTAAATGGATTGGTTAGTTTGTTTTTACTAATTAAAGAAACTAATCTTAAAGTAGATTTTGCAAATTGGCTTATAAAACCATGTTTTGCTATTTTTGTACTTAATTTAATTTTTAGAAATTATAGTCCTAGTAGTATTTTAGAATTAGTTGTTCAAATTTTAATTTTTTGCATTTGTTATTTTGCTAGTATTGTTTTGTTTAGAGGATTGGTTAAGAGTGATTTGAAATTTTAAAAAAGACCACCAACTGTTATTTATTTAAGTAATAGTTGGTGGTTTTTTCAGTTAAAAATATTTATCAAATAGCACCTCCATAAGGTATGCTTTTTCATTTTCGTCGAGAGCTTTTTTATATGCGATAATAAAGTCGTCACTAAGCTCTTCTATCCTAGGAAATGCCTGTATATATTCTTCTTCCATATTAATAATAGGATAACTTTTCACAGTATGAGTATAATAAAATTTTATAAGTGCATATATTTCTGCTTTCGTAGTTACAATAATTGAAAAATCATTATCTTTTATTGTATATAAAACACTTTTAAGTGCCTCAAAATCTTCCTGCATATTATTTAACCAATAATCAAATGTTTGACCTAACTCTTCATCTTCTCTATAATACTCTTTTTCTGACCGTCTTACCTGTTCATATGCAATATAAAAGCTATTGCATAAACTTTTAAAATACCTTTGTAAATCGTACTGGTTCATTTTGTATTCACCCATATTGTTTTCCTCCTTATAAAGTTATTTTACTTCTACTATAGTTACTGCATCACATTATATCATAAGGTTTAACATAATGCAATAAAATTATTTGATTTTATTATATTCTAAACATTTTTCTTCTAATAATTTAAAGTTGCAACTCAATTCTTTATAAAATTTATCCATTTTACTTTTTTTGTTATTAGTAACTATATTGTATATTTTCTCTGCTTTCTCAATAATCTTTTTTTTATTAACTGTTCTATTTATGTAAGAATATTGTTCTGAAAGTAGTCTTTTATATCCATAACTTCTATCTTCCACATCTAATAAATATACATCTTTTTGAGGAACTGGTATCATATTTGAAAACTTTATCATTCCTAAATTATTTTTATTCTTTTCATTAATAATTTTAAAGAATGATAAGTTATCTTTATATGTTTTATGTTTTTGTTTTGGTGAAAACATTGGTGCAAAATAGTAATGGTCTTCTACTATTAATACTACGCCTATGTATGGTCTTTTTTCATCTTTATTATTAGCTACATGTTTATCAAATTTGCTTAAGTAATTTATATAATTATTATTCACTATATAAAAATTTAATTTTCCTAATTTTATTTTTTTGTCCTTTCTCAATATTTACCTCCAATCAAAAATATAGAGAGATACTTAAAAATAACGTACCCCTCTATAACTTTTTTTCCGGAAACTCGTTTATAGGATTAACTTCTAAAGGCTCGTTTCTAACCTAATTTTTAATAGAATATTCGTTTATAGGCTTTAACCTAAAGGCTCATATCTAACCTAATACACGTATTTATGAATTTAATCAAAGGCTTGTGCTAGCCTAATTTTTGATAAATTACTTTATCTATATTAGTATATTCATTATACTTTATTTTATTTGTAAAATCAATAGTTCTATTATATTTTATGAAAACTTTTTTTGGACTTTTGTGTGATTTTTTACAAAAGTTATAGTTATACTAACCTTTGAAAATTTAATAACTAATCAACTTTAAAATTCTGTTTTATTTTAATTTACTTTTCCCAGTAGCATAATCTATTTTTATACCCGGCTGAACATTGTATATATATACATTAAAACATATTCCTTTTCCATTGTCTTCAATAGAATAGCTTTCTATTTGCACTCCACTTGCAAGTAGATTATTTTCCTGAAAAACTGGTGTAACTCTATATAATACATGATTATTTGGATTTTTTTCAATATAGTCTGCTACTTTATTTTCAAATGGTAACATTCCTTCTACATTCATATACCTAGTTCCTGTTATTAAATTTTTCTCGTTTGCATTTTCGCCTGCTAGTTGGTAACCTATTAGGTGGCAGCGATTATATAGGTAGTTTCCTTCTACTATTCCTGGGTATTTTACTGTTTGCCATCCTGATGGTTTTATCATTCCTATTGCTTCTCTTTTTTCATCTTTTGATGGCATTATTTCCTTGCATATATTTGCATATGCTACAGAGCACCTTCCTAAATTGTCAAGCTTGCTATAATTTTCAAATACTCCTAAATTGTAGTCTTCCTCGGTAAATGAAGGTATATTGTTATTTATTGTTATATATGGAGATTTCGTATATTCTGGAATTGTTTGTACATCAAATGATATAGTATTTATATTTTGAATATTATTATTATAACTTCCGCCTTCAAAAAAGTAGCTTATTATTCCTATTATAATAACTAAAATAGCTAGAATTAATTTATTTGTTAGATTATTTATTTTTTTATTATTTTTCATTTTGCTTTTTCCCTTTCCTATTTTTCTATAGGTAGTATAGCATAATAAAAAAATATATAAAAGCATATTTTTAATTATTTTCAAACAGCATATCATATCCATTTTGTGAATATACTTCGTATTTTCCATTTTTGTATTGAAGCATTGTACCTTCTTTAGCATCTTCCAATATTTCCTCTGGCAAATTTGTTTCTTTAAATTCTACTTTTGATTTTTCTGTAAAATCATTTAAATATATTTCGTTATTCCTGTCTTCTGTTACTAAATACAAGTGCCCTTCTTTTCTATAATTTTCTAATTCTTCATTTACACTTATTGGTGCTAAATTTTCTTTTGTTTTTGGTTCGTCTATGTTTTTTAGAAAATTTGTTAATTCTTCTATAAAACCTTTTACATCAATATTATTTTTTATATCTTCTTTTATATTTTTTAATATATTTAAATCCATAATCGTTCCTCCTTTATTGCTAATATACCATATTTTATTTGCAATTTTTGTAGAAATGTGTAGGTTTACTTAATTTTTCTATATTCTCAGAAAAATTATACACAATGGTGGTTATTTCCCTTCCATAAAACCATTAACCAGCAACTATGGTTGTGAAAGATTAAGATTTTCTATTGTTATTTTATGTATATTGTGCTATACTTGCAATGATATATCATAATAAAATTCTTATGGTATATCTCTTCTATTTCCTACAAGGAGGTATTTATATGGAAATTGGTTTTTATTCAGGTAGCTTTGACCCTTTTACTATTGGCCATTTGCATGTACTTAAGCAGGCTCTTAGGGTTTGCGATAAGGTTATTGTTGGTATTGGTACCAATTCTGATAAAAAGCGTAGGTTTGATAAAGACATAATGAAAGAAGCTATTGAAAAAGTTTTAGTTCGTGAAAATATTTCTAATGTGACTGTTATAACTTATGAGGGCTTAACTTTTAAAGCTGCTCTTGATAACAATGCAACATTACTTTTAAGAGGTATTAGAAATAATGGTACTGATTACCCTTACGAAGAAAGCCTAGCTGCTAATAATAAAGAATACTCTGGATTAGATACTATTTATATTAGGGCTTGTGAATATGGAACTGTTAGTTCTAGTGGAGTTATGGAATTACTTAAATATGGTATCGATGTTTCTAAATATCTTCCTAAAGATGTTTTGGATGCAGTAATGAAAAGTAAGGTATAAAAGTGTTTTATAATATTGTTTTATAATATTAAAGCCATCCTAAACTAAGCATATAAAAGCAAAAAATCCATTGGAATAAATGGATTTTTTGTTTTTACTTATTTTTTGTAAACTTATTTCTTAATGAGTTTACTATAATTATTATAAATACTTATTGCTATCCTTCATTAATCTTATTAACAAGTTCTTTGGGTGAGTCATCACAATTAAATGAAAGAGTTCCTTCACTCCTCGTTTTACTTGTTACAACTAATGAACCCGATCCTGTAGCTTTTATGTACTCAATATCAGAAACTCTTATTGCACCACCACCATAGCCACTTAATAAAACCCATTTTTCTTTATGTTCTGGTTCGTTATTCCTTGTTGTAAACTTTTCTAAAGCTTTGTTTAAAAACTTACTCTCTTCTTCAATTTCATTAAATAAGTTTAGCCGTTCTTCTTCTGTTAGTTTCTTATACTCTTCCAATTTCATAGCTTGTCCTCCTTAACAAATTATTGTTATTAGTTTCTAAAATTAATTTCTTAATAAGAATAACATAATTTTTCTCGAAAAGCAACCCCCTAGCCTAACTTTTTGTATTGTATGTTGATTGTGTTCCTAATACTTTTAATTTCATAGTTTTAATCCTCCATAATTTTTAGGCTTATAACATCAATAGTTTCTTCCATTTCCTTTTCGTTATAGTTATTTTCAAAAATATAGTTAAATTCGCTTTCCTCATATTCAATAGCTGATAAATCTCTTTTTTCAAAGTATTCTTTTGAGATGTTATCTCTTTCTAATACTTTATTTCTTCTTTTTATATGATCTGCTTTTACCAATATTTTTGTATCACACTTTTCCCAGTACTTACTAATTGGCAACTTTATCCACTCCAAAACAACTATATTATTATCTTTTTTAGATAATATATCATCTATTTCTTGCTCTGCATCTTTTTGAGTTATTCTCATTAATTCATTTAGCCATTCTTCCTTTGAAAAAACTATGCTGCCTAATTTTTTTGTGTCTATATTACCTCTTTCATCTAATATTTCATTTCCAAATTTCTCACATAATATATGTATAATGTTTGGCTTATTTAAAGGCTCTTTACTTATTCTATCTATATCTACATACACACCATTTAAGCTTTTTGCCAAGTTTTTAGCAAATGTTGTTTTCCCACTTCCAGATTTTCCTGTTACTCCAATTATTTTCATAGGTTATACCTCCTTTAAAATTATTTAATTAGGTTTATTATTTCTATAAGTTCGTTAGTATTTTATCATATATATTGTTTTTATGTCAATATCAGAAAGTCTTCGCTTATTAATAAAGCGAAGACTTTCTGATATTACCTCAAGTTAATATATCCACAATCTTTCCTATCTTTTATTTCCCTTATCCAACAATTTTTTGGATTTTTCTCTTCATGGTACCATTCTGGTGAGTAGTGAAACCATCTTAAAAGAAAGGTTCTTAACGTTGTTCCATGTGTAAATATGAATAAAGTATCTATGCCATGTTTTTCATAGTCACGATGAATCGTTCCCATAAATTGATGTACTCGAACTGCTACATCAAATGGGCTTTCTCCTAATGGAAGTCTTGCATAGAATTTGCCATAGTTATTTCTTTGGCGCTCATACTCTTCATATTCCTTTGGAAATAATTTCCCCCATTCTTCTTCTGGTACTGAATCAAATAATCCAAACTGTTGCTCTACAAGAGTTATATCTTCTCTTACGTCTGATATTTTAAGAGATTTATTAAACTCCTCTGATGTCTGTCTTGTTCTCAAATAAGGGCTACGCCATATAATTGCAATTGCTAGAGCTATTTTAAGAGATACCCCAATTATGCTTTTTGATGAAGCAACAAGTGCACTAGATAATTATAGTAAAAGTAAAATTGAGGAAACTATAAATGAATTATCTAAAACGAAAACTATCATTTTAATAGCTCATTCTTTAGATATTGTTAGAGATTTTGATAATATCATTATGATGAGTGATGGAAGAATTGTCGAACAAGGTACACATGATGAACTTATTAATAAACATGGTGATTATTATGAGTTAGCAAGCTTATAAATATGTAGTAATACTTCAATAAAATAACTCATTACACATTTTTTTAATACCTTAAAATATTTACTTTAAAGGCATTCTATAAGTCCAAATTATCTTTTTACATAAATTTAGAAATTAACTTGGCATTTTTCAATATTATGCAAATTCAAATCGTCTTTTCACTTGGCTTTTCACCCTAAAATGTATATAATATGAATTATACTAAATGCTAATTTTGCCAAATGCATCTTAGAAATAAAACCACAAGGAGGTATAATTACTATGGCAAATGTTAATCGGTTTGAGTCAAAAAGTAGTGTAAAGGTTTGGGAAAATGGGAGATACTTTGTTGAAAAAACACCTGAACTGGAAGCTGAAGTTGAAAAAGTTATTAAACTTTGGGAAGAATCTGACGCACTAAAAGGATATTGTCCAGAAGAACGTCGGGCAAAATTATATGAATACAAATCTGATGATTACAAAATTACTACTGTTGCAGAACACTATGGAGTTACATGTGTTTGTCTGTGGAAGAAGCAATAAAAAGTACAAAAAACCAGCCAGAATTCTATACATAGAATTTTGGCTGGTTTTAATTTGTTAAATTTTAAATCCTAAATAGCATTTTTATTATTTTTCTACTATATGTGTAGTCTATTCAAGATATGAAAGATATTTCCTATTTCTTAAAATTTTACAATTTTCTCCCACTCTAGCTCTTCTTTTCCCAAATGCCCATAGTTTGTTGTTTTTGCGTAAATTGGCTTGTTTAAATTTAAATATTTTATTATTCCATTTGGTGTTAAGTCAAATTTGGCTTTTATTTTTTGTACTATTTGTTCTTCTGGTATAGTATTTGTTCCAAATGTTTCTACTAATATTGAGGTTGGATTGTCAATTCCTATTGCGTATGATATTTGTATTTCACATTTTTTTGCATATCCATTTGCTACTATGTTTTTTGCTATGTGCCTTAACATATAGGCTGCTGACCTATCTACTTTGCTTGCATCTTTTCCTGAAAATGCTCCTCCGCCGTGCCTTGCGTATCCACCATAAGTATCTACTATTATTTTTCTTCCTGTTAGACCTGTATCTCCTAATGGTCCACCTATTGCAAACCTTCCTGTTGGGTTTATATATATTTTTGTATTTCCGTCTATCATATTTTTTGGTACTATTTTGTGTATTATCTTTTGTGTTATTTCTTGTTTTAATGTTTCGATATCCACATTTTCTTCATGCTGTGTGGATATTAGTATTGTATCTATTCTTTTTACTTGTGTATTTTCATATTCTACTGTAACTTGTACTTTTCCATCTGGCCTTAGGCCTTTTATTTTTCCTTCTTTTCGTGCATTTGTTAATTCTTTTGATAGTTTATGTGCCATATTTATTGCATATGGCATATAGTTTTCGGTTTCGTCACAAGCATAGCCAAACATTATGCCTTGGTCTCCTGCTCCTCCTATATCTACTCCCATTCCTATATCTGGGCTTTGCTTTGTTATATTTGTTATTATTTTGCACGTTCTGTAGTCTATGTCTAAATTACTATTGTCATAGCCTATCTCTTTAATTATTTTTCTCACTAGCTCTTCTACATTAACTTCTCTGCCCGATGTTATTTGCCCTGCTACTACTATTAGGTCTTTTGATGCAAATGTTTCTACTGCAACTCTTGAATTTTCGTCTTTTTCTAAATAGCTATCTAAAATGCTATCTGAAATTAGGTCACATAGTTTATCTGGGTGACCTTCTGTTACACTTTCTGATGTGAAAAATTTCTTCATATTTTGTTCCTTCTTTCTTTTTTTTGGAGGTCAGAGGTCAGATGTCGGAAGTCAGATTTTGTGTGTTTATTTTAAATCATTTATATTATTTTGATTTATTGATAATTTAATGCATACCTTCTTTGTTAATTGCCCCTTTATTCCTATTATTTGTATGTTATTCAAGAATATTTATTAATAAAATATGACACAGTGGCGTCTTTACTTATAGTTATTCCCACAAACGGTGCTCCTAGAAAATGACTTTTTCTATTTAACAAAAAAACCTTGGCAAACGCCAAAGGTTAATATTTTCGTTTTGTGAAAATTATCAGCCAAAGCGTTATGCTTTGTCGGTATTAGCACCTTATTTTATAGGTTGCTGTGGAGTCATTGAGCCGATTCTCTCGTCCACTCTTGATAACATATTATTGCCATTATATTTTTTATTATTTATTTTGTCAATATTTTTTTATTTATATTTAATATAAAATAAAAGAGAGTATCTAAAATTGAACTTTTTCATCTTTAAAATAGTAATTCAATTATAAATTCTCTCTTTTTTCGCTTAATTTTTTTCGTGTTTTGTATTCTTTATTACTTCATTTTCTTCATTCATTTGTACTGCCCAAGTATTAATAATATATGTCATAATTAGTATAACTGTAATCATTACCAAAACAAGAATTGCCATACTTTTCCCTCCAATAATAATTGAATTACTTACCTGTATATTTCTATTCTAAACTTTTTAATATTCTTATTATATCACATAATTCGACAAATAGCAACATTTTTTTTATAATTCATTTTAATAAAGAGACTTTTTGTCATTTCAATTTTTATATTTCTAATACATCTATTATATATTTTTAAATTCTTTGACACGTTTCGACATACTTTGCATTTTGTCTGTGATATATTAGTAAGTAATTCGCTTAGAAAGGAGAATTAGGATGTTGAATATTACAAATACTAACGAAAACCATGGTGAAAAGATTGGTACTATTTCAGTTTCTATTTACAAAGATTCTAGAACTGGGTTCTCTGCATTTAATATTAATGCAGATGAAGAGGTAGAATACTTTTCTTATGCCATAGAAGATACTATGAAAAAATTTTAGACTAGCTGCTGTTAGTCTTTTTCTATGTTTAAAAGCATTATCGACTTAAAAACAGTTGAAACAAAAGTAGCTTTTCTCACGTTGGCACTATTTAAATTTGTAACAGTAATCTTTTATTACTGTTAGGTACTTGCCTAGTGTCTGTATGGCATTCTCAGAAGATTTTGCTATATAGTAATTTTTTTGGAGCTAGGTAGGCAATAGACCAACCACTACATTTAAAATGTATTTTTCATATTCAATAAAAAAGTGTATCAAAAGGATTGATTAAATTTTATCTCGTCCTTTTCATACATTTTTTTAATTTGTTTGTTATTTTAAGTATGTTTTATTATATTAGTCATTATCCTCAACTGGTGCTCCAACTGGACATACTCCTGCACATGTTCCACATCCTATGCATTGTTCTGGATCTATTATGTATTTGTCGTCTCCTGGCTGTATACAGCCTACTGGGCATTCTGCTGCGCATGCTCCACACTCTATACATTTGTCTGTTATTTTATATGCCATTTTTTTCACCCCCTGGTCTTTACTTAAGTTATCTGTGATTCTTTTAGACTTAAAACAGTTAACTTATATTTCTTCATTTTCTTCTGCTTTTGTTTTATCTAATTTTTCTAGTTTTTCTAGTTCTTGTAATTCTTTTAGGTGCTCTTTTTCTTCTGGGTCTATTTGGTGGTTTGAAACATTTTTTATAATTTTTATATCTTTGGCATCGTATTTTTTATAAAAGTATTCTCCTTCTGAGTCTTTTAGTTTTACTCTTACTTTTTCTTTTAGGGTTTCTACACCATCTACTATTCCTTCCCCATCTTCTGTTTTTACTATTGCTCCCATTTTTGGAAGTCTACTTAGTTTTTCTTCATATACATCTTGTTCGTATTTTAAACAGCACATTAGCCTTCCACAATTTCCTGATATTTTTGATGGATTTAGTGACATGTTTTGCTCTTTTGCCATTTTTATAGATACTGTTTCAAAGTTTCCTAAAAATGAGCAACAACATAGTTCTCTTCCACATATTCCATTTCCGCCAATTCTTTTTACTTCGTCTCTTACTCCTATTTGTCTTAATTCTATTCTTGTTTTGAAAATACTTGCTAAATCTTTTACTAAATCTCTAAAATCTATTCTTCCATCTGCTGTAAAATAGAATAGTACTTTGCTATTATCAAATTTGAACTCTACATCTGTTAATGTCATTTCTAAATTATGTTCTTTTATTTTTTTCTTACATATTTCAAATGCTTCTTTTTCTTTTTTCTTATTTTCTTCATAATGCATTTTGTCTTTTTTATTTGCAATTCTTATTACTTTTTTTAATGGTGCTACTACTTTTTCGTCTGGAATACTTCTATTTGCTATTGCAACTTCGCCATATTCTTCTCCTTCAGTAGTTTGTACTATTACAAATTCTCTGCCTATTATTTGCAATTCACCTGGATCAAAAAAATATATCTTGCCTGGTCTTTTAAATCTAACACCTACTATATTTTTCATTAATTTCCTCCCATATTTTTATTAAAAGGTTATCTATTGTCATGTCATAATTACTGCTTGAACTTAACCTTCTTTTTGCTTCTTCTACATATTTTATACACTTAATTTCTTCTATTTCTTTTGTATTTAATAATAAAATATTTATATATTCTAATATATCATATATTTCTTCTTTTGCTTTGTACAATACTTCTGAATTGTTTAGTATATATATAAGATTTTTTTTGTCTAAATTATTAATTAAATTTTCTATTTGCAAATAAGTTTCTTCATTTTCTTTTATTTTTAATACTTTTTCAATACTTCCATCTGCAAATAGTAACATATTAGTTTTTAAAGTTTCTATGTTATTTTTGCTTGCATATTCTAGTAGTTCTTCATATTTAAGTTTATTAAAGTTTATTTTTATAGTTCTTGACCTTATTGTGTTTAGTAATTTATTTTCATTAGATGCTATAAGTATTATTACTGCATATTCTGGTGGCTCTTCTAAGGTTTTTAATAGTGAGTTTTGTGCTTCTTTTGTCATGGTATCACTATTGTTTATTATATATACCTTTTTATTAGAGGTAATTGGTTTTTCTGTTATCTTTTTGTTCATTTCTCTTATTTGGTCTATTTTTATAACTTTTTCATCATTGTTTATTATTGTAAAGTCTGGGTTATTATTATTTTCAAATTCTATACATGATTTACATTTATTACATGGTTTTATATCATTTTGGCATAAAATCATTTTAGCAAATTGTTTAGCAAATAAACTCTTGCCTATTCCTTCTATTCCTAAAAACAAATAACTATGTAAAATATTATTTTGTTCTATGGATTTATTTAATAGTTCTTTTACTTTTTCGTTTCCTATAATATTGTTAAAACTCAAAATTAACCTCCAACCTAGATATCTATTTGTTTACTTGCCTAATATCTTCCTATTAATCTACTTTTCCAAATAAGTTTAATGGCCAGAATCTAATTAGTACTTTACTTTCTATTTTTTCTATTGGAATACATCCAAATTTCCTACAGTCCATACTTTCGCTTCTGTTATCTCCCATTGCAAAAATATGCCCTTCTGGAACTATAAAGTCTATTAAATTTGGGTTTTGTGGTTCTGTTTTTACAGTAGAACTTAGGTAATGTTCTTCTATTTTTTCGCCTTCTACATATACTTTGCCATCTCTTATTTCTACATGTTCTCCTGGAAGTGCTATAACTCTTTTTATATAGCTGGTTTTTCCTATTTCTAGCACATAATAAGTGAAGCTTTCAAATATATTTTTAGGTTTATAATTATATTCTGCTTTAACAGTTTTTGCATAGTCTACAGAAGGTGCCTCAAATGTAATTATATCGCCTTTTTCATATGTTCCATGAAAAGTTCTTGGTGTTTTGTTTAAAATAAGCCTTTGCCCTTGCACTAGTGTTGGTTTCATTGATACTTGCATTACTACTGTTGGTGTTCCTATAAAATACCTTATTAGTAGTGCTAGCACTAATGCTATTACTATGCAATATACCCATTCTAAAACTTCTTTAACTTTACTATTTATCTGTATCATCATTTTTATTTTTCATCTCCTGTATTACAATAATATATAAATTATAACGTTTATTTAGTTTTTTTTCAACTGTTTTTTTGATTAATGTATTTATTTTTAATGCATATGCTTTTACCATTTGGAATGTTATTAATATTGTCAATACTTTTATGTAAATGTATGATATAATGGATATATCAATTGGTCAAGTATCATATGTTTAAGGAGGATTTTATATGAAAATGTATTTTCGTGCACAAGACTTGAATCTGTTAGAACGTCTGAATGAGGAACGGTTGTATGTCTTAAACAGCACACTCATTCAGAAGGTCTCAGAAATGAAGCGACTGGTCTTGGTTGACAAAAACTTAATATGTGAGTTAGTCTCTTTAGCCGAAACAGCAGCAAAAGAGGTTGCATGCAGGAATCGTTGGTCTCCTATCCCTTCTAATGGAGTATATTCCACTACTGGTTTTACTTACGATACCGTTGAATATCGGAAGTGGCTCAGAGCGAATAGTGATACTGTTTGCAGCAAGGATTTTCTCAAGCAGTTCAGTTTTTGGAATGATCTTCTTTCACTCCCGAGGTTATAATACCTCGGGAATTCTTTTTTTGTTATTCTTTGTAAACGTTATAATGTTCTTACATTCACTTCGTCGGTATTCTTATTACTACTTCCGTTCCTTCTCCTACTTTACTTTTTATATCTATACTTGAATTATTTTGATCTAATATTTCTTTTGCTATTGATAACCCTAAGCCTGTTCCTCCCATTTGCCTTGTTCTAGCTTTATCTACTCTATAAAATCTTTCAAATATTCTGTTTAAATCTTCTTCTGGTATTCCTATTCCGTTATCTATTACTTTTATATATGCATCATTATATACAAAGCCTACATATATTTTTATTTTTCCACTTTCAGGAGTATATTTTATACTATTTGTAAGTATATTAAGTACTACCCTTTCTATTCCATCTTTATCTGCTTTTACTGGTGGTACATTTGCTGTTACAAAACATTCTACTTCATGATGTTTCTTATTTATTTCTAGTTGTAATTTCTCTTGGCAATTCTTTACTAGCTCTCCTAAATCAAATTCTGTTATTTCTTTTTTGACTTTATTTGTGTCATACCTTGATAATGTCAAAAGGTCTGTAACTAATTTTGCCATTCTTCTTGCTTCTTGAGATATTACATTTAGGAATTTTGACTGCATATCTTTATCATATTCACTTTCTAAAAGTGTATCTGCATAGCCTAGTATTGAGGTTATTGGTGTTTTTAATTCGTGTGATACATCTGCTACAAATTCTTTTCTCATATTATCTAGTTTTACATGTTCTGTTATATCTTGTATAACTACCATTATTCCTGATGGTATGTCTTTTTCATCTTTAAATGATGCAAAAAATATGTTTAAATATTTATCTTCTACTGTTACTCTTTGTTCTAGAGAGGTCCAGTCTTCTAAATAAACTGTTTTCTCTAGGTTTATATCTATATTTAGTTTTCCAAATATTATACCAAATGTATTATCTTTTTCATTTAATTTTAAAAGTTCTGTTGCTGCTGGATTTATATGTGTTATATTTCCCTCCATATCAAATGCAATAATTCCATCTGTCATATGAAGTAATATTGTTTCTATTTGCTTCTTTTGCCTACTTACTTCATTTAAGTTTTCACGAAGTTCATTTGTCATTATGTCAAATGCATTTGTAAGTTCATCAACATCTTTTTTCTTTTTATTTTCATTTGCTTTATTTATGCTACTAGCTTCACCTGATGCTATTTTGGGTGCTTCCGTTATTAGTTTTGTTATAGGGTTTATTATTACTTTTGATATAAATATTGCAACTAATATTGTTATAAATCCATATAAACTTTCTGCAATAATTGTTATATATTTTACATTGTGTATTTGTGTATTTATAATATCATTATAACCTTGTACTTCCCCTACTTCTTTTAAACTCATTCCATAAAATATTCCTATAAAGCTTATTAGTACTATTCCTATTATTCCAAAAATTAATATTATTTTTAATTGAACGTTTCTTATCATTTTTAATCCTTTCATTATACCTTTTAACAAAAGGGCACAGTGGTGTCATTGCCAACGAGGTATTCCCGCAAACGGTGCCCCTACATAATTTTAATAATGAATAGTGAATAATTAATAATGAATAATGAATAATTTTTTCTTTCTAGTACATAACAGCCGTATTTCAACATTCATTATTAAAATTAATTATTCATTATTCACTATTCATTATTCACTATTCACTATTCATTCTTCACTATTAACTAAACTACCTTGCTACTTCCCGCGAAGCAATATAATATCCTACTCCTCTTTTTGTTATTAATATTTTTGGAGTTGAGGTATCTTTTTCTATTTTTTCTCTTATTCTTCTTACTGTAACATCTACTGTTCTTATGTCTCCGTAATATTCATATCCCCATACTTTTTCTAACAATGTTTCTCTTGTTACTACTTGACCTGGTTGTGCTGCTAAATATCTTATTACTTCAAATTCACGAAGTGTTAGGTCTATTATTTCGCCTCTTACTTTTACTTCAAATTTGTTTAGGTCTATGCTTAAGTCTCCTACTACTACTGTATTTGATGTTTCTGCTTCTTTTTCCTTTGCTCCACTTTCCATGGCCTTTGCTGTTATTTCTGCTTTTCTTAGGTTTGCTTTTACTCTTGCCATTAGTTCTCTTACACTAAATGGTTTTGTAATATAGTCATCTGCTCCTAATTCTAGACCTAATATTTTATCTATTTCTTCATCTTTAGCAGAAAGCATTAGTATTGGCACATTTAAATATTGCCTTATTCTTTTACATACTGCCAAACCATCCATTTTTGGTAGCATTATATCTAATAATACTAAGTCTGGTTTTTTGTCTAATGCTATACTTACTGCTGTTTCGCCATCTCCTGCTTCTAATGTATTATATCCTTCTTTTTGTAGATTATATACTAACATATCTACTATTGTTTTTTCATCATCTACTATTAGAATGGTCTTTTTATTATCTTCCATAATATGTTCCTCCCTAGGACTTCTTTAACTTTCCTTAGTTATATCATATATTATTAGTTTGTACAAGTATTTTTTTATTATAATTTTTTTTAATGATTTTTATTATTATTTATAGCCTAAAATATATTTTACTATGTAGGGACGATTAGCAATCTCCCCTATATCTATATTTAATACTATCCGTTAATTGTAACTAATTTTTTTGGTGCATTATGGACATTTTATAAATATTTATATGGAATAGCTTTATTTTTTTCGTCTAAATCTATTATTTTGTCGTACATACAAATAACTGCTCCTTCTCCTACATCTTTTACTTTTTCTAACTCTTTGAAGTTTTTAATCATTTCTTTTGTTGGGTTTGCTGATTTCTTTATTTCTATAGGGTATAACTTTCCATTTTCTTCTATTATTAGGTCTATTTCTTTCTTTTCTTTATCCCTATAAAAATATAATGGTGGCCTTAATTCTCCACTATTGTAATAACTTTTTATTATTTCAGTTATAACAAAATTTTCAAAAAAGTTTCCTGACATTATTCCATTTTCTAGTACTTCTTTAGTTTTCCATTTTAATAAATATGCTGCTAAGCCTGTATCTAAGAAATATACCTTTGGTGTTTTTATAGCTCTTTTCATTATATTATTATAATATGGTTCTAATATATATATAATATTTGATGTTTCTAGTATCGAAAGCCATCTTGTAGCTGTTGGGACTGTTATTCCTATTTCTTTTGCTATGCTTTCTAAGTTTAGTAATTGCCCTATTCTACTTGCAAGTGATGTCATAAATTTTAAAAATAACATTATATCTCCTACTTGTGTTAGACTTCTTACATCTCTTTCTAAATATGTGCTTACATACATTCCATAAAACATATCTATATCTACTTCTTTATCATATACTTTTGGCATAGAACCTTTGTGTATTATTTCCCATATTTCATCATAAGAAATATCTACTATATTTTTTTCTCTTTCTTCTAAATATTTTTCTGTTGGTAAAAATGGAAGGTTAAAATCTATTTTTTTTATTTCTCTCATACTTAAGCCTAATAAATTTAGAATTCCTACTCTTCCTGCCATACTTTCACTTACGCCTTTCATTAAACTAAATTTTTGTGAACCTGTTAGGTAAAACATTCCATTTTTTTCTGTTTCATCTACTATCATTTTTATATTTCTTAATAATTCTGGTACATACTGTATTTCATCTATTATAATTGGTGGCTTATTTGATTTAAAAAATAAATTTGGATCTTCTTTTGCTGATTGTGCTAATATAAGATCATCAAGTGTAATATAGTTTATATCTTTTTTCATATTTTTTAATATGGTTGTTTTCCCCACTTGTCTAGCACCTGTTATTAGTATGGTTTTAAACATTTTTTCTTGTTTTTCTATTACTTTCTCTGCTGCTCTTTTTATATATTCCATTTTTTCATCTCCTGACTATTTTAATATCTAATATTATTATAGTCGTTTTTTAATATATTGTCAATATTTTTTTGACTATTTTAATATTCAATATCATTATAGTCGTTTTTGCTGCATATTATAACTATTTTCATATTCTTTTTTAATTTTTTAGATAAAAAATTAAAAAAGACGTCAACGACGTCTTCTGCTTTTATGGAACTTTTTAATTAAAAACGTTGCTCCATAGTTAGCTACTTTTACTGCTGCAATTATGATTACCACTAATATTGCATACAATGCATACCGCTTTATGCGATTTTTCAAGATGTAACTGCCTGCTACATAAACAGGTAAAACTGTTCCTGAAAAATAGAGGAATGTTATTCCTATTAATGCTGCGATAGCAATCACTATTCCTAACACTGTATAAATTGTAGCTTTTACGTTGTTCTTATTTCTCATATGTCTTCTCCTTTTCCCATACATATTCACTTAGAAACTACATTCATTATAACATATTTTTCTATTTTTTGCAAATTTACATTATTATTTCTATATCATATACCCTACCATTATCCTGTAATTTTATTTCTTTTTCTTCTATTTCATTTCCATTTAGAATAAATTTTTCTACGCCGTGTATTTTTTCCGTTTGGATTTTTTACTTTTATATTGTATATGCTTGTTCCATATTTATAGTTTATAGAATATTCTTCCCAGCTACTTTCTATACATGGTTCTATTTTCAAGGTATTGTTTTGTATTTTTAGTCCTAATATATATTCTATGCCTGCTTTTAACATCCAGCTACTTGAACCTGTATACCATGTCCAACCTCCTCTTCCTGCTAAATTTCCGTATTCCGTATATATCTGCTGCAATAACATATGGTTCTACTTTGTATTTGTTTGCTGATTCTTTTGTTTTTGAGTGTTCTATTGGGTTTATCATCCTAAATAAGTCTACTGCTTTATTTCCAAAGCCTAACATAGTTTCGGCTACTATGCTCCATATTGCTCCATGTGTGTATTGTCCTCCGTTTTCTCTGGTTCCTGGTAAATATGCTTTTATATAGCCTGGCTCTAGTTTGCTTTTTTCAAATGGTGGGTCTAGTAGTTTTATTATTCCATTTTCTTTGTCTACTAGGTGGTTTTCTAGGCTTTCCATTGATATATATTTTTTGTCATTATCTCCTGCATTTGATATTGTGGCCCAACTTTGTGATATTCCGTCTATTCTACATTCTTCATTTTGAAGGCTTCCTAGTTCGTCTCCATCATCTGTGAAGGCTCGTTTGTACCAGCGTCCGTCCCAAGCTCGGGTGTTTAACGATTTTTTTAGTTGTTCTAGTATTTGTTTGTATTTTTCTATTATAGTTATCTGTTCTGTTTTACATTCTTCATTATTAATTAAATTTTGGTTTGGTTCTGTAGTAGATTGTTCATTATTGTTTGTTTGTTTTTCATTTCCGGTTTTTAGTAGTTTCTCCGAAGGGCGGGCGAGCCATTCTCGTCCCTACATCTGTTTTATCATTTTGTTGTTTGTTTATAGGTTGAATGTTTAGGTCGCCCAAAGTGCGACCCCTACAATTGTATTTTTCCATTATTGGTATAAATTTACTCAATATATCATACAAGAAAAATCCTAGCCATACACTTTCTCCTTTTCCTTTGTTTCCCACAGTGCTCATTCCGTCGTTCCAGTCTCCTGAACCGATTTTTGGTAGTCCGTGCTCGCCAAAGTTTAGGCTTTTTTCTATCGCTCTCAAACAGTGCATATATATTGGTTCTTTTATTTCGGAGTCTTCGTATAGGTCATATCTTTCGTCTATTCCTTCTTCTAGTATTTCTCCTTTTTTATAAGCTACCTCTATATTTAGTATTTCATAGTCGTCTGTCATATTTATATATTCACATACCATATATACTAGCCATAGTAAGTCATCTGAAAACCTTGTACGTATTCCTCTTGATGTTTCGTCATGCCACCAGTGCTCTACATCGCCTTCTATAAATTGGTGCTTAGCGTGTTTTATTATTTGGTTTTTCATTAAGTTTATATCATAGTATTTTAGTCCTAAAGTATCTTGTAGTTGGTCTCTGAAACCATAGGCTCCTCCTGATTGATAAAAACCTGATTTTGCCCATAACCTACATACTAGGCTTTGATATGCAAGCCAGCCATTTAGTAATATATTAAAAGATTCTACTTTTGTTTTTACTTGTACTTTTCTTGTAAATTCATCCCAATAATTTTTTACTTTTTCTAGTTCTAGTATGCATGTTTGTATTTTAGAATATTTATAACTATTGTCTAAGCATGCCATTTTGTCTTCTTCCATTCCTAGTATAAATGTTATGTCTTTTGTTTCAAATGCTTGCAAATCTACTTCTATTTGTATTGCTACTATATTGTCCATTCCTAGTGAGTTTTCATTATTTAGACTATATTTCTTTAGTGCCTCTGGGTTTGATAGTGTTCCGCTTCCTATAAAGAAGTTTTTGTCTCCTGTATATGAACTTATTTTTTCACTACTTGACACATATGCATACTCATTTTTATTATCTGCCCTATTTTTTATTATTATCGTATTTGAGCTTTCTTTGTTTTCTAGTTCTATATATCCGTTAGAATTTAGCTCGTCTTCTCCTAGTACTGGTTTTATATAGTATACTAGTTTTACTTTTTTTCTTTTAGGTGCTAAATTTTTCAAAGTTAATAAGTTTATTTTTATACTATCTTCTTTTGGTACAAATATTTTTAGAGTTTGCATTATATCCATACTTGTGTGTTCATATTTAGCGTAGCCAAATCCATATGTTATGGTATAATCGTTATTATCTGGCATAGGATTTAAACCTAAAGACCATGTTTTTAGTGTTTCTGCTTCTTGCATATATATTACTTCTGATGGTATATCTATTACTTGGTTATTTGACCATGCTGATAACTTATTTAATCTACTATTTTTATACCAAGTGAATCCTCCTAAGCTTTCTGTAACTAGGCATCCGAACTTTTCATTTGCTAGAACATTACTCCATACAGTTGGCAGTCTATTTTCTTTATTTACTTTTATTATATATTCTTTTCCGTCTTCCGAAAAACCACCATATTCATTATAGTATTTTAGTTTTTGAATATCTAAATTATTAGTTATTTTTTCTTCCTCAAGTATTACTTCTTTTGCATTTTGATTTCCTATTTGTTTTATACTTTCTAAATATTCTTCTTCTAAGTCTTTTATTTGCCTTGAAACTTCTCCTTTGCTAGCATCTATTATTATATTTGCTTTAAATTCTAGTAAATCTTTCGCCTCTTTATCTTCTATTACGAATATTCCTCCATTTATATTTTGCATATATGATAGGTTTTTGTTTAGTATACTATTTATTATTTCTTCTTTTACATATCTTTCATAATTATTTTCTTCTTCATCTAATATTACTAAGTCTACTTGTATATTTTTTAGCCTGTAAAATTCATATGCTTTTAGTACTTCTTCTAATACATATATATCCACGGTTTCATTCATTTTTACTAATATAATTGGCAAATCTCCTGAAATTCCATATTTCCAAAGTTCACTTTGTGGATAGTTATTTTTAGGTAAGTTTCTTAAATATAACTTTTTAAATGGATTTTGGTATAATATTAGCCCTAACATATTTTGATATGTTTCTATATTTTTATGATTTAGCCCTAAATATCTACTTTCTGTTTCTACTCTTGCTGTAGATAATTTGAAGTTTTTATCTATTTTCTCAAAGTTACAATATTTTTTTACCATACTAACTGCTTGTTCTTTTACTTCACTTACTGCTATTATTAGGCTTAGGTTTGTATTTTCTCCTGGTTTAATTTTTATTGTTTGTTTTATTGCAATGATTGGGTCTAAGCTTAAGTTTGTATTTTTTGAGAATGGTTTTGAGTGTTTTACCATGGTTGGAAGTTCTAAGTTTCCTCTTCCTTGGAATTTCTCTTTGTCTAGTTCATATTCCATTTCTCCTAATGTTTCATTTTGCGAATATAGTGTAACTGCCATATATATTTCTTTTTCTTCTGGAGATCTTTTTCTTCTTTTAATGGTTATTATATTTTCTTCTACATTTTCAAATTTTAAGAATAGTTTATTAAATGCTGGGTGTGAGTTTGCCCCTGCTGGCGTTGAAAGTAGTGGTTCTAATGCTGATGTTATTTCTAATATTTCTTCTTCTAGTCCATTATTTTTTATATTGATATTTCTTATTTCTACTGGTTCTTCTTGGGCAGTAGTTACTTTTGTTAGTGTTTCTATTCCACCATCTATTCTTCTTATTTTACTTACATCTTCTGAAAAGATTATTTCGTATTTATCTGGTTTTGATAAATAGTTCATATAGTTAGATGTCCATATTCTTTTATTTTTTATACTTTTTAGGTAAAATACAATTCCTTCGTTCTCTTCTGATAATGGTTTAAACCTGTTTACTAGTATATCTTTATATTTACTGTATCCATTTCCTTTTTGATCCATTACTATTAAATATTGGTTATTTGCAATAGCATTTATTTTATTTAAATTATTATCTATTTTGTTATATATTCGTTGTGCATAGTTTTCGTAATTTATATATTTTATTTTTTCTGGCTTCTTCTTTTCTTCTTTTGTTATTAGCATATTTTCTGGCATTCTTTCTTGCAAAAGAATTTCTACCGCTTCTATTTCTGGGTTATTACTAAACCTTTTTTGTAATATATTGTTTGTAAATAAATTATTTATAGAAAGCAGTATTAATGCTTGATGATGGGCCATATATGTTTTTACTGGTTCATATTTTTTGCCTTTTTTTAGCCTCATAGGTGTATAGTCTACTGATTCGTAAAATCCATATTTACTATACATATCATATTTTTCAAGCTCTTTTAGGTTTTTTATTACTTCTTTTGGCTGTTCTGGTAGTGCTAAGCCAGATGCATAGCTTGCAACTACTATATCATCTTCTAAGCCTCTTTTTAGCCCTAACCATGGTATTCCTATTGCTTTATATTGGTAGTTTCCATTTAAGTCCTTCATGTTGAAGGCTGTTTCTGAAAATCCCCATGGTATTCCTAGTTTTTTTGCATATTCTTTTTGATTGTCTATCATAAATTTACATGATTCATCTAATAAGCTTCCTTCATATTTTTTTATATTTATATTTGGCATTAAATATTCAAATGCTGTTCCTGACCATGATATTAAACCTTTATATCCATTTAATACAGTTTGTGTTCTGTTTAGGCTATACCAATGTTTTTCTGTTACATCTTTTTTTGCAATTGCAATTAGGCTTGCTTGTCTTGCTTCTGAGGCTAGTAAGTCATAATATGATGGTGTTAATTTATTTTCTTCTATATCAAAACCTATTGAAAATAACATTTTTTCTTTGTCATATAATTTTTGGAAATCAGCTTTAGCAATTGGTATTTCATTTATTTGTTTATCTACCCAATATGGTATTAATGCCAAATACTTTTCTTTTTCTTCTTTACTTAAGTTTTCGTCTTCTTGTATTTTATTTTTTGCTTCTTTATAAAAGCTTTTTAGTACATATACATAGCCTATAAAGTTACCACTGTCTACTGTTGATATATACCTTGGTAGCAACGGTTCTAAGGTTTTTATATTATACCAATTGTAAAGGTGCCCATGCCATTTTTGGAGACTTTCTATTACTTCTACCATTTTGTTTAATAGCTCTAGTGTGTCATATAGGTTTTCATATCCTAAGTCGTAGCTTGATACTACTGCTAAAAGTCCTAGTCCTATATTTGTTGATGATGTTCTGGGTACTGCTTTTGGTTTTCTATCTTCTTGGTAGTTATCTGGTGGTAAATAGTTATTTTCTTTTGTAAGCATATCTTTGAAAAATTGCCATGTTCTTTTTCCACATTCGGTTAAATATTCTTTTTCTTGTTCATTTAGTTCTTCTATTTTTTCTTTTTGTTTTTCTTTTCTGCTTATATACCACATAAATGTTGGTGCTATTAGCCATAATGCTCCTATACTTATTAAAGTTACGTTTCCCCCGCTTGCAAATATTATTAGTATTCCCAATATAATATTGGCAAGCATATTTTGGTAGTATGATTTTAGGTCATTTTTGCTTAATTTTTCTGCGTCTTCTGAGGTTGTCCATTCTAGCAAATGTTTACCACTTATTTTTATTCTATATATACTTCTTACCATGGCGTCTAATGACATGTAGGCTTTGTCTGGAAGTACTGCTAGGGATATAATTCCTCTTAGCAGACTTGCTACAAAGGAATTTATTGTGGCCTCAAAGCTTTTTTGATATTTATTTCCTTCTTTCCTGAAGATTATTTTGTTTAGGATGTCTATTATTGTTGGCATCATTATTGATATTAGGGATATTGATATGCCTATAACAGTTATGATTAGAGTATCTGGGTCGCCGATAGTAGCGACTCCTAAATATTACGTTTATTATTAATGTTGTGATTATTAATAGCATGATGGTAATTGGGTGTATAGCTCTTATTAGGTTGTCGAATATTTTGTATTTTGATAGGAAGTTTAGAGGGTTTTTCTTTTTTATTTCTTTTTTGTCTATAATATATTTTTTTATCCAACTGTATATTTGAAAATCTCCTCTTATCCATCTGTGAAGCCTTGTTTTGAAGCTTGCATATGAGTATGGGTAGCCGTCCATTAGCATTATATCACTGGCAAGGCCGGCACCTTAGGTAGCTTCCTTCTAGTAGGTCATGACTTAGTACGGTGTTTTCTGGTATTTCGTTTTTTAATACCTTTGAGAATACTTCTAGGTCATATATTCCCTTTCCTGTAAATATTCCTTCGTCAAAATTATCTTGATATATATCTGAAATGGCATTTGCGTATGGGTCTACTCCTCCGCTTCCTGCAAATATTTTTGTGAATACGTTTTTTCTACTTGCATTTAGGTTTATTCCTACTCGTGGTTGCATTAGGGCATGGCCTTCTATTACACAGTCTTTCTTTTCATTTAGCTCTGGTTTATTTAGAATATGCTCCATGGCTCCTATTAGCTCTAGTCCTGTACTTAGTACAAGTTCTGTGTCACTATCTAAGGTTATTATATATTTTACTTTTGGTAATTCTTTTATATTGTTTTGCTTTTTCCATTTTTCTAGTGAGTTTTCTCTGAAAATATTTTCTTCATTGCCTAATAGATATTCATTAAATTGGTTTAACAAACCTCTTTTTCTTTCCCAACCTAAATAGCATTCTTCTTTTCCATTCCAAAATCTTTTTCTATATATGAAGTTAAATTTTGGCATATTTCCTTCTTTTGATGGGTACATGTTATTTAATATTTCTATTTGTTTTAGTCCTTCTTTTATTACTTCTTCGTCAAATTTTTCTTCCTTATTAGGCCCTGCCGTGCAGTCTCCTAATAGAGCAAAGTATATATTTTCGTTTTTATTAGCTAAGTAATATACTTCTAACTTACTCATTAATTCTTTTATTTTCTCTTTGTTTTTTATTATTGTTGGTATTACTACAAAGGTTTTACTATCACTTAGTTTTCCGTATATCTATTTTTGGTATTGGCTTTGGCACAACTATTTTTCCTAGAATGTACCTTATTATTTGTATTACTATTTCTTGAATTGGTATTAGGGTTAGTATGAAGAATAGTAGGGTTAATCCTAAATTTATTTTTTGTGATACGTGATTAGGGGTTATCGGGTCGCTTGACAGAGAGCTGACCCCTACAGAAGCCATTTTACCTATAGCTATTGATAGTAGAGCGGATATTAGTATGCTTGTGCCCCATACACATAGTACATATAATTTTGCTTTTGTTTCATTTTTTATTTCTTTCTTTTCTTTTCCTAAAAGTAGGCTAACTAGTTCTTGCTTTCCTTTATTTATTAAGTAGTAGCCAACATGTTTTTGTTTTTCGTTTAGTCCTTCTTTCTTACATAGCTCTATTATTTTGTTTGCTATATATATTTCTGATATTTTTGTTTTTTTAGATAATTTTTTTATTTCATTTCTGTAAGTTTCTTTTGTTTTATAGTCCATTTTATTATATACACCTGCTGGGTCTAATTTTAGTGTTTCTTCTACTCCATTTATGTTTTGGAATATTTGCATAAAGTCCATTCTTAGTAGCTCTTTTATGCTAAGTATTGCATTTGCCATACTTACTTTTTTTAAGGCTATATCAAAATGTTCTTTTCTTATTACTTCATTTGTTGTTGTTCCGAAGTTTATTTACTTGTTCTTCTAATGCATTTATATAGCTATATGAAAGTTTTCCATATTTTTTTAGTCTGTATGACATATATTCTATAAATGGATATTTCATTTCTCCATAGCCTTTTACTCTTTGCTTATATTCTCCTAAATTTTTGAATTTTAGTTCTTCTTTATTTTCAATTAATCTTTCTAATATATTTTCTACCCTATATTTTTGCATTTGACTGAAATATATTTTTTCACATATATCTTTTATGCTTTCTATTAAGGCTATTTGAATAAATATTCCTATGTTCCATATTTCATCCATGCTTAATGTCTTTTTTCTTTGATAGGCTTTTAGTAGCTTAGTAACTGTTTTAGTTTCAATTTTATTATCTGTATATGCTACAATTTCCGAAGCTATAACATACACTCTTGCAAAGCCTTTATTGCTTCCGTTAGAAATGCCTACAAAATTTGTATATTTATTTAGTGGCATTTGGCTAATTATCATTTTATAAGTTTCTTCTATCATATAAAAGTTGTCTAAAAGCCATTCTCCTGCGGGGTGTATTGGAAGTCCTAATTTTATATGGTTATTTAGTAAATTATATACTTCTTCAATAATTTCAAAGTTTTGTATGCATTTTGGAATAGGGTATGTTTCTTTACTACTATTATTTTGCAAAATATGGTCTGATGCCATTTTTTCCATATAGTTTTCTAGTTGTGCTTTATCTAAGGTAATCCCTTTTATATTTAAATTTTTATATTCTTTTATAAAAAACGAATTTAACATTTCTAGGCTCCTTTTTTTATTGCTAAGAAACGGAACAAAATAGCACAGTGGTGTCATTGCCAACGAGGTATTCCCACAAACGGTGCTCCTACAGTGTAAAATTTGATTTTTCCTATTCTAGAGCAAAAGTGGCTTTGCCACTCGGGCGATGCCAGCATCGCCCTACATTTTAAACTTGATTTTCCTATCAAATAAAAAAATTCCACTTCTTAGCAAACGTTTTACACATATTGTTTGCTAATTGTGGAAAATTTATACTATTTTTGTATTTTATTTATATTTAAAATGTGCCATATAGTAGTTCTGGCTTTATAATATTTTCAAATTCATTTTTTATTCTATTTACATATTAAAATTATATGTTATGTATTTGACATTTTTAATTTTAGTATAATCAGTGTTTTTTATTTAATTTATAATAAATTTTATATAGCTTTCACAAAAGTGACGTTATACTCCATTAGGAAACGTCCCTAATTAGAATACTCTATTTTACTTCACGTGCTTTTACTACTAGTCTTTCTGTTCCGTATTCTTTACAAGTAATTAAGGTTAATTCTTTTCTTCCACCAGTTAATTGGCTTGTACAAGCTGTATCTTCTGGTTTTACTTGGTATCTATCATATACAGCATATTTTACCATTCTTCCTTTTAAGTCTGTTAGTTCTATTATATCACCATTTGCTATTGCTGGTAAGTTCCCAAACATTTTACCACTTTTATAGTTATGTCCTACTATACAATAGTTGCCTACTTCGTTTGGTCCATTTGGTCCCCAATATTTGTTTAGTGATATTTTAAGTAGTTCTTCTGACCAATCTGAAAGTACTGGGTAGTCTATTCCTAACTTTGGTATTTTAAGCCTTGCTTCGCTGTAGCACTTTTCTCCGTTTGGTAAAGTATATTCTAATGGTGGTACTTCTGTACTTTGATTATTGTTATTATCAGGTGTTACTATTTTATTGTCATCTTCTTCATCATCTTCTATTGCTACAACTATTATTCCATCATATTTTTTTATTGTTGTGTCTTCTTTTTGCTTTGTCTCCCCATTGTCTATAGTATTATTGTCTATTTTTAATTCTAATTTTTGTAATATCTCTTTTGATACCTCTTCGCTCCTTGTCCTGTCATATTCTGCATATATGTAGTATGAAAAAAGTAGACACACTAAAAGCGCAGATAAAAAGAACTGTATTTTATATACTTTCTTTTTTCTACGTAGCTCTGGTGTTACATATATTTTTTCTGTTACTAAAATTTGGTTCATACTACTCTCCCTACTTTTTTTACTACTATCATTATAACATATATAAGCGTTATATTTCAATAATATTCTCTCCATGTAATATAAATTTAATATTTGTAATATGAATTTAGTAGGTTTATAAAATATTTATTTACAATATTCATTTGTAATATTAGCAAAATCTCCGAAGAGTTAGGTTCTCACCTCTTATATTCTCTGATAAATTTAGTTTTTTTAGTAATGCTTTTATTTCTTCTTTTTCCATTAAGCCACTATTGGTAATCCCATTCACTAATGTTTTTCTTCTTTGCATGAATGATACTTTTATTAGCTTAAAAAGGAATGCTTCATTATTTATTTTTACTGGTGGTTCCTTTCTTAATACTAATTTTATGACTTCTGATTCTACCTCTGGCTCTGGAATAAAACTTGAATTAGGCACTAATATAATTTCCTCTGGCTGAGTATAATAGTTTACTGCATATGTAATTGCTCCTGATAATTTTTCTCCTGGAGTTACTGTTAACCTTTTTGCTACTTCCTTTTGTACCATTACGGTTATGCTTTCTATATTTAGTTTATCTTCCAATAATTTCATTATAATTGGAGTAGTTATATAGTATGGTAAATTTGCTACTACTTTTACTCTTTGTACATTATTATTTAGTTCATCATTTATAATCTCTTTTAAGTTTACTTTAAGTATGTCATCATTTATTAGCTCAAAGTTATTATATAGTGAAAATCTATCATTTAATATACTAACCATTCTTTTATCTAATTCTATACAAATAACTTTTTTTGCTTTTTCTAATAATTTCCTTGTAAGTGTTCCTAATCCTGGTCCTATTTCTATAACTAGGTCTTCTTTTTCTATATTTGATGCTTCTACTATTGTATTTATTACTTCATCATTTATTAAAAAGTTTTGCCCTAAACTTTTATTAGCAGTAATATTGTATTTATTTAGGATAAACATCGTTTGTTTATATGCATTTTCCATGTATTTTACCTCACATTATTTACTTTGTAGATTGCTACAATTCACTGCTAATATTCAATATATATGTAGGGGTCATTATCAATCGCTCCTACATATATATCAAATATTGATTGTAAATCATAGTTGCAAATTAAATTATATAGTATTTATTACATTTTGTCTATTGATTTTTATATATGTTTAATATAAAATGTTAATAAATTAATATTTTATAAGCGATGGTGAAAAATGAATAAAAATAATAATAAAAATTCTAATAGAAAAAGTAATAATATATTAACAAAAACTTCAAAGAAAAAGCAAGCTTGTTCAAGGCCTGTTTCTTCAAAAAATCTACTTATAGCATCATGTGTTATTTTAATAATACTTTTATTATTAATTTTACGTATTGGCTATTTTCAATTTATACAAGGAAGCAGTTTAAAGGAACTTGCAAGTAGACAGCAAACAACAAATAGAATTATAAGCCCAAACAGAGGAATTATTTATGATTCTACTGGTAAAATATTAGCTCAAAGTGCTTCTGTTGATACAGTTACAATAAACCCCTCTAGAATAAAAAATAATGTAAAAAATATAGAAAATAAAAAAGAAAAAGAGCAAGAAGAGAAGAAACTTCAGGAAAAAGTTTCAAGAGCTTTCTCTGAAATTTTTGAGCTAGATTATGAAGAAGTTTTTAAAAAAGTCACAAGTACATCTTCTATAGAAACAATTATAAAAAAAGTAGAGCAAGATAAAATAGATAAATTAAAAACTTGGATGGAAGATAATAAAATTACAACAGGTATAAATATAGATGAAGATTACAAAAGGTATTATCCATATGGAAATTTAGCTTCTAATCTTATTGGTTTTTGCAACACTGATAATGTTGGTCAAGAAGGCTTAGAACTTAAATGGGATAATGTTTTAAGTGGTACACCTGGTAAAATAGTAACTATTGAAAGCGCAACATTTAGCCTTATTCCAGATAAAAACGAAAGTTATGTAGCTGCCCAAAATGGTAGTAATATAACACTTACTATTGATGCTAATATTCAAAGTATATGTGAAAAATACTTAAAGCAAGCTTGTATAGAAAACAATTGTAAAAATGGTGGTAGTGTTATTATTATGAGACCTTCAAATGGTGATATTTTGGCGATGGCCTCATATCCTAATTTTGATCCAAATGATCCCCGTGCTGTTCCAGAAAGTTTAGCTTCAACTTGGGATACTTTAAGTAGTACTGAGCAAATAAATTCACTTTATAAATTATGGAGAAATAAATGTGTGTCAGATACATATGAACCTGGTTCTACTTTTAAAGTAATAACTGCTGCTATTGGTTTAGAAGAAGATATTATACAAACTGATATTCAAAATAGTTTTAATTGCCCTGGTTATGAAATGGTAAATGGTCAAAAAATAAAATGTTGGACAAGTGGTTCTCATGGTTCTCAAACTTTAAGGCAAGCACTTATGAATTCTTGTAACCCTGCTTTAATGCAATTAGGTAAAAAAATAGGAAGTACCACATTATATAAATATTATAATGCTTTTGGTCTATTTAATAAGACTAATATTGATACTTCTGGTGAAGCTAATAGTTACTTTTGGAACTTAGATGGTGTAGGTAATGTTGAACTTGCAACTATGTCTTTTGGTCAAAGGTTTAGAGTTACACCTATTCAGCTTATTACTGCAATTTCTTCTGTTGTAAATAATGGTACTTTAGTAAAACCTCGTATTGTTAAACAAATAGAAAATACTGATACAGGTGCTATTACTACATTTGATTCAGTTAATGTTAGGGAAGTTATATCAAAGGAAACTTCTGCTAAGTTAATAGATATGTTAGAGTCTGTTGTAACAGATGGTACAGGTAGATATGGAGCTGTAAAAGGTTATTCTGTTGCTGGAAAGACTGGTACATCAGAACCAGATTATAATAACCCAGACTCTGGATATGTTGCATCATATGTAGCTATATCTCCAACAGAGAACCCTGAGGTTGTAATACTAGTAACATTATACCATCCTCCAAAAAGCGGATCTCATCAAGGTGGTCAAATTGCGGGACCAGTAGTGTCACAAATTCTTAGTGAAGTTTTACCATATTTAGGGGTTCCGTCTGATGATTTAAGCGAAGATAGTTCTATAAATTTAAATAAAGTTACTGTACCTGATGTTCGCAATAAAACAGTGCTTGAAGCAAAAAAGGCATTAGAAAATGCTGGATTTACAGCTGTGATTTCTGGAAATGACACTTCACTTTTAGTTACAGATCAAGTACCAAAGCCTGGTACAGCTTTACTAAAGGGCTCTTTAATAAATATATATTCTCAGGGCAATGAAGCTAGAGTATCTACTGAGGTTCCAAACTTAAAAGGTATGTCTTTTTCACAGGCTCGTAACTCTTTGAAGTCTAAAAAATTAAATATTAATATAACTGGTGCAGGTACTGTAATTAGTCAAGATCCAATGGCAGGAACTACTGTTGAGGAAGGTACTATCATAAATGTGACTTTACAAAAACAAACTTCAAATATACATTAAGAAAATAGGCTGTGAAAAATTGTCAAAAGGGACGGAGGAAATTGACACACTTTATCTTTTAAAGATGTGTCGATTTCCTCCGTCTCTTTTGACATTAAATTTATTATTTACTTTTTGATTTTAAAAAGCTTTATAGTATTTTCATATGTCATGCTTGCAACTTTTTCTAAGCTTATTCCTTTAAAATTTGCAACCTTTTGTGCTATATATTTAACATTAATAGAGTTATTTCTTGTTCCTCTTTTAGGTTCTGGTGCTAAATATGGGCTATCTGTTTCTATTAACATTTTATCTATTGGTACCATTTTTACTATTTCTTCAGCATTTTTTGAATTTTTAAATGTTATTGGACCGGCAAATGATATATAAAAGCCTAAACTTAGCCCTTGTCTTACAAGTTCTCTATTCAATGGACAACAATGAAAAACACCTTTATTATTTACTATATTTTCTTTTAGAATTTTTAATGTATCATCAACTGCCTCTCTAGTATGAATTACAATTGGCAAATTATATTTATTAGCAAGTTCTATTTGCTTTATAAACATTTCTTTTTGTATTTCTTTATTTTCTTTATTCCAGTAGTAGTCTAAACCTATTTCTCCTATGGCTACAATCTTTTTATTAGTGTCATTTTTTATTATCTCTTCTAATTTTTTTATTAAAAGATTTATTTCTTCTAAACTTTCTGGTACATCGTTTGGAGAAATACCACTAATTGTGTATATATAATCATGTTTATTTGCTATTTCTAGAGCAAGCTTTGAAGAACTTAAACTATAGCCTGCACATATAAACTTTGTTATATTATTCTCATATGTTTGTTTTATTATTTCTTCTCTATCTTCATCAAATTTTTCATCATTATAGTGTGAATGTGAATCAAAAAATTCCATATTTTTTTCCTCCTTTTCCTCACGCTAGGGACAGTCCTTGCTTAGCTTCTTAGAATTTTCGTCCTGTGGACTTAAAAGCTCTTAGAAGCTAAGTATGCGAATTTATAGAATTGCTTTGTAGTTTCCACTATTTAGCAATTCTTAAATTCACTTTCGTTCCGATTTCGGAATGGTGGGGACACTCCTTAATCTTATTTATTCCAAATTTAAATAGTAATAGAGCATTTTACTAATAAATCCATAAAAATACTCTACACCTATTCACTACAAATTATGCAATTTGCTATTGCATATTCTTTTATGTGGGCTAAACTAATATCTATTTGTATATTATCTTTTATTTTCTCTTTGTTTATATTAACATATGGTCTTGCTTGCTTATTATTTAGTATTTCCATATCTTTCCATGTTATATCATATTTATTTTGTGAGTATGGTGATATTGCCTTGAATATTGCTTCTTTTGCTGCAAACCTTGCTGCGTAATGTTCGTATTTTGCTTCATTTTTTCGTTCGCAGTATTCTATTTCTTTTTTTGTGTATACCTCATTTAGAAATTTTTCCTGAAATCTCTCTATCGCTTTTTTTATTCTTTCTACTTCTATTATGTCTGTGCCACATGTAATTTTCATGTTTTTCTCTCCTTTATATAACGCATAGGGCACGGTGTCCCGTGCCACTACATATTTAATTATTCACTATTCATCATTCATTATTCACTATTCATTTAAGCCTTTTCTTCGAAGTGCGGGCGATTACTAATCGTCCCTACATCTATTTCTAATTTTCTACTATATTTAGTTTTATATTTCTTTTAAGTTCTTAAATCTCTTTTATACCACGGTTTCGAATCCTATTTCGTATAATAATTCGCATTTATATCTTCTGCTAAATAATATGTTCCTATAAAGTCTACTATCAAATTATTTTCTAGTGTATATTTTGGCTCTACTATTAATTTTCCTGTTTTATCTATTGCTCCCCATTTACCATCCTTTTTTACTGCTGCATATCCATATTTATTTTGCTCTGTTGCATCGTCATATATGTAGTCTACTACAACTATTCCTTTTTCATTTATATAGCCATATTCTCCATCTTTTTTGCTCAAGAATATTGTATTTGAAGTTAATATTTCGGTGTTTTCTTTTTCTTCTAATTTAAAGTTATAATATTTATATTCTTCACCCATTCTCATTTTTATAAAGTTTTTATCTTTGTTTACTTCTGATAGTATTCCTTCTGCTTTTATATTCATGTCTTTATCATATATCTGTGTTTGTGAGTTTTCTTTTTGTGCACTTATACAATTTGCTTCTTCTATATAGTTTATGTATGAATAGTTAAATGGTATTTTCTCTTCTCCTGATATATTTATCATTCCATATTTTCCATCTTTTTTTGCTATATATGTATTTGTATAAGCATAGATTAAATCGTCATATATATAGTCTACTTTAATTTGACCTGCAACATCTATTATTCCATATTTTGAATTTTTCTTTGCGGTTATATAATTTAGGTTTATTTGTTTTACATCTTCAAATGCATTTTCTATATATGTTTTTTCTTTGTCTACTACTTTTAATGTTGCTCCTTCTTTTACTACATACATATTATTTCCATATACATTTTTTATCTCGTCATATTTTGCTTCTAATACCTTTTGTCCATTTGAACTTATTACTCCATATTTTCCGTTCTTTAGTTTTTACTATAAAACCATTTTCATATTTTTCGTAAATAACACTTACCTCTTCATATTCATTTGGAACTATTTCTGCCCCTATGTTATTTACTATTCCTTCTTTTCCATCTTTTATAGTTTTTGCTACATTTTTTATACCTATTAATGCTTTTATTTCATCATATTGTGGAGCCACTAGTTCTTTACCGTTTAAATCTATTAAACCATATTTTCCATCTTTTTGTACTTTTAACATATCTGCTTCATGCCATAGGTTATTTTGTTTGTCATTATTATATAGTACTTCTACTTTATCATAATTTGTATATAACTCTTTTCCTTTTTCATTTAATACTTTTGTTTCAAATGTTCCTGTTTCATAATTTGCATTTATAGTACATACAAATATTGGCTTTGAGTTATCTGGAATTATTATCATTTCATCATAAGTAGGCTGTATTACTGTATTTTGCTTTGTATCTATTACTCCCCATTTTCCATTTTCATATATTGGGTAGTATGCTGTTATAAATGTTTTATCTTTTATATTATCTTGTTCTTTTAGTAATTCACGTAAACCTATTATGAACATTGCTATTACTAATAATGCAATTATTACTGCTATTACTTTCTTTACATTCAACTTAGCTTCTGTGTCATATCTTCTTCCTTTACTTCTACTCATTGTAAAACTACTCCTCCTTATATTTATATTAAAACATAATTTCCTTGATTTATCAATAAAATATTTATAAAAACTATATTTATTGTTACTAGTTAATAGTTTTTAATATAGAAATCTTTGAAGAAATTGCTATAGTAAATGTAGGGGCGATTTTAATCGCCCGCAGACTTCAGAGAATAAACTTCTTTGGCTCTTCGAAGAATTTCCTAGGTTCCATTAGAAATATAGGAAGGTCGTTGGAGCATAGGCGATTAAAATCGCCCCTACAATTTAAGGCACATTTTATACTAATTCCCGAATATTACATTTATCTACAATATATTCCATAAATAGGTCGCCTATATCAAGCGACCTTTATACTTCATCATTCACTCTTAATTATTCACTATTCATTATTTTACTTTCACCACTATTACCGTCATGTCATCTTTTGGTATTCCGTAGTTATTGTCTATGGCTTCTTGCAAAATAATATCTGCTATTTTTTGTGGATCTTCTATTTCTATTTCTTCTAATAAGAATTTTAACCATAATTCCTTATTGGTGTATTCTTCTGATGATTCTATTATTCCATCACTACACATTACTAATATATCCCCTTGATTTAGGTCTTTGTCATATACTACTAAGTCTATATCATTTAATATTCCTGTTGGTAATGATAATGATTTTAATATTTGTACATTTCTTTTATTTTTCACAAAGGTCGGACATGCTCCATTTTTTATAAATTCTAAATTCTTAGCATATAAGTCAAATATCGCAATGTCTAATGTTGCATACATATCTTCTTCATTTATACTAGAAAGTACTGAATTTATTAGCCTTAATGATGTGTCCTTATCAAAACCTGATGATAGTAATTTATTAAGCATTGATATTGCCATACTACTACTTTTTCTAGCTGTTTTTCCTGAGCCCATTCCATCACTTATTGCTATTAAGTATTTTCCATCTTCTAACCCTGTTTGAATGTTGCTGTCTCCTGATATTGTTGAGCCTGATTTTGCTTGTTTTGCTATTCCTATTTCTAGTGCTTGTTTATCTTTTGAAATGAATGAATACATACAATTATCTGTGTTTAACCTTAGACCACATTCTTGATTTTGTAACATCATTTCTTCTTCTAGTATTTTTGATACTATTTTTGTCATTTTCTTTATGTTACAAGTTGGGTTTTCCACATTTTCACATGTTTTTGTGTATAACTTAAGTTCTAATCTGCCTGTTTTTTCTTTGTTTATTATTATTTCTTTTACTTCTGTGCCTATTTCTTTTAGTTCGTTTATTATTTTGCTTCTTTTTTCTTCGTATTCATCTTGTTTTGGTTTTGTTTCAATATTTTCTGCTAAATTCTCTATTGCCTTTGAGACTTCTTCTAATTGATTTGATACTGCTTTTTTATTCTCATCTAGTTTCTTTTTCCATATAAAGTTTAGTTTGCTTACTCTATATGAATAATTAATTGTTTTTATCATTTTTGATAAATCTTCTTTTATATTCTCATTTATCATAATATAACTATTGTGCCTTGCACATATATCTATTAAATCTTTTTCTACTAATATTTCTTTTTCTAGTAATTCATCAAATATTTCTTCTACTATATTATCTTTAGGCGAATATATATCTTCAAATAATATGTTTTCTTCTATTTGTTCTAAGTTATTTTGAAGTTCTTTTTCAAATATTTTAAAGTTGTCTCTTTCTTGTTCTTTTAATTCTTCTTCATCTAATATAGTTGCTGCCGCTTCTTTATAACTTTTTGCTATTTCAGAAATAGTTTGTGACATTGCTTCTAATTTGTATATTGTGTCTTTATTTTCTTCTAGGTTTCTTCCTGTCACTTCTGGCAATAATTTAATATCATTATTCATATTTTCTATATTTATTTTTATATTTTTTGGAACTGCTAAAAGCCCAATAGCAGCAATTAATATTTCTTGTATATTAATTACTTGCGCTGTGTTTCCATTTGTAACATATGTAAGTGCAATGTTCCCTGCTATAAAGCCTAATATTACTCCTATTTTTCCGAATTTAGCAAATATACCTGCTACCATTCCTGAAAGTGCATATGAAGCTACCTGACTTATTTCTCCTACTCCTATAACTCCAAGTACTGTTCCTACACAAATACCTGCTGTTCCACCTACTAATATTCCATTTTTCCAACCCATTATTAGTACTATTAATATACATAGTATATTTTTTACACTATATCCAAATATACTAAAGTTACCTATACAGTTTACCGCTATTGCTAGCATTAGGCTTGTCCCCATTACTTCTTCTATTGAATATACTTTTCTTGAGCCTAATTTTTCTATTGTTGGCACAGCATTTACAAATATTTTATAGAATATGAATGTACATATACTGTACATTATTGCTAACAATAAGTCATAAACCATAAATTCTTTAAATAATATCTCTGCTAGTTTTACTATTAAACATGTAGCAAATAACCTAATTCCTAATTTCCTTGTTTCATTATTTTCTACATCATATTTCGCTGGTTTTATTAATATACTAAATAATAGCATTAATGTTATTAACACATAATTTAATGTATTTCCCATACCAAATGATATTAAGTTACCTATTCCTATTATAATAAAAGGTATACCTATTGGAATAGAATTACTAAGTATTGCTACAAGCAGTGCTACTCCAAATGGACTTAGGTTTTCATTTGCCCCAAACGATACTTGTGATATCATAAAACATATAATATATAATATTATTTTTTGCTTTGTGAAATTCTTCTTGATTACTTCCTTTATTGTTTGTTTTTTGTTCATTTTCTCTTCATAATTTATATCATTTTCTTCATAATTTTTATCTATGTTTTGAAACATATTTTACCACCTCATACTTTTTTTCTTATCTTTTGCTTATTTTTTCTTTCGTTATTTTAATATAATTTGCCTATATTTTTTGTCGCTTTTAAGTATGAAATAAAAAAAGTTTTTTACAACTTGTGATTTTTTTTCTTATTTATCTTTATTTTTAGTTTTTTATTATAAAAACTTTAATATATTTTATCGCAAAATGGCGGAAATTACAAGGGAAAACAAAAAAATTAAATGACGCTATTTAGGAAACATTCCTAAATAGCGTCATTTAAGATACATTGGGGACGTTTCCTAACGCTTCTTACTAAAAAAGGCGCATTAGGAAACGTCCCCAATGCGTCATTTTTTTATTATAATATATATTTTTTAATTAATACTACCCCTGCCCCTATTATTGCAAGTGATATTGTTCCTAGTGTTATATAACTTAAGTTTATTAGTTCTCCTGTTTTTGTGGAAAGTATTACTGGTGCGTCGTCTATGTCGTCTTCTCCTGGCTTTTTGTTGTTTGGAGTAGAGTCTATGTCTGGGGTGTTACTGTCGTTTTTGTCTTTGCTTATTTCGGCTGTGTTTACTTTTAGCCCCATGTTATTACTTCCGTTTATCCATGTTAGTAGTACTTCTACTTCTGCACTTTCTCCTGGTTTTAATAGAGTATTTGCTAGTTCATTTGTTACTATTTTGCCATCTACTTCTTTCCAGTTTTTGTTGTCGGCTGCTACAAATTTTAAGCCTTGTGGTATGTAGTCTGATATTTCGGTTGCATATCCTGGTATTTCTCCTTCGTTTGTTACTCTTATTTTATACCTGAATTTTACAACTACTTTGTCTATTTTGCTTTTTTCTATTTCTACTTTTACTACTTCTTCTGGATCGTCTTCTGCGTGGTGCCCTGTTTCTGTAACTTTTTCTTTACCATTTTCTATAACTATAGCCTCAGTTACCCATTTTCTTAATGCTAAATCAAAGTATTTTACTTTTACTTTTTCTATGTCTTGGTCATCTTCTCCTTCTATCCATTTATTTGGTGTTGAGTCTATATCTATAATATCTTTTCCGTTCTCATCTTCATCATATGTTATTTGCGCTTGATTTATTAATATTCTATCTGATGTATCAGGTTCTGTTACTTCAAAAACTACCTTTATGTCTCTATAATCTGGTTTTTCCATTGTATTTTTATCAAATGGCTTTAATAAGTTGTTTCTACCTGTTGCATGTTCTGCTCCACACGATAAATAATCTGTAGTTATAATATCTGCTTTATTTGCATCATTAGTTTCTACATACTTAACTCCATCGAAATTCATTACTTCATCTATCTCTTCATTTTCCTCAACTTTTCTATACATCATCCATTTATATTTAACATTTTCTTCATTATCTGGAACAAATTTTAATCCTTTTGGAATATCATCCATTATCTCTGTTGCATATCCTGCTTTTGTTCCTTCATTATATATACGTAAAGTGTATGTTACTATATTTCCATTTTCTACTTCTACTGGCTGCTTTGTATGTGTGTATATATAATTTCCTTCTTCGTCTATACTAAATTGAGGGTATCTATTTGTTATTTCATTTTCATTTACTGCTGTTATGAATTTTCTTAATGCTAAGTCAAAGTATGATAATTTTATGTGTTCTTTGTCTATGTCATCTTCTTTTTCATCATTATTATTTGGCTCTGAGTCTTTGTCTATTACTGGGTTTCCGTTTTCGTCTGAATCGTCTGATATTTCTGCTATATTTGTTATTATTCCTTCATATGTGCTTGGTGCTATTACTTTAAATATTACTTTTACATCTTTATATTCTGGTGAGCCCATTGTTTCTTGGTCAAAACCTTTTATTATATTTTCGCCATCTGCTTCTTGCTCTTTTGATAAGTAATCAGTTGTTATATATTTTGCCTTAGAAACATCGTTAGTTTCATTTCCTTGTTCGTCTAACATTATCCATCTATACTCTTTATTTGTATCACTTTCTGGTACAAATTCTAGCCCTTTTGGAATATTATCTTTTATTTCTTTTGCATATCCTGCAACATTTCCTTCATTATATATTCTTATTGTATATTCTACTAAATCTGTTGTTTCTACTTCTATAGGTTCTTTTGTATGAACATATATGTAGTTTCCGTTTTCATCTTTATTAGTAGTAAATACTGGATATCTGTTAGTTACTTTTTCATCATTTACTGCTGTTATAAACTTTCTTAAAGCTAAATCAAACTCTTGTAATACTAGTTTATCAAAGTCGTCATCATCTTGTTGTCCCTTATAATGATATGTAGAGTCTGTTAATATTGATTTGTTTGTATCTCTTCCTTTATAGTCTGGTAGGTCTGTGTCTTGTGGTAAATTATCATCTTTAATATCATCTTGTTCTTTTGAATTGTCGTTTGTCAAGCTATCCTCAGTTGAATCTCTATCTATTACTATATTTCCATTGCTATCTGTAAATGCTGTTATTTCTGCTATATTTGTTATTATAGTATCTAGTTTCTCTACATTTACTACTTTACATTTTATTTTTACATCTATATAGTCTAGTTTTTCTCCATCAAATGCTTTTAATAAAACCTTGTCTTCACTTTCATTGTTTCTTTCAGCATATATTGTATCTCGGCTAGATGATAATTTAGTATTTGGTGATGTGATGTCTGTTTTTACTACTCTTCCACTTGCTGTCCAACCATACCCAGCATTGAATTCATCATTTACAAATTCTAACTCTGGTGGTAAGTAGTCTGTTATTTCTGTTACATATCCATCTAATTGACCTTCATTATATACTCTTATTGTATATATTACTTCACTATTTTTTGAAACTCCTACTGGTGCTTTTTGATGTTTATATGTTGCTGTTGTAGCTGTTCCTGCTTTTAAGGCTTCTAATTCTTTTGCACCTACTACTGGCTCTTTTATGTATTTTCCATTATTATCTACTAATTGTTTTTCATTTATTTGTGTTATGAATTTTCTTAAGGCTAAATCAAATTGTTTTCCTAGTAATACTAAATCTTCATAGTCATCATCATCTTGATAACCCCAACCTAAAGTTGATGTTCCTGGATTGTAATTGTTTATTTTATCTGCTCCTAGATTGTTTGGCTGTGAATCTCTATCTACTTTATTTCCATTTTTATCTATGTGATCTGTTATTTGTGCTACATTTTTTAATATTTGGTCTGAACTTGTTACATTTGCTACTACTTTACACTCTATTTTTACATCTGCAAAAGAAATTTCTCCTCCTTCAAATGCTTTTAATAGTGTTTCACTTAATTTGCTAGTTGTTATTGTTTTTTTATCACTTGATGGTACCCATTCATTTTCTTGATTTAGAGCACTATCTTCTATATATTCTAAGCCTGCTGGTAAATGGTCTGTTATTTGAAGCGCATATCCATCTAATTCGCCTTCATTGTATATTCTTATTGTGTATTCTACTATGTCCCCTACTTGTACTTCTACTGGAGTTTTTATATGTGGTTTTTCTACTGTCCATTTTCCATTATTTAGTGTTGCTAAATTTTGTGTTGTTACATTTGGTACTCTATTTGTTATTTCTGTTCTTACTTCACCTGTTGTTTTTGCTGTTATGAATTTTCTTAAGGCTAAATCAAATAATTTCCCTTGTAATACTAAGTCTTCATAGTCATCATCATCTTGATAACCCCAGCCTAAAGTTGATGTTCCTGGATTGTAATTGTTTATTTTATCTGCTCCTAAATTATTTGGCTGTGAATCTCTATCTACTTTATTTCCATTTTTATCTATGTGATCTGTTATTTGTGCTACATTTTTTAATATTTGGTCTGAACTTGTTACATTTGCTACTACTTTACACTCTATTTTTACATCTGCAAAAGAAATTTCTCCTCCTTCAAATGCTTTTAATAGTGTTTCACTTAATTTGCTAGTTGTTATTGTTTTTTTATCACTTGATGGTACCCATTCATTTTCTTGATTTAGAGCACTATCTTCTATATATTCTAAGCCTGCTGGTAAATGGTCTGTTATTTGAAGCGCATATCCATCTAATTCGCCTTCATTGTATATTCTTATTGTGTATTCTACTATGTCCCCTACTTGTACTTCTACTGGAGTTTTTATATGTGGTTTTTCTACTGTCCATTTTCCATTATTTAGTGTTGCTAAATTTTGTGTTGTTACATTTGGTACTCTATTTGTTATTTCTGTTCTTACTTCACCTGTTGTTTTTGCTGTTATAAATTTTCTTAAGGCTAAGTCAAATGTTTTTTCTTCTGGTATGTTTGGTGTAATTATTGGTATTGAATAACTTATTGATGTTTTTCCTATTTCAACAACTGGTTGATCTGTTAATGGTGCATTATATACTGACCAATATGTAAGTGTTTTTTCGTTTGTTTTAGTTGTTACATTAAATTTTAATCCTGACACATATTGTGAAGAAGGTACTGAAATATAAAATTGACCTCCAACTACTGTTTTTAGTTGTACTTCTTGTTTATTTGTATTTAATATTTTAAAAGCCACTGGTGTTTCCCCATTTTTCAATGTAGCTTCTAATTCATAGTCTATGTTATCTGTTATTTCATTTATTCTATATGGTCCTAATATATAATTTTCGCCTTCTAGACTAATTGTATTATTAGTCATATCTATAGATATTGGATTTTGTGTTGTTGTTGGTACTGGAGATGTACTTCCATTTTCTCTTGCTTTTGCAATAAGATAATTATATAGTGCCTTTGCTGCTTCATTTCTTCTAAATCCTTCTCTATCTGTAGGAAATTTTTCAGAAATTGATGTATAATCTTCGCTTTTATTTTTTTCTTTTAAGAACAATTCAAAGTTATTTGCTGTTACTTGGTATCCTGTGTTATTATTTGTGAATTGCCATATTGCTAATTGTTGCACTACATCTATATCTTCATTTGTTAGTTTTTCAAAATATATTCTGTCTTCAATATTTAATACATTTTTATTATACTCTTTTGCTGCATTTAATAATTGATTTCTATCATTTCCGTTTGTATCAATTTCTGGAACATAGCAGTGCTCTAGTATCCATATTAATGAGTTATAAGCTTGACCACTAGGTATTGCATTTAAGTAATTTCCTTCTATCTGACTTCTATTTTTTAGGTCAAACTTTTGATTATATACTCGTACTTCATTTCTTCCTACATATTCTCCATTTGGCAAGCGCGAACCAAAACCTTGACCTGGTTTTATGCAGTAAAAGGTTTTATTCTTATTTGGATTTGATCTTTCATCATCATCATATGAAGTTATTTTCCATACTATTTTATCTAATACACTATAGGCATATTCTTTATTATTACTATCCTTTTTTCTGTATTCTTCTATGCCTAAATACATAGGAGGCTCTACCATTTCTGCTTTTACTGTTGTGCTAATAGCCATAGCTATTAACATTACACTAATTATTAATATACTCAAAATACCTTTTCTTAATTTCATTTTACCCATCCTTTTATATTTTATTTTTAAATATATTTATATATATTATATTTTAAAGAGTTTTTGTTTTTAAGTCAATAGCAATATTTAGCAGGTTTTTACGCCTCTTTTTCTCTCTAAAAAATGTGCCCTACGGATATAGCTTTTTGCTCTCTTTCTTTTATTATAAGCACTATATTATTATTATATTACATTTTGCTTACAAAATCAAGGTTTTATGTGAATTTCTCTAGGGATATCTACGTTTTAAGCTATCATTAAAAGTCTTTTATATAAATTAACAAGACACTCAATAAAAAACTTACAAAGACTAAGTTGCATATATAAAAGAACGAAGAGGCTTCGCCTCTCGGACGGCTACTAGCTCGCTCCCTACAACTTCAACTTAAATTAGCGTACTTTCCTATTATAAAATAAAAAAGGCAAGAAATTAATTTCCTACCTTTTTTGCCAAACAAAGTGTTAATCAGTTGCCATTGCAAGACCAACTATGCCGATTAGCCAAGCGATTGTTGTAACCACTGGAATCCCAATAACTATTTTAGCTATCCCAATTGCAATATCCATTGCGATGATTCCTGATTTGATGGCTACAATGATGTCCGCAATGGCTTTAATAAAAAAGAGCCAGCCTCCAACATATAAACCTCCTAAGATAGCAACTAAAATTAAAACTACACCTAACAACCGTCTCATACACTTTACCGTCCTTTCGTAATTTGGCTTTTAAATTTGTTACATTTTAATTATATCATTTTACATAATTGTGTTAACTGTTTTTTTGTCTCTTTTTTGGTTAAACCTTTTTTAAATACTATCTTAAAATTAAAAAACATTAATACTCTTATTCCAATACAAATCAATTTATGGAGTTTTTTTGGAATAAGTTTTAGCTGTATTTAAACTTGATATTAACATTTTCTTTATAGATAAACATTCTTTTAGTAGCTCATTAGCATATTTTTTATCTATATATTCCGTTTTTTCTAATAATTGTATCCAATATTCTGTTTCGGCACATTCTTTTAATGATATATGTAATTTTGATATAAAATCAGGTTTACTGCTTGCGTAATTTGCTTCATTAATGTTTGCACCTATGCTTGTAGCACTTCTAATTATTTGCTTAGAAATAATTGATTCTTTCTTTTCTTTTAGTAATATGTTTTGCAATTTTATAATTTTTGTAGCAAAATTTAATGATTGCTCTAATAATGGATTGTTTTTTCATAGAATAAAAGCCTTTCTGTTATTTTAGAAATTATAAATTAAGAATTTAAAATTTGCTTAGTTAATATTTGGTAAATTTAAAATATAAAATTTTTAAGAATTTAATGAATAATGAAGAATTAATAATGAATAGTGAATAATTTCAAATGTGCTTCTCTATAAACTAGAGATTATTCATTCTTCATTATTCACTATTAATTATTCATTTCGACTTGTTAAAGTCGCACATTTGGAGGCGCCACCCGGATTTGAACCGGGGATCAGAGTTTTGCAGACTCGTGCCTTACCGCTTGGCTATAGCGCCGAATTTTACATTTGGAGCGGGAAACGGGGCTCAAACCCGCGACCTCTGCCTTGGCAAGGCAGCGCTCTATCAACTGAGCTATTCCCGCATATGCTTTTTTTAAAAGCATATTTATAATAACAAATTTATTGTTAAAAGTCAAGACATGTAGGTAAATTTTCAAAAAATTGGAACATATAGTTTATTATACTTTTCTTTTTTATTTCTTCTTTTGCTTGTATATCGATGGCTTCTATTATTTCTTCTTTGTTTTTTATTATTAGGCTTCCTACTTTTGCTTGTTTTAATAGTGGTGCTTCAAATTCGTATATACAGTTTATTTCTATTTTTATATCTTTTTCTAGACTTTTTTTTATTGGTATTTGTTTATTTTGTATTTTGCTTAATATTAGTTCTACATTTTTGTTTTCTGCCTTATTTATATATATGCGCTTTTCATTTATTTGTTTCCAATTTTCGAATTCTTTTTTTACAATTTCTTCTAAATTTATTCTTTCATAATTTGAAAAGGCATATTCTATTAGCTTTATACTGTCTTCTGTTCTTTTATTTTTTGTGTCTGCTCCTAGTACTACTGTTATTATTTGATTACCATTTCTTGTACATGAAGTTACTAAGCATCTCATTGCATTTCCTGTGAAGCCTGTTTTTACTCCATTTACTCCATTCAAATTTCCTAGTAGTTCGTTTGTATTTGCAATTTGCCTTGACTGACCATTTACGTTTATTGTACATGTTTTTGTGTTTACTATTTGTGCAAATTTTTCGTTATTTAGTGCATAGTCTGTAAGTATTGCAAGTTCATATGCTGTTGTGTAATGGTTATCGTCATCTAGTCCATGTGGGGTTACAAAGTGTGTATTTTGAAGATTTAATTCTTCTGCTTTTTTATTCATTAATTCTATAAAGCCTTCAACACTTCCTCCTACATGTTCTGCTAATGCTACTGCTGTATCATTTCCGTGAGCGGAGCATTAAACCGAAAAGTAGATCATTTACAGTTACTTTATCGTCTGTATTTACTTTAAGGCATGAGCCACCTGTGTTTGCTGCTTTTTTTGAAATTGTTACTGTATCTTTTAAATTGCTATTTTCTAATACTACTATTGCTGTCATTATTTTTGTGGTTGATGCCATTGGCCTTTTTTGTTTTTCATTTTTTCCCCATATTACTTTTTTTGTTTCTCTATCATATATTATGGCTGATTTTGAATTTAGTATAGGTTCATTTGTCGGTTTTGTGGCTGATTCTACTATTTGATTTATTTCTTCTGATTTTACTTCTTCCTCTTCTTCATCGTCTGCGTAAGCTAATGGTATGCATATATTTATTATAAGTATAGTTAATAGTATTATTTTTAATAAACTTTTCTTTCTTAGCACTTATATCACCTTTTTTAATGTATGCTGGTTATTTTTTTTTATTACTTTTTTTAATGTTTATTTAAGCCGTTTCTTCGAAGTACAGGTCACCAATGGCGCGACCCTACAATTTATTTAGGTAATTTCTTCGAAGGATGGGCGATTAGTAATCTCCCCTACATCATATTTCAAGTTTGTAATTTTATTTATTCATTTTTCTGTATTCATTATTCCTTACTATTTTTAAAGTTGTTAATGGCGTTTTCCCTACAAAATAATTTTTTCTATACTATAAAATAACAAAATTGCAAACTTTTTAGGGTTTGCAATTTTTGTTATTATTATTTTATTTTAGAATTTTCTTTTTGATAAAGACTATTCCTGCTATTAGTATTACACTTGATAGTATTACTGTTATTGCTATTATGTAGTCTGTCCCTCCATTACCATATGGTGGTAATATTTGAACTATGTCTGCTCTGTCAGTATCTATTTCTTGTGGGTCGTCTAATGGGTTTTGATTTCCTACTACTGAGTATGCATTTCTTCTTCCTACATCATTGCTTGTTTTTACTATTTCAGTGATGTTTCTGTATCTTAGGTCATCTGTTTTATTTTCTGAAGTTATTAATTGTGTTAGTGTTAATTCATCACTTACTATACTACCTGTTTTTTGTTCTTCGTTATATTCGTTTTCATTATATATATGTGGCTCTAATTTAGCTTTTGCAATGTTTGATGGTGAATTTCCATTTGCATCTACTGGTTTTGTTGTTATTACTGTGTTGTATTTATTAGTAGCATCTTTCAAACTATTATGTACTAATGTTTCTCTTGCGTCATTTGCAACTAATGTATTTTTGTCAATTACTTCCCATGCTGGGTTATCTACTGCGTAGAATTGTAAGTTATTTGCAACATAGTCTACTAGCTCGTTTGCCTCTGTTTTGACTATTGTATTCTTATTTGCTACATTTCCTGTATAATAGAATGAATTTTCTTTATAGTCTACTTCGCCAATATTTGTTACTGTTATTTTGTATGAAATTTTAATTGTTGCACCATGCATTAATTCTTCATCCATACTTAATTGTGCAAAACCAAATTGTAAATCTGCATTGTTATTTGCATTGTTTCTTATGTCTGTCATTGGGTCACCTGTTAGTTTGTTATTTGTGTATTTAATTTCATGTGCTTTACGTTTTATCCATAATACATTGTCTGCTTTTTGTGTAGCGTCAAATAATGTTGAACCATCTGCTAATGTTAATTTAATATTTGTTACTTCTTTGTTTACTTCAAGTCCTGCTTTTGGTCTTTCTTCTAGTCCTAAGTTTACATTAGTAATTTTATATGAAGTATTATTGTTTTCTACTTGACCATCTGTTTCATGTCTGTCTACTTCAAGTTCTATTACCATCATACCAGTTTCTGCTGTCATTTGGGTTTCAGTCATTAATTCTTGTAGTTTAGTATTTAAGTCACTTAATGGCATTTTTTCGTGTGATGCTAATACTTCTGCAATAAAGTTTTTAACATTTTTATCTGAATATCCTATTACGTCTTCTCTACTATTTAATGTTCCACTTTGTCTTCCATTTTGAGTATTGTTATTGTCATCTCTCATTATGTCTTTTGCATCTGATACATTTTGGTTGGCATCTGATGCTGTTATATCATAAAGGTATCCTTGTTGTCTATCTGCTGGTATAGTCGCATTTACTGTTTCATTGTTTGATGAATCTGGCTTAAATGTAGATACTCTTGTTTTTTCATTTCCTAAAGTTTCTTTACCATTTGTCCAACTTGAATCTTCTCTCCAAATATATTCAAGGTTAGTATTTGTATTTTGCCATACTCCTTGTTTTCTAGCTCCTGATACAAGGTTTTGGTTTATTCCTTCTTGATATGTTGTTGATTTGTAGTCTTGACCATTGTATGATTTAGCGTTTTGACCTTGACTACCAAATGCATTTGTTATGTGTGTTGAACTATTTGGCAATACTGTTTGTTCTGTGTCTCCATATATAAATCTAACTACATAATTTCCTGGCATATATGAATTAAATATATATTTTCCTTTCGTATTATCAACTTGTGTTGGTATTTCTACCTTTCCATATATGTCATTTCCAATTGTTCTTATTATTGGTGAATAGCTTCCTACTCCTGATGAGAATGTTTTCCAAATATATTCTTTTCCATTATCCATAAGTTCTACTAATTGTACTGTTACACCATTTATTTGTGGTTCATTTTTATCTGGTTCGAATATTCCATTCCCTACTGCTGTTTTCTGACTGTCATTTATTTCATCTCTTATATCTTCCCATATAATACCGTCTGTACTTCTTACTGTTATTACTGGGTTTCCATTTTCATCTTTCTCACGATATAGTATTAACCTAATATTTGGTGCTTTATCTGTATCATCTTCAAAGCTTTCATAATTTACTGGTTTATGGTTTCCATTTTCGTCTATTTCATCTTTTGGCACATCATTTGGCTCTAAGTTTCCTGGTACTGAGTCTTTATCTAATAGCCCTGCTATTGTACTAAAGTTTGAAACCTTTCCCACATTTGGTATATTTGTTTCTTTATTGTAATATGTTTTATATCCATTTATTTCTGCAATATTTTCTTTTCCTACACCTATTGGATTTGTAGTTTGTATATTTTCATCTAGCTTAATCCAATTTTCATTATTTATATTATCTTTTTTAACTCTAAATGTTAGGTAAATATATGCTGTTTGACCTGATGAAAGCTTTTTATTTTGTAAACCAGTTATATATAGGTTTTGATAGCCATCTATTTTTGTAATACTATTTTGGTATTTACTTTTATAGCTTGCCCCTACTGGCATATTAGTTCCTACTGCTGCTAAATGTTCATTTATATGTTCTGAACTATTTGCATCTACTCCATATCTTATTTGAATATATGAACGTTCATCTATATATTCATAGTCTTCGTCAAAGTAATCTACTATTTCCATTACTTCGCCTAGTACACTTTGTGATTGATTATGAACTGTTAATTTGTATGTTACATATACATTTAGTTCATCTAACTTTGTTTTCCCATATTGGTCACTTATGTTATTACCATTTTGATCTTTATAATCAGATACTTTATATTGATAGTCTGATGCAAATATTTCTCTTGAGTAATTAGTATCATAATATTTTTTATTATTAAATCCTATATCTGAAAGTCTTATATCTATATCCCATAGTTCCCTTATATTTTCACTATTACATTTTGGACATTGTAAGTTATTTGATAATTCTTCATTCTTTCCTTCATATCCACAACTATTGCAATGGAATTTGTCTAATGTGTCATATGTATATATGTGTGATTTTCCATTAATTTCTATTGTTGCTTTTTGAACATCTTTCATTAATGCTAAGTCCACTTTTTCCCTTTTTGTTAAACCAAAGTCTATATTTAAGTGTTCTGGATATAGGTAATTATAAAATGTATTTCCTATCTTCTTTCCAGTTACATTCTCGCTAGGTCTTGTTCTTATTATGAATTTATCGTATATTGGGTAAATTCCTTGTTGTTCTTCGTTTGTATATGCAGATATTCTGCAGTCTTGCATAAATTGTAATTTTCTTTTAGTATCTTCATTATTTCCAAAGTTGCTTAGGGCATCATTATAAGCTGATGCATAGCTATTTAATTCTATTGCTCTATCTACCACATAATCATATATTTCTTTCATTCCATAAGGTGTTGAGCATTGTGCTTTTTCTTCTTCAGTTCCATGTTTATGATTATTATTACAATAACTACTACTATATTTACCTACTATATATACATTATTGGTTTCCCCAATATCATAGCCTAAGTTTTTCCTTATTCTATAGCTGTGAGGAGCTGACTCAATTTCTTGAAAATCATTATTAAACTCAATTCTTTCACTAGCATTTTCGATAGCATGTGAATTCACATCACTATTGCTTTTTGGAAGATATGTTCCTGTGAACTCAGTTGCTTGATATATTTGTCCATCATATACAAATTCTATGTAATATTTTTTCTTAGAGTCTAAATCATTAAATTCATAATATCCATCATCACCTGTTACATATGGGTTTACTAATTGTTTTCTATTAATATCTTTAGTTACTATACCTCCATCTTGGTAATGTAATATTACTTCTACACCTCTTTTAAAGTTTTCTCCCTCACCTTTTTTGCCGTCTAATTCTGTCTCTTTGCTTGATTTTTCGTCTTCCCATACATAACCTGCTAATTTTATTTGTAGGTTTCCACCAGGTGGAGGAGGTGGTGGTGGTGGGTCTGGTGGCCCTGGTGGGTCTATTTCTTTGTGTTCTGGTATTTCTATTTCCATGCTATCTTGTTTTAGTATTCTTGTTCCTTTTGTTGATAATAACCTTTGAAAACCACAATCCACTTCTACTACTTTTGAATTTGATATTGTACATTTGTAGTAATCAACATCTGCATATTTATCTTTTGTTCCTATTACTACTCCATTTTCATAAACATCTTCTGTACCTACTTTTTCGTTTTCTGTTTTATTATCTTCTGTTTCTGTATATATGTTTTTATATTTTTTTGCTTTATAATATGTTAATGTTGCTTCTGCTTCCATCCATTGGAAGTCAATATGAAGCTTATCAATTTGTTCATCTGTTATAGCATCAAATTTCACATAGAATTCTTCTCCTGGTTTTGGATAACTTTGATCTGTTACATCAACATAGTGTGGTGGTTCCATTAATGGTTCAAAATATTTAGGCTTAATTTCTTCATTTTTTATTATAAAAGACTTTATTTTTATTTTTGGTGTTTTTTCACCAATTATATACATATCTTTTATTCCACCTAATACTAAACCATAATCTCCTGTTACATAGTCTATTTTAAATGGACCTACTACATATTCTTTTGTTGTATTGTTATAATTTACTTTTACGTTGTTTTTAACAGTTTGGTCGCCTTTTTTCATAGTTCCACCATTAGCTTTTACTTTTGTTATAAAGTCATTGTATGCTGCTGCTTGCATTCCTAATGCATCTGCTACAATACCTTCATTTGTTGGTTTTGGAGCTTTTTTATTACTTGATAATGTTACTGTGTCCCAAATTGCTTCTTGTTTTACTCCTGACCAACTATCCCATTCAGGCATTGGAAATGTTACTACATATGCTTCATAATCTGTAGCTGCTCTTGAGCCATCATTAAAGTAGTATGCTCTTGATGTATATTTTTCTACACTTATATGTGTTTGATCTTTAACCCAGCCTGTTGTTTTACCATTCATAGAGCTTGCATATGTTACTATTTCTTCATAGCTTTTGCCATGTCCATTTAGAGTAGCTCCTTTTTCAGCACAATATATTGGTTGTGGTATATTAGTACCTATAGCTCTCCAATGCTCTCCTTCTTTTACTACACTGCCTTCATATAATTCAAATAATGCACCTGGTGCTAATGCTTCTACAGTTTCATTTCCAACTTTTTGTATTGCTTTTATAGTATCTATTTCTTCATTTTGTTTTTTACCTGTTAGAATAAAAGGTATATTTTTTGCAAGTACAAATACTATAACTGCTAATATTACAAGAACTATTAAATTAATTATTTTTCTTATTTTTTCTTTCATATTAATATACCTTCCTTTCTACATTCTTCTTAATACTATTTTTCTTATATAGTAAATACTTACTGCTACAGTAGCACATATTAAACTTGAAATAATTAGTGTATATATAATTGCATCACCTGTTTTTACACTTATTACAAGGTCTGCTGATGATATATCGTCTTCTCCAGTTACTTTATTTCCTGCTACTGAGTCTATATCTTGTTTTCCTTCTTCATTATATACTTCATATATTTCTGCATTGTTATTTACTATTCCTACATTGTTTTCTGTCATTTTTTTAGTTAGTGTTAAGCTTAGTTCTTTGCTTTGACCTGCTTCTATTTTTGTATTTGCTAAACTTGAATTGTATAGGTCTCCATTACTTGCTGCATACCAATCTCTATTTAATTCTGAATTAAATTTCATATCTTTTGGTGTGTAATCTACTACTTTTTTTACATAGTTTGCTATAGAGCCTTCATTTGTAACTACTATTTTATACTCTACTATAACTGTTGCATTTTTTAGTTCTTTTGCTGGAATTTCAACTTTTGCTACTTTTAAATTATTGTAGTTATATGTTTTTACTGTATTTCCATAAGTAACTGTTACTGCTGATATATATTTATCAAGTTTCATATCTGATTTATCAAGTTCTATTAATCCTATGTCTATATTTCTTGCATTTGAATTTGTTATTTTTATTGTGTCTGAAACTGCAACTGTTTGTTCTTTTCCGCTTATTTCCATAGTTACATTTATAAAGTCTGAATTTGTACTTTGACTTACATTATTTTTCTTGTACTCTGTTAATTTATATAACTTAGTATTATATACAAATACTACTAAATATTCACCTTCATCAATTCCATTAAATATATATTCTCCATTTGATGATGTTGCATCTGTTTTTATAACTCTGTTTGTTTTTTTATTTAGTAACCTTACTTCTATTCCTGGAAGCAAACTTTCATCATCATCTCTTTCTCCATTTGAGTTTTCATCAAGCCATGCTACACCTGAAATTACCTTTTTATTGTCTGCTGGATGATTTGGATTGTCTGGGTTTTCTTCTTCTCCTCTATATGCTTCTTCATTATATTCTATTGTTACTTTTACTTTGTTTGATTCTATTTTGTCAAAGCCTTGTGCATATATGCTTGCATAATTTTCTATTTCTTTTTGTTTTTCGCCTTCTGGTAATAAATTGGCTTGCATTGTTACTCTAAACTTAACTGTTTGCCCTTCTTTAAATGTTCTATTTATAATCAATTTTTCTTCATCATAATTTTTTATTTTTACACTTTCATTATCCATTATAGTTTCTACATCTATTATTTTCATTCCTTCTGGAACTATATTTTCAAATGTGAAGTCACTTGAGTATACATCACTTGTATTTTTTACTGTATATTCAAAAGTAATTTGCTCATCTTCTTTTACATATGTATTATCTAATTTTGATTGTACTATTGTAAAGTTTAATTTACTTACTGTATTTTTTATTACATTTCCAATATATTCTTGTTCATTTACTACTGCTGTAACTGTTGGTGATATTTCTCCTATTATATCTCCTATTTTCGTTTTTACATTACAATTTATTTCTGAGCCTATATATAGTTCTTGTACTATGAATTCTACAATATTAGTATTTTTATTTATATTTATGTCTGCCACTATTTCCTCTTCTGATGTTACTAAGTTTTCTACTGTTGCTTCTTCAATTTCTAAACCTTTTGGTACTTTCACTTTTATACTTACATTTTTTAGTGAATTATGATTATTTTTTTGATCTACTTTTGCAGTATATATAAGTTCATCATCTTTAATTAATACTGAATCTGTAGTCATACTATGTTTTACCATAAGTGCTATGTCTGCTTTAGCTGCCTTTAATACATATTCATTAGAATTTACTTCTTTTTGCATATCGTCTGCAATAGCTTTTACAACCATTGGTATTACTAATTCTGGTTTTTCAGTAGAATTTATTTGTACATTTTCTATTTTTATATCGAATTCTACTTTTACTTTTTGACCTGCTTTTAATTCTCCTATGTTTATTGTCTTTAATTGTTCGGTACTATCCTCATAGCCATTAGCAAAGTCTTCTTCTTTATATTCTGTATGTAATGTTACATAGCTTCCTATTTCATTTTCAGAACTTGGCGCTGTTATGTTTAGTTTAGTATTTTTTGCATCTACTGTGCCTTGGTTTTCTACTTCTGCTATAAATCTTACATATGCCCCATCTCTTACTATAGAATTTTCTGGTACTTTCGAGCTTAATTTTACTTTTAATTCAGGTGCTACTCCTGTAGAAAGTGTTACCATTCTTGAAGTTGCTCTATCTTCTAATATTTGTTCTTCTTGCTCATTATCGAAATATACTGTGTATAGTGAACTTGCTGTTTGTGAATAGTTTAAGTTTTCTGGTACTTGCATATCATATGTAAATTTAACACTATCTCCTACATTCATATTTCCATTATCATTTAGTTCTATTAAGTATGATTTTACACTACTAAAGTCTGATATTTCTTGTTTCCATGCGTTTTCTGGATTGTTTATATCTTTATCTGCATTACCATTTTCACTATAGTATATAGTAGCATTTTCTGCATTAGATGTTTGTATTGCATTTAGCATTGGTATATTTAGTGTATTGTTTAAGTTTTCACTTATATTTTCAGTATTTGTAGTACCTTGTGCTAAAGTTCTTCCTAATATTTTTACATTTTTTATAGTGTTAGAATAATTGTTTATTACTTGTATTTCACTTATAGCATTTTTTGCATTTTCTTGTACCTCTAAGGTTGCTTCTTCATTTGATGTTAATGCTGTAATTTCTTTTCCTTCTGCATAGTTTGATATTTTGTTTACTGTTACTATCCCTATTGGTGCTACAAAGTTAATATTCATATTTGTCTTAGTTTGTTCATTTTCGTTTATAACAGTCATTGTTATTACATCTTCTTTACTTGGTGTTAAGTTATTTGTAGTTATATCTGCTGTTATAAGTATATTTGTTCCTCCTGTTATAGTATCTTTAGAGTATTTTGTTTGTGTTCCTTTTAATGATATTTCTAATATTTTTGTTCCATCTGGTGCTACTTTTAATTCTTCTTTTTCTTTTATTAGTTCATCTTCATATAATAGTTCAATGTTTTTTATATCAATTTGCTCTACATATGATGGAAATTCTAATATTATTTTAGGGTTTGTATATAATTTATTGTAGTTTGATGTTGTGTCTAATATAGATCTTATTTCTATATTTTCATTTTTTACTATTGTAGATAAGTCTTGCATATTAGATGTAAGTTCTATTTTTGTTTGTGGTTCTACTAAGTTTGTATTTGCTTCAGCATTTTGTTCTACTAGTATTTCTCCATTTAAACTTGCCACCATCTTTAACTGTGCATTTATTTTTTCAAAGTTTGATATTTGGTTTTTACTATAGCCTATATCTGTTTTTATTGCTTTTTGAAAATTTATTTCAAGTTTTCCTTCTGTTTGTGGTTTACTTGTTTGTATTTTTATATTATTTATATCTAACTCACTTATATTTAATTCTAGCATTCCATTTTCGTTTGCTTGCATATTTGTATCTATTGTTGCTATTTCAGTACTTCCTGAATATATTTTTATATATCCTTCTTCTCCTAGAATTTTCATTAAGTTTTCTTTTGATATATTTATATTTTTATAGTATGCATAGTTTTGGTTTGCATATGTTGTGCTTCCTTGCACTTTTTCTGACATAAATGTATCTGCTTTTTGCTCAATTACTATTTGGTCTATTAAGCTTGCTAAGCCTACATTAGCTGTTATTTTTTCGTTGTATATTATTTCTTGTTTTTCAGCAGAAATATAATTTGCATATATTTGACCTTTACTTAAATTTTCATCCATTTCTACTTCAAAGTCTACTACATTTCCTATTTTCTCTTGTATTTCTATAGTATTTTCATTGTTTGCTTTTAGTATAGTCTCATTTGCATTATATAGGGTAATGTTTGAATTTACTTTTAACTTTAAACTTGTTTGGTTTCCATTTAATGCTTCTTCTGGGTATATATATGTTATTATATATTCATCTTGACCTTGCTTTTTCCATGAAATGTTTTCATTTTCATCTTTAATGTTTTGTGTATTAATTGTTATTATTCCATCTTTAATTTCATAGTTATTTTCATTAAATGATACCCCATTTTCTTCTCCTCTTGTTGCTACCATACTATTTGCATTAACTTTTATATCTTTTGGAGGAATATTATTTATGTTTGGAATTTCTATTTTTAGCTGTGTATTTTTTATTGGTGCACTATTTTCTTTAACTCCTGATGTTATAATAGTTTGCACTATTAAACCTTTTTGCTCATTTATGTTAAAAGGTACAAATTTACTTACATTTGCTTGTACATATGCTTCTGATGTAGTATTCCAATTTAAACTTAAAAGCAATTCTTTTTCTATTTCATTTTGGTTAGCTTTGTTATCAACGTATATTCCTGATATTTTGCTCTTATTTACTATGCTAAATTGATTTGGATTATAGCTTTCAGAATTTTTAAATTCTATTGGTATTTCTATTCTTACACTTTCTCCTGCATCTATTTGGTTTAGTATTATTTCATTATTTTGTGTATTTACATGAGAAATAAATTCAGAATTTATGGTTTCTAAAATATTAAAATTTGCTTCTTCAAATTTTATTTTAGCATTTTTTAGGTACCCTGAATTTTTTACTGTTATTTGTGCAATTATTTTATTTTCTTCACCAATGTTTTTTGTTGCTTCATATGTTTTCTTATCTTCTTTTTCTAAAAAGTATGTGTCCATTTCAACATTTTGGTTTTTTGTTTTTGAATTTTGATTATTTAAGTTTGCCGCTATTGCTTCTCCTATATGAATTCCAATAACATTTAAGTTTGTTAGCATAATTAGTAAAACTAACATACTTGCTACTATTTTTTTACATTTTTTGTACATAAAAAAATCCTCCTATTTTTTTAATTCGCTTATACTTTATTATACTCCATTTTTCAATATTTTTCAACACTTTGGTAGTATTTTTTAAACTTTTTATGTATATTTATTGTGCTTTTATAATTATTTTTAAATACAATTACGCCATATTATATTTTCTACTATATTTTTACATATTTTTATGTATTTTTCAAGGTTTAAGCGACCTTATATTATTAAATATTGCTGTTACTATTACGGAAAGTTATTTTAAAAGTTTTATATTAAATTTTTGTTACATTTTTATATTTTTTTGTAACACATTTATATATTGTTGAATATTATTAAATATATATTAAGTATTGGGGTGATTTTATGAATGATGAAATGTTTAAAAATCTTTCTAGCATGCTTGGGAGTTCAAATTCTTCTGGGGATTTTAATAGTGTAATTTCTAATTTTGCTTCAAACTTTAATAATAATAGTAACAATAATAGTGCTAATAATACTACTGGCGATACTTCTAATAATAATTTTGATTTTTCTAATATAGATATGGAAACTATTATGAAAATGAAAAATATTATGGGGGCACTTAATTCAAAAAAGGATGACCCTAGGTCTAATCTACTCTTATCATTAAAACCATATTTAAAGCCTTCTAGGAAGGAAAAGTTAGATCAATATATGAAGTTTATGAATTTAGCTAGTATGTTAGATACATTTAATTCTATGGGTGGTGAGAATGTAAAATGATGATGTTTCCACCTTTTTTTGGTTTTAATACTTATTATAGAAGAGGTTATGGGAAAACATGTAATCCTTACACCCCTAAGAACTTCCATAATCCAAATTTTTCTAATGGATTTGATAAAACAACGTTTGTACCTCCTAGAAATCATTCTTCTATTTCTAAAAATAGAAATGAGAATGTTGCTTTTGTAGGGAATAATTGTGAAAAAGAGCAAAATAGGACACAGAATAAATTTAATTTTGATAATACTACTAATAATGAATGTTCTAATAATTTTTTTCCTAATTCTTCGAACAAAAACGAAAATAGGAAAGATGAATATTCTCCATTTTTTAGTATTTTTGGAATAGATTTGTTTTTTGATGATATATTAATTTTGGCTTTGCTGTTGTTTTTAAATACTGAAGATGTTAAAGATAGTTATTTGTATATTGTTTTGATTATGCTACTTTTTAATTAATTATTGCAAACTTACTTGTAAAATATTCCAAATATAATTATAATATATTTACCTTTCAGAGGAAATCTTTGTGAAAGGAGGATATATTTATGACATATGCTGACTTATTATTGCATCTAGTTGAATGTTTACAGCAAAAAGAAAAAGAGTTAAATCATGCAATTGAACTAATTCATAAAAACAACCTAACTTTAGATTACAAATCACAAGACGATGGCAAATAGCCTAGTGAATACACAGTTTCTACCACATTACTGTGTATTCTTTTAATATATTTTCCAAAATTGATTTTTCTTATTCAATAAAAAATACTAAGCGCTACCACACACTTAGTATTAGATACATCTATGACATTCTTTTTTAATGACTTAAGTCAAATATAGTATACTATATTAATTATTATATGTCAAATAAAAATTTTTTATTCTAATATTATTTTTTCATTTTCATCTACATATGCATAATTTTTTATTGTTTGGTCGGTTGCTTCATTTATTTGGTTTTCTTTTATTATATTTGCTATACGTAGTTGTGGGCTTGCTATCATGTTTGCTGCTATTATTGCTTTTTTATTTCCTTTTGCTCCTGCATGGGCTAAGCCCCTTAAGTTTCCTAATATTACTATATTTTCTTCTGCTACTACTTCTGCTCCTGCGTTTACATCTCCTAATATTACTATACTTCCTTCATATTCTACTTTTTGGCCTGAACGTACTGAAGTTCTATAAAATTTGGTCTTTGAGTCTTCTATTTCTTTATTAAATGTTTTTTTTATGCTATGAAGGCCTAATGTTTTTGGTGTTTCAAATTCTATATTTACATCTATTTGCTCTTTTATTATTTCTTGTATTTCGTCCATTTCTTTACTTTTTAATACCTTTCCTTGTATTTCTATTGGTGTTTTTTCTTCTTGATATAATTTTTTTAATTCTGGTAACTTTTTCTTTAATTCTTTTATTATTTCTTCTTGTGTAGTTTTCTCTTTTATTTTTATAATAATTTTATCTTTTTTTAGATTTATTGATATATCTGATATTTGCATTTGTGGTCTCCTTTCTTTTTTGTTGTTAAAAAGGGCGTAATTCGGTAAATTCTCACCGGTATTCCTAACTGATTAGCCCCCTATGTTTCAAAATTGATTTTTTCTATATTTTGAATAAATGGGCACAGTGGTGCTATTTCCGAAGAGGTATTCCCGCAAACGGTGCCCCTACTAATTTCTAATTTCTATACTAGGTTTTGCGCTCATGTCTTCTGTTACTTTTGTGGCATTCATTCCATAGTATTCTGCTATTATATTTCTTGCTACTTCACAGTTATAGCTTCCACTTCCTCCGTTTTCGGTCATTACTACTACTGCTATTTCCGGAGTATCAAATGGTGCAAATCCTACAAACCATGCATTTGTCTTTCCTGCAATTCCTGTTTGAGCAGAACCTGTTTTTCCTCCTATTTCTATATTGAAGTCTTTGAAGTATGAATATGCTGTTCCTCCTGATTCACTTGTAACGCCTCTCATTCCTTCTAATATGGCATTTAAGTTTTCTTTATTAAAATCTAATTCAGTTAATGGCTCTTTGTTTATGCCTAAACGTTCTTTTACAAATAGGTTTATTTCTTCTTTTGATATATTGTTTCCATCAGAGTCTATTATTCCCTTTATTATTGTTACATCTATGTTACTTCCTCCATTTGCCAAAATACTAATATATTTTGCCATTTGTACTGGTGTAAAACTGTTATCGTGTTGACCTATTGCTGCTTGCAATGTATTTCCTCCGTGTAAAGGTTTCGTTTTTCTCCTTTGATGTTTCTTTGCTAGATACTGTTCCTTGTACTTCCCCTAATAGTTCTATTCCTGTTTTGCTTCCTAATCCCAATGCTCTTGTATATCTTGATAGTGTATCTATTCCTATTCTTTCTCCCATTTCATAGAAAAAATAATTGCATGAATGTTTTATTGCGTCTGTTACATTTAAGTATCCATGCCCTCTACCATAAGAGCTATATATCCAACATTTTGGTTTGTAGTCTGCTGAATAGTTATATATTCCTACATCATTTATTTTTTCATTAATTTTTACTGCTCCTGTTTCTAATGATGCTAGGGCTGTTACCATTTTGAAAGTTGAACCTGGTGCATATACTGATGAAATACTTCTATTTAAAAATGGTGAATTTGCTTCTTTTGAGGTATATTCATTATACTTTTCTTGGCTTATTCCGTCTACAAATAGCTGTGGTTCAAAGTTTGGAAAACTTGCCATTGATAGTACTTCACCTGTTCTTACATTCATTACTACTGCTGATGCTGCATTTGCTTCATATGCTTTTCCATATCCTCCTGACCTTATTTTTTCAACATTATTTTTTAATGCATCTTCTGTTATTTTTTGAAGGTTCCCATCTATTGTAAGTATTACATCACTTCCTGAAATTGCTTCTTCTACTACTGCTTCTCCTGTAATACTTCCATCTACTGCCATATCTATTTGCTTTATTCCATTTTTCCCTTTTAAATATGGCTCAAAAATATATTCTATACCTGTTTTTCCTATTATATCATTTAATAAGTATCCTTCATTTTGTTTAAGTTCATTTTCGTCTATTCTACTTACATATCCTAAAATATGTGATGCTACACTCCCTAATACATAATTTCTTATAGGGGTTATATTAATTGTTAAACCTGGAAATTCATCACTTCTTTCATTAAATATTGCAACTGTTCTTTCTGATACATTACTTGCAAGTTCTACTGTTTTTGTATTGCTATAACCCTCTTTTGATATTTTATATCTTAATGTCATTATTTTCCTAGCTTCTGCTTCACTACTTTGAGTTATTTTATATTTAGTTTTAAGTAGTTCAAAACATTCTATAGCGGTTTTATTCTCTTCTATATTATTCTGTTTTTTCCATTTTTTTTGCTGTTCTTCTCCATTTATAGTAAATTCTATTGGTCCTAATTTTATTGGTAAATTATCTATATATGTATCTCCATTTTGTTCTAATATATTTACTATTTTTAGTAGTGATGTATTTAAAGTTTCATCATCTATTTTTGTTTTATATAAATTTAACCTATTTCCTAGCTTAGTTGTTGCTAGTTTGTTTCCTGTTTGATCTAATATATCGCCTCTTGCTGCATTAAGTATGCTTTCTCTTGACAGACGCGTGTTAGATTGCTGTCTATATTCCTTTCCTTTTACTATTTGTAGGTTAAAAAGCTGACTAATTAGTATTATTCCAATTATATATACAAATGTTGTTATTATATTATATCTTAATTTTTCTTGTTTACTTCTTATTCTATTCAAGCTTTTCACCTCCTAATTTCTTTTTTATTTATTAATACATATTATCTATTAATTAAAAGTACTTGGTTAAAATTTTCTGTCCTTTAAATATATCTTCTATTTTATAGCCTACTTGTGTTACTATTGGATATATTATTATTGTAATTATTGTATTGTATATTATTTCTATAAATAATATTTTTATAAATTCTAATATTTGAACATTTATGTTTTGCATTATTATACTTAATATATAACTTCCTATTTCAAATAATAATGTACTTGCTAGTACCATAAGCATTATTGTTATTTTACTGTCTTTTGAAAAGTTTTTGTCAAAGTATCCACCTAATATTGCAACAAGTAATAACATGATTGTATATATTCCTAAGTTTTTTCCTATTACTACATCTAAGAATATCCCAAAAAACAAACTATAACATATTCCTAATTTTATTCCTGCAAATAATGTAATAAATAGTGTTAGCATTAAAAATAAATTTGGCTTTATTCCTGCAATTGTAAACCAACTAAAAAAGTTTGATTGTAAAAAATATGTAATTAAAAATGTTATGAAGATTCCTGTTATTACTATTAATTTTTTCACTATTTTTTCCTTTCTCGGATGTCGGAAGTCAGAGGGCAGAGGTCGGATTTTGGGGTCATTTCGTTGGAGCCACTGTCGCCAATGGCGGCACCCCCTAGAATTCTTCATTTGTTCTTAAATCTTTCTTGGGCTAAATTCGGTATTTCCAATGAGGTATTCCTTACCGATTTAACCCCTACATTGTTCTAATATATAATTTCCGATTTATGATTTTGACCTCAGTTTTCTGACCTCATTCTTCCGAATTATGACCTCCGTTTTCTAACCTCCGACTTCTGTCTTTTACTTCGTAATTACTAATACAGTCTCTAATTTATTAAAGTTTACCGCTGTGTCTATTAGGGCATATCTGTCTGTTATGTTTTTTGTGGTTATTACTTTATTTATTGTTCCTACTAGTATTCCTTTTGGGTATATTCCACCTAAACCTGATGTTTCTATTGTATTTCCTTGCATTATGGTTGCTTCTGGTGCTATATATGTGGCTTTTAAGTTAGAACTACCTTCTAGTGTACCTTTTGCTATTAAGGTGTCTCTTGAAGATGTTAGCGTACAACTTACACTACTTGCTGTGTCTATTATTGTTTGAACTTTTGCGGTTGTAGATGTTGCTGATATTATATGCCCTACTAGCCCTTTGTCTGATATTACTGGCATGTTCACATCTACTCCATCTTTTGTTCCTACGTTTATTACTATTACATTACTGTAATTACTTATATCTTTATTTATTACATATGCTGGTATTGTTTGGTATTCAGTGTATTTATCTTTTAGATTAACATACTCTTTTAATGTTTCATTTTCTGATTTTATAATTTCGTATTCTCTTAATGATTTTTGTAAATTACTGTTTTCTTCTTTTAGTTTTTCGTTTTCTTCTCTCAAGTTATTTACATCTGTAAAAAATTGATTGTTTCCTGATACCCAATTTTTTAAATAAGTTAACCCATTTTGAATTGGCATTACAAAAAAATTTGCAAAGCTTTGTGCATATGATAGATTATTTATTTTTATATTTGAGATTATTACTATTATTATTAGTATAATTATCGATATAACTATTCCAAGTATTTGTTTTTTCTTTTTGTTATACACGTCTATCCTCCTATCAAAACTCCCCGAGTTTTGTATTATTCATTATTCACTATTCATTATTCATCATTCACTAAAGCATAACTTATTTCTAACTCACTGTTGCTTGAAGAACTAAGAAAAAATCGCCCCTACATTTACATTTAAAATCGATTTTTTTATATTTTAAAGGAGGTCGTAATTTAGGGTAATTTCTTCGGAGCTTGGGTCGCTGATGGTGGCGACCCCTACAATCCTATTTTCTGACATCTAACTTCCGTCTTCAGACTTCTAGCCTCCATCTTCCGTCCTCTGACATCCGTCTTCTGGCCTCCCGTCTTAACGTCTTCTTCTTGAGTTTGTTAGTACTCCTTTTAGTTTTTCTAAGTCTTCTATTGTTTTTTCTGTTCCTTTTACTACACAGTCTAATGGGTTTTCTGCTATATATACTGGCATACCTGTTTTATAACTTAATAGCTTGTCTAAATTTTGTATTAGTGCTCCCCCTCCTGCTAGTACTATTCCTTTTTCCATAATGTCTGATGCAAGCTCTGGTGGTGTTTTTTCTAATGTTTGTTTTACACTTTCTACTATTTCATTTATAGATTCTGCCATTGCTTCTAATATTTGTGAAGAGTATATTTCCACATTTTTTGGAAGCCCTGTTGATAAGTCTCTTCCTCTTACTATCATATTAGTTTGTGTCATTAGTGGCATTGCACATCCTAAGTTTATTTTTATTTCTTCTGCTGTTGTTTCACCTATTGCTAAGTTCATTTCTCTTTTTATATAGTTTATTATATCTTCGTCTAACTCGTCTCCTGCTATCCTTAGTGATGTACTTACTACTATTCCTCCTAATGAAATAACTGCAACTTCTGTTGTTCCTCCACCTATATCTACTACTATACTTCCGCTTGGTTCTGCTACATCTAGGTTTGCTCCTATTGCTGCTGCCATTGGTTCTTCTATTAGATATACTTCTCTTGCTCCTGCTTGCAAAACTGATTCTTCTACTGCTCTTTCTTCTACTTCTGTAATTCCTGATGGTACCCCTACTACAACCCTTGGCCTTATTACATTATACCTTTGGCATACTTTAGAAATTAGGTTTTTTAGCATTAATTGTGTTGCTGTAAAATCTGCTATAACTCCATCCTTTAATGGTCTTACTGCATTTATTTGTTCTGGTGTTCTTCCGTAGCATTTCTTTTGCTTCACGACCTGTTGCTACAATTTGACCTGTTTTTCTATCTATTGCAACTACTGAAGGCTCTTTTAATACTATTCCTTTTCCTTTTAATGTAACTAATGTATTTGCTGTTCCTAAGTCTATTCCTATATCTTTATTTTTTAGACTAAATAAATTCATTTTTTATTTCCCCTTTTTTTATCTGTTTATTTTTCTATGGTAGATAAAAGGGCATAGTGGTGTCTTGTCTAACAGGTATTCCCACAAACGATGCCCCTACATTTCTTTTTTTCTACGTAAAAAGGGCAGATATGTTTTTTGTATATTTTATATCTATCCCTTTTTATTTTTATCTTTTGTGGTTTGCTAATATACTTTCATATGTTCCATCTCCTATTACAATATGGTCTAATAATTCAAGTCCTAATAGTTTGGCACTTTGTTTTACTGTTTGGGTAAATTCTATGTCTACACTACTTGGTGTTGCATTTCCACTTGGGTGGTTATGTACCATTATTATTTTCGGCATTTCCATTTTTACTGCTTCTTTTAGTACATCTTTTGCTTCTATGTTTATAGAGGATGTACCTCCTATTCCAATGTCCATTATTTTTTGTATTTCATTTTTAGTATTTAGCATTATTACTTTTAATATTTCTCTTTTTTCGTATTTTAATTCCTCTATTAGCAAATTTGCTACATCTTGTGGTGTTTTTATAACTATTTTTTTAGCATTTATTGGTCTTCCCATTCTTTTTGCAATTTCACAAACTGCCTTTAATTGTATTGCTTTTACTTTTCCTATTCCTTTTATTTTTGTTAGTTCTTCTATTGAAACCCCTGCTAGAAACCTTAAGTTATTACTTTTATCACCTAATAATAATACCTTTTGTGCTAGTTCTAGTGCGGTTTCTTCTTTAGTTCCTGTTTTTATAATTATTGCTAATAATTCAGAGTTAGATAAAGTGCTTTCACCATACATCTCTAGTTTTTCATATGGTCTTTCTGATAATGGTAAGTCTTTTAAGTTTATTGACATTCTTTTCCCTTTCCTAAGCCCCTAATTTTACTCCCTACACTTTTCTATATACCAATATTGCTATTATTAATCCAATTATACTTGCAATGTTTATTTTAAGCATTAATGCAAATGTTATTTGTACAATACTTAAGTTTAATTCTATTGGTGATGTTAAACCAAAACTTTGTCCATATGATAGCCACCATAAAAAGTCAACTTGTCCAGCAAGTTCCCCCAATAAACCACCTATTACTAAACCTGATAATATAAATAATAGTAATATCCATACATTTTTATCTCTTGTAGCCATTTTTACTCCTACCTTTCCTTGTGTTTACTCCTTTTACCTTTTGCTTTCCTTATTATATATGCATTTACTTTTTTTTTCAAGTAACTAGCTAGAAATTTTTTCCAAAATGTCTTTTATTTTTTATATCAATGTGTTATATTAATTGGTACTTATTTTTTTGTTATACATATTATAGAATAGACTAATTTACCAAATATTGTTCGTTTATTTTTTGTATTATATATGGTATAATTAAATTATACATAGTGTTAGGAGGATTTACAAATATGCGTTTTGAAAAACTTAATGAGAATAAAATTAGAATTACCCTTACAAATCAGGACTTAATTAAGAAGAATATTGATTTTCACTCTTTCATGGCAAACCCAATTGAATCTCAAGATTTATTTTTAGATATGTTAGATACTGCCGAAAAAGAAATAGGCTTTATTACTAAAAATTATCAAATTAGAATTGAGGCTTTGCAAGTTTCTAATGGGGACTTTATTTTAATTATAACTAGAAGTCTTCCTGAATCAAAAAAATACTTAGAAAAGAAAAAGTTACATATTAAAAGGAAAAATAATAATTTTAAAAATACAGATGCACTATATTGTTTTGAGTGTTTTGATGATTTTTGTGAGTTTTCCTCATTTTTAAATAAAAACCATATTGGAATTATGGGTATTGCTAAAAATATCTCTTTATATGAATATAAAAGTAAATTTTACTTGTCATTTTCTAATATCAATTTAACTTATAATAATTTAAAACAGCTTTTTAGCTCTATTACAGAATTTGCAGCATATATTAGCTATAGTGATTTAGTAAAACGAAAGTTAGTTGAAAATGGTGTATTAATTATGAAAAGTAATGCTATTAAAACAGCTATCCAGCATTTTGGATAAATTAGAAGGGGCTGTAAAAAAGGAAAGTTTTGAACGCGTCCCAAATCTTTCCTTTTTTACAGCCCCTTCTAATTTATAAGGTTATCTTTTTAATTACAGCTTGATTTAATGTTGATAAATCTGTTGCTGTTATTTTTCCATTTTCATCTATGTCAGCTGCTTTTTGTCTTATTCCTGTTAATGTTATTTTCTTTATTACGGCTTGGTTTAGTGTTGATAGGTCTGCTATTGTTATTTTTCCATTTCCGTCTATGTCTCCTCTTACTGCTATTTCATATTCATATTTCGTTCCTTTATATTCTACTTCTAACTTATAACCTGTTCCTACTAAATCTGTATCTTTTATTTGTTCTCCTTTAGAGTTAAATACTTTCATAGTTCCATTTGTTGTTATATTATTCATAAAGGTTTTAGCTGTAGTTTCTGGACTTACTTTGGTTATATATTTTGGTTGATTTGATATTTCATACTTTTCTGAACTTATTGTAAATGGTATTTCTTCTTGTTTTGTCCATTTTGCATAATATGTTTTATCTCCTGTTTCTGTATTTTCTATTTTTGTTATAGCCTGTCCTGTACATTCTTGATTTTCATACCAACCTTCAAATATATATCCTTCTTTTTCTACTCTTGTTGAAAGGATTACCTCTTCTCCGTAAGTGTAATTTTTATTTAAAGGATTTTTCGCAATTCCCCCATTTAGTTCATAATTTATTTTATATATATTTCTATCATAATATAGTTTTAATACTAAACTTCCATCTCCTGCTATTGTTCCACTTGCTACTCTATCTGTTATGGTTGTATTTTCTGTAAAACCTGTATATGTCTGCGCTATTGCAGTAGCAGTAGTATCTGTTGTCCCTGTATAGCTTTTTGTTTCAAATAACTCATATCCTATTAATTCATTGTCTAGTGTACGTTTATAGTGTTCTACTGTATATGCTGTATTTGTATTTCTATCATAATATAGTTTTAATACTAAACTTCCATCTCCTGCTATTGTTCCACTTGCTACTCTATTGTCTATAGTTGTATTTTCTGTATATCCTGCATATGTTTTTGGCTCTGCTGTAACTTCTGCTCCTGTTGTTCCTGTTCTATCTTCACTCTCTTCTAGTGCATACCCTGTATCCGTTTGTTTGTAGTGTTCTACTGTATATGCTGTATTTGTATTTCTATCATAATATAGTTTTAATACTAAACTTCCATCTCCTGCTATTGTTCCACTTGCTACTCTATTGTCTATAGTTGTATTTTCTGTATATCCTGCATATGTTTTTGGCTCTGCTGTAACTTCTGCTCCTGTTGTTCCTGTTCTATCTTCACTCTCTTCTAGTGCATACCCTGTTCCTGTTTGTTTATAATGTTCTACCTTATAGCTTGTGTTAGTGTTTGCTATCCACTTTGCGTAATATATTTTATTTCCTGTTGCAGTAGAACTTATACTTGTTACTTTATCACCTAAAAGTAAACTATCCTCATACCATCCATCAAATATATATCCTGTCTTTGTTACGTCTATTGGTAAAGTTGCTCCTACTCCATATATATATTTATTTATATTACCACTATTTATTGTTCCTCCATTTTCGTTGAATTGAACTGTATATTCTATTTTTTTATATAACGTTTTAGAATTATATGGTAATTGTGTATATAAAGAACCTTCTTCATCATACATGGTATATGGTAATAGTTCAGCAGTATTTCCTCTTTTAGGTGTAATTAATGTATTAAAATTGCAACCACTTAGCATATTTTTACTAGCATTTGATGAACTTTTACTCATATCAAAACTACTAATATCTAAACTTTCTAGTCCACTACATCCATAAAACATACTTACCATTCTATCTACATTTGATGTATTAAAATTACTAACATCTACACTTATTAAGCTACTGCATTCATAAAACATACTCATCATATCAGTTACATTTGATGTATTAAATCCACTTAAGTCTAAGCTCGCTAAGTTAGTACAGTTAGTAAACATATTAGCCATATTAGTTACCTTCGATGTGTTAAAACCACTTAAATCTAAATTTGTTAAACTGTTGCACTCTGCAAACATATAGTTCATATTATTTACTTCTGATGTAATTACTCCTCTTAAATTTAAATTTGTTAAGCTAGTACACCCCTGAAACATGAATGACATATCTGTTACATTATCTGTATCAAAAAATTCTAAATTTAGATTTGTTAAACTAGTGCAGCCTTGAAACATATATTTTACATTTGTTACATTAAATGTTGCTAAGTCACCTATATTTAAACTTTCTAAATTACTACAACCTGAAAACATACTTTCCATATTTGTTACATTTGTTGTATCTAATTTGCTTACATCTAAACTTGTTAAATTAATACAATTTGAAAACATACTTTTCATATTTGTTACATTTGATGTATTCAAATTGTTTAAGTTTATGCTTATTACATTTGGAAAAATTGCAAAGAAATTTTCCATATCTTCAGGTGCATATACTTCATTAGAAAATATAACTTTTTTTACTTTCTCCCTATTTGAAAAGCCAAGGAAGTTTTTATATGTATTAGATTCAATAGTTCCTACACCAGAAGTACTATTTATGATTAACTCTCCTGTTACACTATTAAAAGTAGCTTCTACGTTTTCACCTATTGAACTAGATGTTGTTGCACCATATGTTATATACCAAATGCTTAACATACTTGTTATAATAAAACTAATTATTAATATATTAATTATCTTTATTTTTTTACTTTTTCTCATTAGTTTTTTCCTCCTAATATAATAGTTACTATACTAATTATAATTTACTATATTTCTTTATTTATTGCAATATCAATATTTCCCATTATTTCTATATATTGATAAAATGTATTTTTCTTTATCTACGGAAATAGTCTAATTTGGTTTTTGTATTGCAAATATTACTTTTTTATTACATTTTTTTAATAAATGAATATTTTAAAAAAGGGGCTGTAAAAAAGGAAAGATTTGGGACGCGTTCAAATCTTTCCTTTTTTTATTAATATAAATAATTTTGTGGATTTTGTGCTACTCCATTTACTCTTATTTCTAAGTGTAAGTGGTTTCCTTGTGAATTTCCTGTATTTCCTACTGTTGCTATTGCTTGGCCTTGTGTTACATGTGCTCCTTGTGATACTAATAGGCTTGTGCAGTGACCATATAATGTTTGTACCCCATTTCCATGTGATATTATTATGTGGTTTCCATATCCTCCACCATAACCATATTGTGAAAAGGTTACTGTTCCTGATGCTGCCGCTACTATTGTTGTTCCTTTTGGTGCTCCTATATCTATTCCTTTATGGCTTCTTCCCCACCTTGCTCCAAACCTTGAAGTTAATACTCCTGATACTGGTCTTATTAATGAAATCCCTAAGTTTACCACTTTATTAGATGTATTTACTCCTGTCGAAGCTATTGTTACATTCGAGACTGTTTTCTTTACTACTTTCTTTTCATATAGTTTTTCTACACTTTGTTCTACAGTTGCAAATTCTACGAGTTCTGTATTATATTTTTCCTTAACTCCTAATTTTTCTTTATTATTACTGTTTTTTTCTTTTAGCTTATTTACTACTTCTTCTGCTTCTGTAAAACTTGCTACATATAGTTTTTCTTCATTATCTACAGTTATTCCATAGTATTTATAATATTGTTTTCCCATAGAAATTACTTTTTGAAATATCTCTTCATCATTTGGCGTAATTCCTTTTTTTAGTAAGCAAAGTTTATATTGTGGAAGTTCTTTTATATCTACAAATGCTACGTTCCCACCATTACCTTTTTCTATATATGTGTTTATTTTTTGTTGTAAATCACTTTTGTTTTGGCTGTACCCTATCATTTCTCCATTTAATGTTACACTATATATTGGCTTATAGCATGCTGAAGCTATACCTATTATTAGAAATGTTGAAATTGCTACTATTATTAATACTTTTATACATTTTCTTATATGTATTATTGTGTTTTTTATGGTACTTATTTTTAACACTCCTATCTTTTTTATTTTATCTATTATATATTATACTATTATTGTGTTTTTTTCAATACTTATTTTTATTTTTTATTAATCAATTTAAAATTGATGTTACAATTCACAGCTAATATTAAATATTCAGTATATGTAGGGGTGATTGCGCTAAAGCATAACTTATCTGTATCTCACTAACGTTCGAACAGCTAAGAAAATAACCTCCCCTACATCGTAAAATATCTTTTAAGCTGTAAATAGTACATTTTCATGCTCCTAATATTAGCTGTGAATTGTAACAAATTGATCTTTGCTATACAACAAAAACAGGCAAGTTTGCCTGTTTTTGTTGTACTTATTCTAATCTGGTAGTTCACCTTTGCTTATTAGTTTATAGAATTCATTTAAATCTGTTGCTCTTATTTTACCATCTCCGTAGTTTTTTACTAAGTCTATTGCTCTTAGTTTTATTGGATCTGTTATTGGCTTTTTACCTGACATATGATCCTCAAATTGGTGTAAGTCTGTTGCTGTTAGTCTTCCGTCTTTGCTACTATCTCCTTTTATTATAATTGTAAACGTTAACTCTTCATTTCCTTTTACTGCTCTTAGTGTCATTCCTGTTTTTACTCTTGATTCTTTTGATAGTTCCTTTCCGTTTTTATCTAGTACTGTCATTACTCCATTTGATTCTAAGTTTCCTATAAATTCTTCTACTGTTGTGTCTTTCATATATCTTGCTACTTTTGTATCTATAAATGGTTTATCTATACTGTAGTCATTTCCTTTGAATTCTTTTAGTACATCATATATGTCTTCTCCACTTTCGTATTTTCTTGATATTACATATAGTGGTTCATCTTCTGCTTTATTTAATACATTAAGTACTATTTTATCTTCTGTACATTCTTCAGTTACTATTTCTATATTTGTATTATTAGTTGCTCCTAATTCTATATTTGAAATTATCATATTCTCTTTTTGTCCATTAAATGTTACATTTACTATTTTCATCTCTTCATCTAGTATGTAACCTTCTGGTGCTTTTGTTTCTTTTACAAGTATTTCATAGTCACCTGACATAGCTGGCATATGTACATTTTCTATTATCATTTGTCCTTGTTCATTTGTTGAAGCATGTACTATTTCTCCATTTGCTAATGATACATCAAATGTTGCACGCTTTGTAATATGTTCTTTTGTAATTTCATCTATTTTGTTTACTATTACTGTATATGTTTTTTCGTTTACAGAACTATTTTGTCCTAATTTGTTAATTACTTCTAATTCTATGTTTTTATTAGGTAAATGATTTTCATCTGCTTCATTTGTATATACTACGTTTTCTCCGTTTACAGTAACTTTGCTTAAAACTATTTTACCTTCTTCATTACTATCCTCTGTATATTCTAATTCTAAATTAATGTCATTTCTATTTAATGCATATCCTTCTGGTGCTTTTATTTCATTAATTGTATAATTATATTTTCCAGCTTCTTTTGGCATTTCAATTAATTTATTTGCTATACTACTGCTTTCATCTGTTTCCATATAGTATACTTCATTTGTTTGATTATCTATTATTTTGAATACTGCTGTATCTGTTGTTATAGGATTTTTTTCTTCATCTACCTTAGTAACCTGTAATTGTATATTTCCATCTGGAATTGCACTTTCGTTTAGTACTGCTAATGCTATAAATTGTTTTTTCCATGTTAATACTTGTAAATTAGTATCATTGTTTAGTACTTGAACATTTGTTATTACTAATTCATTATTTTCATTGTAATCTAGTGTTACTTCATATCTTATTATATTTTGCAATTTTTCATATCCATTTGGTGCATTAACTTCTTCTAGTTCAAATGTATATGTTCCTACTTCTTTAGGCATTTCTATAAAGTTTTTAATTAGTATACCTTTATCATTAGTTAACTCATTTTCTATAATAGGTACTTTTATTTCTGTGATTTCTGGTTCATTTGTAATTAATCCTGTTGCTTGGTCTGTTACTACATTATTTTTATAATATTTTCTAATCATATTTAAGTTAAATGTAGTAGGGTTATTAGTTATTGTCATATTTGTGTTTTTATCTACTTTATTTATAACTAAATCATATATTCCATTATTTATATCATTTATTGGTTTGATATATATTGTTTTTTCATCTTCGCTAAACTCATAACCTACATTTGAGTTAATTTGTCTTAATTCTTTAGTATATTTATCTCTATAGAATTCTAATACTTTAGTTTCATGGTCTACTTTATATTCATCTGGAGCAGACTTTTCTGTAATTTCTACTTTTATACGACCATAACCATTCAAATTTTCTATTGTAATTAGTCCTTTTTCATCTGTTGTTTTTGTCATTTGAGGCATTTCATCACCAAATTCTTGTGTTACTTTAATATCAAATGTTACATCTGAAATGAATTCTGGATAATAAGGATCTGCTATATGATGTTTTTCTATTACTAATGTATATGGTGCATCTTCGTTTATTACTTTAATATCTATTTTTCTGCTTGGTAATTCTCCTTCTTCTGCTCTATTTGAATATATAACATTTGCACCTAAAACTTCTGCTTTATTTAAATACATTTTATCGTTTTCGTCTTTAGCAAAATCTAATACTATATTTATATCTCCATCATAAAGTTTGTATCCTCTTGGTGCTTCTACTTCATTTAATACATATCTATATTGACCTTCCTCTGTTGGCATTTTAAATTTAACAAGTTCACTTCTTCCTAGCTCATCTGTTTCAACATCTACAAAGTCATTAGTTGCTACATTTGTTATTTTGAATTTTGCAATACTTCCTGTAATTTGTTTAAGTTCGCTGTCTATTTTTCTTAAGTCTATTCCAAATTCGTCATCTGCTAAAATTCCACTTTCTGATTGTTCTTCTGGTATATTATATACTATAACATTCATAACTTGATCAGAGCTTTTTCCTGCTTTTACGTCAGTAGCATCCTTTACAACTACATTTGTAATTACCATTTCTTCATTCTCATTTACATCAAATGTTACTAATATTTCAACTTCATCTTCACTAATACCTGTATAACCTTTTGGTTGTTTTACTTCTGAAAGAACATATTTATATTGTCCTGGTTTACTTGGCGCTTTCAGGTTTTTAGCAATTATTCTACCCAAATCATCTGTATCTTGTTCAAATATTGGTGTTCTTAGTGTTGTCGTTGTTATATCTTCAGTAATCTCCCCTGTTTCTTGATTAATATTTTGTGTTATTGTTTCAATTTCTTCAAGTAATTCTAATTTTATTGTAGCTGGATTGTTTTCAATTAAGTATCCAGTTTTAGCATCTGTTTTATTAAGTACTATATCATACACTCCTGAAATTTGTTTATCTACTGCACTTAAATATATCATTGAATAATCATCACTTACTTTTGCTCCAGCATCAGTTGATTGTATTACTATTCTTCCACTAGATTCATATCTTTTTAGTGTTGTCGTTCTCGTTTTGTCGTCTGTTTCAAATCCTTCTGGTGCTTCAATTTCTCTTATTGATATTTCTATATCTCCATATCCACTAAAGTATGGACTTAAAATTATTCCATTTTGATCTGTTACATCTGTCCATGTTGTTACAGCTCTTCCATGTTCTTGTGTTACTGTTATTTGATATTTTGCTCCTGGTAACAAGTATGGATATGTTGTATCTTCATGATATTTTCCTATTTGTATTCTATAATCTCCAGGTTCTTTGTAATTGTTTATCTCTAGTTGTAGTATTCTTGATCCTATACCTGTTGGTATTTTTACACTCGAATAATTAATGTCTACAATTCCTATTATTGGTGATGAGTCAGTAAGTACTCTTTTTCTTATAGTCTTTGTTGCATCTGGTTTTATTTTTACATCATTTGTACTGCTTAATATTTTGTATTCTGCAATATTTCCATCTATATCATATTGAACTACTATTATTATATCTTCTAATTGTTTATATTGTAGATCTTTTGTTTCTGAAATAGTATATATTACTGTTTTTCCAGCATATGAATATCCTACATCTGATTCAGTATATCCATTTTGGTTTGTTGGATTAAATGGTTTGTTTAATCCTGTTTCAATACTTTCGCCATTTTCTATAATTGTTGATTTTATGTTTAAGTTAATTCCTTCTATTGGTGTTTTTGTATCTCCATCTACTTTTGTAATTTCAAAGTCAACTTGTGGATCATTTAATACTTTTATTGTTATTAATCTATTGTCATTGTCCACTTGTACATCAAATCTTTTATCATTTCCTTCACCTTCTGTTATTGTTACTTGTTTTTCTTGTGATGAAGGAATAATATCAAATTTAGTATGAATATTTACTGTTCCTGATGTTGGATTTAAGCCATATACATATCCTACTGCTGATTCTGTTTGTTTAAACTTGATTTGTACATCTCCTTCTGCTGTTATTCCATTAACTTTTAATGCTCCTCTTTCAAATATATGTGTGTTTCCTGCAAGTACGCTTGAAACATTTGTTGTTGCCCCTGTTATACTCTTATTGGTTGCTCCTGAAAGCATTTCTATAGCTTCTACTTGGAATATTGAACCATTTATTCTTCTTCCTGATTGTGAATCTTCTGTAACTATTTTTACAGTATATTCTTCATTTACTGTACCATTTCCTATTGTAACTATCATATGATGTGATTTACCTGTACGTGTTGCTAATGTTTCTTCTGCTCTAAATGAATTATCTTTCATTTGTATTATGTTTCCAAAGCTATCAAATTCAACTGTCACTGTTATTGGTTGTATTCTTGTATAACCTACTGGTTCTTTTGTTTCAGTAAATGTATATCTAATTGTTTTATTTTGTTTTGATAATCCTAAGTCAAAGTATAATAATCCGTCTGCATCTGTTGTATTATTTGCATCTGTTGTTATTATATTTTCTGTTCCTGGAATTACATTTGCTTCATTATCTAGCTCTTCTTCTTTTATTTCAAATTGTGCTCCTTGTAATGCATCTGCTGTGTTTATATCATCTTTCTTCATTGTAAGTTCTAATTTAGTTTCGTTTTTAAAGGTTACTGTTATTGTTCCATGTTCTTCATCTACTTCTACTTCAGCATACATAGGGTTCGAATTTTCTTTTTCTACTAACGTATATGCCCCTGTTCCCTTTTCTACTTTTATAGTTGTCATATTATTATTTTCTTGTCTATAACCTTCACCTACTGCAATTTCTGCAATTCCTATCGTTATTTCTCCACTTTGAGTCTGATTTATTACTTTAGCTATACCATTTGCATTAGTTGTTAATGGTCCTTTATTTTCTCCATTTATAGTTACATTATACTCAGTTCCTTGTATTCCTAATCCTTCATAGTTTTTATCTTCATTTTTTATTATTAAGTCATATGCATTGTCGTTTGGAATAGAAAGACTAATGTGTACTGGTGTGTTGTCTACATATTTTATTTGACCTACTGCGACATCAACATCTACATTACTTGGGTTACTTATTACGTCATATAGGTACATACTTCCATCTGGTTTGTATGTTACCTTTAACTCTACATCTTGTATTTTTCTGTAGGTTGGTGCTGCTTCTATTTCTGATATTACATATGTTACAACTCTATTTTCTCCTGTTGTTTCTTTAAAGTTATCTACTACTTCTATTGCTGTTCCATTTGCATTTGTTACTATATTATTTTTAATGCTATCTACTTTTCCTTCCTCTTTAACCGTAACTTTAAATTTTACATCTGGCATTACATTATTGTTTAATTTATCATATTTATTAAATCCTATTTTAATATCTTTTGGCATATTGTTAACATCTAGTTTTATTTCTTTTGTTCCTATATATTTTGTTGGGTGTATTGCTGCTACACTATTTCCTTCTAACAAGCTATAATTTTCTACTTTTCCATTTTCATTAAAATGTACTTTAAATTGTATTGTAATATTATTTGTATAGTATCCTGGAATTGTATTTGTTTGTCTTATTGTATATATTACATCTTCATTTGGATATACTGTTCCTATATATGTTTGCATAATTCCATTTGAATCTGTTTTTATTCCTCCTGATGAAACATCTCCTTTACTATTTTCCATCGAAAATGTTCCGCCTGCTAATTTCAAACTTGGATAGAATTTATCTGATAATTCTAGTGTAATGTCAAATCTTGGTTTATTCTTAATATTTGCTTCTACGTCAACTTTTCTTAAACTGTTTGTTAGTACATCTACTGGTGCAGATTTTATAAATTCAAAGTATTCACTTGAAGAATTTATATTTCTTACACTTCCATTATTATTAAATTCTACAATTATGTCCATATTTTCTATTGGTATGTAGCCTGATGGTACTGCTGTTTCTGAAATAGTATATTTTACTATTTTTCCAGCATATACTTTCCCTACTGTTGTAGTAGTGTTTGAAGCCATTGAAGCTGTTGCTCCATTTATAGATGTTATATCAAATGCTGCATTTAGTTTTTTATTACTATCATAATAATCTACTTTATTTAATTTTATATTAAATTTTCTAGAATATCTAATTGTAACTTGTACATTGTTATTTTCCCAAGTTATATCTACTGCATTTACATCACCATAACTATCTGTACTCTTTGGTGTTACGCTTGATACTCGTCCATTTGCATCATATGATATATCTAATATTACATTTCCCGGATCAAAGTATCCATCATATCCTGAACCTACTGTGTATGAGTCTAATATATATCTATTTAATGTATCTGGGATACTTGCTCCCCAATATGTCCAACCTGTTTTTCCTTGTGCATTTGTTGTATAATATAATGTTGTTCTGTATTCATATGATGTATTTGTTACATCTGTTCCACCTAAGTATGGGTTTACTCTTATTCCTGAAAGTGGTGCATTACTTATTTCATCAATTACATTTACATTTATTGTTGTTATTGGTGCATAATCAATTGTTATTTTTATAGTATGTTCATTAACATTTGCTTTTACTGTTTTAAAGAAGCCTTCTTTTATATTGGTTTGTGATTTTTCTTGTATTACATCTACTTTTTCTACTTGTCCTAAATCATCATACTTAACGTCAATTATTGCTAATAAATATTGTATTGAATGTGTAATATGTCTTGGTAAATATGTTTGATATTGAATTGGTGCATTTGGTTCTGCATTTTCATATATGTAAAATCTTCTTATTCTATTGTCCTTATTTGTATTTTTATTTTCTACAAATGAATCCGCCTCTGTAGGTGCTACTGCTACTCTTTCAGCCTCTTCTACTGAGTTTATGCTGTCACTTGTTGTATAACTTGCATTATATACTCTACCATAGTATTCATTTGAATTATATGAACTAAAGTAAGGGTTTATATATCCTGCACTTACTATACCTGCTGATCCATTATTTATTCCCCATTGAGTTGTATCTATTGTATATTTTCCTATTAAGCTTGCATCTGTATACATATCTTTAGCTTGAATTTGTACTTGTAACATTGGGTAATATTTAATTGTTACATTTATTGTATTTTTTGTATGTGATACTTGTATATATCTTCCATCTGCAATATAACCTATGTGTTTTGAATCTGAACCTGGTGCATGTATGTTAGCTCCTACTATAGTTCCTTCATCATTAAATTCTACATCTACAAGTAATGCATATTGAATAGATTGATATATGCTATCAAATTTATCATTTCCTAGGTAGTATGATGTTGGTGTTTGAGTTTGTACTAATCTTAATAGTCTTCTTCCCGCTCCTTCTTCATATAAACCTACAACTTCTGTATCTTCCCCATGTGCAGTTGTTAAGTTTGTTCCATTTGTTACAGAACCTGTTTCTAATGCTACTCTGTATTTATTGTCTGGTGCATATGTTATGCTATTTTGTACATCTACTAGATATGCATCAAATCTCGCTGTTTCTAGTTTTTTATTTGAGTCATATACATCCTCTACAGATAAATGTATTTGGAACTCTCTGCTTGGAGTGTTTTTGATAGTTGCAGACATTTCAAAGTTATATTGGTTGAAGCTTGTTATATCTATATTTCCTGAAACCACTTTTATTGGTTCATCTGCTACCATCATTCCATTTGCATCATATGTTATTTCAAATATTACTACTTCATTTAGCCAATCATATCCTTGTACTTTTTTTGTTTCTTTTAAAGTGTATTCTATTGTTTTATTAGACAAAGTTTTATCCATATATGCTATTGCCTTGCCATTAACATCTGTTACTATTCTATCTACATCAAGTCTTACTTGTTTTTTTACTATATCTAATAAATCATTTACTGTATCTTCAGTTGTTTTGTTTTCTTGTATTAGTCTGTCAATTATTGCTTTGTTATTTACATCAGATATTTTTTGGTTTATTTGTGTTTTTGTTAATTTTTCCAACTCTATAAGCTTAGTAATTTTTAAGTTATCATTTAATTGTGTGTTTATTTGATCTTCTTCCTCTGCACTTAAGTTATTGTTGTTTTTTAATTCATTTATTATATTACTTATTCCAATATTTTTTCTTAAGTTTTCTACTTCTTCTCTGTCTATTTTTAATCTATCTAATACTTCAGACAAATAATATTCTTCTGTTTGTTCTGATGTATTTAAAATTATTTTTTCTTGTTCTTCTTCTGTATATTCTTGTAAGTTATCTTTTACTATTCTAGCAGTTAATTCAAAGTTTACACCTGGTATTACGATACTTGAATCTTCTTCATCTACCTTTGTTATATTTATTTTAAGTTCTAGATTACTCTTTATTTTTATATTTAGCTTAAAGTTGTCTTCTGGTTCACTAATTTCTGGTTTAATTATTTCTATTACATCTGATCTTTTATTGATTGTAGCATTTATAATATATCCATGCTCATCAAATTCTACATTTATTACAGGTTCTATTCCTAATGTTTGGTATCTTGCTGATGGCTGTAGCTCTGTAATTGTGTAAATAACATTTTCTCTATAACCACTCTTATCTAATTTTGCTGTTCCAATTCCATTACTATCAGTAATTATTTGTTCATCTTTTGTTTGTATACTTGATTCTACTTTGTAAATTGTTCCTGCAAGTTTTATAGTTTCATCTCTTCTGTCTACACTTTCTATGTTAAATTCTACTTGAGGATAACTTTTTACAGTGATATTTACTATACCTTTATCATTTCCATTATATCCTTTGTCTGACTCAGTTGATGGTCTAGTTACTCCTACTTCTACAAATTCTATAAATTCATTTACATTTCCTTGTGTCTTGTTTCCTACAATTTCAGCTTTTGTAATATTCCTACTTTCATCAAATGTAACTTCTATTTGGAAATCTTTTATAGTTGCATATCCTGTTCCAGCTTTTATTTGCTTTATTGTATATATTTTGCTTGTGTTTGTTTCAAATTTTCCTATGTGTTTTGCATCTTCACCTAATGTGTCTGTTAATATTTCTTTTGTATTATCATCTGAGACACTTATTTCAAATTTTGAATTTACTATATTGGTATCTTTATGGAAGTATGCTATATTTTTCATTGTAAATGGTACTTGTGGCTCTGCATCTATTATTATGCTTACTTCTTTTCCATTTATTGAAACTTCATGAACTTCATTTGTTAGTTCATCTAAAGCTATTACATTACCCTCTTCATCATATGTTACTTTTATTTGTTGATCAGGTATTTTTTTGTAATTTGATATCATATCTGCATTAGTTTGTTTTATTGTATATGTTTGTACTCCATTTGGTAATACATATCCTACACTTATTGTTGTACTTCCTATAGCTGGCATGTTTATGCTTGGTTCTATTTTGTATTCAATATTTGTAAGTTCAGTATCAGTTATACTATCTTGTGTTTTAATATTTACAATTAATGGGTCACATGGATCTACTTTTATTTGTACATCTATATCGTTGCCATCTATTGTATTTATTGCTTCTATGTTCCATATTGTTCCATAGCCTGCACTGCCTTCATTAGCTTGTATTGTTTCAGAAGCTTTTACATTTCCATTTAAGTCAAATATTACTTTTACTTCAATTGGTGTAGTTAGTTTTTTATAAAATTTAGCTTCTTTTACTGCATTTATTGTATATGTTACTTCATAGTCATCTATTTTATAATTTGCACCAATTTTTGATGATGTTTTTCCATCTTTATCTGTTGGTGAAAACTTCTTTTGAGCTCCTTCTGTTGTAGAAACACTATATTCATAGCCTTGTACAGGTTCTGTTGTTTCTCTATCTATTGTTGTTATTCCAAATTTGAATGTATCTATTTCATAGTCTGTTAATTCTATAGTAACACATAATTTTTGAGTTCCATCAGATGAAACTAATACTTGTGGTGTTAATAGTTGTGCTCTTGGGGTAGTATATCTACTTGGTTCTAATTCACACGTTACAAGGTTTGTTATTGGGTCTACATCTGTTACTGTTAATACTTCTGTATACTCATTTATTTCATATCCAATTGGTGCTTCTTTTTCTGTTATTTCTATTTTAGTTCCTTTACTTACTAATGCTCCATCTAATTCTACATTGTCATTTACAGCTATATCTCTTCTTACAAGTGTTGTTCCATCTGGTCTTATTAATACTATATCATATTTAGAACTTAGAAGTGGTTTGCCATCTTTGTTTATTTTCTTTAAATCTAGTGAGAAGTTTCCTACATCATCAAAATTCGTAAATAAGTCTAAATATACATCGCTTTCATATGCTACGTCTGTTTCTCTTGAACTAAATGTTCTTGATTTTACAAGCCTATTTCCCCATGTTGCTTCTACGTTTGTAACTTCTACAACATCAGTATTTTTATTTTGTCTAAATGTTATTTTTAATGTTATATCTGTATTAGGTATAATGTTTCCATCTGCATCCAATTCATTCATATATATGTAATCTATTCTTTCACCATTATTTAATTGGTTTCCTGGCACTTGTATTCCTAGTATTTCAAAGTATCCATTTTGATCTGTTTCATAATAATTTTTCTTAATAGTATTCCCTTTATCATCTATTACATCATATGCGTAGTCTAAATTATTTCCATTTATATCTTTTAATGTGCTAGATGATAATTTTACTTTTACTCCAGATACTAAGAAATCATTTTGATCCATTTTATTTACATGTAAGTTAAGTATTGTATTAGCAGTTGTTTTAGGCATATTAACATCATGATAAATAATCTCTTTATCAACTAATTCTGCTCCTCTATATAAGTTATTGTCTGGGTCATATATATATGGTGCACTACTTGTAAGAACATATCCTTTATCAGTTAATTCTAATTCTATTACTTGTGTATTTAAAGTTTTTATATAACCTTTTAATGTTTCTGTTTGAGTTATTTTAATTGTTATATTTTTACCTCCACCTACTATTCTTGTTATATAATTACCTTTTTGATCAGTAAGTTTTCCTGATAAATATTTCACTTCTACACCGTCTGATTCCATTTCAATACTATATTTTCCGCCTGCTAATCCTTTTGCTGCTTCATCGATATTGTCTACAAGGGCTATTTTTAATGTATATGCATATGTTGGGTCTGCTGCTAATCTTATTTCTACTAAAGCTGTATCATATTTAAAGTTTCCTTCTATTGATTGACTATATTGTACATCTATATATGGAGTAGTTGAGCTTACTGTAGAACCTTCACTAATAAATTTATTATTATTGTATTTTACCTTTATTGTTCCTAGTAATGGTGTTGCTACTAAATATCCTCCTGGTGCTGGTGTTAATAATTTTATTTCATAATTATATTCTCCTGGCTCTTCATTTGGTACTATAAAGTTTGCTATACCTTCTTGGTTGGTAATTGCTTGAATTACATTTTCTTCTCCTACTTTATTTATTCCTATTAATACACCTGGAACACTTGCTGTTATCTCTTCGTTATCTACTAATTTTACTTGTATTCTATTTTGCTCATTAGCAAGTGAGCTTGTTAAATTAACTATTACTTTATTATTGTCACTATCTGCTATTGCAACGTGTTGAGGGTTATCTGTTATTGATTGTACAGTTCCATTATTTCTGTAGAATGTTATATTTTTTACTTCTTTATCCTCTGTATAACCTGCTTTTGGAGATTTTTCTGTTATCTTTAAATTTATATATCCCGTGCCTGGTATTTCTATAGTTATTTTTCCATTTATATCTGTAATATAATCATTTAATCTAGAAGTTACTTGTTCTCCACCTGATGTTGTTCTATTTACTTCTATATCATATATTCCTCCAAAAAGTGGTGCATTTGTGTCTTTATCTTTTAAGTTTATTTCTAAGAAGAATGTATCATCTGTTTGAGATATGTTTCCAACCCTAACAACTGTTTTGTTTGAACCTTTTATTACTTCGTCTGTTGTAACTAAGTCATTATATTTATGAACTATACTTGTAACTTTTCCATTCTCGAATGTTACTATTAGCGTAACATTTCCCATAGAATCGTATCCTTCTTGTGTACTCATTTGGCTTAAGATATATTGATATGAACCATCTTTTGTCATTATTGCTGGTTTTAATATTAATCTTCCATCACTGTCAGATGTTCCATATATTGCTTCCATATTGTATTTACTATTTAGTTTAGGTTGTATTAATCTGTATTCTGTATTTCCTAAAAAGATATTGCTATTATTTGCATCTGTAGTTATTATTTCCATATCAAATGTTTCAACTGATATTGGTAATAGCACTGTTACATTTCTTTCTACTACATCTACTTCTGGTACTGTAACATCAGATTCTGCCCATATTGTTCCTACTCCTTTAGGGTCATTATGTACTATAATCGTTGTTGCCCCAGTCTCTTGGTAGCCAAATTGATTAACTATTGGTTTTATTTCAAATTTAATGTCTCCTAATGTCTTTAAATCATCTATTTTTATTTTTCCTCTAGAATCTGTTTTTAATGTATCACTAAATATTTCTTTTACTATGTCAATTCCAAATTCATCTTGACCAACTACAGTTGTTCCTACTACTTGTATGTCTAAGTCAGCTACTGGAAGGCTGTCACTCTTTTCACTTACTGCTTTTATTGTTAAGCTGTATTTTTTACATATTACAATTATTGGTGTATGTTCCATTTCATATGTATGGATATTACTTTCTCTGTCTTTATATTCTATATTTAGACTATCACTTGAAGATATATCTCTATATATTTTTCCTGCGTCTATATTTGCATTTCCTTTTAATGTTAGAGTATATACAAAAGTTTTTGTTTCTCCTGCTTTTATTTCCTCACATCTTAATATATATCCATTTGGAGTTTTTTCTATTTCTAAATTATCATCTTTAGAAACTTCTACAAAGTCAAAATACTCATTTATTTCATTAGGGAAAATATCAGATAAAGTCACATCTACCATGCTATTATTTGTTTTATAATATATGTTAGAAAAGTCTGTAGTATCGCTTATCATTTGAACCGTTCCCATAGATGTACTGTTTTGGTATTCATTGTTTGTTATATCTGTTAATATTGATACTATGTCTATTTTATTAATTGTAGTTAAACTTTCTAATTTATCTTTAATAGAATCTGTTGCATCAGAAAAAATAACTATGTACTTTTGTTCTTCCCCATTACTCAAAGTAGTTGTAGCAAAGTCTATGGCTTTTTCTACACTATCTCCGTCTGAAAATGTTATAGAATTTATAGCGTCTTTATATGTTTGTAAGCCATTATTTGACATTGCTACTTTTATTCCATTATTATCAGAAATAGATATTTTTGTTGTTGGTGAGTTGCTCATAAGTTCAGTTACAAGGTCTATAGCTTTTGTTTTAACATTATTATCAAAATCATTTATTTCCATACTCCTAGAGCTATCTATTACAATAGCTACTTCTGGTACAGGTATTACTGGTGCTAAATTTTTAACTTGTACTTCATAGTTTAAGCTTTGTGGTGTATCTCCTACTATCTTTTTAGTTACGCTAGAGTCATACTTTTTTGGGTTACTACTATCGTAATCTACATTATAAGAGATATTGTGTTCACCATTATCTTTAACTTCTACTGCATAATTATCATTTTTATTAGCATTTACTGCTGTTATGCCTATAATGACAAAAATAGCAATTAGCATAGCACAAATAGCTAATATTTTCTTTTGATTATTAGTAACTACTTTTACAATCTTTTCTTTTGACATTTCTTTTCCCTCTCTTTTTTTATTATTCTAGTAACTTTACTATAAAAAATTTTAAATTTAAAGTCAATTAAAGAAATTGCCAATTTTCAAATTATTACAAGAGCTTATAATTAATTTTAGTACGGAAATAAAGGTTTTGACGTATTTATTTACTATTTTTATATTTATATTATAATTATTTTACAAAAATCTCTTTTTTTCGACTTTTGCTAGGGAATATTGACATTTTGAAATGGGAAAGATTTGGGAAGAAAGATTTGGAAAGATTTGGGACGCGTCCCAAATCTTTCCAAATCTTTCTTCCCAAATCTTTCCTTTTTTACATTCCCTTTTTCTATATTATTCTACATTTTCTATATATTCTTGATATGTTCCAGTTGATACATTCCCGCAAGATACTGTACCATTTCCGCCATTTCCTCCTATTGCTTCAAATTCTACACCGTAATAATTGTCTCCACCTGTTCCCCCTGTTACATTTATCATTCCTTTTTGAATTATAGTATTGTAAAAAACATTTATGCTTCCTCCGTCCAGAACCTCCACCTGAAGGTGTATAACTAGAAGATCGTATATCCCAAGCGCCTTGTCCTCCTTGACTACCATTTGAAGTAACTTCTCCTACATTATTAAATGTACTTGCAAATATTATTAAAGTTCCTCCTGTTCCATTGTTTCCACCAGGATTACCTGCACCTGCTCCTAAAGTTCTATTATTTATATGTTCTCCTCCTGCTCCGCCGTTTTCCTCTCCTGCTTTTCCTATATCTTGGGATACTGACCATCCCCACATACCAGTATAATATCGATATCGGGATGAAGCGCCTCCTGCTGCTCCTCCAGAATAAGAAGTTCCTTTTCCTCCAGAAGCAGCTACAATATTTGATTCTGATACACCATTATACACTCCTCCTGAACCTCCACCTCCTGTTGCTCTTTCTTCTCCATGTTCTCCTGCAAGTCCTTCTTTTTGGATTGTTCCTGTATATTCTACTTTTTTAGCTCCATTTGCGCCTTCTTTTGGAACAAATTCATATTCACCATTTTCTTTATTTTGGTTTTTCCATAAATATATGTTTTGCCCTTCTGCTTTTGCTCCTCTTGCAGTCATTGTTATCGTTCCATTATTTTCTAAATTTCCTGTTACATATAATAGCATTCCCTTTGGTCCACCGTATTGTGTTCCATACGCTGTTAATGTTGCATTATTTTTTATGGTTAAATTTCCATTTATTTTTACTAATACAGTATATTTTGCATATTCATTTGCTGTTCCTACATCATTTGCATTTCCATACACTTTAGTATTATCTACTGTTATATCTCCTTCTTCTATATATGTGTGTACATTATATTCTTCATCTTTTACTGCTATTCTATAATGAGTGTCATTTTTCATTATTGCATTTTTGCTTGCAGATAATAAGCTATCACTTACTATTAATGATACTTTTTCTTCCGTATTTTCTATTGTTTTTCCTTCTTTCCATTCACTTTTTGCTGTTATTGTTTTATTATCTGTTTCTAATATGTTTAATTCTTGTGTATATTTTTGCCATGTTTCTCCATCATCTAAACTATAATAGTTTATTAAATTTTCATTATTAGGGTATTCTATATTTATTGTTTTTGTAGTTCCATCTCCTAAAGTATCTATATTTGATACTATTATATTTGGTTTCTTTGAGGCTACTAATGTATGCAATTCTTCTTTTTCTTTTCCTACTAGCTTTACTCTTATTTGATAGGCTTCTCCTTCGCTTAAGGTTCTATCTAATGCTACTTTTTCTCTTCCTTTACACTCAAGTTTTATATCACTTCCTGTTATTTTTTCTATTCCATGTTTGTTTTCTATTGTTATTAAAACACCGTATTTCCCTTCATTTTGAGACATTATTTCGTATTTTGCTTTTGTTACTATTTTCTCAACACTTGCTATTGTCAAATCATTATTTATCGTAACATAATATTCATTATATTTAACTTCTCCTGTTGTTTCGTTTAAGTCATAGCCTTTTTCCTTAAGTTTTTCTTTTACATCTAAAATAGTTGCTTCCCTTTGTTCTGCTTCCATAACTTGCGTCTTTGTTTCATCTATTATACCTTGTATTTGCGTTTCTATTTGTGTTTGTTTTAATTCTTCTATTCTATTTTTAGCTATTTCTATTATTCCAATTTTTTGTATGGTAATAACTCCTATAATTATAATTAATACTATTATAATAAATATTATACTATTGCTTATAGTCTTCTTTTTATCCATCATTCTACCTCTTTTGTTTTTTTCTTTATTTTATACTTAATAATTTTTACTGTCAATAAGTTTACTAAATAATATATTTTTTTACTATCGAACAAAAGTGGCTTTGCCATACGGGTCGCTTGATAAGGCGGCGACCACTACAACGTGAAATGTATTAATAAAAGTCGATTTTTCCTGTACAACAAAAACAGGCTAGTTTGCCTGCTTTTGTTGCACTTATTTTAGTCTGGTAGTTCACCTTTGCTTATTAGTTTATAGAATTCATTTAAATCTGTTGCTCTTATTTTTCCGTCTCCGTAATTTTTTGCTAAGTCTATTGCTCTTAGTTTTATTGGATCTGTTATTGGCTTTTTACCTGACTTTCACCTGTTTTACTATCTATTTTATTTATTACTAAAGTATATGGCTTAGTATTTGTTAAAACACCTCCACTTCCTCCTTTGTCAATAGTGTTTCCTACTGCAAATGATATGAACTGTTTCTTACTTGTAAGTATTTGTACATCTTCTGTAATAGTTAGTATTTTGGAATCACTAATTATTAATTTGTCTTCACTATTTTGAAGCGTTACTTGATATCTAACTGGCTCTTTTAAGCCTTTATATCCTTCTGGTGCTTTGTTTTCTTCTAGCTCAAATATATATGTTCCTGGTTCCGTTGGCATTTGGGCTCCATCTTTTATTAATATTCCTAAGTCATTTGTTTGCGCATTTTGAATTACTGGCTCTCTTATTTCAGTCACTTGTATACTACCATCGTCATTTGTTTTATGGTATTTTCTAATCATATATAAGCTAAAGGTTGCTGGATTATTTGTTATCATTGTATTATTTTCTTTATCTACTTTATTTATTACTATGTCGTATAAACCTTCTTTTAGTTCATTTATTGGCATTAATACAACTTCTCCTGTTTCTTGTTTTAGCTCATATCCAACATTTGAATCATATTGTCTTAATTCTTTTGAGCCTTTGTCTCTGTAAAATTCTAAATATTTTATCTCAAAGTCTTGTTTATATTGTTCTGGTGCTGATATTTCTTTTATTTCAACTTTTATACGTCCATAACCTTCTATGTCTTTTATTTCTATTATACCATCACTATTAGTTGTTTCTGTTTTTCTAATAACTAATTCTTTTCCAAATTCTTGTGTTATTTTTATATCAAATTGTACTCCTTCTATGAATTTTGGATAGTCTGGATCAGCTTCATGATGTTTTTCTATTTTTATTGTATATGGTAGGTCTTCATTTATTACTTGTAGTTTTATTAATTTGTTTGGAAGTTTGCCTTCTTCTGCTTTGTTTGCATGTAATATGTTATTTCCTTTAACAACAATAGTTTCTATGTATATTTTTTCTTCTTCATCCTTTTCAGATCTTACTAGTATATACATAGGGTCTTCTATCTTTTTATATCCTTTCGGTGCTTCTTCTTCTCTTAACATATATTTATATGTCCCAGCTACTTGTGGCATTTTTAGTTTAACTACTTCTGCTCTACCAAGTTCATCTGTAATAATTTCAGTATCAGTATTTTTGTCTAAATCTGTTAATATAAATTTAGCTTCTGTAGTTGTTATTTGTTCTAATTTAGTGTCTACTTTTCTTAAGTCTATTCCAAATTCGTCTTCTTCTATTGTTATGTCATCATCATTATCATCATCATTTCCAGATTCCTCCTTTGTATTTAGAACTATCATGTTCATTACATTTTGAGACGTTTTTCCTACTTTTACTTCTTCAGAATTTTTTGCAACTGCACTTTCTATTATTATTTCTTGGTTTTCATTTTCAATAAATGTTACCTCTATTTCTATCTCTTCAGCAATTCCTTTGTAACCTTTAGGAGCCTTTAATTCTGTTAAATAATATGTGTATTTTCCTGGTTTATTTGGCGTTTTTAGTCCATTTACTACTATTCTACCATTTGAATCAGTTGTATCTTCTACTATTATATCTCTTACAGATGTTTTTTCTACTGTTTCTGTCACTTCTCCTGTTTGGTCATTTATTTCTTGTTTTACTGTTTCGAATGTTTCAAGCATTTCTAGTTTAATTTTTGCAGGTTTTTCTATTAGTTTTCCATTTTTTGCATCTACTTTATTTATTACAATATCATATTTTCCTGCAATCATCTCATCTACTGCTCTTAGGCCTACTATTGTGAAATCCTCATTAAATGTACACTCTAAGTCTGAAGATATTAATTCTATTTTCTGTGTAGTTTCACTTCTTGTAAATCTAGCTGTTCTTACTACTTCATCTAGTTTATATCCTTCTGGTGCTTGCAATTCTTTTATACTAACTTCTATTTCTCCATATCCACTAAAGTATGGACTTATTATTATTCCTTCTTCATTTGTTATATCTGTCCATGTTGTTACTGCTTTTCCATATTCTTGAGTTACTGTTATTTCATATTTTGCCCCTGGTATTAAATATGGATAACCTTCTGCTTTATTTGCTTTACCTATTTGAATCTGATAATCTTTAGGTAGTATTTCTTCTTTGTTGTTTATTTCTAACTGAAGGATTTTTGAGCCTATTCCTGTTGGTACTTGAATGCTCATATCAGTAAAACTTGTTTCTCCTGTTACTACTCTTTTTGTTATAGTTTTTTCTGAAGGTTCTTTTATATTAACATCATCTTTGTTACTTAATACCTTACATGCTTTTATACTTCCATTTATGTCATACTTAACACTTAATATTATATCATCTAATTTATTGTATCCTTCTAGTTTTTCTTCTGATATTGTATATATTACTGTTTTTCCTACATATGGGTAACTTATATCCATCTTAGTATATCCATTTTGGTCTGTTGCACTTAGCTCTTCATTATATGTATTAGTAACTTCTGATTGTTCATTTAAAACAGCTCCCGTTATATTAAATTTCGCATTTGGTAATCTTTCTCCTGTCACACTATCTACCTTTGTTATTTCAAAATTAACTTGTGGGTCATTTAATATTTTTACTGTTATTACCTTATTGATAGAGTCACATTCTACATCAAAACCTGCTTCATCTATTGTAGTTAATGTAACTGGTTTTTCTAAGTTTCCATCTACTACATCAAAATGCGCATTTATTATTACTGTTCCTGATGTTTGGTTATTACCATATATATATCCTACTGCTGTTTCTAATTGCCTAAATTTAATTTTAACATTTCCTTCTGCTGTTATTTTATTTAGCTTTGTAGCTCCTCTTTCAAATATAGTTGTATTTCCAGCTATTTTACTTGTTAAGTTATTCGTAGTTCCTATTGTTGCTCTATTTTGTGCATCTTGTTCATCTATAACTTGTATTTCAAATATAGAACCATTTATTCTATTTAATGTTTGTGAATCTTCAGTTATTATTTTTACACTATATTCTTGGTTTTCTGTACCATTTCCTATAGTAACTACCATATGTCTTTTGTTCTTTATGGTTTCTTTTGCTCTAAATGAGTCATCTTCCATTTTTATTATATTTCCAAAACTATCAAATTTTACAGTTACTGTTATTGGAGTAATTACATCATATCCTACAGGTGCTTGTGTTTCTGTAAATGTATATTTTATTGTTTTATTTTGTTTTGATACACCTAAGTCAAAATACAATAATCCATTTATATCTGTTGTGTTATTTGAAGAAGTTGTTACTATTTTTTTAGTACCTTCTATTACATTTCCTGTATTATCTATTTCCTCTTCTGTTATTTCAAATTGCGCTCCTTGTAATTCATTTTCTGAGTTTATATCATTCTTTTGCATTGTAAGTTCTAATTTAGTTTCGTTTTTAAAGGTTACTGTTATTATTCCATGTTCTTCATCAACCTCAACTTTAGCATATTCAGGGTTTGAGTTGTTTTTAGTTTCTAATTTATATTCTGCTGTTCCTTTTTGTATTTTTATAGTTGCTGAATTATTGTTATCAGCTCTATATCCTGTAGCTATTGTATTTTCTGCAATATTTATTGTTATTTCTCCATTTTGAGTTTGATTTGTAATTTTTGCTATACCATTTACATCTGTAGTTAAAGGTCCTTTATTTTCTCCATTTATAGTTACATTATATTTAGTTCCTTGTATTCCTAATCCTTCATAGTTCCTATCTTCATTTTTAACTATTAGGTCATATGTATTATCGTTTGGAACTGATAATAAAATGTGTACAGGTGTATAATTTACATATTTTATTTGTTTATTTGTTGCTACTTCTACCTTTACATTACTTGGGTTGCTTATTACATCATATAAGTATATAGTTCCATCTGAATTATATGTTACTTTTATTTCTACATCTTGTATTTTTCTATAGCTTGGTGCTGCTTCTATTTCTGATATTATGTATGTCACAACTCTATTTTTTTCTGTTGTTTCTTTAAAATTATCTATTACGTCTACTGCTGTTCCATCTGAATTTGTTACTATATTATCTTTTATAACATCTACTTTTCCTGTTTCTTTTGCTGTTACTTTAAATTTTACATTAGACATTTTATTTTTATTTAAATCATCATATTTGTAAATTCCTACTTTAACATCTTTTGGTGTATTTGTAATATTTAATTTTACTTCTTTTGTTCCTATATGTTTGTTTGGATGTATTGTACATACATTTTCACCTTCTATTAGGCTATAATCTTCTAATTTTCCATTACTATTAAAATGTACTTTAAACCTTATTGTACAGTTGTTTTCATTGTAACCTGCAATTATATTTGTTTGTCTTACTGTATATATTACATCTTCATTTGGATACACTGTTCCTATATAAGTTTGCATAATTCCATGTATATCTGTTGTAATTCCCCCTGTTGCTACATCTCCTTTATTATTTTCTATTGCAAATGTCGCACCTGAAAGTTTCAATGTTTCATAGAATTTATCTGATAGTTCTATGCTTATATCAAACCTTGGTTTATTTTTAATATTTGCTTCTAGATCAATTTTGTTTATACTGTTTACAGCTTCATCCACTGGTGCAATTTTTATAAGTTCAAAATATTCGCTTTTGCTCTCTACATTTCTTATACTTCCGTTATTGTTAAACTCTACTAATATATCCATATTTTCTATTGGTATATATCCTGCTGGCACTGCTGTTTCAGATAATGTATATTTTACTGTTTTTCCTGCATATACTTTTCCCATTTCACCTTTTGTTCCTGAAGCTACTGATAAGCTTGCTCCATTGTTAGATAGTACGTCAAATGCTGCATTTAGTTTTTGATTACTATCATAGTAATCTACTTTATTTAATTTTATATTAAATTTTTTAGAGTATCTAATTGTGACTTGTATATTGTTGTTTTCCCAACTTATATTTATAGCATTTATTGTTTTTACTTGTCCTAAATCATCATATTCAACATCTATTGTTGCTAACAAATATTGTGTTGAATTTGAAATATATCTTGGCAAATATGTTTGATATTGAACTGGTACATTTGGTTCTGCATTTTCATATATATAAAATCTTCTTACTCTATTATCTTTATTTGTATTTTTGTTTTCTATAAATGAATCTACTTCTGTAGGTGCTACTGCTACTCTTTGTGCTTCTTCTACTGAATTTATATTACTATTTGTTATGTAATTTGCTTTATATGTTACACCATAGTATTCATTACCAGTATATGTATGCGTGTAATCATAATGTGGCACAAAACGTGGATTTATATATCCTGCACTTACTATTTTTAACCTATCTAATACTAAACCTAGGTAATATTCTTCTGTTTGCTCTGCTGTATTCATTGCTATTTTTTCTTGTTCTTCTATACTAAGTTGTCTTTTAGTATTCTAGAAGTTATTTTAAAGTTTACTTTTGGTATTACTATATTATTGTCTTCTTCATCTACTTTTAGTATATTTAATTTAAGTTCTGGGTTGCTTTTGAATTTTAAATATAGCTTAAAGTTATCTTCTGGATCATTAATTGTTGGTGCTGTTACTTCTAGTACATCGCTTCTTTTTGTAATATTACTTCCTATAATATAACCGCATTCATTAAATTCTACATCTATTATTGCTTCTATTCCTAGTGTTTGATACCTTGCTGATGGGCTTATTTCTGTAATAGTGTAAGTTACATGTCTATTGTATCCGCTTTTATCTAATTTTGATATAGCTATTCCGTTTGAATCAGTTATTATTTCTTCTGCTTTTGTATTTATATTAGATTCCACTTTATATTTTGTTCCTGCAAGTTTTATATTATTGTCTCTTCTGTCTACATTTTCAATGTTTAATTGTACTTCTGGGTAGCTTCTTACAATAATATTTACTATACCTTTATCATTTCCGTTATATCCTCTATCTTGCTCACTAGATGGTCTTGTTACTGTTACTTCTATAAAGTCTACATATTTATTTACTTCTCTAATATTTTGGTATTTGTTATATTTCTATTTTCATCAAATGTAACTTGTATTTGGAAATCTCCTATACTTGCATAGCCTTCTCCAGTAACTAATTGTTTAACTGTATATGTTTTAGCCAAATCTGTTTCAAATTTTCCTAATGTTACAGAATCTTCACCTACACTATTTGTTAACATTTCTTGCTTTTCATCGTCTGCCACACTAATTTCAAATTTTGCATTTGGTATATTTGTTTCATTGTGGAAATATGCTACATTTTTCATAGTAAATGGTACTTTTGGCTCTGCATCAATTATTATGCTTATTTCTTTTTCATTTATTAATACCTTATGTACTGCATTTGTTTGTTCATCTAATGCTATTACATTGCCCGCACTATCATATGTTAGTTTTATTTTTTGTTCTGGCACTTCCATGTAATTTTTTATTTCATTTGCATTTGTTTTATTGTATATGTTTGTATTCCATTTGGTATTACATATCCGACTTCTAACCTTGTAGTTCCTGTTGCTGGTAAATTTACACTTGGTGTTATTTTATATTTAAAGTTTGTAAGTTCTTTACTGCTTAATTTATCTTGTGTTTTTATATTTACTATTAGTGGGTCACATGTATCTATATTTACTAATATGTCTATATCATTTCCTTGTATAGTGTTTACCTGATTAATATTCCATATTTCTCCGAATCCACTTTGTGTTTGGTTTGCAAGTATTGTTTCATTTGCTTTTACATTTCCATTTAAGTCAAATACTATTTTTGTTTCTATTGGATTTACTAATTTTTCGTAATAATCTGCTACTTGAATTGTGTCCATTGTATATATTACAACATAATCATCTATTTTGTAGTTTGCTCCTATTGTTCCATTTGCTTTTCCATCTTCACCTGTTGGTCATATGTTCTTTTGTGCACCTTCACTTGTAGATACACTAAATACACAGCCTTGTACTGGACTTAAAAATTTTGCGTCTTGTGCTTTTAGTCCAATTTTAAATGTATCTGCTTCATAATCAGTTAATTGTAATGTAACATTTAGTTTGTAGCTTCCATCACCCGTAACTATTGGCTGAGTACTTATAATTTCTGCTCTTGGCTCACTATAACCACTTTCTTCTAATTTACATGTTACTAATCCTTCATTTGCAGAAGTTATTGTTATTACTTCTGTATAATTATTTATATTATATCCTATTGGTGCTTCTTTTTCTGTTATTTCTATTGTTGTTCCTTCTGTTACTAGTATTCCTTCTAGTTCTACATTATCTGTTATATTTATATTTTTTCTTATTAGTTTTGTTCCGTCTGGTCTTATTACAATTATGTCATATTTTGCTCCTGGCAATTTTTCTTTATTCTTATTTACTTTTTGTAAATCTATTGAAAAGTTTCCTACATCATCAAAATTCGTAAATAAGTCTAGGTACACATCGTTTTCATATGCTACATCTGTTTCTCTAGAACTAAATGTTCTTGATTTTACAAGTCTATTTCCCCATGTTGCTTCTACATTTGTAATTTCTACTACTCCTGTTTCTTTATTTAACCTAAATGTTAGCTTTACTGTTATATTTGTATTAGGTATTACGTTTCCTTCATCATCTATTTCGTTTATTTCTAAGTAATCTACTCTTTCTCCATTATTTAGCTCATTACCTTTTACTTTTATTCCTAATTGTTCAAAATATCCATTTTGGTCTGTTATATAGTAGTCTCTTTGGCTTACTACATTTCCATCTTCGTCTAATATGTCACGCACTTCATCTAATTTTTTTCCATCTGCTCTTAATAATGTGTCTGAACTTAGTTTTACTTTTGTTCCTTCTATTAAGAAATCATTTGTGTCCATTTTATTTATGTATAAATTTAGTATTGTGTTTGCACCTGTTTTAGTAGTATTTATATCATGATAAATAATATCATTTTCTACTTTTTCTGTTCCTATGTATTGATTATTTGTTGGGTCATATACATTTGGACCACTATTTATTATATTGTATCCGTTGTCTGACTTTTCTAATTCTATTATTTGAGTTGTTGGTGTTTTAATATATCCTTTTTCTGTTGCTGTTTGAGTAACCTTTATCGTAATATTTTGTCCTCCACCAACTATTCTTGTTATGTAGTTACCACTTGCATTTGTTAGTTTTCCTGATAAATATTTTACTTCTTCCCCATCTGCTTCCATTAATATGCTGTATTTTCCATTAGCTAAGCCTTTATTAGTGCTTTCATCTAATAAAGATATTTTAAAATTATATGAATATGTAGGGTCTACGTCTAAGCTTAGTTCTACTTTTGCAGTGTCATATACAATTTCTTCTTCATGTTCTTGCTCAAAGCTTACATTTAATGTTGGTACTGTTTGGCTTATTTTGTTTGCTAAAACTATATGTCTATTTCCATTATATTGCACCTTTATTACTCCTAGCTGTGGTATAGCCTGTTCTATATAGCCACTTGGGACTCCCTTTACTAAACTAATTTCATATTCATAGGTTCCTGCATTTTCATTTGGAAGTATGAAATTTGCTATACCTTCCCTATTTGTTTCACCATATATTTTGCTTTCACTACCTACTTTATTTATTGCTAGTGCCACTCTTCCAATGTTTACATCTTTTTCGTTTTCATCTATTAAATGTACTTGAATTCTATTTTGTTCACTTGTCAATTTGCTTTTTAAGTTTACTATTACTGTGTTATTGTCACTATCTGCTATAGCCTCTAATTCTACTGGTGTTTTATTCGATATGTATTGTACTGTTCCATTTTTTCTTAAGAAAGTTATATCTTTTACAATTCTATCTTTCATATATCCTGCTCTTGGACTTACTTCTGTTATTTTTAGGTTTATATACCCAGTTCCTGGAATACTTATATTTATTTGTCCATTATCATCTGTTATATATGAACTTAGTAGTGTTTTCACTTGATCTCCTGCTGTTGTTGTTCTTGTAACTAATATGTCGTATATTGCTCCAAATAATTTTTCATCACTATACTCATCACTCAAGTTTATAGTTAGATTGAACTCATCTTCTTTTAATGGTGAATTTCCAACTATTACTTTTGTTTTTGCTCTATTTATTAGCTCTGTTTTAACATCTTCATTATATATATGGTCTATTTTTGTTACTTTTCCATTTTCAAATGTTACTATTAGTATAACAACTCCCATACTGTCATATCCTTCTTGCTCAGTCATTTGTGTTAATACATATTGGTACGAACCATCTTTTGTCATTACTGCTGGTTTGAATGTTAGTTTTCCATTCTCCCCCGATGTTCCATACAATGCTTCCATTTCATATTTACTATTTAATTTTGGTTGTATTAACCTATATTCAATATTTCCTAATTTAATATTAGAGTCTGCTAAGTCTATAGTTTCTACTTCCATAGTGTATGTTTCTACTAATATTGGCAATAAAACTGTTACATTTCTTTCTATTACATAAATTTCTGGTGCTCTATTATCAGATTCTGCCCATATTGTTCCTACCCCTTTAGGATCATTATGCACTATAACAGTAGTTGCCCCTGTCTCTTGGTAACCAAATTGATTAACTATTGGTTTTATTTCAAATTTAATGTCTCCTAATGTTTTTAAATTGTCTATTAATATTCTTCCTTTTTTATCTGTTTCTAATGTTTCGTCAAATATTGTTTCTATTATATCGTTTCCATTTTCATCTTGACCTACTACTGTTGTTTCTATTACTTTTATTTTCATTTCTTCTATAGGTACGCTATCACTTTTTTCACTAACAGCCTTTATAGTTAGACTATATTTATTGCATATTACATATGTAGGTGATTTTTCCATTTCATATGTATGGTTTTGTAAGTTTATATCTGTATATTCTACATATTTTATATTTATATTATAATTAGTTTACAAAAAGCTATCTTTTTCGACTTTTGTCAGCGGATAGTAGACTTTGCGTTTTTCTTATATTAAAATAAAATTAAGTTTTACATTATAAAGGGTTGCTTTTTAGTAGCAACCCTTTAAATTTACTTTTTGTATCTATTTATTAAGAAATCTATAATATCAATAATTTCTATAGCTTGTATTCTTTAGTGTATATATTTTATTCTTTTAATTTCACTTTATTTTTATTGTAATTCATTTTTTACTGTTTGTATCTCTGTTACAGTTGCTTGTCCCGCTGGTTTATAGTATCCTTTTGCTCCAGCTACTTTAAATAGTTCATATTGAAAGCTCTCATCATTATTTCTTATTTGTTGAATAGTTTGCCTTAGTCCGTATATTTTCCGTTTCCGATATAGCCATTTGATATGTTGTAAGACTTGCTTTTACACTACTTAAAATATCATTTACCATTGTTTTTTCATCCATATATTTCACCCCTTTTTTCATTGTCCATTGGAGACGTTTCATTTTTTGTATAACATCACTTTAGTATAACGCTTATTTTTTATTTTAATATTCCTTTTTTGGTGTAATGTACCCTTTTTTGAAACTTTATTTTATAGTTTTAGTTATTTAAAAATGACATTAACTTTTGTTTTGTGTTTAGCGCATCTTGTGCCGATTTTGTGAACATTTGCTTTATTTGAGGGTCTACTGCTTGTGATGCATAAGTATTTAATTTTTGATATGAGGTTTCATTAGCTCCTATTAAATGTCGTAAGTTTTGTAATTCTACTTGCGTTAAGTTCGCCATATTTATCCTTCCTTTCCTTTTTTCGCATTTTACTTTTATTATGAACTTATTTTTTATTTTTATACAGAAAATAATTTTTCCTATTCAACGAAAAAAGGTGGATAATCCACCCTTGTTCGTTAAATTTTTATATTATTTCTAATCCTGCAAATTTTGCCATTAATCTTTTATGTCCTACTTTGTCAAAGTTTATATCTACCTTTAGGTCTTCTCCTTCACGCTCTACGTAGTTTATTGTTCCTTCTCCAAATTTCTTATGATATACCCTTTGACCAGATTTATAGTTCGATACATCTCCTTCAGTTTTTGGCTTATTCATATTATTTAGGAAACTTTCAGCAGTTCTAAATGCAAATGAATTCTTGGTATCCACATTTTTTGCATTATTTGTGGATAACTTTGTTATACTTCCTGCTACTTCTTTATGGCTTCCTGCCACTTCATCAAATTTATATGTTTTAACTTTTCCAGCATAATTTGTTCCATAACTCCAGCCATAGTTTGAGTCTTTAAACTCTTCTTCTTTTGAACCTTTTATTTTTTCATAGCCTTCTAATAGTTCTTCTGGAATTTCTGCTATAAACCTTGATATTGCATTATAACTTGTTGAACCAAATATTGTTCTATGCTTTGCATTTGTTAGGTATAAGTGTTCTTTTGCTCTTGTTATTCCAACATAAAATAAACGTCTTTCTTCTTCTAATTCTTTTGGTTCTCCTAGCACTTTATATCCTGGGAATATTCCTTCTTCCATTCCTACTAAAAATACAGCTGGGAACTCTAACCCCTTTGCACTATGAAGTGTCATAAGTGTAACCATTTCTTCTGTTTCCTCTAGGTTATCTATATCAGAAGACAATGTTATTCCTTCTAGGAAATTATTTAATGTATTTTCCGCTTCTTGCTCTTCAAATTCTATTGCTACTGTCATAAGTTCTTCTAAGTTTTGTATTCTTGTTTCTGCTTCTATAGTATTTTCAAGTTCTAATGCTTTTGTATAACCAGATTTTTTCATTGTTTCACTTAGTAGTTCTGATACTGAAAGCTCTTCTTTTTTTGCTCTTAGCTCTTCTATTAAGTTTATGAATTCTCTTGAATTTGCAAACACTCTATTTAACTCGTATTTATCAGCTTCTTTTATTATTTCATACATGGAAATTCCTGTTTTATCTGATATTTCACTAATTTTGTCTAAACTTGTTTTTCCTATTCCACGTTTTGGCTCATTTATAATTCTTTTTAGAGATAAGTTATCTGCTGTATTTGCAATTAGTCTTAAATAGCAAAGTGCATCTTTTATTTCTTTTCTTTCGTAGAACTTAAGGCCACCTATTACTTTGTATGGAATTCCTTCTCTATTTAAAATGTCTTCTATTGCCCTTGATTGTGTGTTCATTCTGTATAACACTGCGAAATCGGAATATTTGTAGTATTCCTCTGTTTTTAAATGGTTTATTTGCTCTACAATGTACCTTGCTTCATCATATTCGTCATCACCTTGGTATATTTCTGGAAGATTTCCCTCTTCGTTTTCTGTCCATAATTTTTTATCATATTTATTTTCATTATTTTTTATAACTGCATTTGCCGCTTTTAGAATATTTCCAGTACATCTGTAGTTTTGCTCTAGTTTAATTATTGTAGTTCCTGGAAAGTCTTTTTCAAAGTTTAGTATGTTTGAAATATCTGCTCCTCGAAAACTATAAATCCCCTGGTCATTATCACCAACTACTGTTATATTCCCATATCTTGATGCTAATATTGATACTAATGTAAATTGTGCTTTGTTTGTGTCTTGGTATTCGTCTACTAATACATATTTGAATTTATCTGTATAGTATTCTAGTACATCTGAATTTTCTGTTAATATTTTTATCGTATAATTTATAATATCATCAAAATCAATAGCATTATTTTCTTTTAAACGCTTTTGATATAATTCATATATTTCTGCTATTTTGCTTTTTCTATAGTCTCCTGCATATTTTACACTATATGCTTTTGGCTCTAACATTTCATTTTTTGCATTACTAATTTCAGATAATACACTTCTATCTGTAAATAGCTTATCATCTATATTTAAAGATTTTAGACATTCTTTTATTAAGGTTCTTTGGTCAGATGTATCAAATATTATAAATGAAGAGTCAAACCCTATTCTATCTATAAATTTTCTTAAGATACGTACACATATTGAGTGGAATGTACCCATCCATAAGTCTTTTGCACTATCACCTACTAACTTTTCTATTCTTTCTTTCATTTCATTTGCTGCTTTATTTGTAAATGTTATTGCTAGTATGTTCCATGGTAATACATTTTTTTCGCTCATTAAATATGCTATTTTATGTGTTAATACTTTTGTTTTACCACTTCCTGCACCTGCTATTACTAGGCATGGACCTTCTGTTTGTAATACTGCTTCTTTTTGTTTATTATTTAATCCTTCTATTAATTCTTGCACTTTTATTTCCTCTTTTCTATCATATGCCTCACCCCCTTTTGCCAAAGGCAAAGCACATCTATTTATTTTCCATTTTCTATAATTCATAGTCTATACTATTTTCTACTAGTTGTCTAGCGAACATTTCAAAAAAGCTTTAAAGTTTTTTTGAAATGTTTTTATACAAATTTTTTTAGTACATGTTAAATTATTCTTCATAACCCTTGATTTTATATATTTCTAATGTTGCTACTCTATAACTTGAAATAGTGTACTTTCTTGGTATATAAAAAACAAGCTATTAGATATAACTCTAAAAGCTTGTTTTCTTATTACTTATTAAAAACAGTTATATGTTTTTTTCATTCCTTCTAATAAACTCGTATACCTTATGCCTAATTCCTTTTCTGCTCTAGTTCCAACATATAATTCGTTTTCTTCTTGTGTCACTGGAAATGGTAAGTATACTTTTTTCTCTTTTGCTTCATTCAATGCTTGTTGCACACTTATTGGCTCAAGTGTTACTGGTATTTCTGCAATTTCAGTTAAAGTATTCATAATATTTGCATAGTTAATAGCTTCTGAACATATGTTATATGCATGAGATGGTGTTTTTCCACATGCTAGTAATGTTGCTTGTGCGACATCTTTAACATAAACCATCTGGAATTTAGCTTTAGCGTCTTCTGGGTATTTTATAGTTATGCCATATAATACCATTTTAATAAAGTTCTCCAGCCTTTTTGTATAGTCATTTGGTCCATATATAATAGATGGTCTAATTATCGTATAGTCTATTCCTTTTTTATTACATATTTCTACTAGCTCCTTTTCTAAACAAATTTTTTTATAGATATACTCTCCCTTTTCTCCGCTATATCGCGTTTTAGATATGGGGGTATTTTCATCTTTTATGTACCCTACTTGCCTTTCATACACATCAACTGTACTTATAAAAACGTACTTATTAGTTAACTTTGGCAATCCCTTCATGTTTTCTAAAATTAATTTGATATCTCCTTGGTCATATGCACAAAAATCTACTATTGCATCATAATATTGTGCTGGTATACTTTGTAGAGCACTTGCATCTTTTCTGTCTACCTGAAACTCTGTTACACCATACCGCTTCATAGAAAATGTTCCTCTGTTAATTAATGTTAGTTCATGCTCTTTACTTGCAATAAGTGTAAATGCTCCTCCTAAAAAATAACTTCCACCAATTACTAAAATCTTCATACGCTTTTTCCTCCTTTAAAACACTCGTTTTTAAGAAACCTATATTTATTAGCTTTATAAGTATATCACCATTTTGTTTGTTTTTCAATATTATGTATAACAATTTTTTTAATATTTTGTTTTCGTAGTAGTTACATATTTTGTATAATAAATTCTAAATATTTAATATTAATGATTACAATTCACATTACTTTATATATATATAATTTTTAATATTATTAAATTTAGCTTCACCTATTCCACTTACATTTTTTAAATCTTCTAATTTACTAAACTTACCATTTTCTTTTCTATATGTAATTATTCTATTTGCCATTGCCTCTCCTATTCCTGGAAGTTTTTGTAGTTCTTCACTTGTTGCTGTATTTATATTAACTTTTAATGTTTGTTTGGTGTTTTCATCTTTTCCATTTGTACTAATATTTAAAATTTGTTCTTCTTCTTTATCATTTACACTTGGAACATATAATTTCATTCCATCTTCCAATAAATATGCTAAGTTAATTTTATTTAAGTTTGCTTCTTTAGTTGCTCCTCCTGCTTTCTCTATTGCATCAATTACTCTTGAGCCTTCTTCTAATTTTATAATTCCTTGATTTATAACTTGTCCTGTAATATGTATTACAATTTGTGTTTTTTCTTCTTCTATAATATTTGTAAAATTCATCTCTTCATTTGAAATTTCTAAATAAGTGTAGTCATCTTCCTTATTTAAATAAAAATAACTACACACCCCAATAATAATTCCCCCTATTAATCCACATATTATTATAATTTGTTTATAACTTTTAATATAAAAAACCTCCTTTTAGTATTGAATTTTCTCCTTTTTTAATATATTATATAAGCGTTATTATTACTTAAAGGAGAATGATATGAAATATTTTAAAAAACTTGTACTTATACTTTTAATTACTTTTTTGGGCTTATATACTACAAGTACATTTAGTGCTACAAATGATATAACTACGTATTCCCCATCTTGTCTTTTAATGGAAGCTAAAACTGGCAAAATAATTTATGAAAAAAATGCGCATGAAAAAATGTTTCCTGCTAGTACTACTAAAATTATGACTGCTATTCTTGCCTTAGAACATTGTGAATTAACTGATGTTGCTACTGCTAGTTATGAGGCTGTTTTCTCAGTACCAGTTCGGTTATAGTAATGCTAATATTCAAGTTGGTGAAGAACTTACTATAAATCAATTATTACATGTTCTTTTAATTCCTTCTGCAAATGAAGCAGGAACTATTATAGCTGAACATATTGCTGGCAGTGTGGAAAGCTTTGCTTCAATGATGAATACAAAGGCAGCCGAACTTGGTTGTTTAAATACTAATTTTGTTAATGCTAATGGTGTTCATAATAGCAATCATTATTCTACTGCATATGACTTAAGTTTAATGGGACGTTATGCTATGCAAAATGAAACTTTTAGGCAAATTGTTGGTAAGACCGTTTATACTCTTCCTGCTACTAATAAGTATGACAAAAATGATAGAGTATTTGGAACTACTAATACTTTATTAAAAAAAGATACTTCAGATAGAGTTGATAATTACTATTATGAATATACTACCGGAGCAAAAACTGGTTATACAAACCCTGCTAAGAGCTGTATTGTTGCTACTGCTATGAAAGATGGTATTGAATATATTGTTACTATTTTAGGTGCTGGAACTACTGGAAATGGGCTTTCTGCAAGAAATTTGGATTGTATTTCTTTATTTAATTATGCTTTTGAAAATTATACAGTTAAAACTTTGAATGAAGCAAATTCTGTTTTAAGAACTACTAAAGTAAATAAAGCAAGTAGTAGTACAAAAAATTTGAATGTTGTTGTAGAGGATGAAATATCTGTACTTATAAAAAATGACTTTGATACCATGACTATAACTCCTACAGTCCAAATAAATACTGATTTAACTGCTCCTATTTCGCAAAATACTGTTATAGGAAAGATAACTTATAATGTAGATGGAAATGAATATTCTTCTAATCTTTTAGCTGGCTTTGATGTTATAGAGTCAAATGGATTTAATACTTTTTTAACTGTTTGTTCTGTTATTTTAGTACTATTTTTATTATATAGGTTATTAAATTTAAATAGTAGCAGTAAAAAGAGAAAGAGGAAAAAAAGAAAGTATAATAGGAGAAATGATTATTTGTATAGGTAAGTTTTATACTGTTTTTCATATGTTATAATAAAAGGTCACAGTGGTGTCATTGCCAACGAGGTATTCCCACAAACGGTGCCCCTACAGCGTAAAATTTGATTTTTCATATACTATAAAAAATAGGGCAACTTTAATAAAAGTTCCCCTATTTTTTATTCATAATCTTTCCCAATTATTATTGTAAAGTCTACATTTGAATTGTTTGAGTTATTGTTTATTTTGTCTATATTTAGTATTTCTTTTAAGTCTTCTTCTATATTTTTTGATTGCATTGTTCTATTTATTATTAAACTATTTGATGTATTGTTTGTGTTTCCTGATTTTGTTACATCATATCCTTCTTTAATAAGTTTTTGTTTTACTTCTTCTAGTTTTTCATTTTTTCCTGTTCCATTTAATAATTCTATTTTTATCTTTTCTTCTTTTTTATCTTGTTCATTACTGTTTGTGTCTTCTATTGTATTTGTTACTGGCTCTTCTGGTAGTATGTCTGTAAATAACTCATCTACTATTTGCTTTGTTTGTTTTTTATTTGCAACATATATCCATATTCCATTACATTTTTGGCTTTCTCCTGGTACCATTCCAGATTTTATGTTTTCCATATTAAATTTGAATGCATATGGTATATAATATTTTATTGTTTCTAAAGTTAAATCTGTTTTTACATTATTGAATACTATATCTAATAAATTTAGTACTTTAGTTACATTTTCAAAACGTATTAATTGTTTTAATGTTGCTTGTATAAATTCTCTTTGTGTTCTCATTCTTCCTAAGTCGTTGTCTCCATATTCTTCTGGGTAACTTGTCCAGTCTTGGTTATGCCTAAAACGCAATAATTGCTCTGCTTTTGCTCCATCTATTAGTTGCTCTCCTGCTTTTAAATGAATGTGTAAGTTTTGATTTGTATCATCATAGTTCATATCTATTGGTACATTGAAGGTAACTCCTCCTATAGCATCTACTATTTGTACTATGGCGTCTGTATCTACTAATACATAATTGTGTATTTTTATTCCTACTAATTCTTCTACTCTAGTAATTGTTTCTGGTATGTTTGTACCATTTCTGTATACTGAATTCATTTTATAGCTTGCTAAATAGTTTGGTGTTGCTGAGTTTTTGTCTTTTCTTCCAACATAAGTATCTCTAGGGATTGATAACATAGAGGCTTGCTGAGTTTGAGGGTTATATGATGCTACCATTATACTATCTGTTAATTTATAATCATCTTCATAACCACTTTCTCCTAATATTAGAACATTAATTCTTCCAACTTCTTTTAATTTTTCTGGGTCTATACCTAATGCTGTTGCTGAAAGTGGATCATAATGGTTTTCTTCTCCTTTTGATACATGTTTACTATAATTTATTGCAAACCAAATTCCATAACCTATTATAAGTGTTAATATAATTAATAATATTATTCTAAAAAATACTCTTACTTTGCTTCTTTTCTTTTTTTTCTTTTTATCATTTGATTTTATATCTTTTTTCAACTAAATTCACTCCCAATAATTATTTACATGATAAAAGTATAACAAATATAACAATTTTTTTCAATAATTTTGTTTAAATTTTTATTTACATATTTTGTAAACTTTTCTATATCTTATAGTATTACTAGCCTATTTTTTGATATTGGGCAAGAGTATTTTATTTCGATATTATATTACTAAATATTTTCTATCTTCTTTTTCTAGTTGTTTTAGACTTTTTTCTGGAGTTGGTAAATCTTCTGTTAATGAACTATATTCTCTTTGATTAATCTCTTGTTTTCTTGTTTGAATTGCAAAATATGTTTGTGCTAGGGCTATAACTTTCTTTCTACTATCTCCATTTTGTGCTATTAAGTAGCATGCATAATGAGTTAACTTGTAATCTTTAATATTCTTAGTCTCTCCTTTTGGCATTTTGATCGTTTTGTCGGCGCAGCCAAAATGTTCAAATATACTGATACCACTGTTTTCACACGATTCCTCTGCTTTTCTTATTACATTTTCAAATTTCATCCATTCTTTGTAGCCTAATACTTGCTGTAGTTCTCTAGCATACCAATATTCAATACCATTTTCATCAAAATGCTTAATATCTTCAAAATTTTGATTACTGTAATTTTCATTTTTTTCTAGTTCATTCATTTACTGTCATCTCCTTTCTTTTATGCAACGATTATATTACAATTGTAAAAAATTTACAATACTTTTGTGAAAATTTGTTCGTATTTTTAAATAAAATAATAGGTTCCCCTTTTAATGCATTTTGGCATAAAATAGGAACCCTATTATTTTAAAAAATTATATTCATTAATATATTATTGTTATAGAAAACACTTCCTACTATTGATTTGTTAATTGCTGTAATCAAACCTGAACCTTCTATCATTGGGCTTATAAATGAAATTATTGCAAATATTATAAATATTATTATTAATGCTTCCACTAACCCATATATAATTCCTCCAGCTTTATCAAATTGTTTTATTATTGGTAGGTCTGTTATTAATGAAGATAGTGCACTTACAAATATTAATGCAATTCTTGCTATTATAAATAGACCAATTGCTACACCTACATTTACAGCTGTTTTTGATATTTGTTCTGCAACTTGGTTTACTACTGTTTGTTTTGTTTCATTTACTGCTACTTCTATAGATTCATTTATATGATTTACTATAGATTTTGGCAGATTGCTATCTTCCTTTACTTTTCCAGTTTCAGTAACATCATCTGATACTATTTCTATTATCGAATTTTTTATATTATCATCTATTTTAGTATTATTTATTACAAAGTTACTTATTGGCTTAAATAATACTACTGCTATTACTATTGCTATTACAAATGACAAAATTTTTATTACACATTTTGTTAAACCTTTTTTATATCCGAAGAATATACAAAGTAGTATTAAACCTAAAATTATTAAATCTATTATTAATGACATATTAAAACCTCCTATATATCTACTATTTCTATTTTTTCCCTATATACTATTCCTGCAAAATTATTATTAATTACAACTTTTCTAATTTCTTGTTTTGAAATATATTTTTTTATTAGCCAGCCATTTGTACTTATAAAGTGTACTTCTGAGCCCATATTTACTGATATTTTATCATTATAACTGCTTATTTCTTTTAATGCTCCATCCAAACTATATATATTTGTTTTTTTGCTATTAGTGTTTATTATTTCTATATTTGTTTGTGTACTTAATAATGATGTCTTTTCTACTACTCTAAATACATGGTTATTTAGTTCTATATCTGCAAAACTTATACGTACATTGTCTTCTACAAAATTTACTATTTTTTCATTAGCTTCATTTTTAATAGCATATATTCCATCATTATACATACATATTAGTCTGTTTTGTTCTTGGTATTTTATATTTGTTATTAAGTTTCCATTAGGCTCCCCATATGTATATATTATTGAGCCTTCTTCAGATGATTTTGCTTTTTGAATAGATACTATTTTTACAATAGATTGTACTTGTGTTCCTCCTGTATTAATTTCGGAAAATGCCATGTATTGGTTATCTAATGATATGTCAGCATCCATAGCTATTGTATTTGCTAAATATGTTTTAAATAGTTCTTTTCCTGAACTGTCAAATGTTTCTATTACGGACTTATGCGTTGTTCCTGATAAAATTACTGCTACATATCCATTTTTGTTTACTTTTATTTTATCTATATTCCCCTCTAACTCGTTTTTCCAAATAATTTCATTTCCTGAAATTAAATATATTTTGTTTTGACCTTTTTCAGCAATTAATAAAAACCTTCCATTTGAACTTGTTATTGGAGTAGATATTTCTACTGTAAGTTCCCCATCTAGCTTTCCTAGTGAATTATAATTTTTTAAAGTATTGTTATTTAGTATTGCTATGTATTTATCGTTTGCATATATGTTATTATTTTCATTTTCATCTAAAGGAATGGAATTTGTACTATCTTCTATTACATTTTTCATTAGAACATACTTATCCATAATATCTCTAAATTGCTTGTTAACACAATATGTAATAAATATAATTAGTAGTACCAATAAAACTGTAGCTATTATAGAAACTATCATTATTTTCTTTTTGTTTATTTTTTTTATATTTTCTCCATCATCTATTCCAATTATTTTCATTCAAAACTCCTAATATAAAATATCTATACTTATTTTATATCAGTTTTGTTATTTTTTTTCAAGCACTTTTACAAAATTCCCATTGGGGACGTTTCCTTTTTGGGTATCTGTCCCTTTTGGGGTTTGTGTCACTTTTTGGAATTAACTATCTCTTATTTACTTTATTTATTTTTCTCTGCCTAGGTACTTCTTTTTAATAACATAAAAATCTGTATTAAACCAAGTATTCCAAACAATGGATATAAAAGTTCAACTAACTTTGAAAAACCTATATTGGAAACTAATATCCCTGTTACGCACATAATTAATAATATTATATTATAGCTTTTTTTATTCTTACTTACATTTCCTAAAAAACTATATCCTGTAGAAATTGCAGATGTGAATATTGAAGCAATTATTACAAAACCATATATATATTTGAATATCCTTCCAAACTGCATTGTTATTTCTATTAATGGCATTTCTAGTTCTTGTATGAAAAATTGCCCTCTTAGAAGCAATCCATAAATGAGAAAAGCTAATATTATTACAATTATACTGCTAATTGTAGATATTTTTATTATCCCTTTTTTACTATCTATATAATTTCTCAAACTTGTTAATACTGGTATTAATAAAATGCTATTATAACTTGCATATAATATGCTATTAAATAACCAGCCTCTATTGGTTGCTTCTATTAATATATTGCTATTTTTACTTAGCATATATGGCAAATTTTTTATTCCTAAATATATAATTAATAATATTAGAAATGGTACTAATACTTCATTTGCTTTAATTACACCTTGTATACTTTTCTTAAAAATAATATAACATATGACTACAAATAGGGTACTTGAAATATGAATTGGAATTTTATATGTTTGTTCTATATATGCACTAAATCCTGCTATCATTATATAAAAGGAAATAAGTAAAAAAGCATTTACTATTATATTTATAAATTTATTTAATTTATGCTGTTTCCAATTTATTCTTTCTAGCAATTTATTATATGTATTAATTTCATACATTTTTGTTAATTCTAAAACCCTATATATTATAATTCCTGTTATTATACCACTTAAAATAATACCTATTTTTCCGCATTGTCCATATTTGCCAAAGAATAAATATATTTCTCTTCCTGATGCAAACCCTGCACCTATCAAGGTTCCTATAATTACAAAAATAACTTTTAAAATATTCTTCAAATCTAAGTTCTCCTTTTTTATTAGAAGCTGGAGGTTGGAAGTTGGAGGTTGGATAATTGGGTAACTTCCAACCTCTGGGTTCCGATTTCCGTCTTCTGACCTCTGTATTCAATTCCCAAAAGTGACAGACTTCCCATTTGAAAACGTCCCCAATGGGAACCCAAATAAAAAACTCTCATTAAAATTTATGAGAGTTTTTTGTTTTTATTCTATTTCTTTCTTCTTCTATGTTGCCATACTAATATTCCTACAAATATTATTATTACTGGCACTCCAAATATTACCCCTTGTATTATATTGTCTTGCTCTACTGTTGCTGTGTAGTTTACTGTGTTTGTGTCTTTTCTTATTACTATATCTTCTTGTCTATCTACTAAATATGCTACCACATCTATTACTAAGTCTTTATTATATGCATATGATATCATAGGATATGATGATGTTTGTGATAGTGTGTAGTCTGATATGAATAGGTTTTCTCCATATATTACTAGTTTTGAAATTTTTTCGCTTTCTCCTGTTTCACTATTTGCTTCTGATACTTTCTTTTGCATTTCTGCTCCTACTATAAATGGCCCTTCTTCTTCTCCTTGTTGTTTTCCACTACTTGTTATGTTAAAGTTTGTTCTAAAAAATGCTCCTTCACTTGCTTCTAGTAATGTATTTTTTGTTACTTTTAAGCTTTCTAGTTCTTCTTCTGTAACAAAGTTTATTTTGCTTGCATTTATTAGTAGTGCTGATGGTATATTTTTTGTAATTGTATTATAATTTACATTTGGAATTATAATACTTGGTGCTCCTGACATCATTTTTGAATTATCTGTTTCGTTTATAACGCCTACTTCAAATGACTTAATTCCATATACACTAAGTATTTTATTTACATTTGGTAGTTCTTTATTTTCAGTTACTGCTAAGTTGAACCACAATATGTTTCCACCTTTATTTATGTAATTAGTTATTGCATTTGTTGCCACATCGTCAAAGTCTTTTTCTGGTGATGTTATTATTAATGTATCACAGTCTTCTGGAATATTTCCGGTTGTTATTATATTTAGTGTTTTATATTCTGTTACTTCATTTGTTAAGTACATACTTAAGTAGTTCATATTTGCAGATACTGTAAATTCTGAATACCCTTCTAAGAAATATATTGTTGGTATTTTTTCTGCTACTACATATAATATAGAATTTGTTAATTTTTCTTCTGTTATATCTATTTGTTCATATGTTTTTGGATCATATGTATAAAAGTCATTTGTTGATAATATTTTAGATTTTTCTTTTCCTTCTACTATTATTCCATTAGAGTTATTGTCTATTCCATATTTTTCTACTAAGTCTGGTCTTGAAGTCGCATTTGTTACTTCTATATTAATTTTACTATTTTCATTATGATATTGTTTTGCTAAGTCTATTATTGCATCATTTTCTGAATATCCTATAAAATATATATTTACATCATTTTGTATATTTTTTACTTGTTCTTTACTAGTTTTGGTTAAGGTATATAATTTTTCAGATGTGAAATCTATTGGGTTTAAGTCTAAACTATTAATCCATAATGTAAGTGCAATAAATAATATTACTATTGCTATCATAAATATAATAGTTGTAGTTCTTTTTATAAGAACACTCTTTTTTATTTTTTCTATTATTTTTCCCATTTAATATTTTTACGCCTCCTATCTTGCACTTTTTCTTCTTTGCATTACAGTTATTGTTAATATTAAGCAAAGTACTGTAAATGCTAAATATGTTAGTGTATATGCTATGTCTATTTGACCTGTTGTAAATTTGTAAAACATATTTATTAGTGAAAAATTTGACCCTGAAGCTATAAATTCAGGTAATACCCATGTTATTACAAAAGTTACTATTGAAATCATTGCTGCTATTATTTGATTTTCTGTTAGGCTTGATGCAAATATTCCAAATGCTACATATGCCATACATAATAAAGTAAAACCTAATAAAGTGACTAATGCTGCTGGAATATCTGGTGTTCCAAAAAAGCATATTATACCTATAAATATTCCTGTAAATAATAATGCAATTAATACCATAACTAATGCAGATATAAATTTTGCTATAACTATTTTTGTTATGCTAACTGGTGATGTTAATAGCAGTTGCTCTGTTCCATTTTTTCTTTCTTCTGAAAAAGACCTCATTGTTATCATTGGTATTAAAAATGCAAATACTAATATTGTTGGTAAATATGTAAAAATATACACAAATATATTCTGAAAATCTATAATTCCACTTGAATATCCTAGTTCTAAGTTGAACGATATACTAAATGCTAATAAAAATATTCCTATAAATACATATCCTATTGGAGATAAGAAATATGTTTTAACTTCTTTTTTTATAATTGCCCACATTATTCTTTTCCTCCTTTTTCTTTTTCTATTTCTTTTTGATTGTCTTTTAATTCTGTTTTTTCTGAATCTTCTTCGGGCGAAATTCGGTTTTGCTCTGTGGTATTTCTTACCGACTTAGCCTCTACATTCTTTTCTGCATTTTCATTTTCAAGATATTCTTCTTCATTTGTAGATGTAACTCCTTCTTCTACATCTTTGTTCTCTTTTTTTGTATTTTTTTGTTTCTCATTTATATTTTCTTGTTTTATATTTGTATTTTCTTGTCTATCATCTATTAATTTCATGAAGGCATCTTCTAGGCTTACTTCTGCTTTTTTTAGTTCGAATATTGTTATATCTTCTTTTGGTAAAATATCAAATAGTGTTTTTCTTAGGTCTATTTTTTCATCTGATACTATTTTGTATTGTTTTGTTCCATCTTCATTGTCTTTTATATATTCTAGTTCTTGGATATCTTTTACTTTATCCTTTATTCTTAACATTTTTTCGTTTTTATCTTCTACTGTAACATATATTACATTCTTATTTTGTGTTTTCGTTTCTAAGTTCTCTGGTGTATCTATTGCTACTATTTTACCTTTATTTATTATAACTACTCTTTCACATATTTGGCTTACTTCTGATAAAATGTGTGAACTTAATATTACTGTATGTTTTTTTCCTAGTTCTTTTATAAGGTTTCTTATTTCTAATATTTGTTTTGGGTCTAAACCTACTGTTGGTTCGTCTAATATTAATACATCTGGGTTTCCTACTAAAGCTCCTGCCATGCTTACTCTTTGCTTATATCCTCTTGACAAGTTTTTTATTAATTTATTTTGTACTTCTTCTAAACCTGTTTGCTTTATAACATTTTCAATTTCTTCTTTTCTAGTTTTTCTATCGACCATTTTTAATTCTGCCATATATTTTACAAATTCTTTAGTTGTAAGTTCTTGATAAGAAGGTACTCCTTCTGGCATATATCCTATTTGTTTTTTTGCTTTTCCTGGCTTTTTAGAAATATCATAGCCATTTACTATAATATTACCTTCAGTAGCTTCTATAAAGCCTGTTATCATATTCATAGTAGTACTTTTACCTGCACCATTTGGTCCTAAAAGTCCTACAATTTCGCCATCTTTAACATCAAAGCTGATATTGTCTACGGCTATAAAACTTCCATACTTTTTAGTAACATTTTTAACTTCTATCAAAGTAATTCCTCCTCATTTATAATTTGAAATATGTATTTCCGTAAGGTTATACTTAATTTTCGTCCCTATCATATCATTTTGTTTTGTTTGTTGCAATAGTGTTCACATAGAATTTACAAACAGCACGCAAGGGACGGACCTTTTCGTTCCGAATTCGGAACGAAAAGGTCCGTCCCTTGCGTGCTGTTGTTCTAAAATATTATTTTTTATAATATATTTAACCAAAGGAGATTGTATATGAACTTTTTATACCCTATTTTAATTGCTTTTTTATTAGTATTTATATCTGAACTTGGTGATAAAACTCAGCTTTTAGTTTTGTCTTTTTCTTCTAAGTTAAAGGCTTCTACAATTCTTATAGGCGTAGCTCTTGGTTCATTTTTTAGCCATGGTATTGCTATTTTATTTGGTAGTTCTATTGGTCTTTTGGAAAACGAATTACTTCATAATATTTTGCAGTTTATAACATATTTCTCTTTTATAGTTTTTGGCATTTTATCTTTTTTGCCACCAAAAGAAGAAAGTACTAATAGTAAGAAAGATAGCTTCCTATTAAAACTTTCTAAAATTGGTTTAGGATATATTTTAATTATTGCCATATCTATTGCTGTTGGTGAGTTAGGTGATAAAACATTTTTGGCTTCTATTGGTTTAGGTATAAGTTACCCTAATCAAAAATTATTCTTAATAATTGGTGCTATTCTTGGTATGGTTATTTCAGATATGCTTGCTATTTTATTTGGAAGGTTTTTGTATTCTAAAATACCTGAAGGTGTAATTACAAAATTGTCTGGTGTATTGTTTATTATTTTTGGAATTATTGGTTTTATTAATTTTATTATTTAAAATTTTATACGATAATTTCCAATAATTTATTTATTCCGCTATAGCGGATTTTTTTATGTAATGCTATATTCTAAATTGAACTAGTAAGGTTTGCAACCTTTGTAGGCACTCATAACAATTTCGATTTTGTGTTTTAAAAATATTCCTGTTGGATAACTTTCATTTATATATTTTCTTCATAATCTATATAATAAGGTGGTTTTTGTATGAGTTGTTTACGTGAATTAAATGGATGTGAATTAGTTACTCTTGCTAACATTATTGCAATATGGTTATCTCAAAGTTTTACATCTGATGAATTAGTCTCTCTTTCTGGTTTTTTTACTATTATTGGAGATAGTTTGGCTACTCTTTCAATTGATAGTAATAATTCTTCTAATAAATGTTAAAGTTCTTATCTATATATAAATAACTAATTTTATTACTATATTTACTTTTCTATTTTTAGTTTTGGTTATATTTCACTACATATGTTATAACTTAGTCAAGTTTAATATTAGTTAATATATAACAGATTTTTGTTTAAAATAAAATAGAGGTGTTAATATGATTTATCTTAATGTTAAAGACATATTAGCTAAGAAAAATAAATCTAAATATTGGTTAGTGCAACAAATGGAAAGCGATTTTCAGTCTGTTACAGATATGATGAATAATAAAACTATTAGTATTCGATTTGAAACTATTGAAAAGCTTTGTAGAATTTTAGAATGTACTCCTAATGATATTTTTATTTTTAAAGATTGATATGTTTTTAAAATTTATTAAAAAAGTAGAAGAAGGAAGCCTTTTTATAGCTTCCTTCCCTTATTTTAATGGAATAAATGTGGCTTTGCCACACAGGAAATTGGTAATAGCCCCTGCACTTTAAATAGTGCAAAATACTAATTAACCTGTTATTGCTAATTCAATTATCTTATCTAATAATTCATTATACTGTATGCCAACTGCTTCAAATAGCTTTGGGTACATACTTATATTAGTAAAGCCTGGTAATGTGTTTATTTCGTTTATTATAATTCTATTTGTTTCATTTTCTATAAAAAAGTCTACTCTTGAAAGTCCACTTCCATTTACTGCTTTAAATGCTTTTATAGCACTTTTTCGTATTTTATCTGATATTTCTTTTGGTATATATGCTGGTATTTGTGTTCTTGATTCATTGTTTTTATATTTTGAATCAAAACTATAAAAGTCTTCTGCTGAAAGCACTTCTCCTATACATGAGGCTTCTACTTCTTCATTTCCTAGAACTGCACATTCTACTTCTCTTCCATTTATCCCTTCTTCTATTAATATTTTTTTATCAAATTTAGTTGCATATATAACCGCTTCTTTTAATTCTTGGATATTTTTTGCTTTATTTATTCCTACTGAAGACCCAGAATTTGAAGGTTTTATAAACATTGGATATTTTAGATTTTCTTCTACTATTTTAGTTACTTGCTCTAATGTACATATAGTTTCATTAAAGTTTTCATGTACATAAATGTATTTCCCATTATTTTCTCTTATATATATGTACTTTGCTTGGTCAAGTCCTGCTTTTTCAAATATTATTTTTGTATATGCTTTATCCATTGAAATACTTGAAGATAAAACTTTGCAACCTACATATGGTACTTTTGTTAATTCAAATAGTCCTTGTATGGTTCCATCTTCTCCATATAGCCCATGTAATACTGGAAATATACAGTCCATTTGGCGTAAGTATTGTATTGGGCTTGCTAGAGATGATATATTATCAATACTATCTCCTACTTTATATTCTCTTTTAGTTGGTGTATATGTGTACCAGTAACCTGTTTTTCCTATATATATGGGGTGTATATCATATTTTTCTTTATCTAAATTTTTAATAACTGATGTTCCTGATAATATTGAAACATCATGTTCTGTGGACATACCACCAAAAACTACTGCTAATTTTATTTTATTCATAGTTTCTCCTCTCTCTTCCCATAGGGGACGTTTCCAAATGGGAAGTCTGACACTTTTGAGAACTTTATTTTTTAAGTGCCACTTTCTTACGCATATTTTTACCATAGTTTGCTTAACTTATAAGAATTGGAAAACTCTAGTAGAAATTAACTCTCCTTTTTCAAGTCCCTACTGTTCTTCTTTTATTTTTTCAACTATTTCAAAAAATTTCATTCCATTTGAGGCTTTAAATAAAATCACATCATCTTTTTTCATCATTTGCTTTAATTTTCCTATTATATTTTCTTTTTCTTTAAAATAGTAAATATTTTCTTCTGGCATTCCTTCTTCTTTTGCCTTATTTGCTATATATTTTGCATTTTCTCCTGAACATATTAATATATTTATATTATTTTTATACACTTCTATTCCTACTTTTTCATGTAATTCTTTAGAATATTCTCCTAATTCAAGCATATCCCCCAATACTGCTATTTTTCTATTTTTGTATTGAGCAAGATTTTTAAGTGAACCTTTCATTGATTCTAAACTTGCATTATAACTATCATTTATTATTTTTACACCACTTTTTAATGTTTCTATATCCATTCTTTTTTTAGTTAATTCAAATGATTCTATTCCTTTTTTTATTTCTTCATTTGTAAGTCCAAATTTTTTTCCTACTGCTGTAGCTGCTAAGCTATTTTCTACAAAGTGTAACCCTGCAACTGGAACTTCTACTTCAAATTTTTCGTCTTCTATATGGCATATAAATTTACTGCTTTCTTCTTTTTGAATTATGTCGCAAGCATATATTTTATTTTGTTTTCCTATTCCATATGTTATTATATTAATTTCATCGTTTTTTTCATTATAAAATTTATGTAGTAAATCATTATCATTATTTATTACTATTTCTTTTTCTTCATTTCCTTCTAGTATTTCTAATTTTGCTTTTAATATATTTTCTCTTGAACCTAAATTACCTATGTGTGAAGTTCCTATATTTGTAATTACACAAAGATTTGGCTTCGCTATATTTGTAAGAATGCTTATTTCTCCTAAATGATTCATTCCCATTTCTACAACTGCTACTTCATGTTCTTCTTTAAGCTTTAGTATTGTAAGTGGAACACCTATATGATTATTATAGTTTCCTTCTGTTTTTAAAGTTTTGTATTTTTGTTTTAATACACTTGCTATCATATCTTTTGTGCTTGTTTTTCCTACGCTTCCAGTTATTGCAACTACTTTCAATTTATCATTATATAATTTTCTCTTTAATTTTGCTATTTCTTGAAGTGCTTTTAATGTATCTTGTACTATTATTATATTTTTTCCTTTGTACTTTTCTTTTTGTGTTTGTGTAATTTGAATATTCTCAATAATTACTGTACTAGCACCATTTTTTAATGCATCTTCAAAATAAATTCCTCCATTTATTTTCTCTCCTACTAAACCAATATATGTTTCATTTCCTTTTATTTCTCTCGTATCTTTTGTGAATTCTTCACACACATCATTTTCATTTCCTATAATTAGTGTTCCTTTAGTTACTTCTAAAATATCTTTTATTCTTATTATATGATTTTTATTCATACTTTCTCCTCTTTTATATTGTATTTTAAAAAACAAAACATATTCATGTTTTGTTTATGATAAATTATATGCTTTTTAATATATTTTTGCAAGTAAAATGAGCGATTGTTATAATCGCTCATTTACTATAATTTACTACTCAACACTTCTATTTGCTATTTCTATTGCTTTAGATATTATATTACCACAAGTTTTAGATGATACATTTCCCCATCCTCCATCTTGCTTTACTTGTTCATATACTCCTAGCTCTTTTGCAATTTCTTCTTTTAAATTTTCAGACATAACCGAGTTCCTATTTCTAGACATTTTAGTTACCTCCTAACTTTAGAAAAACATTATTTTTTATTATACTTGCTTTTGTAATTTTAATTTATTTATTAATTATTATAATTTTAGTCATTATATAATTTATATAAATTTTAAAATTACTTGTAAGCACTTTTTTTACTGTTTTTCTATTAATATTATTTGCTTAATTCTTTTTATTATACTTTTATAAATATTCTAAAAAAGCTAAATTTACGAGATGTTTTAAATTTCGTTATTCTACAATCAACTATCTTATCGAAATTTTTGTTTCACTTATCATTGATTTATATTTAGCTTGTTGTTCCTTTATGGTTTCTTTTGTTTGTTCTATACAATGTTCCATATTTCTATGTATATTTCCTTTGCTATCTATCCCACCAATATATATCATATCATTTATATTTAGTCTTTCTTTTGGTAAATCTGTAATTAATTGTAAAATTTTTGCTATTTCTTTTTCATTGCCGTTTTTTATATACTCTTCTAAAGTACTTGTTAATGTAAATAATATTGGGAAACCTTTTGGAATTTGCCCAATCGTTATAGGTTCTTCTTCTATTTCTTGGTCTTTCTTTTCTATAAAAGCTGAATATAATTTTTCCTCATTATTATTATCTATTTGCTTTAATCTATTTATTCTTAATATTTTTCCTTCTGTCACATCAGTTCCAATATAATCTGTATATACTTCGTTTCCTATTTTATATCTATATTGTTCTTCTATAAATATACTTTTCTTTCTTTCATTTATTATTTGCTGTTTTTCCTTTGTGTATTCATTTACAGGTTTAGAAATTCTTGTTTTAAATTCTTGACCTTTTATTCTTTGTGAAAGTAATTCTTGGCTTTGTGTTATTTGTATATTCAAATTTTCTTTTATATACTGTAAAACTTCATTAGTTGGGTTATATAGTTCATATTTTCCAGTTTGATTTATATATATAATTCCTAAATGGTTATATTCGCTATCTATTAAATCTTTAAGCATTCCAAATTTTTCTAACGTATCAAATATAGAACTATTTATTAATTCTTCTAGGCACATAAACTCTGGAATTTCAAAACATATGTATTTTGCACTATCTGGTGAACTAGAACTTCCTTTTTGGTAATTATCTAAAATTCTTGCTTTTATTAAGTTCGTTATTTTATCTCCATGCCTAAAAGTACAACTTTTTTCAAAGTCAAATAATAATTTGTTTCTTCCTTTTTTTCCTTTTACTTCATAATTTAATGCTTCTTTTGTACTTTTGTGAGGTATGTTGTTTATATTATCTAATAAATCCATTTTATCCTCCTAGTTATTATAATTTTATTATTAATAACTATATATGTCAAGGTAAAAAATTCACTTTTTCGCCAAAATTTTACAAATCCGCACGCTAGGGACGGTCCTTTTCGTTCCGAAATCGGAACGAAAAGGACCGTCCCTAGCGTGCGTTTTTTTACATTGTTAGTGTTCCATTTGGAGTATCTCTTATTACAAGTATGTCTTCTTCTTTTCCTGTTTTTGCATTTATATAAACTAAAAATTCTGTATCATCTACTTTTCCTTTGAATTCCCAACATAATATTTCTGTTTGGAACTGTGTTGGAATTATTGCTAAACTTTCACTTTCTATATTTAACTCTTTATTTAAACTTTCTTTTGCTTTTTCTTTTGTTATTCCTATATTTCCTATTTCTCTTTCATAATGTGAGTTTAAATATCCTGTTGTTTCTATTCCTAATACTTGCCCATTATCTAAGGCTACTTTTAGTTTTATTAGGTCTGGGTATATTGTTACTTCTCCATTTTGTGAGTTTTGAGAGTATGCATAGTTAATTGTTATAACTCCATCTTGTTTTAAATAATAGGTTTCTTTCATATTTTTGAATCCATGATTTGCTAAGAAATTCTTTCCCATTTCATCTGCTCTTTCATCTGATATTGTTGCTGCCTCTATATTTCTATTATAATTCATAAATACTACATGTCCACCTTTTTGGGTTATTGATATTATCGCATTATTTTTATCATCTTTTTCACCATTTAATGTTACTCTAAAATCATAACATGGCATATTTGTATTTTCAGAAATTCCATTAGATTCTATTTTATTTATATTCTCATTTCCAAAGAATTCTATTGCTATTTGTTTTGCTCTTTCTTCATCAATATTTTCTCCTGTTAGCCCTTTTTTCTCTGACCCAGTTAAATGCTCTGAAAATGCCCCATCATATATTAAACCTGCATATTCATGGAAATTCTCTTCTAAGTTACTAAAACTATCTTTTGATATATTGCTAACCTGTGTTGCAAATACAGTACTTCCTTTTTTAGTTAGTTCTCCCCATTTTATTCTTCCATCATTCATATCTGCTGATAATTGATTTAATGTATTTTCTAACTCTACACTATAATTATGCAAATTTTTTAAATTATTAAAATCATCTCGTGTTAAAGCTTCATTATATATGTTTTTTCTTGATAAACTAAAGCTATAATCACTTACTTGATTTAAAAATTTGGAAGTATTGCTAAGTTCCTCTGACCCCATTGGTAGCATTGCTAAATATGCCTGAGCTAAGTTTGCTTCTCTCCACACATGTGTTAAAGCTTCTGCCCCATGCTCTGGAGTACTTGATATTAATGATTTCGCAAGATATGTCTCAACATTTTGTACATAATCTACCAGTTCAAAAAAGGCCATGTTATAATCATTTTCAGTAGCTTGCCTAAATGTTCTTTCCCTTTTATATGTGTATAATCCAAGTACTGCTATTACCGTAACTAGTGTTACTACTAAAGTAAGCATATGCCTATCTTTTAATCTATCTTTCCAATCGTATACTTTTTCTTTTATATTCATATTAAAATTCTTCCTTTCTAACTACAAAATCTATGTTTTCCTATAGTTTTAATAAGTGGTCTTGACCATATCCATTTATTTGTTGCTGTGGCTGGGTTAAAGTAGTATATTGCGCCTCCTGTTGGGTCCCACCCATTCATTGCATCTTGTGCTGCTTTTAGTACTGTTGAACCTTCTGCTATTGCTACATTTATTTGTCCATCGGCTACTGCTGTAAAAGCTCCACTTTGGTATATTACTCCTGCTATTGTGTTTGGAAATTTTGAACTTTTTACTCTATTTAGAATAACTGCTCCTACTGCAACTTGCCCTTCATATGGCTCTCCCCTTGCTTCACCATTTATGGCTCTTGCCATTAATTGTAAGTCTGATGTGCTTGATGAAGTTTTTGCTACAACTCCAGATGAGTTTTCCACATTTTTTACATCTATGTTTATAACTATAAAGAAAATTGCACATAATATTAAAAATATTATTAATAATTTTTTCTTTTTCATTTTTTCTTTTTCCTCCATTTTTACGTTATTTACCTTTATTTTTCCTTTTTTATTGGTTTTTATTCTCAAAATTTTATATTTTTTTAATTTCACCAAACCCTATATATATCAATATTTTTATAACTTTTATGCCTATTCTCAAAAAATTTTTTTTAAAAATTTTGCCAAAAGTATTGTATTATGTTTACTGTTGTGCTATAATAAGTTTAGTTCTCAAGTGAGACAAGTACATTTAAAATTAAAAATCCACAAGGAGGTAAAGGCCTATGAGAGCAAGTCCTAAGGTTTTTTCAAAAACAATTATTAGTGCGTAAGATCAGCGGCGGTGCGTAGCACCACAGTAACTCGTTAACCAGCATAAAAAAGCGGAGGGATTGTTTATGATCAGAGGAAAGCCGATTTCACACAAATTTTTAAATACTTTGAATAATTGATCGCAGCAGGCGCCGGAGTGGCGAGGAGGAAACCCATGTTTCGGACAAGTGGATTTGTTTAGCGGGCTTAGCCCGCAAGAAAAATTGAATAACGAATAAAAAGATATGTTAATTAGCATATCTTTTTATTTGTATTTTTTTTATTTTTGTGGTATTATATTAAAAACAAAGTTGGCTTCGCCACGCAGGTAAACACAAGACCTACTCCTACAATTTAAAATCGATTTTTCCTATACTACAAGAATGTGGCTTTGCTACGAGGTCGATTGCTAATCGTCCCTACATTTAAAATATTTATAATTGGAGATTATTTATGAAAAAAATTTTAATTTTTTATGCCTCATATGGAGGTGGTCATTTTTCTGCTGCTAAATCTATTAAGCAGTATATTGATGATAATTATACTGATACACAAACATATATGATAGATTGTGTTAAATATATTAATAAAGCTTTTGAAAAGGTTACTACAACTGCATACAAGGAAATAGCTAAAAAAGCACCTTGGACATGGGGTAAGGTTTATTATAAATCTGAAAATGGTCTTATAGCAAAGGTAAGTTCTACTTCTAATAAAATAATGGCTGTAAAAATGGCTAAATTATTTAGAGAAATTAAACCAGACATTGTTATTTCTACACATGCTTTTGGTTCTCAAATGACTAGCTATCTAAAGAAAAAAGGTAAAACTAATTGCACCTTAGCTACTGTTATGACTGATTTTGCTCCACACAATCAATGGTTAATTGGCAGTGAATTTGTAGACTTTTATTTTGTTTCAAATGAAAATATGAAAAATACAATTATTCAAAATAATGATATTGATGCAGATAAAATATATGTTACTGGTATTCCTATTTCTGAGCGCTTTTTAGAAAAATATGATAAGAATGAAATTTTAAAAGAATTTGGACTATCTAAAAATAAAAAGACTATTTTATTTTTTCGGTGGTGGTGAATATGGAATTGGTAAAAATAAAACAATTAATATTTTAAACATTCTTGCTAAAAGTGACTATAATATTCAAGTTGTTGCTATTGCTGGTAGAAATAGAAAACTAAAAGTAGCTTTTGAAAATATTGTATTGGAAAATAACAAACAAGACTGTATTAAAGTTCTTCCTTTTACCAATAAAGTTCCTGAACTTATGAGTATTTCAGATTTAGTTATTACAAAACCAGGTGGACTAACAACTAGTGAAAGTTTGGCGAGCTCACTTCCTATGATAATTATTAATCCAATACCAGGTCAAGAGGAACAAAACGCCGAATTTTTGGAAGCTGAAGGAGCTGGTATTTGGATAAAAAAAGATTCAAACTCGACTGCTATTATAAATAATATTTTAAGTGATGAAAATAAATTAAGTAATATGAAACAAAATTCTATCAAATTAGCAAAGGTACATTCTACCGAAAATATATGTAAAATTTGTTTAGAAGGAAAGGAGAATAAAAATGACAAGTAAAGAACGCGCCTATTTAAGAGGTTTAGCAAATAGTATAGATGCTATTTTTCAAATTGGTAAAGGAGGTATTTCTGATAACTTAATTACTCAACTTTCTGATGCACTAGAGGCACGAGAATTAATAAAAATTTCTGTATTAGAAACAGCACCTGCAAATGCTAAATTATTAGGAAATGAAATTGCTAATTTAACTAATTCTATTTTAGTACAAACTGTAGGAAATAAAATTACTTTGTATAGAGCTAGAAAAAAAGATTCTAAAATTGTATTTCCTAAATAGAGGTTGGAAGTTAGAAGTTGGAGGTTGGAAATTATAAATTTTATTATTTTTCCATCTCTAATCTAAACTTTTCTGAAATTTTGTAATTATTTTTTCTTTTTTCATTGACTTTTATTTAAAATAGTGTTAATATTATTATGCAATTGATATTTGGTTCAGTAGCTCAGTTGGATAGAGCAACGGATTTCTAATCCGTGGGTCGGGGGTTCGAATCCCTCCTGGATCACCAAGATAGCCTTATACAACTTTAAGTATAAGTTAAACGTTACACTTTTAAAGTTGTAACGTTTTTATTTATAAAAGAAATTATCTGGGAGGTGATTTTTTTGACTAAAATAATTATTGCTGATGTTTTATATACTACAACAGATGAAACATTTTATGTTTTAAATAGAATACATGATAATGCTTCTAAGTATTACTCTGAAACATTAGAAGATGTTTTTTATAAGCTTAAGCAAGATAAATGGGAACAATGTGGAAAAGTGAAAAAGAGTGATGGATCCTTAGCAGATATGTTTGTAAAAGAGATGAATTATATAGCTGTTTGGGAAGAATAATATCTCAAAACAGTGTTTAACTGATAATGATATGAAAAAAACATTTCAAACTACATTTCTGTATTTTGAGATGTTTTCTTTTTTAATAGTTCCTACAAATTCTAATTTGTTTATTTACTTTTAATTTTAAATATTTCCATTCGAGCATTGATATATATTTTATAGATTCTGATGATAATAAGTTATTTTCTTTTGCATATTTATTCCATTCTTCTAAACTTGGAAATTTATTATTTTTCATTGTTAATTTTATTAATTCCCTGTAACTTAATTCATAATATTTCTTCATATTACTATTAGCAGGAAATTTTCTCCCATACATGGATACTAAATAATAATCATTTACTAATTTATCAATTTTATTACTTAGTTCTATTGCTTTTGTATTATCTAGCTCATCACTTTGTACGTCATTATTTAATTCATTTTGCAAATTTCTTATTTCATTACTTAATTTCTTCTCCATTTATCATCACCACACATCCATAATTATTAGATATATGCCTCTTACTTTGTTAGCTTGAATATTACTATTCTACAATCTACCCTTTCTTATATTATATAACATTATGTCAAGAAAACATGTCGAATTTTGTCGATTATTATAAAAAAGAAGAAAAAAATTGTGTAATTTGGCGAAAAAAGTCGCCTTATTACACAATATTTACTTATATGTTGTTTAATTTTCCCAAAAAGCTTCATATGCCCTATATGTTTCATAAATATCAAATTTACTTGTTACTTCATATGGTGCATGCATTGAAAGTACTGGTACACCACAGTCTATTACATCTACACCTTTATTGGCTAGAATATAGGCTATTGTACCACCTCCACCTATATCTATTTTACCTAATTCTGCAACTTCGTATTTTATATTATTTTTTTCAAATATTCCTCTTATTTGTGCAACAAATTCCGCATTTGCATCAGATGCTCCTGATTTTCCTCTTGCTCCCGTATATTTATTCAGTCCTACTCCTCTTCCTAAAAATCCTGAATTATTTCTTTCATAGGCTGAAGCATATATTGGGTCATATGCCGCATCAACATCTGCTGATAACATTTTTGAATTACAAAATACTTGGTCTAATAGGTTTGGTTTATTTACTCCTAATCTATTTAATAATTCTGAAATAAATGTATCAAATACATGTGACTCCATTCCTGTATTTCCCATACTTCCTATTTCTTCTTTGTCTGATATTATACATACTGCTGTTGTTTCTGGGTTTTGTATATCTAGTAGTGCCCTTACTGATGTATATACACATACTTTATCGTCTTGACCGTATGCTGCTACCATACTTCTATCAAACCCCATTGTTCTTGCACAGAATGCTGGTACTAATTCTATTTCTGAACTTACAAAGTCTATTTCTTTTATTCCATATTTATCGTTTAATATTTTTAGTATATTTAATTTAACCGCATCTACTATGCTTTCTCCATTATATGGTATACTTCCTACTAATAAATTTAGTTCTTCCCCTTTTACACCTTCTTTTAATTTTCTTTCCATTTGTTCTGCTGCTAAATGTGGAAGTAAATCTGTTATTGTGAATATCGGGTCTTCTTTGTCTTCCCCTATGTTTATTTCTTGTTTTTCTCCATTTGATTTAACTATTACTCCATGCATGCTAAGAGGAATTGTTGTCCATTGATATTTTTTTACTCCTCCATAATAATGTGTTTTTAAATATGCTAAACCAGAATCTTCATATAATGGGTTTGGTTTTAAGTCTAACCTTGGTGAGTCTGCATGTGCTCCTATTATATTAATTCCTTTTTCTATATCATTTTTTCCTATTATTGCTAAGTACATACTTTTTTCTCTATTGATATAATATACTTTATCTCCTGGTTTTAAATTTGAATATTCACAAATATTTTTAAATCCTTTTTCTTCTACTAATTTTTTTACACTTTTTACTATTTCTCTTTCAGTTTTTGATTTATTTAAAAATTCTATATAGTTATCACAAAATGTAAATATGCTATTTTTCACATTTTCCTCTAACCCTTCCCATCCTGTTTTTGTTTTTCTAAATAAATTTTCTTTTAATTTTTCTACTTCTGTCATATTTATCACCCTTTCTTTAGTTTTTACCTATATATTTCTTTCTACTTTTTTTTATTATTTCCTTTTTTTTGATATATAACCATCTATTTTTACATATATAATTTATAAATAGTATTTACAAATTATATTTTTTATTGTTTAATGTATTTGTAAAATTATGAATTATTTTGTTTTTTGGAGCTAGAAAATGGATAAAATTGAAGAAAAAGAATTAGAAAAAAATATTGATACTAAAGAAAAAATTAATGAAGAAGAATTTGTTACTACTAATCAAGAAATTTCAAAAGAAGAAAATGCTACTGGCGTAATACAAATACTAGAAGAAAATGTTACTGATAATGATATTAATGCTAATGACACTGAAAATATTATAGAAAATGAAAATATTAATGGAATACCTGAAAGTATAAAGAATAAGAAATACAATAAAATATTAATACCTGTTATTAGTATTTTATTAATTTTTATGCTACTTTTATTTTCTACAATTTTTGCTTTGCTAAATGTTAATAAAAATACTATTGTTTCAGGCATTTCTATAAAAGGAATTGATGTTTCTGGCTTAACAAAAGAAGAAGCATATAACAAAGTTGAAACTGTTATAACTAAAAAACTTACAACACCTTTTAACCTTACACATAATGATATTAGTACTACTATCTCAGCAGAGCAACTTGGAGTTAATTTTGATATAGCCTCTAGTATAGATACAGCTTATGCAATTGGAAAAGAAAGTAATATTTTTGTAAATAATTTTAAAATATTATCTTGTTTAATACATAAAACAGATATACTTCCTAGTTTTACATATAATGAAAATCTGATTAATAATTTAGCGTTAGAAATTAATACTAATTTTCCGGATAAATTAGTAGAACCTAGTTATTATGTAGAAAATAATAATTTAATTATTACTAAGGGTAAAAATGGGGTAACTATAGATACACAAATTCTTAAATTAAAAATTATTGCTTATATAAATGATTTTAATACAAACGATGAAAATATCGATATTCCAGTTGTTAATTGTACTTCAAAAGATATTAATATAGATTCTATTCATTCTGAAATTTATAAAGAGCCTAAGGATGCATATTATACTAAGGACCCATTTACTGTATATCCGCATGTAGATGGAATAGATTTTGGAATGACTATAGATGAGGCTAAACAACTTTTAGAAGAAGATAAAGAAAATTATACAATTACTCTAAAAATAACACAGCCTAATATTACTACTAATCAAATAGGAACAGAGGCATTTCCTGATTTACTTGCGACATTTTCTACTTCTTATAGTACAAAAAATGTTAATAGAACTACTAATATTAAACTAGCTTCTTCTAAAATAGATGGTATTGTTATATTACCTGGGGAAACATTTTCTTATAATATTACTGTAGGAAAAAGAACTGCTGAGGCTGGTTTCAAAAGTGCTGCTGTATATTCGGGTGGAGAAGTAACTACTGGTATTGGTGGTGGTATTTGCCAGGTTTCTTCTACATTATATAATTCTGTTTTACTTTCAAACCTTGAAATAGTTGAAAGGCACAATCATGGTTTTAACCCTGGATATGTAAAAGCTGGAACAGATGCAACTGTTTCTTGGGGTGGACCAGATTTTAAATTTAAAAATAATAGAAAATACCCTATTAAAGTATCATGTACAAATTCTGGTGGTATAATAACTACTAAAATATTTGGTTTAAAAGAGGAAAATGATTATCAAGTTGAAATAGAAGCTTATATAACTAGTTACATTCCTTATAAAACAATAACTAAACAAGTTTCTTCTCTTAATGTTGGCCAAACTAAAGTTATTGAAAGCGGTTCTAATGGTTGTAATGCAGTAGCTTATAGAGTGTTAAAGCAAAATGGTAAGGTTGTTTCGAAAACATTACTTTCAAAGGATACTTACAATCCTCATAATAGAATTGTTTATGTTGGAACTAAAAAGTAATAGTAGTACCATAGATATAAGTCGCACATAGGAAGCAAAATGGCTTTTTTACACTGACGGCTTATAGCTCGTCCCTACAATTTAAATTTGATTTTTCCTATTTAGGGATAAAAATATATTTATTACATAGGTCGCCCAATGGGCGACCCCTACAACGTGAAATGTATTTTTAAAATATATTTTCCTAAATATAAAATAGTTGTAGAAAAAGTGTATCACGCTTTTTTTACAACTTATTTTTTACTCTTCCATTTTTTCTATTAATTTTATTAAAGTTTTGTCATCTGTTTTTGTAGTTTTATTTAACAAATTATCCCATTTGTGTGTTAATTCTTGCAATTTTTCATCATCTGTTTTTGTTTGACCAAATGATAATCTTTTTAAATAAAAATCATTCTTTTCAATGGCTCTTGCAATTCTTCTCCACGAAATTGCCTTTTTTTGATTTTCTAATTTAGTTTCTGCTGTTTCTGGTATGTCTTTAATATCTATTCCAAATTTATCTTTATGCCATGCAATAAATTTTCTTATTTTTTTATAATAATGTATCATTAAATCTTTATTATAAATTCCTATACTCTCTAAAAGAAAAACTGTATATTCTTGCCATGTCATAAAATCAGGTTTAGTAGAGCGTATATTTCCTAAAGCTGTTGTTTTACAATATATATTTCCAAAATTAACACCATTTACTCTATTTAATATTTTAGACCATGTATCATATTCTAGTGCTTTAAATTGATCTAGCCCATTTCTTTGATCGTCTCCATATGGTTGGCACAGTCTTTGCTCATATATACTTAAACCATTTTTATACATTAATTCATATATTTCATTATATTTTAAGTCAAGTTTACTAACTGCTCCCCAAATATCTTCTACTCTCCAATCATAAATAGGGTAAAAATTATATACATCAATATGTTTTTCTTGTATTCTCACTTTTGTTGTCCAACGATAGTCTTTATACGTAATTTTTCTTTCCTGAAAAGCAATGGTTCTAAATCTATTTATACTTTCATCTGTTCTAATTCCTATTCCACAAGCAACTTTTGTATTATATTTCTTTTGATACCAGTGTGCAAATTGTAAAATAAACTCTTCAAATTCTTCCCCTTCTCTAAACCACTCAAATGGGCAATTATGAATATTTATTGAATCTTCTGGCATATCTCTTACCCATATATCCTTACTTTTTTCTTCCCAACAAATCCATTTTGGTTGCAAAATAGATACCGCATTTCTGAGAGCCATAGGAAGAGCAATATGATAGAAATCTCTAATTTGTGATAAAGTTTTTAGGTCATAAATATGTTCTATTGTTTTTTTATATTGCGCTTCAAAGTCTATATATAATACATCAAATTTTTTACCTAATTTTTTAGCCACTATATTAGCAAGTTGCACCATTACAGAGCTATCTTTCCCTCCACTAACACAAAAATAAATATTATCAAATTCATTAAAAATAATTTCTAACCTTTCTAGTGCTGCATCTAATACATTTTTTTCTAAATATTTCTTTGGCATTTTATCAGCTTCTTTCTTTATTTTTTTATTTACTATATCTTTTTCTGATTTTTATAATTATAACAAGATTGTTTTAAAAAAATTGTAGAAATTTGTCAGATTAAGAGAAATATTTATAAATTATACGTTCATTAAATAAGTACATAATTTCTATTTTTATTATATAAAATATATATTTTCACATTAAATATCTAATTTGATTTTATCAATATTATAAAAAAATGTAAATATTTTTTCACAAAATACTGTTAAATATCTAATTTTTTTACATATATTTTGTGTTTATGAAACATATTAAAGAATATATAATAAATTTGAAGGAGAGTTATAATGGAAACTGATAATATGAAACGAGAAATTGCACAATATATTGGTAAAAAAGTTTTAGAATTGAGAAAATCTCATAAGCTATCAAGAGAGCAATTTGCAGAGAAAACTAATTTATCATCAAATTATATATACGAAATAGAAAAAGGCAATAGTGTTCCAGGTTGTATAGCATTAATTGATATATGTAATTATTTTGAAATAGCTCCATCTACTCTCTTAGGAAAATATTTAGATAAAAATGTTTATACTGTATCAGAATTAGTTCATACGAATTACCAGAAACTATCAAATTATGATAAGAAATTAATTATTGATATGATTAATTTATTAGCAAATAGATAAAAATTTAAAAGAGGAGAAAACATTTTCACTTTTGCAAAAAAACTTAATATTTATATTTTATAAAAAATAATGAAAAATATTTTCATCTTGAAGAGTTCAATTAACGTAAAAATTAAATATGCGAAAGTTACAGTTTCTTGTAGATTTGCTACTTAGAAACTATAACTTTCGTTTTTTTGTTCATTTTAGCAGACTGCAAAATTGTAATTTATCGAGATGATTATAACACAAATTACAACAATTTTTCAATTATTTTGAAAATGAGAGCCTATTACTAGACTCTCATTCTTTACAAACAAAAAATCATCTTATCTGTTGGTTAATTCTTTTTGAATTTCCTTATTATTTTCTAGTATCCAGTTTCTTCTAACTACACCTACACCAAGTGTAAGCAATGCTGCTAGTGGGAAAGCAAATAAACTTACTCCTGTAATTGTTGCAACAAATAAATTATTGCGAACAATTCTCTTTTTGTTAGTTTCTACTTGCTCTTTCAATTCTTCTTGTGTCATTTCGTGTAATTCTTTTCCATCATAAGATAATTTCCTATTCATAATAATTCCTCCTTCAAAAAGTGTTTTGTTTAGAGTTACTATATATAAACTACTTTCGTAGGTTATATTCTTAAAATTCTTTACTTTGATATATTTTGTTTGATATTAGATATGAAATACCTAATAATATTGCAGAAATTATTGGAATTGCTATAAGTGAATAACTATCTAATCTATTTATCATATTTATAATAGGTGTCGTATCTACGAATTGGGCAATTAAAGCTCCTATTCCTGCTATTCCAAATACTACTGCAAATAATATTATTCTTCCATTTGTAGCTCCAAATTTGAAAACTATTGGATAAAGTAAAGAAATTATAATAATACTTGATAACATCGTTCCCATTAGTGATGAAATAATTTCATCTAAATTTATGCTATTTGTTTTTGTGTAACTGATTCCTATTCCTATAATCAAAGATACTATTGCTAAAATAATCGTTAAAATTATTGAAGCTATATATTTGGCTCTAACTACATTTTTTCTCCCATTTGGCAGGGTTACTGCATAAGAGTTCCAATTGTTAAAATCATCATAACTGAATGTTGATATAAATAACATTATTCCAATTAGTGGAATTATAAATGTAACATCAAATGTTCCTTGAAATGCCAACATTATATATATTACAAATATAATTATCATTGATTTTAAATTTGCTTTTATAAGTAAAAAATCCTTTTTTATTAAACCTAACATATCTTTTCCCCCTTAATTACTAATACCATTAAATCTTCGAGTGTAATTTTATCTATTACACAACTATGATATTTTTTACTTGCCTGTTCTTTATCATTAACTAATATCTCATAAGCATATTTTGTTTTCTTATATGCGATAATATCTTTTTTATCAATATTTGAAAAATAATCAATATCACATTTTAAAATTCCATAGTTATCAATTATTTCATCTCTTGACTTTTGTAATACCTTTTTTCCTTTATCAATAAATATAATTTCATCTGCTATATGTTCTAAGTCGCTTGTTATATGTGTTGATAAAAGTATAGAATGTTCCTCATCTTCTATAAATTTTTGGAATATCTCTAATACTTCAGATCGAACAACTGGATCTAATCCACTTGTTGGCTCATCTAATATTAGTAGTTTTGGTTTATGAGAAATAGCTGCTACTATTTCTAACTTTTTTCTCATTCCTTTTGACATTGATTTTAAGGGTTTGTTGTCTGGTAAATCAAACTCTTTTAAATAGGAAAAATACAATTCGCTATCCCAGTTTTTATATACATCTTTCATAGCATTATTTATATCTTTTGCATTTAATAATTCTGGAAAGAACATATTGTCTAAAACTACACCTATATCTTCTTTTATCTCTTTTTCTTCTTTTTTATAGTCCTTTCCAAATATTTTTATTTCTCCACTATCAATTTTTATAATATTTAGCATTGACTTAATTAAGGTTGTTTTTCCTGCTCCATTTTCTCCAATAAGACCTACAATAACTCCTTTTGGTATTGATATATCTATTTTACCAAGTTCAAATTTGTCATCATATTTCTTTTTTAAGTTTTTAATGTCAATAATATTTTCCATTTACTTATCCTCCCCATAAATCATTTTAAACATTTCGATTACATCATTTTCATATATCTCGAATCTATTGGAAATAGCAACTATCTTTTCTATGTAATTTTCTATATCCTTTTGTGCTTGTTCTTTTGCAAGTTCTGTATTTTTAGGTGCTACAAAAGTTCCTTTTCCTTGTATAGATTTTAAATATCCCTCTTTTTCTAATTCATCATAGGCTTTTTTTATAGTCATTGCACTTATTTTTATATCCCCAGCTAATACTCTGATAGATGGTAATAGCTCATCTTCATTCAGTTCTCCCTCTAGTATTTGATTTATAATAGATTTTTTTATTTGTTCATATATCGGAACGGAACTGCTATTACTAATAATCATCTTCATATTATCGCCTCCTTGTTATACAGTATATAACACTGTATAACACTTGTCAATATTTTTGTTAAAATTTTTATTTATGGGTACAAAAAAAAGCAGATATTCTCTGCTTTTCGTATCTCTATAAAATTATAATCTTTTTCTTCATTGATATTTTATGGGTTTCATATTCATATTCTTTTGATTCTTTCTTGCATGTTAAAAACGAATAATCTATATCAAACCTCAAAATATTTTTAATTTTTTCGCAAAATAATTTACATAATATTTTAAGTGGATAAACATACAATATAGTATGAAATGAGGTATAATGATGGAAAATTTTTCATCTTACTGTTGTTGTGTCATAAAAAATCTTATGATAGGCATAATATCTTTATTATCCTTTATATTAGTATTTTTAAGTGTTATAACTTTTAATTTATTAATAAATCCAATGCCAACTCCAGCCTCTGAGAATAATATTCTTGTTAGTGCGGGTACTGGAACAGATCCATTAGAAGTCACAGGACTCACACTAGATATTCCTTTTGCAAGTACACTATATTCAGAAGGTAATTCGGTTAATCATTTAGGAAATTCCCCTGAGTTTGTTATATTAGAAAGTGGAGAATATCAAATAAACTATCAACTAGCAGCCTATAATCCTGTTTTATCAGAAGGTCTTCCTATTAATATTACCGTTAACTTAGTAAGTAATAGGTCTGGAATACTAAATACTATTAGTTTTACAACTGCACATCAATTAGTTCAAAGAACTATTACTAGACATTTGGATAGTGGGGATTTTTTATATTTACAAGCAATTCAAAGTGAGTTAACAGAAATGGCTATCAATAGTCAAGCAATTACAATAGTTAAACTTCCGTAATATATGAATATAAGGTTTAGTTAAAGGAGTTTGCACATTTAGCTAAAGATTTTTGCATAAAGTAGAGTACTTGTATTGGATTGTCAAAGAAAATTCAATAGCTATCCTCTTTAGCAAACTCCTATTTATTTCCAATAGGAACTTTTTCATTACAAGAACTGTTTTTAATTAAATAATCTGTGATTTCTTTTGCATTGTTAAATTCTTCAATAATTTTTTCATATAACACCTATACAAATTATATAAAAAAGTTCTCAAAATGGATTGAGAACTTTTTTACTAAATGGTGTACCCGGAGGGATTCGAACCCCCGATCTCAAGGTTCGTAGCCTTGCATTCTATCCAACTAAACTACGGGTACAATAAAAAAAGATAAGCATTTTTTAATTATTGCTTATCTTTTTTGGTCGAGGTGACAGGGATCGAACCTGCGACCTCATGGTCCCAAACCACGCGCGCTACCAACTGCGCTACACCTCGATTAAGCATCTTTAACAAATGCTTATATATAATAACATATTTTTATTTTAATTTCAATAGTTTTTTTAAATTTTTTCAAATTTGCATTTTTTATAATTTTATGTTAAACTATCGTTATAAATGTGTTAACCAATAATTTCATATTTTATATGGATGGGAGGTATAATATGGATAATGTATTAATTTATGAGGCAACTTATCGGATGGAAAATGTATTTGCAGAAGGCTTTATTATTTTGACAAATGAATATGTTGAAGGAATATTTGCTAATGATTACATGGCAATATATTCTGAAATCAATAAAATTATAACTGTAACTTTGCGAACTTTGATAGTTGAAGTAGTTAAATATCCTATATTCAAAATGAATTATATTAGTCATCAATTTTCTACAACTGGTGAATTATTATGTCCAGGTAAAGAATATGTTTTCTTTTCTAATATCAATTTAGATGACTTACATTTAAGCATTTCAGAAGATACTGTAGAAGGCGAAAAAGCAGATACTATACTAAATCAGCTTTTAAAATTACGTCAAATTTCCCAATCATGATAAAAATAACCCAACTCATAACTTTGAGATGGGTTATTTTTATTAAGTTATATCATAAACTTCTAAATTTTTTATTGCAGGGTCATATATATTTTTTCCTTGATAATTAAATCTTGAGCCGTGGCAAGGGCAATCCCATGTTTTATCTAAATTATTCCATGAAAGCTCACATCCCCAGTGTGTGCAATATGGCTTTATAGCGTGTATCTTTCCTTCTTTATCTTTGTATACTCCTACTTTTTCATTGTCTATCTCAATTATTTTTCCTTCATCTTTTTTTACATTTGATAAATATTCATCATTTTTTCTTAATCTATTAATTACTAATGAATTCCCTACTTCTTTTACCATGTTTGTTAATTCTTCATAATTCTTTATCGGTTTTAATCTTTTAGAGTTAAAAACTTCTTCATATTTATTATCTTTTCCTAAAATTTTATCTGTAATAATATTTGCAGCTACATTTGATGATGTCATTCCCCACTTTTTATAGCCTGTACCTACAAACACATTAGGCATTAAATTAGAAAATTCGCCTATATATGGAATTTTATCTAAGGGTATACAATCCTCCGTATTCCATCTAAATAAAACTCTACAATCAGGATATAGGTCTCTTGCTACCTTTTCTAAATTTTTATATGCATTTTCTAAATCAATTTTTGCTCCTGTTTTATGCTTCATTCCACCTACTAATAATACTCTTTTTCCATTATATAAAGCTGTTCTTAATGATATACTTGGCTCTTCGCTATTAATATACATTCCTTTAAAAAGCTCTTTATTAGTTTCTACTGCAATTAAATATGAAGTTTCTTGATACATTTTCATAAAATAGAAACCTGGGAAATTTACTATTGGATAGTGCGAAGCTATAATAACATATTTGGCACTAACTACTGCATTTTCAGTTTTTATAATATATTCACCATTATCTTTTTTTACATCAATAACCTTTGAATTTTCATATATAGTTCCTCTATTTTTTGTTACTACTGCATTTGCTAAGCCTAACATATATTTATAACTGTTGAATTGTGCTTGCTTTGGAAACTTTATTCCTGCTAAAATAGGTTTTTGTATATTTATACTTTTATTTTCTTTTTCTATTATTTCATCTTTTACTTCATTAATTTTTTGTACTTTTATAGGAATATCTATTTTATCTATAAATTCACAATTTAATCCTAATGAATTAACGGCTTCTACTTCCTTTTTTATTTTTGTAACTTCATCTTCACTTTGTGTAAAAATATAATTATCTTGCCACTCAAAATCACAATCTATATTTTCTTCATTTACTATATTTTCAATATTATATATTGCTTGTTCATTAGCTTCTAAGTATTGCTTAGCCATATCTTTTCCTAAAGAGTTTATTAAATAATCATAAAACAACCCATGCCCACTAGTAATTTTCCCAGTAGTATTACCGACTTGTGTGACTTCCTATATAGTTTTTTTCTAAAACAACTACATTTTTACCGTGCTTTACTTAAATAGTAGGCACTAGTAAGACCTGTTAGACCTCCTCCTATTATACATACATCACAATTTATGTCTTTTTCTAACCTCTCATATCTTTTTACTTGTCCCTGCATACTTGCTATCCATAATGAATTATCCATATTTTATATTCTCCTTTCTATGCTTCCCATTGGGGACGTTTCCAAATGAGAAGTCTGTCACTTTTGGGAACTAAATATTTGAAATTGTTTAAGTACTATTTTTCAAATATTTATAAATATATTTTTAACAACTATTTTTTTATATACTATCTTACTCATAAATAATTTACTTCCCAAAAGTGACAGACTTCTCATTTAGAAACGTCCCCAATGGGAACTATTTTGTTCCTAATTTCACTCTTATCTGTATTTCTCTTCTATTTCGATATATAGTCAAATTTACTTCATCTCCAGGTGATTTTGTATAAATATAACTTCTCAAATCACACATTTTGTTTAACTCTAAATTATCTATTTTAGTTATTATATCTCCTACTTTTAGGCCTGTCTTTGCTGCTGGTGAATCTAGTGATATTTGCGCTATATATATTCCTTTTTGGATTTCTATTTTTTCGTCTATATATGGTATTATTTCTTTGTCATATGCAAATATTCCTAAGCTTGCTTCTTCAAATTTTTCTTCTTTCATATATTTTTCTATTATTGGTTTTACTATATTTATTGGTACTGCAAACCCTATCCCTTCTGCTGATGCTATTTTTACACTGTTTATCCCTATTATTTTTCCGTCTGGGTTTATTAATGGGCCTCCACTATTTCCTGGGTTTATAGTAGCATCTGTTTGAATTAAATCTTCCATATATGTGCTCTCCCCGTTTTCATCTATTCTTACAGTTCTATTTACTGCACTTATAATTCCTGAAGTCACTGTTCTCTGAAACTCATAACCTATTGGGTTTCCTATTGCATATACTATTTCTCCTATTCTTACGTTGTCAGAATCTCCTAAGCTTGCATAAGGTAAATTTTTTACATTTATTTTTGCTATTGATAAATCTACTGTACTATCTGACCATACAACTGAGGCCGTATACGTTTTTCCATTTTCTAAAGTTATATAACAATTACTATATTTACTTCCTGTTACATGTTCATTTGATAATATGTATCCATTTTCTGATACTATAACTCCTGAACCTAAACCTAATGAACTAGTCCCATCTTTTAAAAATACTGTTGTTCCTGCATTTTTTATTTTAGAAATTCCTACTACACAAGATGTTACATTTTCTACTACATCTGCTATTTGCTTACTTTGCTGTTTTACTTCATCAACAGTTTGTATTATTCTTATTGCTGTACCACTTGTATTTGGTTCATATGTATGTATATTAATTTTTTCATACATTCTATACAATAAAATTGTTAATATAGATGTTAATATCGTTATTGTCATTATAATAATTATATTTTTTAATTTATTATTTGCATTCTTTTTATATTTGTACATATAATCACTCTCCTTTTTATATTATAATTTTTCCCATCTTTTTTATATTTAAACTTTTTTCAAAATTGTTCTATTGCTTTTTTCTTAATTTGTTTATATAATGTGGAAAGAAAATTTATTTTTCTGTATTTTTTATAAGGAGACTTATTAAATGAAAATAAATAAATTAATTTTAAAAATTTTATTTTTATATTTTTTTATATATTTAATGCTTTTTTTAAGTGGCTCTTTATTGATGCCATTAAATTTTAAAAAATCTATTTTTATTATTTTTTTAAATATATTTCTTACTGCTTTTTTGCTATGCTTATCTATGTCTTTTATTTATAAGAATATAAAAAATAGTCAAAAATATATTTTACCTCTACATTTTAATGAAGTTTTAGGTAATAATAAAAAACGTAATACAAATACTTATATGAATAAAATTATTTATTATAATAATGTTATATATTTTATATGCAAAAATGTTCCTTTTATTTTATATTTTTTAGGCTTAATTATTCCTATTTTAGTAGCTACTATTTTTAAAGAAAAAAATATTTTTATTATATGTTTATTATCTGCCTTTAGCTCAGTTGTTTTTTACATATTTTCTCGGAGATTATTTTAGAAAAATTTTAGATTATTCTAAAAATATATTTAAAATAAATACTAAAAGTATTACTAAAATTAGTAAAAGGCTATTTTTAAATATTCCTACTGGTATCAACCTAATATTTGAAATATTTCCTCTAATTATAATTACTTTGTTACTTGGGTTAATTTGTATACCATTAAATATTTCTACATTTATATTTCTTATATTTATAATATTAATAGATTTTATTTCATTAATATGTTTAGCTTTAAATTTTCATAATAATATTAATGCAGTAACAAAAAATATTTCTAATTCTAATTTTGTTACTTATAATAATGAATTTAGTAATTTAATGTTTAAAATAAATGCTACTAAACAAATTTATAATGACTATATTAATAGTTTGCAAAATATCCAAAATAATGAATTAGAAAAGGAACGTTTGGCTTCTATTGAAATATTAAGAAGAACAGTTGATGCAAAAGATAGCTATACATGCGGACATTCTGATAGAGTTTCTAAATATAGTTGTTTAATAGGGAAAAAATTAGAACTTTGTGATAAAGACATTGAATTACTAAAAATTGGTGGGTTATTTCATGATATTGGCAAAATAGGAATTCCTGATAATATTTTATTAAAAACAGAAAAATTAACAAATGACGAGTATAATGAGATAAAAAAACATCCTTTAATAGGTGCTCATATATTGGAAAATTCAAATATTTTTGAAAATATAATTCCTATTGTTCTTCATCATCATGAAAAATATGATGGAACTGGATACCCTAAAAACTTAAAAGGAACTAATATTCCTTTTCTAGCAAGAATTGTAGCTGTAGCAGATAGTTTTGATGCTATGACTTCAAAAAGAGCTTATAGAAATTCTCTTCCTATTGATATTGTAAAAGTAGAATTTGAAAAATATAATGGAACACAATTTGACCCTAAAATTGTAAAATGCTTTTTAGACATTTTAGATAATGATTTTGAAAAGATAAAAAAAATACAAAATGAAACTATTTAATTAAATTATTAAACATATAGTTATAATAGTGCTCTTATAAATGTTTTATATATTTATAAGAGTTTTTTTATGTAAAAATAGTTAATCTAATTTGCATATCAATAAATTTCATTAATATAATTATTGTAATAGTAATTTTAATATTCATTAATTTTTTATAAGGCATTTACTAAAAAATTTATTACTTACTAATACTAGTTAATTCTAATTTTTTTAATTTAAAATTTGATTTAGTTAAATTAAATTTTTAAGTATTGTGTCTTAAATATCTTGACTTATGTTGTCAAGTGATGTAATATTTTGTTATAAAAATAAAAGGAGGAATGTTTTATGACATCATCAGAATTAAGAGCCAATGCTCGTGAAAGCTTAAAGGGGAAATGGGGAAAAGCAGCATTAATAACTTTAGTATATGTTATTATAAATTGGGTTATTGGCTTTATTTTAGGATTTATCCCATTTATAGGAGGAATTCTTGTAACAATTATTTCATTACCAATTTCTTTTGGTTTACTAGTTACTTTTATTAAACTAAAGAGAAATGAAGAAGTTACTTATACTGATTTTTTAAACATAGGTTTTTCTAATTTTGGAAAAGTTTGGGTTGTATTCGGAAATATGATTTTAAAACTAATTATACCAATTATTTTAGTAATTGTATTTATCATGGTAATGACATTTTCAGGAATTGGAGCTGGTGTAGGTGTGGCATTTAATTCTACTAGTGCTACAACTGGATTTGCAGGTCTTGCAATAGTTGGCTTAATTGGATATATTGTTTCTTTAATATATCTAACAGTAAAATCTTATTACTATACTTTATCTTTTTATATTTTATATGATAGTCCAGATAAAACAGGTAAAGAAATTGTAGAAGAAAGCCAAAAATTAATGACTGGTAACAGATGGAGCTTTTTCTGGTTAGGACTTACTTTTATCGGTTGGGCAATACTTGCAGCATTTACCTTTGGTATAGGTATGCTTTGGTTAATGCCTTATATGATGGTTACATTTGTTGCTTTCTATGAAACACTTGAAGGAAATAAAAATGAGGTAGAATTTTCACCTGTTCAAGATAATTAATTATAACAAAATAAAGATATAAAGATTTCTAAAAAATAATTTGTAACTAATAATTTTAGCATTAATCTTATTTTTAGGAATTTTTATATCATTTATTTTTATACTAATTTATATTTATTTTTAATTTTAATTCACTATAAATTTTTATATTATCGATTGTAATTTAGTTTCATTAATATTTGTATGCATTATTTTTCTTATGCAAATTCATATTTGTAGAAAACAAAATGTAAATTATTGACTGAAAAATATTTTATTGGTAAAATATAATAAAGTAAAATTCAAAGTAAAGGAGAACCAATATATAATGAAAAAAACAAAAAGAAAAATAATGTATAATAATACAGATATAGCTTCATTCCTTATATCTACTCATGCAATAACATTAATCTCTTTAGTAATAACAATAATAATATTGATTATATTGGCTGGAATATCTATAAATCTAAGCTTAGGTCCAAACGGAATATTTACTAGATTAAAAGAAGCAAAAGAACAATATGCAGAGGCAGTTGCACAAGAAAAGTTAGAATTAGTATTATTAAATGCAAATACAGAAAAACAAATAAATAAAAATTATAATAAAGAAGATTTCCTAAACAATATGTTAGAAGAAAAAGGCATTATAGTAAATGAAGAGTTAGTAATAGTAGATAATTATATCTTTAAAATAGATAGACAAAATTTAAAGATAATAGAAAATATTGGGGAAACATCGATAAGAATATCAAAAGAAATTAAAAAGTATAATGGAAAAAATAGTAATGATAAATACGAAGTCGATATATTTCTAAAAATAGATGCAACTTCTACTTTAAAAAATGTATCTATAAAAAAAACTGATGGAACAATTTATGAAATGACAACAGAAGAACTAATATCTGGAAAAATTATAACATTAGAATTAGATGAAAAATATGACATTATCGTAGCAACAACTGATGGAAAAACAGAAATTAGAAGAATACAAGAAAAATCAGGAGAAACTATATATACAGCAAACGAATTAGCTGAATTTAGAGATAAAGTAAATACTGGTTTATCATATGAAGGAAAAATTATAAAATTAGGAAATGATCTTGATTTATCAAGTGTATGTGGTAATATAAATGGACAAGAAATAAGTTGGGAGCCTATTGGGCTTAACCCCTTCCCTAATGAAGATGAAAAATATTTTGCTGGTACTTTTGATGGTAATTATCATGTAATTAACAATTTATATATAAATATTCAAGATCCTAACAATAGTGGTTTTTCATCTATATCAATAGGTCTATTTTGTGGGAATCATGGAACAATACAAAATTTAGTAATGGAAAATTCATATATATATTATAATTCAGATATAACTAGTAGTTCAACAGACTGGCAATTTGTAGGAATTATTACAGGTCATAATAGTTCTGGAACAATTAAAAATTGTGGAATTAATAGTGGTGAAATAAGAGGCGTATTTTCAGCACAAAGTATAAATGTTGATGGATTTTTTATAGGTGGACTAGTAGGCTGTAATGGTGGAATTATAAATAGTTGCTATAATAAAGGAATGGTTTATGTAGAATCATATAATAATTCAAATAAATGCTTAAATATTGGAGGAATTTCTGGCGATACCGAATGGGGAGGGCAAACTTCTAATTGTTATAATGTAGGAGAAATTATTGTAGGTAAAAATGGCACTATTAGAATATTCTGTGGTGGTATTTTAGGGGATTTATCTTTTAATAATTCTACACTAAAAAACTCTTATAATATTAAAAATATTAATTTATTAGAAGGTACAAGCATAAGTCACTTAGGAGGAATATCTGGTAGAATTTATAATACCGGAAAAATACAAAATTCTTATTGTACAGATAATTTTTCAGTATCTTATTACAATGTAAATACTAAAAAGACAGACGGAATTGTTGATTCTCAAACTTTAAAAGATAGTGTTTCTATTTTAAATGAAGATGAAGAAATTTGGATAAATGATATAGGTATGAATGATGGTTATCCTATATTAAAATGGCAAATAGAAAAGAAATAGTGTTGTTATTTAAGTGTGTTAGAAGGGTATCTCTTTTGACACACTTTTGTTATTTGAAATACCCATTATTATTTATTTTATTTTTTTATACTATTAATTAATTGATCTAATTTTTCTTTTGCATCTTCGAAGGAATTCCCTTTTACTCCAATATAATATTTAATTTTTGGTTCTGTTCCTGAAGGTCTTATACATATCCATGCGTCATTATTTAATTCGTAATATAGCACATTTGAAATTGGTAAATCTGTGTTATTTTCTTTTCCTGTTTTTATATCTATAATTTTTCCTAATTTATAATCTCTTATTTTTTCTACATTATAACTTGCAAACTTTTTTGGCGGAGATTTTCTTAATTCATTCATTATTTCTTTTATTTTTTCTAATCCATCTACACCTTCTAATGTAATAGAAATTGTTTCTTCTTTATAAAATCCATATTTTTCATACATTTTTACCATTTGCTCCCATAAAGTTAAACCTTCCTTTTTATAATATGCTGCCGCTTCGCATAATAACATAACAGCTACTATTGCATCTTTATCCCTACTATGTGTTCCTACTAAGCATCCATAACTTTCTTCATAACCAAATTCATAAGTATATTCATTTGAAAGCTCAAATTCTTTTATCTTTTCCCCAATATATTTAAAACCTGTTAATACTTCTATTAATTTTAAGTTATATTCTTTTGCTAATTCTTTTGCCATTGTTGATGATACTATACTTTTTATTATTGCACCATTTTTTGAAAGTGTACCTTTCTTTTGTTTTTGAGATAATATATATTCTGCAATTAATAGTGCTGACATATTCCCTGTAAATGCTTTATATTCTCCGTTTTTAGAATCCTTTGCATATACACCTAATCTATCTGCATCTGGATCTGTTGCTAAAACTATATCTGCATTTTTTTCTTTTGCAAGTTCTAAAGCTAATTTGAATGCATTTTTATCTTCTGGGTTTGGATATAAAACTGTTGGAAAATTTCCATCTGGCATTTCTTGCTCTTTTACTACATTTACATTTTCAAACCCTATCTGTTTTAATATTCTTTGTACTGGAATATTTCCTGCTCCATGTAGTGGAGTATATACAATGCTAAGTTCTTTTTCTTCTTTAATTATATCTGGATTTTGTAATTGCTTTTTTAATTCTTCAATATATAAGTCATCAATTTCTTTCCCTATAATATTATATAATCCTAAATTTTCTGCTTTTCCCTTATCAATATTTTTTACTTTATCATAACCTGATATATTATTTACTTCTTCAATAATTAATTTATCTTTTGGAGATGTTATTTGTGCTCCGTCTTCCCAATATACTTTATATCCATTATATTTTGCTGGATTATGACTTGCTGTAATCATTATACCCGCTATAGCCCCTAATTTTCTAACTGCATATGAAAGTTCTGGTACAGGCGTTATACTTTCAAATACATAACTTTTTATTCCATTTGCATTTAAGCAAAGTGCTGCTATATCACTAAATTCTTTAGAAAAGTTTCTTGAATCATAGCTAATTACCACACCTTTTTCCTGCCCATTTTCTTTTTTTATAAAGTTTGCTAACCCTTGAGTTGCTTTTCCTACTGTATATTTATTCATTCTATTTGTACCGCTCCCAATAATCCCTCTCAAACCTGCTGTTCCAAATTCTAATTCTTTATAAAATCTATCTTCTATTTCTTTTTCATCATTTTCTATTTTTCTTAAATCTTCTCTTGTTTCCTCATCAAAAAGTGGATTTTCTAACCATTCTTTATATTTTTCTTTATATTCCATTATTTTTCTCCTTGTTAATTTTATAATAATCATATAATAATTAAATTTAAGAATATTTGTAATAATTACATATCGAGTTATCTTTAGTATATCTTTGTAGCTTGTGGGCGATTAAAATCGCCCCTACAATTAATTTAATATTTGCTATTTACTTTTATTTTTAAAGTCCATATATAATTTGCTTGCTGTTTCTGGGCTATCTACACCTTCTGCATTTTTTATTGGTGCAAATTCGTCTTCTCTTTTTACTCTTAATATTACAATATCTTCTAATCTTTCAAAACTATCAAATAAGAAATTTTCAAATTTATATGCATTTGGCTTTTCTGGTTTTATTAGTATTCCATTTTCATCTATATAATTAGATTTTTTATGTGCTACATGATATTTAAAATTTGTTTCTCCCATTTGTATAATAGTTTCTATGTTAAATATATTGCATAATACATGTGATTCGCTAAATTTAAGTTCTCCTTTTTCATTTTTTTCTTCTGACATTTCTTTTGATATTTCAGTATATTCTACTACTGATGGATTACCATTTTTCCTACAAAACACACCTACTTTTTCTTCTGGATAGGCTTTTACTAAGCTTTTGGCTCCTGCTAATACTTTTTTATCTATTGTAAGACCAACTAATAAAGAATCCACCATTTTTGATAATATATTATCTACTGCTCCAATATACACCCACTTAATATTTCTTTTTTGCATATCTTCTGTAACTCCAGTATTTAGCATTGTTTTAAATATCCCACCATGCCCATCAGCAGCTTTTCTTATTTTTGATTTTGTTTCTAACAATATTTTTCCATTTTCATCAAGCATTGGTAACTCTGTTTGAATAAAGAATTTTATATTTTCTTTTCCATATTCAAAATAATTATTTTTTTCGAAAAATTGTACTGTTTCAATATTATTTTCTCTACTTGTCATTATATACCATCTAATACTTACTCCATACTTTGAACAATATTGTTTCATTGTATCACTTAATATTTCAAATATACTTTTATTTATATCATGCTCAATTTTATATGTTCCTTTTGGTCCATTATGCCCTAGTCTTGTTCCGTTGGCCTCCTGCTAAAGTTACAACTGCATATTCATTATTTTTTATACAATTTTCTCCTATTTTATTATAATATTCTTTTTCTTCATTAGACATTTTTTCTTTATCTATATATTCTATTGGTTCTATTATATCATCATTAAATTTATTTTTTTTCTTAGTTTCTTCAAATAAATTTTGTATTTGCTCAAAATTTATTTCTAAAATATCTTTTAATAAATTATCTCTTTCTTCCTTTGTTAATTCATTATAAAATTTTAATAAATGTTCTTGATTATATTTAGTTAATTTTTCTTTTACTAATAAATATTTATCTTCCATAGCATATTTACCTCTCTTTCTTTTATATTATATTATTATATTATTTTTTAGTCAATTGTATATATTTATAATTTCGTATATCAATATTTTTATCATAAAAATATATTCTAAAACATTTTTGAAACAATTGCTTAAATAAATATTTTTTAGTATGCCTTTGTAGGTTACGGGTAATTGAAATTGCCCCTATATTTTATACTAAAAAAGCACTCTATTTTAAGTTGGAACTATAGGGGCGAGCATAGCTTATCTAAGAGGTAAAGCCTCTTTCTTATAATTAAAATAGAGTACTTTCTTAACCTAGAAAATAAAAAAGATAATACAAAAGATAGAGGCTTCTAGTATTTGTCCATGTTTTTAAGAAATTATACCTTTTTTACTATTAGGGTAATTTCTTATAAGGCATGAACGACTACTAGTCGCCCCTACAATTATTTCAAGTTTTTTAAAATTATTTTTAACTAATTTTTTCACTTTTTATATAATCTTCGAAAACTTCATTTATTTCTTTTTCTCCTGAGGTATTTAGTATTTTATCGTGATTATCTAATATTTCTACTATACTTCCGTTAAATTCTACTATTTCATAACAATTAATTATTTTAATATTTTTTTGATTTATTTTATCTTTATTTTTTTCTATGATTGTTTCTATATTTTTATTTGCTTCTTTTATATATTCTTTTGTTCCATTTACAATAATAATAATATTTTCCTTTATATTATCATTTAGTAATTTATTAATACTTAAATAATTATCTCTTTTGCTCCAATCTATATTTAATATTTCTTGTTCATTTCTTAAATTTAATCTTTTTACCAATGTTTCTACGTTATTTTTTATATCTGCTTCTAATACTGTAACTATTTTTTCTTTTTCGTTAATTTTCCTATTTACATAAGGAAGTAGCATTGTTATTAAATGCCAGTCACTTACATAAAAACTACATAATTTCATAATGCTTTTGTTTTCAATACTCATAAAATATGGCCTCCTCTTTCGTTCAAATCTTCTTACAGTATAAGCAATTACAGAAGATTTATTTTTGCTTACTGGTAAATTTTACCATTTTATTACGAATATGTCAAGAATATTACAAATAAACTTTTCGCTATATTTCGACATTTTCAAAGTTTCATACATACCAATTAATAAAAATTTTTCCAAATATGTATATATATTTTTTTATTGTAAATACTTTTAATAAATACAATAAAACGTAAATTAAAATTTGGAGGTTTGTATGAAAACTTTATTAAATATTATATGTTCAAAAAAAGTAAAATATTCCTTAATTTTGATAATTTTACTAGGAATTTACATTTTTATATCTGCTTTTTCCTATGTTACTTCGGTTTCTTCTGAATTAGAAGATAGTATTTTTAGGCTACATGTTATTGCAAATAGTGATAGTAAAGAAGATCAAAATTTAAAATATATAGTTAGAGATAAATTAATAGAATATATGAATTCAATATCATTAGATGCTAAAAATAAAGAAGAAGCTATGCAAATTGCTAAAGAGCATATAAATGATTTTGAAAAAGTAGCCAAACAAACTATTATAGATAATGGGTATAATTATGATGTACAAGTAGAAATAGGAAACTTTTCTTTTCCTACTAAAACATATGGTGATATTTCCATACCTGCTGGTTTATATGATGCATTAAGGGTTAAAATAGGAGAAGCAAATGGTCAAAACTGGTGGTGCGTAATGTTTCCTCCTTTATGTTTTGTAAATGTAAGTTCTGGTATAGTTCCAGATGAATCTAAAAAAGTATTAGAAAATGAATTATCAGAAGAAGAATATAGTATAATTTCTGATACAAATTCTAAAGAAGTTAAGTTTAAATTTAAAATAATAGAATTATTCCAAAACAGTAATATATTAACTGCAAAAAAATAGTTGTAAAATGTTAATATATGTGATATATTAATTATGTAAAAATAGAATATTTTAATAGTATTCTATTTTTTTAAATGTAAATATATGGGGGTAATATATTTGGAAAAATTAGTTATAAAAGGTGGAACTCGTCTTTGTGGCGATGTAGTAATTAGTGGAGCAAAAAATGCAGCTGTTGCATTACTTCCAGCAACATTATTAGTAGATGGTATTTGTACAATAAACAATTTACCTTATATTAGTGATGTTAAAATATCATGCAAAATTTTAGAAGAATTAGGCGCAAAGGTTACTTGGAATGGAAATAATGAAGTCACAATAGACTCAAGAAACATAAAAAGTTCAGCTGCTCCTATAGATATGACAAGTAAATTTAGAGCATCTTATTATTTAATTGGTGCCCTTTTAGGAAGATGTAAATCAGCCGTTGTTGGACTTCCTGGTGGTTGCAATTTAGGTGCAAGACCTATAGACCAACATATAAAGGGTTTCGAGCTATTAGGTGCAAATGTTGAAGTTTTAGAAGGTAAAATAAATGCTAATGCTAAAAAATTAGTAGGTACTTCTATTTACTTAGATAAAGTATCAGTTGGTGCAACAATTAATGTTATGCTTGCAAGCGTTTTAGCAGAAGGCACAACTATAATAGAAAATGTTGCTAAAGAGCCTCATGTCGTAGATGTTGCTAACTTTTTAAATGCAATGGGTGCCGATATACGTGGTGCTGGAACTGACTTAATAAAAATAAATGGTGTAAAAAGGCTAACTGGTAATTCTACCTATAGTGTTGTTCCTGACCAAATTGAAGCAGGTACTTTTATGCTTGCAGCAGTTGCAACTAAAGGAGATATAACAGTAAAAAATTGTATTCCTGAACATCTAGATTGTTTAACAGCAAAGCTAATAGAAATGGGTATTAATGTAGATATAAATAATGACTCAATAAGAGTATATACAAATAAAAGACCAAATAAAGCAAATATTATTACTATGCCATATCCTGGCTACCCAACCGATTTACAACCTCAAATAGGTGTAGTCTTAAGTTTAGCAGAAGGTACAAGCATTATAAATGAAGGTATTTGGGACTCTAGGTTTCAATATACAGCTGAGCTTAACAAAATGGGTGCTAAAATAATAAATCAAGGTAAATCTGCAGTTTTTGAAGGTGTGGAAGAACTATATGGTTCTTTTGTAGAAGCAACTGATTTACGTGCAGGTGCAGCTCTTATAATTGCAGGAATAGTAGCTAACGGTGAAACTTCTATAACAAATATTTATCATATAGATAGAGGTTATGAAAATATAGAAGAAAAGTTCAGAAAATTAGGTGCAAATATTCAAAGAGTTGTAGAGGAAGACATATTTTAATACAAGCAAAGGATGAAATAAAAAATGTTTAAATTTTGCAGTTTATATAGTGGTAGTACAGGAAATTCATCACTAATTCAAACAAATAATACAAAAATATTAATAGATTGTCGGCGAAAGTGCAAAAAAGATAGCTGAAGCACTAAATAGTATAAACGTAGAACCTACTAGTATAGATGCCATATTAATTACACATGAGCATTCTGATCATATAAAAGGTGTTGGAACATTTTCAAAAAAATATAATGTTCCTGTTTATGCAAATGCTGAAACTTGGAATGCAATGACTACTCAAAGTAATAAAATGGATATTTCTAATATTAAATACTTTAAATATGAAAAATTTAATATTGGAGATTTAACTATCCTACCTTTTAGCATTCCACATGATGCATCAAATCCATCTGGTTTTAATATATATCATAACGATAAAAAAATAAGTATAGCAACAGATATTGGTCATATGACGACTGAAATAGTAAATAATTTATATAATAGTTCTTTTATATTATTAGAAGCTAATTATGACCCTAATATTTTAAAGTGTTCATCATATCCATATGTTTTAAAACAACGAATTTGTGGACCTAATGGCCATTTATCTAATGACGAAGCTGGTAAAACTATTTCTAATTTAGTAAAACATGGTTTAAATACAGTTATGTTAGGACATTTAAGTAAGGAAAATAATTTTCCTGAACTTGCATATAAAACTGTAGTAGAGCAACTAATAGAAAACAATGTAAATGAAAATTTATTTCACTTAAGTGTTGCTAATAGATATACTGTTAGTCCAATAATTGATGTTATTTAGAAAGGTTTTTGAAAATGTTACATATCGATATTATTTGCATAGGCAAATTAAAAGAACAATATTTAAAAGATGCAATTATAGAATATTCAAAAAGATTATCAAAATATTGCAATTTAAATATAATAGAATTACCAGATGAAAAAATACCAAATACTAATAGTGAAAAATTATTATATGAAGTAAAAGAAAAGGAATGTAATAAAATAATTTCTCATATAAAAAAAGATAGCTATATTATCGCTTTAGATTTGACACGGAAAACAATATTCTTCAGAAGAATTTTCTAAAAAAATAGATAATATCTCTTTAAATTATAGTAATATAACAATTGTAATTGGTGGAAGTTTAGGAATGACTAATGAATTTTTAAATTCTACAAATGAAAAAGTATGCTTTTCTAAAATGACATTTCCACATCAATTAATTAGAGTTTTTTTATTAGAACAATTATTTAGAGCATTTAAAATCTCAAATAACGAATCATATCATAAATAATATATAATAATTTGTAGAAAGAGCTGACTTTAATATTGTTAAGGGGCTTATATTAATTTTTAAAAATAAAGTGATAATTTATACCTATTGCTTGGGGGAGCAAATAATAAAATGACTTTTTTATGCTCTTTCTACAAAAATAATAACTATTAAAAATTTATATTATAATTAGAAGTTGAAGTTTTTATCTCAATTTCTATTTTTTATACTTTATTGATTATTTTTTAGATTTAATTTTATTGATTAAATTTTTTTAATTAATTTTTTTTAATTAATTTTTTTTAATTAATTTTTTTTAATTAATTTTTTTTAATTAA
>CAOJCG010000002.1 GCA_948356915.1 uncultured Clostridiaceae bacterium
CTTACCGAGCTGGATTTTTTGTTTTTTGGATTCCTATTTTAGGACACCCTCTTCTCATACTATTTAAACTTTCTAATTCTTTCTTCTTCACTATTTAGAATACATTCTAATATAGTCATTTTTGCTCCTTTTATTAGGTAGTTTATTCGATGAATAAACAGCTAATAGCCACCCTTATAAATATTTCTTATTCTACTGTCAATGTTGTACTGTTATTTAAGTTTAATTGATATTCTCTTCCTCCAAGTACTCCATCTATATATACTTTTATTGTTACTGTTCCTTTTCCTGATATTTTTACTGCTACTGCTTCGTTTGTTGGTTTTACGCTTTGCTCGTATGCTGTTTCAGTTGTTCCTTGTGAGGTTACTGTTACTTTTAATTTTACATCTTTTGGCTCTATTTCGTTTCCTTCTTCATCTTTTTCTGGTTTATAATTTGTTATAGATTTTACATTTACTGTTACTGTTCCAGATTTTATTTCTGCTATTTTGTTTACTGTTATTGTAATAGATGTTCCTTCATCTACTGCTTTTCCTACGTCTATACTTTGTTTTAGTACTATTCCAGCGTCTTTAGTAGTGTCTTCTTCATATACTACTTCTACTTTTAGTTTTGCGTCTGTTAGTTCTTTTTTAGCTGTTTCTTCTGCTTTCCCTATTACATATGGTACAGATACTTGTTCTTTTGCTTTGCTTACTGTAAGTGTTATTGTTGTTCCTGCTTCTATTTCTTTATCTTTTTCTATACTTTGTTTTAATACTATTCCTGGTTCAACTTTTGTACTTTCTTCTTCTACTACTTCTATATTTAAGTTTGCTTCTAAGCTTTCAATCATTTTTCTTGCTTCTTCTATTTTCTCGCCTTCTACTTTTGGCATAATTACTATTTTTTTACCTTTACTTATTACTATTTCAAATTTTGAATTTTCTTTAATTGTATAATTTTTTCTGTATTTTGGATTTTGAGTTATAACCTTTCCTACTTCTATTTCTCCATTATATTCTTCTCCTGTTATTTCATAAGTAAATTTTGTATTTTTGAATAGTTCTTTTATTTCTTCTTCTGTTTTTCCTGTTAGTTCTGGTATTGGTACATCTTTTACTGTTCCAATGTCCATAAGTGCTTTTGTTGCAAATATTGTTACAAAAAATAGTATTATGCATGAAATTATTATTATTGGTATTTTTGCTTTTGGATGTTTTTCAAAGTATTTTTTTATTTTTCCTTTTTTCTTCTTATTTTCATTTTTGTTATTGCTTTCTTCATGTACTGTTTGTATGACTTGTGTACGTGCTGTAACATCTACTTCTTCTACAAAGTTACCTTCTGGCCTTTTTAGTGATACACTTAAGTCTTTTATCATTTCTGTTGCTGATGTGTACCTTAAGCTTGGATCTTTTTGCATTGCTTTCATTATTATTTGGTTTACTGCAAATGGAATAGATGGGTTTAATTTTATTGGCTCTACTGGTTTTTCTTGCATATGTTTTAGTGCTATTGAAACTGGGGTGTCTGCATCAAATGGTACTCTTCCTGTTAGCATTTCATACATTACTACTCCTAATGAGTATAGGTCTGATTTTGCGTCTGTAAATCCTCCTTTTGCATGTTCTGGTGAGAAGTAATGAACTGAGCCTATTGTTGTCCCAAATGCTGTTATTGTAGAATTTGATACTGCTTTTGCTATACCAAAGTCTGTAACTTTTGCTAAGCCTTCTTCTGTAATTATTATATTGTGTGGTTTTATGTCTCTATGTACTATATTGTTTCTATGTGCTGCTTCTAGTGCTGAAGCTATTTGTATAGCTATGTTTACACTCCATTTCCAAGGCAGGCTTCCATCTTCATTTATTATTTGTTTTAAGGTTTTTCCTTGTATTAGCTCCATTACTATGTAATATACATTGTCTTCATGTCCTACATCATATATAGAAACTATGTTAGCATGGGCAAGTGCTGCAGCTGCTTGTGCTTCTGCATTAAATCTTCTTATAAATTCTGCATCTGTTGTGTATTCATCTTTTAATACTTTAACAGCTACATATCGGTTTAATACATGACATTTTGCTTTATACACTGTTGCCATTCCGCCTTTTCCTATTTTTTCAATTATTTCGTATCTGTTTGCTATAAGCTTACCTACTAAATCCATTATATTCTCCCCTTTGGCATATTTTAGTATTATTGTTTTATTACTAATGCAGTAATATTGTCATATCCACCATTATTATTTGCAAGTTCTATTAATTTAAGTGGTGCTGATCTATAATCTTCTTTTATTACATTATTTATTGTTTCTTCTTCTACCATATTTGTTAGTCCATCTGAACAAATAAGTATTATATCATCTTTGTTTAACTCTTCATTCGTTACATCTACTTCTACAAAAGACATACAGCCTAATGCTTTTGTTAGCATATTTTTCTTTGGGTGATTTATTGCTTCTTCTTTTGTTATTGTGCCATCTTTTACTAGCTTTTCTACATAGCTATGGTCTATAGTTAATTTTTTTAATTTTTCTTTACTTTGTATATATATTCTACTATCTCCTATATGTCCTATATATACTATATTATTATATATTAAACATACTTCTAAAGTAGTACCCATACCTTCTAATTCTTTATTTTCCTTAGATTTTTCATATACTACCATATTTGCATATTCCATACTATTTTTTATTAATTTTACTATTTCTTCTTTTTCTGTTAGAGTTTTTTCAAAATTACTTTCTATATAGTTTTTAGCTGATATTGTTGCTAACTTACTTGCAATTTCTCCTCCTGTATAACCACCCATTCCATCTGCTAATATGTATAAGTTTATTAGGCTTTCTTTAGGTGATATATAGTAGTAGTCTTGATTCATGTCTCTTGCCTTTCCTATGTCAGTTTTTGCAAAAGCTTCCATTCGTTCCTCCTATTTGATTGGAGGTTGGAAGTTGGAGGTTGGAGGTTGGATTTTTGGGTAATTTCTTCGAAGAGCGGACGATTAAAATCGCCCCTACATTATTTCCAACTTCTAACTTCTAACTTCTAACTTCCATTTATAAATTCTTTCTACGCAATTGCCCACATGCTGCGTCTATGTCTGAGCCTAGCTCTCTTCTTATTGTTGCTACTATTCCATGATCGTTTAGATAGTCTCTAAATTTCATTATATTTTCATTTGAACTTTTTGAAAATTTTCCATTTTCTATTTTGTTTATTGGTATTAAGTTTACATGGCATAACATTCCTTTTAATAATTTTACTAGTTCTTTTGCATCTTCTAAATTATCGTTATTGTCTTTTGCTAGTGCATATTCAAATGAAATTCTTCTGTTCGTTATTTTTATATAATCTTTACATGCTTTTATTAGTTCTTCTATGTTATACCTATTATTTACTGGCATCATACTACTTCTTTTTTCATTATTTGTTGCATGTAGTGAAATTGATAATGTACATTGTATATTTTCTTTTGCTAAATCATATATACGTGGTACTAGCCCACTTGTTGATACACTTATGTGCCTTGCTCCTATATTTAACCCTTTTGGGTTATTTATTATTCTTATTGCTTTTATTACATTTTTATAGTTATCTAGTGGTTCTCCTATTCCCATAAATACTATGTTTGATATTTTATCTCCTATATCCTGCTCTACTGCTAATATTTGTTCTACTATTTCTCCTGATGTTAAACTTCTTACAAATTTTATTCCAGTTGATGCACAAAATTTGCACCCCATTTTACAACCTATTTGGCAGGATACACATATTGTTTTTCCATGGTGATATTGCATTAGTACTGTTTCTATTGCGTTTCCATCTAATACATCAAATAAGTATTTTTTTGTGCCATCTGATGATTCTTGCTTTTTTATTATGTTGTAATTACACATAGTATAATTTTGTTTTAGTTTTTCTCTTAGTTCTAAAGAAAGGTTTGTCATTTCATCAAATTCTTTTACTTTATCTATATATAACCACTTAAAAATTTGCTCTGCTCTAAATGGCTTTTCCCCTAAGGCTTTTAGCTCTTCTTTTAGTTCTTCTAAATTATAATCTTTTATATTTTTCAATTTATTACCTTCTTATTTTTTATTGTTGCATCAATTCTGTATTTCCGTATAATTATTTTATATCATAAAGAGTTCTTTTTTTCAATACTTTTATAAATATTAATATTTGATGACTTCTTAGTTAATGGTTTTAAAAATAACAATTTTACTTTATATTTTATAATAAACTTTTTCTTTCATTTTCACAAATTTTGTGTTATACTCATAACTAAATCATATAAATTTATATATGGAAGGTGTTTTTATGGATAGATTTAAAGAAACTAAAAAGGCTGGGCTTTTTGGTATTTTTGGAAATATATTTTTATTAATTATAAAGGGAAGTATTGGCATTTTAACTAATAGTCAAGCTATGATTGCTGATAGTGCTAATAGTGCTAGCGATATTTTTGCTTCTGTTATGACTTTTATTGGAAATAAAATAGCTAGTGAGCCTAAGGATGATTCCCATAATTTTGGACATGGAAAGGCTGAATATATCTTTTCACTATTTATTAGTATCTCTATGATTATAGTTTCATTAAAGTTATTATTTGACTCTGTATTTTCACTTATAAATCAAAACTTTATGGAGTTTTCTTGGATTTTGGTTTTAGTTTGTATTGTTACTATTTGTGTTAAATTTTGTTTATATATTTATACTAATAAATTGTGCAGAAAGTATAATAATATTCTTTTGGAAGCTAATAGTAAAGACCATAGAAATGACTGCATTGTAACGACATTTACATTAATTTCTGTTCTTGCTAGTTTAGCTAATATTTATTGGGTAGATGGAGTTGTAGGAATAGGTATTTCTATATGGATTGCATTTACAGGCATTAAAATATTTCTAGAGAGCTATAATGTTTTAATGGATAAGGCTTTAAATGAAGATACCAAAGATTTAATTTTAAATATAATTAGAAATTATAAAGAGGTTCAAAATGTTACCAATTTTTATACAACACCTGTTGGATACCAGTATATGGTAGTTCTAACAATATGTGTAGATGGCAATATGTCTACATTTGATAGTCATGCTTTGGCAGATAATTTAGAAAATGAAATTAGTAATTTGAATGAAATTTATAGTACTACAATTCATGTAAATCCGGTTTAAAAAATAAATTTTTACATTTATTAATTTGTATGTTGTTAAAATAGAGCACACCTCACAGTACCACTATTAAAATCCGCTCCCAGCAAGTAATATATTTTATTTTTTCCATTTCGCCCTCCAAGACAAGGGGTATTCCCCCGCCTCAAAGGGCTGTCGGGACTACATTACAAAAATAAAATATATTACTTGCTTCGCGCTACTGTAGAAACAAGGAATGCATTTTATAACTATGAATGAATAATTTTATATAAAATTTAAATTATTACTTGCTTTTTTATGTTAAATAATATATAATACATTCATCTTATGTAACCATTAATATAACAGTGAATACTTTATATGGAGGGATTCTTTATGAAGAAACGGATTATTACAATTTTGGCGACATTAGCCTTAACTAGCTGCATAACAGCATGTTCTGGAACTTATGCTTCTACTAATTCAGGTACTGAAAATAGCGGTGATTATTTTTGCTATTATTCTGACTTTACATCTGACTATCTTGATTTTCTTAAAACATTTAATTATGAGAAGTATGAGATTGTCAATATAACAAATGGATACAGCAGATGGTATGTTACGTATAAGTTGAAAGAATAACAAAGAAACTGGGCATTTTAAAGTGCCCAGTTTCTTTGTTATTTTATTACTATATTCCCTTCTCCATCCACATCTATTTTAGCTAGTTCATTTGCCTTTATAACTCCATCTAAAATGCCTTCTGCAATTTTATCTTCTAGCATACTCTGAATTGCTCTTTTTAAAGGACGTGCCCCGAAAGTTTGTGTCTATTCCTTTTTCTAATATTTTGTCTTTTACTTTTTCGGTAATTTCTATTTTTATGTTTTGCTTTTCTAGTCTTTTCTCTACTTGTTTTAGCATAATATTTATTATTTGTTTTATTTCTTCATTTTGTAATTTATGGAATACTATTATTTCGTCAATACGGTTTATAAATTCTGGTCTAAATTCTTTTTTAAGTTCTGCCAATACATCTTTTTTAGTATTTTCATATTCTTTTTTGCTTTCATCATCTATACTTCCTGCTCCCATAAAACCTAAAGATTTTTTGTCTGTTATTAACCTTGCTCCTATATTTGATGTCATTATTATAACTGTATTTTTAAAGTCTACTGTTCTTCCATTGCTGTCTGTAAGCCTTCCATCATCTAATATTTGTAAAAGCATATTCATAACATCTGGGTGAGCCTTTTCTATTTCGTCAAATAAAACTACTGAATAAGGGTTTCTCCTTATTTTTTCAGTTAGCTGTCCGCCTTCATCATAACCTACATATCCTGGAGGTGAACCTATTAATTTAGAAACACTGTGACCTTCCATAAATTCTGACATGTCAATTCTTATCATGCTGTCTTCTTTTCCAAATAAGCTTTCAGCTAAAGCCTTTGAAAGCTCTGTTTTCCCTACTCCTGTTGGTCCTAAGAATAGGAATGAGCCTATAGGGCGGTTTGGGTCTTTTAAACCTACTCTTCCTCTTCTTATTGCTTTTGAAACTGCTTCTACTGCTTCATTTTGACCTATTACTCTTTCGTGCAAAGTTTTTTCTAAATTCTTAAGCCTTTTATTTTCATCCTCAGTTAGTTTTTGTGCTGGTATTCTTGTCCAACTTGCTATAATTCCCGCAATATCTTCCTCGGTTAATGTAATTATTTCTTTGCTATTTTTACTTTCCCATTTTTTCTTTTGTTTTTCTAATTTTTCTTCTAATTCATGTTGTGTATCCCTTAATTTTGCAGCTTTTTCAAAATTTTGTGTATGAACTGCGTCATCTTTTTCTTTTAAAACTTTTACTAAATCTTCTTCTATTTGTTTTATTGAATCTGGCTGTGTATATGCCTTCATTCTTACCTTTGAGGCCGCTTCATCAATTAAATCTATTGCTTTATCTGGCAAAAACCTATCATTAATATATCTTACTGAAAGCTCCACTGCTGATTTTATTGCCTCTTCAGTAATTTTAACATTATGGTGTGCTTCATATTTATCTCTAATACCTTGTAATATTTTTATAGTGTCTTCTACTGTAGGCTCTGTAACAGTAACTGGACTAAACCTTCTTTCTAGTGCACTATCTTTTTCTATATACTTTCTATATTCATTTAATGTAGTAGCACCTATAACATTTACCTCTCCTCTTGCCAAAAGAGGTTTTAAAATATTTGCCGCATCAACTGCACCTTCTGCTGAACCTGCACCAACTATAGTATGAATTTCATCTATAAATAAAATAACATCCCCTGCTTTTTTTACTTCATTCAAACATTTTTTTATTCTTTCCTCAAAATCCCCTCTATATTTAGCTCCTGCTACCATACTAGAAATATCAATACTTACTACTCTTTTTCCTTTCAAAATTTCAGGTACATCTTCGGCAATTATTTTTTGTGCCAAACCTTCAACAACTGCTGTTTTTCCTACACCTGGTTCACCAATTAAACATGGATTATTTTTAGTTCTTCTTGAAAGAATTTGAATAACCCTTTCAATTTCATCTTTTCTACCTATAACAGGATCTAACTTTCCGATCCTCTGCTTGTTTGGTTAAGTCTGAACCAAATTGATTTAATGTTGTTGTTTGATTGTAACTACTATTAGACTTATGGCTTACATTCTTATTATTTCCTAATAATGTTTCATCATCATTTAAAACCTTTACAATTTCATTATATAGTTTTTGTGGGTCAACATTTAAATCTAACATAATTCTAACAGCCACACTATCACCTTCACGCATAATTCCAATTAATAAATGCTCTGTTCCAATATAATCATTTCCCTGTTTTTTAGCTTCTCTAAAAGCATTTTCAATAACTCTTTTAGTTCTAGGTGTAAAACCCACACTACTTTCTATAGTATCCGTTGCTCCTTCATTAACACCAATTAAAGCTTCTATTTCCTTTAAAATTTTATCTGGAGTAACACCTTGGTTTTCTAAAACTTTACCAGCAATACCAGCTCCCTCTTTTACCAACCCATATAAAAGGTGCTCAGTACCAATATAATTATGTCCAAGCTTAACAGCAACTTTATTGGCATGTTCTAAAGCTTTTTCTGCTCGTTTCGTAAATTTATATATCATATATCAAAATCTCCTTCCTTTCAAAAATCAACCAAAAGGGACGTCCTTTTTTCGAAATTTTTTACTAAAAGGGACAACCCTTTTAATTTCTTCTATGTAAAAGGAGTGTCCCCTTTAGCAAATTTTTTCGAAAAAAGGACGTCCCTTTTGGTTGATTATTTTATTATTTCTTTTATTATTTCTGCTCGTTTTATATCTCTTTCGTATGCATTTAGTATTTTGCCTGCATATTTTTGTAGGTTTGCAGGTCTTGTGTATAATTCTAGTTTTTTTACTTTTGCGTCATTTAGCTCTTTTATTATTCCTAAGTCTGTTCCTAGTTTTATGTCTGATAGTAAACTTATACTTTCTTCTAAACTTAGTTTTACTGCGTTTGTTATTATTCCGTATGCTCTATATACTCTATCTTTTAGTTCTATTTCGTTTTTGGCTAATTTTTTTCTTGCTAGTCTTTCTTGTTCCATTACTTTTTTTGTTATATTTTCTAAGTTATTTATTATTTCTTCTTCTGTTATTCCTATTGTTTGATTATTTGATATTTGGTACATGTCTCCTTTACTTTGACTTTCTTCTCCATATATTCCTCTTATTGTCATTCCAAAGCTATTTACTATGTGCAAAATTTTTGAAATATTTCCTGTTAATTTTAAGGCTGGCAGGTGCACCATTACAGATGCTCTTAGGCCTGTTCCTACATTACTTGGACATGCTGTTAAATATCCATATTTTTTATTAGCTGAAAAGTGTACGCTTTCATCTAATTTTTTATCTATCTCTTTTGCTAAGTTTATTGTGTTTTGTAAGTCTAGTCCACTATTAAATATTTGTATTCTTATGTGGTCTTCCTCATTTATCATTATACATATATTTTCTTCGTCATTAATAAGTATTGCGCTTTCTTCTTCATTTCTATCTGATATAATGTCTGGACTTATTACATGTTTTTCTACTAGTGTTAGTTTTGTTATATCATCCATATCTTTTATTCTTAGAAATTTTAGTCCATAGCCTAAACTTGGTGTAATAAATTTTATTTTTTCTAATAGGTTATTTATATCTTCTTTTGAAAGTTTTTGTTTAAATGGTATATCTTTTATATTTCTTGCTAATCGTATTCTTGAACTTACTATTACATCAGATTCTTTTCCATTATCTAAGTACCAATTCATGCTTTTCCTCCTATATGGAAGTTGGAGGTTGGAGGTTGGAACTTTTGTTAATTTCTTCGAAGTATTTACCGTATATTCCAACTTCCAACTTCTAACTTCTAACTTCTATCTTTTATTTTATTTTTTTGATTTCATCTCTTGTTTTTGCTGCATCCTCATATCGTTCTTCTTTTATTTCTTGTTTTAGTCTTTCTTGCAATTCTTCTAATTTGTTTTTTTCTTTTTTTGCTTTTTCTATATTTTCTTCTTCTATTTTCTTATTTTCTACTAAGTTATTTGTAAATTTCAAATTTTTATCTTTTTCATTAAAATCTGTGGTTCTTCCTATATGTCTATTGGCTCCATGTATGTTCTTTAATAATGGGTCTAACTTTGTTTTGAACTCTTCATAACAATTTTCACATCCAAATTTTCCTGTTTCTATAAAACCTTCATATGTCATATTGCATTTTGGACATGTTAATGTTTTCGGGCTTATTAAGCTTGGAATAGTTTCATCATACATGTCTAGCATATCTCCTAAAAAGCTTGAAAAACTTATTGGCATACTTAAGTTCATGTCTTCTATTCCTAGTTCTTTTGCACATTTTTCACATAAGTTCATTTGTTTTTTTACACCATTTATTATTTGTGTATAACGTATATTTGCTTCGTTTTCTCCACAATTTTGACAATTCATAAAAATCACTCCTTTTTTTGGAAGTTGGAGGTTGGATGTTGGAAGTTAGACTCTTAGGTAATTTCTTCGAAGTATTTACCCGATTTTCCAACTTCCAACTTCCAACTTCTAACTTCTTATTTTAATCAATTAAATTTAATAACATATTTTTAAATATTTTTGCTCTTATTATGTCTTTTATTGGTTGATTTAGTGTTAGTACATTGTCACTGGTTGCTACCTTTAAAAGTTTTGCCCCAGTTTCATCTATCATGTTATATGATAAAAAGTTACTTATAAATATGTCTGCTTCTTGCGCTGTTAATGTTTCTCCAATATTATTTATAATATGCATGAAATAATTACTTTTTGTTATGTTTATTTTTTTTATTTTTATGTGGCCTCCACCACCTCGTTTGCTTTCTACATAATATCCTTGTGATGGTTTAAAACGTGTTGAAATTACATAGTTTATTTGTGATGGTACACAATTAAATTTTTCTGCTAAGTCATTTCGGCCGTATTTCTATATATTCTTCATCTTCTGTAAATAAATCTTTTATAAAATCTTCTATCATGTCTGATATTCTCAAATTATACCACCTCTTTTTACTTTGACTTTCTTTGACCTATGATTATATTATATACTTTTTTTAATTTATGTCAATAGTTTTTTCTATTTTTTCTTTGTCATTTTATCCATATCTTTTGCATTTTCTTTTTGTTTTTCAATAGTAGTCCATGCAAAATACGATGAAATAAATTCTCCATATTTAGTTGTATCTTCTATATCTTTGTAACTTTTTTTATCTTCATTCATAAAAACACCTCATTTTTATTTTGTACTTTTATTTATAAACTATTCTTTTTTACTTTTGTTTTACAAATTATTTTTGCTTTTTTAAAAAAAATGCCTGTTATACAAAATTTTTCCAGTTTATTTTAATTTTTTTTGAACACTATATATATTGTGAAAACATTCTATTTTTGTTTTCCACATATACACATTCTAGGAGGTGAAAAAAAATGACAAATTCAAATAATAAAGTAGTTCCAGAAGCTAGAGAAGCTTTAAACAAATTCAAATATGAAGTTGCTAGTGAAGTTGGTGTAACTCTAAAAGATGGTTATAATGGTGATTTATCTTCAAGAGACGCTGGTAGAATAGGTGGTAACATGGTTAAGAAATTAATCGAAACTGCTGAAAGACAAATGGCTAACAAATAGTTATAGTATATTTTAAGAAATAAAATATTAGAAAAACAGGAATTTATTTTTTGACTTTCTACATAGAAAGACAGGAAACAAGTTCCTGTCTTTCTTATTCTTTTATATTTGCCATTCAGAAATTGGCTTTTCTTTACCATTGTAATACAATTGTGGATTTTCTATCCCAATACATTTGAGCTGCCGCCCTACTTCGAGTGCTTCTTCTAATGTATTAGCATGTGTCCAATACCTTCCTGTTGCACGTTGACACCAAAATTTAGTTTTTATTACTTCTTGCTCTAATGTTAGATGTGAAAACTCATCAAGTGAAATACCTGTTCTTATTTTCGTGAAGTATCCATAAAATCCATTTTCATTTATATTGTCTAAAACCAAACCAATCGTTTTCGTTTTTCCTTCCATACAATTTCCTCCTTTATATCGAAGAATTTCTACATTAATACACTACTATTTTATATAATACTATATTTTACATAAAATGTCAATACGTTCTTTATGTTTTTTTACTTTCATAAACATATTTCAATTAAATGTATAAAAAGTCATAATTTAAAACTTCCTAAAATTTCCAGTTTATTTTTTTCCTATTTGCGCAATATATATAATGAAATTTAAATTTTTCAGGAGGTGAAAAAAATGACAAATTCAAATTATAAAGTAGTTCCAGAAGCTAAAGAAGCTCTTAACAAATTCAAATATGAAGTTGCTAGCGAAGTTGGTGTAACTTTAAAAGATGGTTATAACGGACATTTATCTTCAAGAGATGCTGGAAGAATTGGTGGTAACATGGTTAAAAAATTAATACAACAAGCTGAAAGCCAAATGAAATAAGTATATTAAAACAAAAAATAAATAAAGCCTTGTGTAAAAACAAGACTTTATTTATTTTTGTTTTCCTTTTTATGCTTCTGGTTCTACTAAACCAAAATTTTTACTATCTTTTAATCTGTATATTACATTTACTTTTCCTGTTTCTATATTTATGAATGCTAAGAAATTATTTTTTGGCTTTCCTTCTAATTCTAATTTTGCATCTTCTGGTGCCATTGGTTTTATACTGTAATATATTGTTTTTATTATTTCATTTTCGATTTCGTTTTGTGGTTTTTCACTATTTATTGCTTCTTTTAATTTTATTGAGTCTGACATATTTTGTTTTTCTTTTTTAGTCTTCATTTTTCTTATTTGACCTTCTAGAATGTCTATGTCTTTATCTATTGAAGCATATAGGTCTCTATGTGCTGTTACTGCTCTGAATGTTTCTCCAGCAGCTGTTACATGTAATTCGGCAACTTGTTCATTTCCTTCTGTTTTTATTGTTGCTGTTACTTCAATGTCTTCTCCAAAGTATTTTTCTAACCTTTCCATTTTTCTTTGGGCATATTCTTTTATAGAATCTGTTGCCTTTAGTTCCTTTCCTGTTATTTTTATGTTCATAAAAATCGCTCCCTTCATTTTGATCTTTTGTTAAAATTACTCTAATATAATTATATTATAACTTGTTTTGGTAAATTTTTCAAACCTTTTTTTAAAATTTGTACATTTTTTTCATAAACTATTGCAAATTTTGCCTTTTTATGGTAGAATCTTAGTTGCTATATTTAGAAATAACAATTAAGGAGGTGCTAAAGAATGCCAAATATTAAATCAGCTATAAAAAGAACAAGAATTATTGAAAAGAAAACTAGAAGAAATAATATGATTAAATCAGGTTATAGAACAGCTGTTAAAAAGTTTGAACAAGCAGTAGAAGCTGGTAATGTAGATGAAGCTACAACTTTATTTTCAGAAGCTACTAAAAAAATAGATCAAGCTTGTACAAAAGGTGTTATAGTAAAAAACACAGCTGCTAGAAAAAAATCAAATTTAGCTAAAAAATTAAATGCTGTAAAAGCTTAAATTTATAAAAAATTGTGCACAGTTTTTTATATTGTAGGAATTTTCGACTGAAAGGATTCTATAGCTGTTCGAGCAAAGCGAGTTACAGATATAGTATGCAAAGCTGAAAAGCTCCATACAAGATAATTATGCGAGATTTAGATTTTCTTATGTGACGAAGGAACTTAGAAAATCTTAGTCCCGCTTTTTATATTCTTGGAATTTCCGAGTGTAAGCGAAGGAAAGCTCCTAGAAGATAATTATGCAAATTCATACATTTTCTTGGTGAAGAATGAACCTAGAAAATGTTGAGTTTGTTTTTTATAGATATGTAGGGGCTGTAAAAAAAAGGAAAGTTTTGAACGCGTCCCAAATCTTTCCTTTTCTTACAGCCCCTATTATTTAACTTCTTCACTTGTTTCATATAAACTATCTGCACACATATCTATATCATTCCCCCATGATATAGTTCCAAAAGATATTTTTACTTTGCTAAATAGGTCTTTATCTTTTAATTTTTTAAAAATACCTTTATCTAAATATGGTTTCATATCTTTTATCTTCTTCACATTATTATCAAAAGTAAGTAATAATTCATAATTTTCTAAAACTTCTACATTTACTATTTTTATCATAATTCTTCTCCTTCTATTAATTTAGAGGATTTATATCGTATAACTTTTCACTATCTTTAGCTAGTTCCCAGTTTGCCATTAAGTCTTCTTTATGTATTAATGCCCATGCTGTGATTAATTTTATTTTTGAATTTGGCATTTCGCCATCTATTTTTTCACCTTCAAAATTAAATATAGCTTCGTACTCCCCAAAGAATGCATGAAAATGTGGTGGCTTATGGTCATCATAGTACATTCTTATTACAATGCCATAAAACATACTTATTGTTGGCATATCTTCCTCCTTTCTTATTATAACATTTTATTTTCGTTTTTCCATATCCTTTCTAAATATTTTTTTACTTATTGGGAAATATTTAAAAGACTTTTTAAATATTGGAGAATTAAAATCATATGTATTATATCATTTTATTTTACATAATTCAATAAAAATATATCTTCATATTACGACATTATCTACCATAAATTACCTTTGCTTTTATCATGATTTTATGTTAATATAAAATCATAGGATATTAGAAAAGTGAGGTATATTTATGAAATTTGTAAATATTTTATTAGATAAAATTAAAAATTTAGACGCAAAAGTTGTAAAAGTAATGAAAGCAGGTTTTATTTTTTCTTTTATAGTTTGTATACTTTCAAGTATGATATTACTTACATATGAAGCTTTTTATAGCCTACCAACTTTATTTTACATAGGAATTTCTTTATTTAGAACATCTTTAAGTTTTGCAGTAGCATTTTTTATTTGTGGTATAGGATTTGATACAGTACAAAAGGAAATTGGTTAAAATTCCTACGATATAAAAATTCTTAGGAGAAATAAAATTACCGCGGTAATGGTATTTCTCCTAAATGACTGATTTTTTCGTTGTCCGCCAACCATAGGCACATTCGTCCTATAAGAAAGTTCGGTTTTTTAGGTTGTCCGTCAACCATAGGTTCTAATTCACCTATAAAACTCGGATTTAATGTGTCAGCCCACTTTTTATAGTATATTCATTATACTATGTCTTTATTAATTATGTCAATATTTTTATTTAATTTTTTTAAGAAAGGAAAGATTTGGGACGCGTCAAAAACTTTCCTTTCTTTTCTTTTATTTCTTTAATTCCTCTATAAACATTTTGTTAAGCATTTGTGGGTTTGCTTTTCCTTTTGTTTCTTTCATTGCTTGACCTACTAAGAAACCTACTGCTTTGTCTTTTCCAGCCTTAAAGTCTGCTACTGACTGAGGGTTCGCCTCTATTATTTTTAGTACTACTTCTTTTATTGCTCCTTCATCTGATATTTGTATCCAGCCCTTTTCTTTTATTATTTCTTCTGGATCTTTTGGATTTTCAAATAGTTCTTCTACTACTTTTTTAGCTAAGCTACTACTTATTGTTCCCTTTTCTATTAGTGTAATCATTTTTGCTAATTGCAAAGCAGTAAATGGTATTTGGTCTGCTTCTATTTCTTTTTCATTTAATATTCTTGAAATGTCTGATAATAGCCAGTTTGCAACTAGTTTATGGTTTCCGCAAATTTCAGATGCTTTTTCAAACATATTTGATAGATGTTTTGATGCTGTAAGTAGTTTACTGTCTTTTTCTGATAAACCTAATTCACTCATATATCTTACTTTTCTGCTTTCTGGTAGCTCTGGTAGGTTATTTTTTATATTTTCTATGTATTCTTCTGATAGTTTTATTGCAACTAAATCTGGGTCTGGAAAATAACGGTAGTCTTGTGCGTCTTCTTTATCTCTCATTGAGAATGTTTTTCCTGATACATCGTCCCATCTTAGGGTTTCTTGTTCTATCTTTCCACCGTCTTCTATTACATCTATTTGTCTATCTGCTTCATATTCTATTGCTCTTACTATACTTCTAAATGAACTCATATTTTTCATTTCTGTACGTGTTCCAAACTCGCTTGCTCCTTTTTTTCTTACAGAAACATTTACATCTGCTCTAAATGAACCTTCTTGCATTTTGCAATCTGATACTTCTATATATTCGTAGATTGATTTCAATTTTCTTAAATAGTTTTCTGCTTCTTTACTGCTACGTAAATCAGGTTCAGACACAGTTTCTATTAGTGGCACTCCCGCTCTATTTAAATCTACTAAGCTTCCCCCACCAAATTCGTTGTGGTTTAATTTTCCTGCGTCTTCCTCAATATGTATACGTGTTATTCCTATTTTCTTCTTTTCCCCATTTTCATCTTCAATTTCTACATAACCATTTTTACAAAGTGGCATATCAAATTGAGATATTTGGTATGACTTTGGAAGGTCTGGGTAGAAGTAGTTTTTTCTATCATTTTTACTATTTTTCTCTATTTCACAATTTGTAGCAAGACCTGCTTTTACTGCATATTCTACAACTTTTTCGTTTAGTACTGGTAAAGCACCTGGCATTGCCATACAAACTGGACAAGTATGTGTATTTGGCTCTCCACCAAATTCAGTAGGGCAACTACAAAATATTTTTGTTTTTGTAGAAAGCTCTGCATGTACTTCAAGTCCTATTACTATTTCATAGTCTTCTCTAGACATCTATTTTTTCCTCCTTCAAAACTCGAAGAGTTTTGTACTATTCACTCTTCACTATTCATTATTCACTATTCACTTAAGCCTTTTTTTGAAGTAAGGGCGAAATTTGGTATTCCCAAGGCGGTATTCCTTACCCATTTAGCCCCTACAGTGTTAATTTATTTTTCTACTGCTATTCCTTCGAAGAGCGGACAGCTACTATCTGCCCCTACATCAAACCTCAGGTTTGTACTCTTCATTTTTCACTATTTAACTTAGGTAATTTCGTTGGATGGCGGGTCGCCCTTAGTGCAACCCCTACAGTATTTATTACATATTTTTAAATTCTGGTTTATAATTCTCTCTAAATTTTATAGCTTGTTCAAATGTATATGCTGCATTTAATAAGGTTTCTTCACTGAATTTTTGCCCTATTAGTTGCATTCCTATTGGCATTTTTTCTTTATCTACTCCACATGGAATTGATATTCCTGGAAGTCCTGCTATATTTACTGATACTGTACAGATATCTGCTAAGTACATTTCTAGTGGATTTGATGATTTTTCACCTATGTTAAATGCTGTTGTTGGTGCTGTTGGGGTTAATATTACATCATATTTGCTAAATGCTTCATCAAATTTTGATTGTACTAATGTACGTACTTCTAAAGCTTTTTTGTAGTATGCATCATAGTATCCTGAAGATAATACATAAGTTCCTAGTATTATTCTTCTTTTTACTTCATTTCCAAATGCTTCACTTCTTGAGTTTATATATATATCTTTTAGGTCATTATAGTTTGGTGTTCTGTAGCCATAGCGAATTCCATCAAATCTTCCTAAGTTTGAACTTGCTTCTGCACATGCTATAATGTAGTATGTTGCTAATGCATAGTTTGCAATGTCTAGTGAAAATTCTTCTACTTCTGCTCCTAGTTCTTTGTATTTTTCTATGGCTTCTTCTAATTTTTGTTTTACTTCTGGCTGAATTCCTTCTCCATAGAATTCTTTTGGAATTCCTATTTTCATTCCTTTTACATTATTTTTTAAGCTTAATGTATAATCTACTTTTTCCCTATTTTCTGATGTTGAGTCTTTTTCATCATGACCTGTTATTATATTTAAAAGATTAGCACAGTCTTCTACATCTTTTGTTATTGGTCCTATTTGGTCTAATGATGATGCAAATGCTACTAAACCATAACGTGATACTAAGCCATATGTTGGTTTCATTCCTACTACTCCACAAAAAGATGCTGGCTGACGTATTGAACCTCCTGTATCTGAACCTAGTGCCCAAGGTACCATTTGGCTAGCAACTGCTGCTGCGCTTCCTCCTGAAGAACCTCCTGGCACTTTATTTAAGTTCCATGGATTTTTTGTTATATGAAATGCTGAGTATTCTGTTGAACCACCCATTGCAAACTCGTCCATGTTTAATTTTCCTAAATTAATCATGTTTTCCTTATTTATTTTTTCCATTACTGTTGCATCATAAGGTGAAACAAAGTTTTCTAACATTTTTGAACTACATGTTGTATGTATTCCTTTTGTACAGATATTATCTTTTATTCCTATTGGAATACCTGCTAAATTACCTTTTATTTCGTTATTATTTACTTTTTCTTCTATTTCTTTTGCTTTGTTCATGGCATTTTCTTCTAATACTGTTACAAAAGCTCCAATGTCTTTTTCTTTTTCGTGTATTCTATCTATATATGCTTTTGTTATTTCAGGTATTGTTATTTCTTTGCTTGCTAATTTTTCTTTTAATTCGTGAACTGTTAATTCTGTAATTTCCATTTGTATCCTCCCTCTCATAGAGGTCAGATGTCGGATGTCGGAATTTAGGGTAACTTCGTAGAAAGAGCGGGTCGCCGATTGCTGCGACCCCTACAATCCTATTTTCTGACTTCTGATTTCTGACTTCTTACTGTATTACTTTTGGTATTTTGAACATATTTCTTTCTTTTTCTGGTGCATTTGCTAGAAGTAGCTCATTATCTTCAAAATTTATTATTTCGTCTTTTCTAAATGCATTATATTTTTTGTTTGCACCTATAGTTTGTGTTAGACCTTCTACTGGTGCATTATTTACTATATTGGCAAAATTTAAAATATCTTGCAAATGTAGTAAATATGTATCTATTTCTTCTTCTTTTAAATTCAATTTTGCAAGTTTTGCTATATGCAAAATTTCTTCTTTACTTACTTTCATACTTTTTCATCTCCTATTACACTTTGGGCTTTATTATATCCTTTTTTTGGTAAAATTACAATACGCACATCAAAAAAATCACTATAAATCTAATTTTAGGTACACTGCTTCTTTCATTGGGCTATCATTGTATTGTTTAATTTCGTAAAATCCCATTTTTTTATACATTTTAATTGCACTTTTTTAAAATGGAAATGCGTCTGACAGTATTTTTATATTTCCACTATTTTTAAATGTAATTCTCTTAATTGTTCATTTGTAACAATTCCAGGTGCTCCCATCATTAAGTCTTCTGCTTTCCCACTTAATGGAAATGCAATAACTTCTCTAATAGATTCACTGTCAGTAAGTAGCATTAACATTCTATCTATTCCTGGTGCAATTCCTGCATGAGGTGGTGCTCCAAATTGAAATGCTGAAAACATTGCTGTAAATTTTTCTTCAATATATTTTCTATCATAACCTACTTTTTCAAATGCTTTTATCATTATTTCAGGCTCATGGTTTCTAACTGCTCCTGATGCCAACTCTACTCCATTACATACTAAATCGTATTGATATGCAACTATTGATAAAGGATCTTCTAATTCTAATGCCTCTAACCCTCCTTGTGGCATTGAAAATGGATTATGACAAAATGTTAATTTTCCTTTTTCATCATATTCATACATAGGAAAATCTGTTATCCAACAAAATTCTATTTTATTGTTATCTATCAAATCTAGCCTTTTACCTAATTCATCACGAATAGCTCCTGCCAATTTATCAACTAATTTAGGATATTCTGCAATAAAAAATAAGCAATCTCCTTCTTTTGCACCTGTTCTATTTAAAATTTCTAATTTAGCTTCTTCTGGTATAAATTTAGCAATTGGTCCTTGCAAGCTTAAGTCATCCATAATTCTAAGCCATGCTAAACCTTTAGCTTTAAGTTCTTTTATTGCATAATCTGTCATTCCTTCAAAAAAGCTTCTTGTTTTCTCTTTTACATCATAGGTTGCAATTACTCTGACTATTTGTCCTTCAAATGCTTTTAAATTGATGTTTTCAAATAAATCTGTTACATCAACTATTTCTAATGGGTTTCTTAAATCTGGTTTATCACTTCCATATTTCAACATAGCTTCTTTATACGTAATTTTCTTAAATGGATATCTCGAAATTTGCTTTTTTGAAAATTTCTTGAATGTTTCATACATTACGTTTTCCATTACATTAAAGACATCTTCTTGTGTACTATAAGCCATTTCCATATCTAGTTGATAGAATTCTCCTGGTACTCTATCTGCCCTTGCATCTTCATCTCTAAAACATGGTGCTATTTGAAAATATTTATCTATTCCTCCAACCATTAGCAGTTGTTTGAATTGTTGTGGTGCTTGTGGAAGTGCGTAAAATTTTCCTTTATGCAGTCTACTTGGGACTAAATAGTCACGTGCTCCTTCTGGTGAAGAGGCTGTTAATATTGGCGTTTGAACTTCTAAGAAATCTTTTTCTATCATTTGTTCTCTTAGAAATTGAAGCACTTTGGCTCTTAATTTTAGATTTTCTCTTAGTTTTTCTGACCTTAAATCTAGGTATCTATATTTTAATCTTAAATCCTCTCTGACTGGCGTATCTCCGCAAATTTCAAATGGTAAAGCTTTTGTTCTTTTTCCTAATATTTTTATTTCTTCAATATAGATTTCTACTTTACCTGTTTTTAATTTTAAGTTGATTGTATCTTCTGATCTTTCTCGTACAGTCCCATAAACTGTAACTACTGACTGTATTGGGATATGTGAAATTTTATCTATATCTTTATGCTCTGCTGATGTAACCACTTGTGTTATCCCATACATGTCTCGTATATCTAAAAATACTAATCCTCCTAAATCTCTAATTGTTTCTACGAATCCAGCAATTCGTACCTTCTGTCCAACATCTTTTGTACTAATTTCATCACAATAGTGTGTTCTGTAATCTTTCATTTTTATTCCTCCTTCAATAGCATTGAACGTTTTCTCGCATAAAAAAACGCCCACTGCTTAAAATTGCAGGGACGAATATATAAATATCCGCGGTACCACCCAGATTGAAAGTTTTATTCTTTCCACTCTTTAAAAATTATTTTGCTCCAATGTGTTTCAGTTATGTATGTTTTCTAAAAGGGCTTTCAGCCGCTGACCCTTATTCTCTACTAGTAACCTTTACAGCTTTTCATCTTCATCACTAAATAATTTTTGTAATAATCATCTTAAATTATTATTGTCACTATTATCAGAATTCTCCATAGTAATCACCTTCCTTTAATATGTTTTGATTATAGCATTTATTTTTAATTGTGTCAATTAGTTTTATGTAACCTTATTCTTTTAAGTTCTTAGCTGCTTTTGAAAATAATACAATTACAACAAAACATACTATAACTCCTGACTTTATAATAAAGTATTTTTAAAGATTTTTCTTAAAAATACTTAGATTTCATGGTTTAAGACATATTCGTGCGATTTTATTATTAGTAAGAAGCATACCTTTAAAAGAGATATAAGTTTAAATTGTACATTTTAATTTTAATACTATTGCTAATATATATGCTCATTTGGACACAAATATTAAACAAAAAACAAGTAATGTATTATCTAATATTTTAATATCAAAATATCTATCTCTTATTCTATATTTATCTAGCATTTTTTTCGTATTATCACATATTTTCTTATTTCTTCCACTTTTATATTTAAAAATATACAATTTATCGTGTCACAATGGGGAATTTTTTCTAATTCTAATACACATATTTGTGCTATACTTTTTATTGCAAAAATTTCTACTCTTTTTTGCTGATAAAAAAGTAAAGTAAATCTTATTTTTTGTAATTTCTTATACATTTCTAATTTTTACTCTACTATCTATAACTTTTCACTTTGTATTCTTCATATTTATTACATAAATTTAGTGTTGATTTATTATTTATTACTTCTATAGGTATAATATAAATATCTAGTTTTTCATTAATTATAAAAAGTTCATCAATTTTTGTATCTATTACTGTTTTATATGTTTTTCCCTTTGTTCCACCAGAACTTTTTAGTGCTACTTGATATATATCATATTTGGTTTTACATGATGTAGCTTTTACTTGAATTCGTTTCAATCTATCACATTTATCTACTATCAAATCATAATCTTGTGTATCATTTAGTGGAACAGAAACTGTATAACCATTAGAGCTATAATATGCTACAGCTATTCCTAAGCCTGCATTTCCCTTTTCTTTATTAGAGTTAAATTGCATATTTTCTCCTTTTTTCAAAACTTTTGTTTGTTATATACTTTAAAAATAAAATACAAGGAAACTTGTATTTTGGTGGGCAGGGATGGATTCGAACCATCGTACTCGTATGAGAACAGATTTCTTACTACTATAGTTTTCACTACCATTTAAATGTTTGTAGTCTGGACTTTCTCTTTATCTTTCTTGTAAAAGATACCAGGTATAAAGTCTCTACACTCGAAAATAATTTCCTAGCTCGGGATTGTCATCAGCCTAACTGTTAAGAGTTCCCCGAATTAGCCTGGTGTTCATCTTATTATTGCTAATAAGAGCTGCAAGTTTAGGTTTGGATTAAACCAAAGACCACAGTCTGCCGCCTTTAGCCACTCGGCCACCTACCCATATGTATTATATTAATTAATAATGAATGATGAATAATTAATAATGAATAATTATATTATTCATTATTAATTTTTCATTATCCACTATTAACTGCGACGCTAATCGCTTTTTTTGGTGCTCCCTCAAGGATTCGAACCTTGGACCCACCGGTTATGAGCCGGTTGCTCTGACCAACTGAGCTAAGGGAGCATTTCTTAATGCAAGACCTATTATACAAAAGTTTATATATATTGTCAATACTTATTTCAAATTTTTTTTATTTTTTGTTTTATTCATGTTGCAATTCATTTTTCAAACTTCAAAAATACTATTTTATATTGTATTATAATGTTGTATTTTTATTTTTTGTATCATATTTTATATTTTTTAATAATTTTAATGTTAAATACTTCTACATTATATATGTTTTATCATTTACTATAAGTTGTAATTATATTTTTTTAATAGCATTTTTATTTTGGGCACTTTTAAAGTGCCCAAATTTTATTATTCCTTTTTTCCTTCTGGAAGTGTTGGTACATCTAATACTATTCTTATTCTAAATGCATATCTAAATAGCCTTCCTATTTTACTTTCTTTCATTTTTTGCCATAATGATGGTTTTACTTCAAATGTTGTTTCTTGTATATAGTTTTCTTGCTCTACTATTTCTTGTACTGTTTCCTTTATTTCTTCTACTGGTGCTGGTATTAGTTTTAGTGCATCTGCTATTTCTATTCCTATATAACTTAATGCTTTTGATCTATCTTCTATTCTTTCCATATCTATTTCTATGTGTAAGTTAGATTCTAAATTTACTATTCTTGCATTGACTAATTTCATAGCAGCTTGAGAATTTGTTGTTTCTTTGTTTCTAGATTTAGATATTATTGTAAGTGCTTCTACTATATCTTCTGCATATTTATTTTGTGCTTCTTTTAATACTGCTTTCCATCCTTCTTCTTTTTCTACTATTGTATCTAATGTTTCTTTTAAGCTAGCAGCTAATGCTATATTGGCTTCTCTTTGACGTATTAATTCTTCTATTTGCTTTGTGTTTTCTTCAAATAGGTTTGTTGCAAATTCTACTAAACCATATGCTGCTTTATATACACTTGCTGGAAAGTTTTTCTTTTTTGGATATTCTATTAAATATGTTTTTATTGATTCTATTAAATCTTTAAAGTATGCATCATCATCTAATTGAATTATTTGCTTTTTACTTTTTGGATTAATTAGTTTTTCAACCCTATCTATATTTGATAAGATTTTTTCTTCTGTAATTACCATTTTTACATTTACTATGCCAGATTTAGACATTGTAAACCCTCCTTTTTCCTATGTTTCTATATTACAATTGCAAATTTCTACAAAAAATTACAATATGATTTATAATATTTTATTTTTTGACTTCTACTTAATTTTAATACAACTTTTTTGGGTTGTCAATACTCAAACTCTTATTTCCGTAAAATTTAATACAATTGTAATATTCATGTAATAATTATTTATTTTAATCTATTAGTTTATTTTATTATATTTTGTTAATACTAATTATATAATATTAGTTTATGTTTTTTTACTTTTATAGTATTAATTTTTTATTACATCTCATATTTGAACTAAAATTATTGTTATTTATTAATTTCTTTATATTTTTATTAAAGCTAGCTAGAGATAAATTATACATTTTTTTTAGTTTAATGATTGATTTTTTACTTATTTTATTGTATAATAGTTTACGTTACATTAAACATGTTTGTTTGAAAGGAGTAGGCTTATGAAGCATATCAAAAGTCTTAATAACCGGAAATTGGTAAGTACTATCCAGCATGGTGGTTGTGGCGAATGCCAAACTTCCTGCCAAAGCGCATGCAAAACTTCTTGCACAGTTGGTAATCAGCAGTGTGAGCAGATTAAGAGCAGCGAAGAAAGTGAACAAAAGTAATTTTAACAGCCATAGACTGTAAAAAAGTAAGTCAAAAGGGACGGGGAAAATTGATGCATCTTTAAAAGATAAAGTGTGTCAATTTTTCCCGTCCCTTTTGACTTACTTTTTTACAGTCCTTGGTTGTTTTTTTTACTGTTTTATGTAATAATATCAATATAGATATTTAATTATAACATTTGAGGTGAAATTTATGAATGAAAATTATTTAAATAAATTAGAATATAATAAAATACTTCAGTTACTTGCTAATTATAGTGTTACTTATTTGGGCAAAGAACTTTGCTTAAATTTGCTTCCTTCTTTTAAGCAAAATAGAGTTACAAAATTATTACAAGAAACCTTGGAGGCTTGTAAGCTAATTGTCCGTAAGGGAAATTTGCCAATTTTTAGTATACCTAATACTACTATTTATATTAAAAATTTGGAAAGTTCATATTCTTTAGCTTCAAAAGGATTACTTGATATTGCAAGAATTCTAAAACTTTCGAGGGAACTTAAAGAATACTTTTATAAAGATGAAATTTTTGATTTATCTGATTTTTCTATTTTAGATGGGTATTTTTCTTCTCTTTATTGTAATATTAATATAGAAAAACAAATATTTTCTTCTATTATTGATGAAGATGTGATTAGTGATGATGCTTCTACACTCCTTTCAAAGCTTCGCCAAAATAGAAGAAAACTTGAAAGTGATATAAAAGAGAATCTGAATAATATGATACATTCTCGGTACTTATTCTAAATATTTAATGGAACCTATTATTACTATTCGTAATGATAGATATGTTATTCCTATTAAAGAAGAGTTTAGAGGAAATGTTAAAGGTTTTATACATGATATTTCATCAAGTGGTTCTACTATTTTTATTGAACCTATGAATGTTTTTGAACTTAATAATAAAATAAATAATTTGAAGGTTGAAGAATCTATTGAAATTAGTAAAATATTATCTAAACTTTCTAGCTTATTATTTCCTATTTGTAATGAACTAAATAGGAATATAGATTTAATTGGTATTTTAGATTTTATATTTGCTAAAGCTAAACTTGCTACTTCTATGAATGCTAGTATTCCTATTATTAATAATGAAAAATTTATTTATTTAGAAAAAGCTAGACATCCTTTAATTGACAAAAATAATGTTGTACCTATTGATATTGAAATTGGCAAAAATTATTCTTCTTTAATTATTACTGGTCCAAATACTGGTGGTAAAACTGTTTCACTAAAAACTGTCGGTCTTCTTACTTTAATGGCAATGAGTGGGCTTCATATTCCAGCAAAGGAAAATAGTAGTATTTATGTGTTTGATAATGTTTTTGTTGATATTGGTGATGAGCAGAGTATTGGTGAATCATTAAGTACATTTTCTGCTCATATGTTTAATATTGTTGATATTTTAAACAATATTACACCTAATTGCCTTGTTTTATTAGATGAACTTGGCTCTGGTACAGACCCTGTAGAAGGTGCTAGCCTTGCTACTGCTATTTTAGAGTACTTAAATAAAGTGGGAGTGCTTACAATTGCAACTACTCATTACCAAGAAATAAAAAATTATGCTTTAGTAACAGATGGTTTTGAAAATGCAAGTTCAGAGTTTGATATCGAAAATTTAAAGCCTACTTATAAACTTTTAGTTGGTATTCCTGGAAAAAGTAATGCTTTTTCTATTAGTAAGAAAATTGGCCTTTGTGATGAAATTTTGGATAATGCTAAAAGTTTTTTAGAGGAAGATAGTATTAATATAGAAGAATTACTTAAAAATATTTATGATGACAAAATAAAAATTGAACATGAAAAAGAAGAGATTAATAAAAACTTAAATCAAGTAGAACTTTTAAGAAAAACTTTAGAAAAAGAAGTTGTTTCAAAAAATGATAACGAGCTAAAGAGAATCGAAAAAGCTAAACATGAAGCCCAAAATATTATAATTTCTGCTAAAGAAGATGCAAATTCTACTATTAAAGATATTGAAGAAATATATTCTAAATGGAAAGAATTAGACGATTTAAATTTTGAGGTTTTAACAGATAATGAAATTGGTAAAATTGTTAGAGATTTAAAAAACTATTCTATGAAAAGTGCAAATAAGCTTAGAAATAAGCTAAATTCTTCCTTAAATACTATAGTTTCTGAAGATTTGGCAAATAGTAATCCACAGTTTAGTAAAAACATGTTGAAAGTTGGAATGAAAATTAAGGTAAATGCATTTAATGAGCCTGCAACAATTTGCTCTTTATCTGGTAAAACAAATAAAGTTTTAGTTCAAATAGGTAGTGCTAAAGTTAATATTGATATTAAGGATATTTCATATATTATTACTGATAATGAGCACAATAATACGACTAGAACAAAAATAGTTGCAAATATGCGGTCAATCAAAATTGTCCCTACAAATTGATTCTTCTACTGCAGCAAGAAAAAGTGGTGGCTCTAACTTTAAATCAAAAAATGCTACTACTGAAATAAATGTAATTGGTCAAAATGTTGATGATGCTTGTTTTATTATTGATAAATATTTAGATGACTGCTATTTAGCAAAACTAAGCACAGTTCGAATAGTTCATGGAAAAGGTACTGGTAAGCTCCGCGAGCGGTATTCACTTCTTCTTACGTAAGCATCCACATGTTAAAAGTTTCCGTTTAGGTACTTTTGGAGAAGGTGAAATGGGAGTTACTGTTGTGGAATTAAAGGAATAGAGATGGCTTTGCCTCATGAAAAACTGCTAGTTACTCCTACAACATTATTTAAAATAATATACTTTATTATTTTAGAATAAAAGGCATAATTTGGTAAATTCTCTTATGTATTCCTATTAAATATATAAGTCCCTACTTTTTAAAGTCGCTTTTTTATATACTATAAAAAAGCATAAATTGGAAATAATTTCATTTACGAACTTATTTCCAATTTATGCTTTTTTTCTATTATATAATTATTTTGAATATTTATTCTTTTACTATATTTTAACTTTAATTAATTTTTTGAGTCCATCTTAGTTCAGGATATTCTTCCATTATCCAAATATTTTCAAAGTCCCAACTCTCATATGTTTCTTGTTTTTTCATTTGTTCTAAAGTTATTGCCATACCACCATTATTTTTATCTTCCACTTCTGCCTTTTCTACTGTCCAATAGGAATTTGTTACTGTACCATTATTGCTTCCTATTAAACCTCTTGCATTATATACATTTGATATTTTTGATAATGAGTATGTATTTATTACACTTCCATAATTATATCCTGCTATTCCTCCTGAAAATCCTTGTCCTATTATATTTCCTGTTGAATACGAATTTGTTATTAGTGTCTTTATATTTTGATTTGTCCCTACTATTCCTCCAACGCCATTTTTGGCAGTTATATTTCCAATATTTATTGCTTCTTCTATTGTTCCTGAATTATATCCTACTATTCCTCCTGCATATGAGGCACTTGCAGTTACCTCGGTTGATGAATATGGCTTTAATATTTTTCCTCCATTAGTTCCTGCTAATCCTCCTATATTATTATTTCCTATTATACTTCCTTCTACTTTTACATTTTCTATAGTTCCTTGATTACTTCCTGCTATTGCTCCAACATTTCTTTTTGCACTTATATTACATTCTAATTCTAAATTATGAACTTTAGCATTCTTTGCTATATATCCAAAAAATCCTTGATATTCAGAAGTACTATTATTTATAATAAGGTTTGAAATTTTATAACTATTTCCATCAAAATCACCTTGAAAAGCCCAAATACTATTACTTATACTAGAAACATATGATGATATTGGTGTCCATTCATCTTTTAATTCTATATTATCCATAAGTTTAAAATAACTTGTTAAGTAATAGTTCACACTTTTTAATTGCTCTTCTGTGTATATTAAATATGGATTTTCTAATGTTCCTTCTCCATCCATTGTAATATATCCTTGCTTTTCTATATATACTTCATCTGGAATTGGCATTTCTTTAAAATATGGCAATGTCTCTCCATCTTTAATTTCCCATATATTTTCAAAGTCAAAAATACCTTCTAAGTTTTCTTTAGATGTTAGCCATTTAATTGTAGTATATGTTCCTTTTAACTCAGCATCAGAAATTTTTGCGTGTTCTGCAGCAAAATATGAATTTCTTATGTTGCTCGTATATCCAATACCTTCCAAATTGTAGCCACTTCCTATTATTTCAGATATTGAATATGTATTTGCTATAGTTCCGTGTTCCTTTACCAGTGATACCACCAGCAAATCCCATATATGTTCCTGATGAGGTTACTGTTACACTTCCTATTGAATAAGCATTTTCTATTGTTCCTTCATTATATCCCGCTATTCCTCCTACTTCATCAAATCCTCTAATTTCTCCAATGTTTGCTACCATCGATAATGTTCCGCTATTCATTGCTCCAACTATTCCTCCTACATTTCCGCTAATCTGTATACTTCCATTTATTGTAGCCCTATTGTATGCTTTTTCTACCATTCCACCATAATTATTAGCTACAATTCCACCTATAGTTGCTCCTGAAATTGTTCCATTTACTTCTACACTTCTTACTATTCCTCTATTTTCTCCTGCTATTCCTCCTGCTTTTGCCTCTCCTGCTATATTACCATTCATTTTTACATTTTCTATAGTTCCATAATTATTCCCTGCTATTCCTCCTACACTTCCTTTTGAAACTATATTGCATTCCAATTCTAAATTACTTACTTTTCCTTTTTCTCCTATATAACTAAATAATCCCTGTGCTTCATATGTTGTTTTATTTATTGTTATTCCTGTTATTTTATGTCCATTTCCTTCTAACTTTGCATTAAACCTATTTGAATTATCACCTATTGCATTCCATTCATTTTGTACCTCTATATCTGCCATTACTATATGGTTTCTTGTTAAATTATTTGCTACATCTCTTAAGTCTTGCTCATTCCAAATTTCTATCCAGCCTTCTACTTCTTGTGTTACTTTATTACTCATAGTAGTATTTCCTGCTTTATCATATGCAATTGCATATACATCATATATTCCATCTGGTAAATTATTTATTTCATTTGTATCATATTTTTGGTATTCTTTTTCTGTTGATATTTTTATATAATATTCATATTTTCTTATTCCACTTGTTACACTTGTTTCGTTTGCTTCCGAATCTTGTGTTTTTGCATTTATTTTCATTCCTGTTCTTGTTTTTTCTGTAGTTATTTCAAATTCTTTAGGTTGCAACATATCTATTGTATCTACTATTACATTTTTTTCTTCTTTACTTCCATCTTCTTTTTCGACTATAAATTTATATTTTCCATTTGCTGTTACATAATAGTCCATAGCAACTCTATCTTGCCTTGGATATATTATTAGTCCATCTGGCTTTGTTACACTTTTTACTTTTCCTTCCACTTTAAATAATATATCTATTTTTTCTTCTTGTGTATATGTTTTTGGATATAGCTTATATGTTATTTTTACATCACTTAATGTTTCTATTTGGTCTATTACTACTTTATTTTCATTATTAAATTTTAGTTTTACTTCATATTCTTGTGTATAGCCCATTTTATCCTCTTTGTCTATAGTTTCAAATATTTCATTCTCTAATAATTCTTGTAATATGCTTTCTACTGTTATTTCATTTCCTAATTCTTTTTCTTTTTCTTCAATGTTTAATATACTTGTTTCTATGTTTTGCCTTATTTCTTCTATTTCATATTTTGAAGTATTTATTCCTATTTTTCTTAGTAGTTCATTTCTATTAAGAAATATAATAATTGCTACCATTATTAATATAAATAGTAATATTATTATATTTATACATCTTCTTAACTTGCTTTTTATATTTTCAAAATTCATCTTTAGTCCCTCCTAGAAATATTATATATTTTTGCCTTTATTTTTTCAATACCTTTGTATGGTATTTTTATATTATTTTTATGACATAAAATATGATGTATATTTATACACTATTATGAGGAGGTGTTTTTTTGTTTGAAATAAGTAAATATAAGAAAAGTAATGTAAAAATTACTATTCGTCTTCCTGAAAATGTAGATACTATGTTAAGAAAAATTGCCAAAAAGGAAGATATGAGTTTTAATAATGTTCTTGTTAGTTGTATTCAGAATTCTTTAGACGAAATGGATTTGGACAAGTATAAAGATGTTAATATTTATGATGATTAAAAAAGTAGTTTCTTTTTGAAACTGGAAATCTTAAAGGATTTCTTTTTAAAATTTACTTTTGTTATATTAGAACAAAAGTGGCTTCGCCACACCACGTGTTAAATTATCCGCCACGTCGCTTGCGTTTTGTATATCTTTTTCTTCGACTAAAGCACAGAAAAAGATATACAAAACCGCTGTGGCTACTCTACAAAAGTCGATTTTTCCTATTCAATAAAAAAGGAAGGTATATACTTTGATTTGTATAATCACCTTCTTTTTTAATTTTATTTTATTGTGCTTGACTGCTACTATAATTTTGCATTAACCAGTTATAGTAGTTAAATGGTTCCATAGTTTCTGGCATTCCATAGTCTATTCCATAAGTTTCTACTGTTATACTTTTTATTACTGGTTTTTCTTTTGGCATGTCTGATGATAGTTCGTTTCCTTGTTCATCTTTTGGTGCTGATTCTCCTTCTTTTAATTCACTTTCTCTATAATATACTTCTACATTTGCTATTTTGTCTACTACTTCTAGACCTTCTATTACTTTTCCAAAGGCTGCATACATTCCATTTAATGATGTTTGGTCTTTTTGCATAATGAAGAATTGTGAACCTGCTGAGTTGTATCCACCAGTTGTTGCTACAGCATTTCCTGTATTACTATAGTCTGCACGAGCCATTGCTATGGTTCCTCTTTCTAATTTGATTGTATTTTTTACTTTATTTGCAATAAATTCTCCTTCTATTGCATATGTTTTGTTTTCTAATTTTTCATCTAAATCTTTTAGTGTTGGTGAACCTGTTCCATCACCGTTTTTATCTCCACCTTGTATCATAAAGTCTGGTATTGTTCTATGGAATGTACGGTTATTATAAAAGCCGTTATTTGCTAATTTTATAAAGTTTGTAACTGTATTTGGTGCTTGGTCTGGGTATAGTTCTACTTTTATTGTTCCAAAGTTTTCTATTTCTATTGTTGCTACTGGGTTTTGTGGCTTGAATGTTCTATTTTTATATATTCCATATCCTAAAAAGGCTATTCCTGCTATAACTGCTATTATTGCAATTATCATTATTATTGTTAATATTTTGTTTTCTTTCATTTGTATTACCTTCCTTTCAAACTCGAAGAGTTTGTACTCTTCACTATTCACTATTCACTATTTACTAAAGCTTTGTCTTTGAAGTGTGGAGTTCTAATAGTTGCTACACTTATAATTATTTATTTTAACCTTGTCTTTGAAGTTCAGACGAGCTATGCTCGCCCCTACAATTCTCTAAAATCATTTACTCCTTTGTGGGCGAAATTCGGTATTCCTATATAGTATTCCTTACCGATTTAGCCCCTACGGTTTTATTTATTTATGTTAATCATATTTTATTACTGTTCAGTCTATAAATATTTTTATTGTGAAAATTAATTTTAAGACATTTTAATAGAATCTTATATTTCAACACATTGGGAAAATTAATAAATTATATATAGTCTGAACAGTAACTATATTTTACGATATTAAATTATCAAATACAAATTGTTCTTGCATTCTTCTTAATGATTGTTTTATTGTTCGTGCTCTTACTTCTCCTATTCCTTCTACTTCATCTAGTTGTGGTATATCTGCAACTAGTATGTGTTGGAATGATTTGAATGATTTTACTAGGTTGTCTACTATATTGTTTGGCATTCTTGGTATTTTGCTTAGTACTCTGTAGCCTCTTGTATATACTCCTACTTCATCATAGTCGTCAAAGTCATCATACCCTAATATTCTTGATATTACACCATTGTTTGTTAGTTCTTCGTGTGATAGGCTTTTTATTTCTTTTAACACTTTTTCTGATGTTCGTTTTTTTCCTGGTGCAATGTAGTCTTTAATTATTAGCAGTTCTTCTTTTTCTAAGCCTTCCATTAGCTCTTCTAGTTGCATTTCTAATAGTCTTCCTTCTTCTCCTAGTTCGTCCATTGCTTTTTGTACTTCGTCTGCAACTTTCATAACCATTTCTGCTCTTTGTATTGATACTATTACATTTTCTAGTGTTACTATATCGTTAAATTCATATTCATTTAGCAAGTTTAGTTTTTCGTCAAATACTTTTTTATATTTTTCTGCTGTTTGCAGTGCTTGGTTTGCTTTTGAAATTACTTTACTTGTATCTTCTAAAACATACCTATCATAACCTTTAAATACTGTTATTATATTTCTTCTTTGTGAAATACTAATCACTATTTCTCCTGTTTGTTTTGCTGTTCTTTCAGCTGTTCTATGCCTTGTTCCTGTTTCTGTTGTAGCTATCCCAGATGATGGTATTAATTGTGCATTGGCGTATAGTATTTTTTTTAGGTCTGCACTTAATATAATTGCACCATCCATTTTGGCTAGTTCGTATAATCTTGATGGTGTGTAGTCTATATTTAAACTAAAGCCACCATCTACTAATTCTAAAACTTGTTTACTGTCGCCTATTACTATTAATGCCCCTGTTTTTGCTTTTAGTATATTTTCTAGCCCATGCCTTATTTGTGTACCTGGCGCTATAAGCTTTAATACCTCTGTAATCATTAATTTTCTCCTCATTGCTATTATTGTTTTCTATTAAAATTGATTTTTCCCTATTCAAGAATAAAGGGCACGGTGCCCCATTCCCCTACGGCGCAAAATTTAAAAAGTTAATTTTTATATCGTAAAATCAAATTATTTTAATATTCTTAATGCTTCTTCTATATTCTTTACGCCTATTATATCTAATTTAAATTCATCTTTCAATAGTTTTTTATTATTTTGTGGAATTATACATTTTTTGAACCCTAATTTTTCTGCTTCTTTTAGTCTTTTCTCTATCATGTTAACACTTCTTACTTCTCCTGTTAGACCTACTTCTCCTATTACTACTAAGTCGGTTGGTATACTTATATTTTTAAAGCTTGAAGCTACTGCAAGTATTATTCCTAGGTCTATTGCTGGCTCTACAATTTTTATTCCGCTTACTACATTTAGGTATATGTCTTGTGAACTTAGTGGCATTCTTATTTTCTTTTCTAGTACTGCCATTAGTACTATAAGCCTATTATAGTCTACCCCATTTCCAGCTCTTCTTGGCATTCCAAATACTGTTTGTGATGTTAAGGCTTGTAGTTCTATCATAAGTGGTCTTGTTCCTTCTAGACTTGCCACTATTACAGAACCTGCGGGGTTATCTTCTCTTTCTGATATTAGTATTGATGATGGATTTGTTATTTCTACCATTCCTTTATTTTGCATTTCGAACATTCCTATTTCGTTTGTTGAGCCAAACCTATTTTTTACTCCTCTTAGTATTCTATATGAAAAATACCTTTCTCCTTCTAAATATAAAACTGTATCTACCATATGTTCTAAAACCCTTGGTCCTGCTATGTTTCCTTCTTTTGTTACATGTCCTATAATTATAGTTGTTATCGCTTTTTCTTTACATATTTTCATAATTCTTGCTGTAATTTCTCTAACTTGACTAACTGTTCCTGCTGCTGATGAAATTTCGTCACTATACATTGTTTGAATAGAGTCTATTATTACTAGTTTTGGCTTCATTTCTTCTATTGCCCCAGCAATAATGTCTATATCTGTTTCTCCTAAAAACATTATATTATCGTTATTTATTCCTAGTCTATCTGCTCTCATTTTTATTTGCTCAGCTGATTCTTCCCCTGAAACATATAAAACATTTCCTTCTCCTTTCATTTTGTCACATATTTGAAGGATTAGTGTGGACTTTCCTATTCCAGGTTCACCTCCGTAGTAATACTAATGAACCTTTTACAATTCCGCCTCCTAAAACTCTATCTAACTCACCAACTCCTGTTGATGTTCTAAATGCTTCTTTTCCTTCAACACTATTTAATTTAGATGGTTTTGTGCTTTTTGTTTTTTTCCCCTCTGAAAAACTTCCATCATTATTTTTTGTAAGTTTCTCTTCAAAAAAACTATTCCATTCATTACATGCTGGGCACTTTCCTAGCCATTTAGCTGATTCGTATCCACAACTATTACATACAAATACTGTTTTAATTTTTGCCATATTTTCTCCTTTTTTACTTTAAATAATATTTATTTTGAGTCACTATACATATATTAATCATAATATGCTAAAACTATCGAAGTGTCCTAAAAATAGGACACCCTCTTAAAATATTACATATATAAATATGAAAATGTATAGCTTAATTTTTATTTACTAAAATAAATCAGAATGAGAACCTGTTCTTGATACAGTTAATGTTATTTTATCATCTTCAATAGCATAGATCAAAAGCCAATCTGGTTGAATATGACATTCTCTAAATCCGTTTATAATTCCCTGTTAAATAATGATCTTTATATTTACTTGGTAATGTTTCTCCTTTTACCAATAGTCTAACAACATATTTTAGTTTATCTACATCATAACCTCTTTTTTGTATTAATTTATAATCTTTTTTAAATTGATTACTATATCTAACCTTTAGCACTATTTATCTAACTCCTCAAACATTTCATCTACACTATCAAAAGATTTACTTAAATTTTTCCCATTTTTTACATCTTCTATTGCTTGTATAGTTTCTTTATTAAATCTAGGTTTTCTAATTTCAAATGGAATACCTTCATTTAATATAACTTGATTTAAAAATACATTAATAGCCTCTGTAATAGATAAACCTAAATCATTTAATGTTTCTTCTGCCCTTTGTTTAACAGTGGGTTCTACTCTTATATGCAAAGTATCTGTTTTAGCCATAATATGCACCTCCTATACTCTATTATATGTATTGTATCACATTTTATACACAAATTCAATACATTTGCTATAGAGTTATAAAAGTTTTGTCACTAGAACATATATAAATGTTCCTATATGTTTTTATCCAAAATTTATTAGTAATATTAATGCACTAATTACCATTGCCATCGACATTTCTGGGTCTGATATTATTTGTCTTTCTTCGGTGTTTTGTGGTAATTCATTTACTATTTCTATTTGTGCTTTATCTACTCTACTATAATTAAATCTGACTTCAAATTCTTTTTCTTCATTAGTTTGCATTTCATCTATTTTTATGTATTTTGTTCCCATTAATACATCGTTTTTTGAGTAGCAATCTATTTTTATATATTTATTTTCTATTTTGTTTTGCGTATTGTTTTTTACCCAGCATTTTGCAATACCATTTATTGATGTTGCTTGGACTTCGGCTGTTGTAATTAATGATGATTTTCCTTCTACTGGTTTATATTTATATGTTGTGTTTATTGCTATATATATCATTATTTGCGAAAATATAAAAAATGCTATTACCCAAATTCCATATGTAAAAAGCCTTTTCATTCTTGCCATATTAAAATCCATTCCTTTCTCTTTTTGCTTTGAAGGCACACATAGTAACGAAAGATTTTTTATTTCTTTCAGACTAATTCTCCATTTCTTATTTAATTACATTTTTCTGAATACTCCTGCTACTTTTCCTAGTATTTCACAGTTTGGTACTATTATTGGATCCATTGTGCTGTTTTCTGGTTGCAGTCTTATGTGGTCTTTTTCTTTATAGAATGTTTTTACTGTTGCTTCTTCTCCTATTAGTGCTACTACTATTTCACCATTATTTGCTGTGTTTTGTTTTTTTACTAGTATATAGTCGCCATTTAATATTCCTGCTTCTATCATACTTTCTCCACGTACTGTAAGCATAAAGCTTTCACTATTTCCTACAAAGTCTATTGGTATTGGGAATGTGTCTGTTACATTTTCTACTGCTAATATTGGCTCTCCTGCTGTGATTTTTCCTATTACTGGAACTTCTACCATTTCTCTTCCTGTATAATAGTTTTTATTTTCTTTTGTTATTTCTTTGTTGTCTGCTCCTTTTAGTAACCTTAATGTTCTTCCTTTTTGGTTTTCTTTTTTGATATAGCCTTTTTCAGTTAATTTTGCTAAATAGCTATGTACTGTTGCGGTTGAACTTAAGTCTACTGCTTTTCCTATTTCCCTTACTGATGGTGGGTATCCTTTTGTTTCTACTTGTTTTTGTATAAATTTTAATATTGCTTTTTCTCTTTTATTTAATTCCATAGGGTCTTTTTTTGTTCTCATTTACATCACTCCTAATTTTTTATTTTTTATATCATATCACACAAACAAAAGAATGTCAAACAAAAGTTTTAAATTTGTTTGACATTTTTTAATTATGTTATAAGCTACTTATTAAATTATTGTACTCGTCTACTAATTTTTGAGTTTCAAATTCTATTTCTCCATTATCGTTTACATTCCATTTATTTTTGTTTTCTACTAATAAATTGATTATTTTTTCTTCTACTTCTAATCTATTGTTTATTGCTTTGCTTGCTTCCTCTAGTTCACTTACTACTTCTTGTAAGTCTTCTTTTATTTCGTTTCCTAACATTATTTCTTTGTATAACTCTACATAGCTTTCTTCTAGTTGTTTTTCTTTTACCCCTTCCATCATTTTTTCTTCTGAACTCATTTCTATTAGTTTATTAATTTTTTCGTTGAAGTCTGTTTTTGTTTTTGTTATATATTCTTTTGTTTTTACAAATTCTTTACCATCATTTTTATAGTTTTCTGCTGTTAGTATTTTACCCATTTGGTCATCTTGCAATATATCCATTAATTCTTTACATGTGGTTCCATATGTGTTCATATATTCTTTCATAGTTTTTTCTACTACTCCATAGTCACCTTTTGTTTTTATTTCCATATCAATACTATCTTTTGTTATGTCTAGTTTTCCTATTGCGTCAGCTTCTTTTCTTAATGTTATTTCTTGCATTAAGCTTGATGCTAACATGTATCCTACTACTCCTACTATTGCTAATACTATTATTATAGCTACTAAAATTATTTTCTTTTTCATTTTTTTATTCCTCCTTAATTTTAATCATACCATTCTAGTTCCCAATCTACAACTTTAACGGTATCTCCTTCTTTTACTCCCGCTTCTTTTAAAGCTTTATTTACTCCTAATTCATCTAAGCACTTTTGAAAATAATGCATTGATTCATTATCTTCTAAGTTTACTCTCCTCATTATTCTTTGAACTCCTGGTCCATCTACTACGAATATTCCGTCTTCTTTTACTATAGTAAATTCTTCTTTTTCTTCTAAAGTATAAAGTTTTCTTTGTTTTATTTCTACTATCTCCTCTTTTGGAAGTGTTTTTAGAACCTCTGTTACTCTAGTAAGTAGTTCCTTTAAGCCTTCTCCTGTTACTGCTGATATTTTAAATATTTCTATATTCTTTTCTTTTGCCATTTTTTCTAATTCTTTGTATAATGTTTCATCTTGCATACTATCTATTTTATTTGCTACTATTATTTGTTTTCTATTTGCTAATTTTTCACTATATTGTTTTAGTTCTTCATTTATTATATTAAAGTCTTCTACTGGTTTTCTTCCTTCCATACCAGATACATCTATAACATGTAATAATAACCTTGTCCTTTCAATATGTCTTAAGAATTGAATTCCTAAACCTATTCCTTGACTTGCACCTTCTATAATTCCCGGTATATCTGCTATTACAAAACTATCTCCATATTCTGATTTCACAACTCCTAAGTTTGGCTCTAATGTTGTAAAATGATAATTTGCAATTTTAGGTGTAGCTGATGTTGTTCTTGATAAAAATGTTGTTTTTCCTACATTTGGGAAACCTAACAATCCTACATCTGCTATAAGTTTTAACTCTAATATTAGTTCTTTTTCTATTCCTTTTTCTCCACCTTGTGAAAAACGAGGTGCTTGTCTCGTAGATGTTGCAAAATGTGAGTTTCCTTTTCCTCCTCTTCCACCTGGGAATATTAATTCTTTTTGATCTTTTTCTGACAAATCTGCTAAAACTTCATTTGTTTCAGCATCTTTTATTATTGTTCCTATTGGAACTCCTATATATAAATCATCTGCTGACTTACCATATCTGTGGTTTCCTTCTCCATTTTTTCCATTTTCAGCTATAAATTTCTTTTTATATCTAAAATCTATTAGTGTATTTAGGTCTTGATCCACATAGAAATATACATCTCCACCTTTTCCACCATCTCCTCCATCTGGTCCGACCGGCTGCTACATACTTTTCTCTTCTAAATGAAACTGCTCCATTTCCTCCGTCACCAGATTTTACTAGTATTTTCACGTAATCTGTAAACATTTTTCTCTCCATTTCTATAAAATATATTCTTTAATTTCACAATTTTTTAATCCTAAGTTTAAAAATCTTCCATCTTCTGGTATTCCATTAAAATATCCATAAAATGCTTTTGATACTCCACTATGAGCTACTATTAATATTTTATCATATTTTTTTGTTTTCAATTCATCTAAAAATCCATATACTCTCTCAAAAAATAATTTTATATTTTCTGATGTTCCATATTGTATGGTTGTATAATAGTTCCAATATTCTTCTCTATTTGTTACTTCCAGTGGCTTTCCACTTAAATCTCCCACATATCGTTCTATTATTCTGTCATCATAAATAATTTTATTATTATTTATATTTAGTATATCTGCTGTATGCTTTGCTCTAACTAGTGGTGATGAAATAATAACATCAAATTTCATATTTTTAATTTTATCTTTTAATTCTTCTGCTTGAACTATTCCTAGCTCTGTCAAGTCTTCATCTTCTGCATTGTATTGTTTTAATGCATTGTGAAGCACTTGTCCATGTCTTACAATGTAAACTTTCATTTTCCTCTCCTATTTTATAAAATGTATTGTTTAATTTCACAATTTTTTAGTCCTAAGTTGAAAAAGCTTCCGTCTTCTGGTATACCATTAAAATATCCATAAAACGCTTTTGATACTCCACTATGTGTTACTATTAATACTTTGTCATAATTTTTAGTTTTCAATTCTTCTAAAAAACTAAATACTCTTTCAAAAAAGTTCTTAATATTTTCAGCATTTCCATGGTCTTTAATAGAAAAATAATTCCAATAATCCATTCTATATATATTGTCTTCTACTGGCTGTCCACTTAGCTTTCCACAATTTCTTTCACATAATCTTTCGTCAATTATAACCTTTTTATTATTTGTATTCAATATTTCAGCAGTATGTATTGCTCTTAAATAGGGTGAAACATATATAATGTCAAAATTTATATTTTTAATTATTTTACTTAATTCTTTTGCTTGCTTTATTCCAAGTTCTGTTAAATCTTCAAATGGATTTGTATGCTTTTTTAATACATTACTAAGAATTTGACCATGTCTAACTATATATACTTTCATTTTTACTTTCCTTATATTTTGTTCAAGTAATTTCATTGGAGTGCGGTTGATTGACTTTGCATAACTTATCTCCAACTCGTTAATCACTCGAAGAGCTAAGAAACTAATCACCCCTACATATTTTTTAGTTAAATGCTAGAAATCAAATTTTGACTACTTTTTCGAATAAGTTGCCAAATTTCCAACTTTCAACCTCCAACTTCTAATTAAAATAATCTAACTTCATTGCTTCTTTTACTTTTTTCATTGTTTCTTTTGCTACTTGCTGTGCTTTTTTTGTTCCTTCAATTAGAATTTTATCTACTTCTTCTGGATGCTCCTCATAGTATGCTCTTTTTTCTCTTATTGGTTTTAGTGTTTCTGATATATTTTTTGCAAGTTGTCTTTTACAAGCTACACAGCCTCTCGCTCCTTCCCTGCATTCTTCACATACTGTTTTTACTTCATCTTGTGTACTAAATAATTTGTGGTAGTATGATACCATACATATATCAGGATTTCCTTTATCATCTTTTTTTATTCTTCCTGGGTCTGTTATTGCACTCATTACTTTTTTTGTTATCTCTTCTTCACTATCTGATAAGTATATTGCATTTCCTAAAGATTTTCCCATTTTTTCGTTTCCGTCTAGTCCTTTTATTCTTTTTCCACTTGATAATACTGGCTCTGGCTCTACTAAAACTTCTCCATATATACTATTGAATTTTCTTACTATTTCTCTACATTGTTCTATTAGTGGAAGTTGGTCTTCTCCTACTGGTATTAACGCTCCTTCGAAACACGTTATATCTGCTGCTTGGCTTACTGGGTAACCTAAGAAACCATATGTTACACTTTCTCCAAATAATTCTTTTTTTTGGGCTATTTCAGTTTTTACTGTTGGGTTTCTTTGAAGCCTTGCTATAGTTACTAAGTTTGAATAAAACACTGTAAGTTCTGCAACTTCTGGTATCATAGATTGTATATATATTGTTGTTTTTTTAGGGTCTATTCCACATGCTAAATAATCCATAGCTACTTGCCTTACATTTTTATGTACTTTTTCTGGATTGTTAAAATTATCTGTTAATGCTTGCACATCTGCTATTAGTATGTATGGGTCATATTCACCTGAATTTTGCATTTCTACTCTTGTTTTTAATGAACCGAAGTAATGACCTATGTGCAATTTTCCTGTTGGTCTATCTCCGGTTAATATTCTTTTTTTCTCTGACATTTATTTTCCTCCATTTTATAATATTTGTTCAAATTTCTCTTCTAGCTTTTTAAATTCTATTATATATTTATTTTTTATATCATTATATATTCTTCTTGATGTTTGTTCATTATATAAGTGTGAAAGTTCATTTCTTGATAGCATAATTTGTATCCATATTTCTCCATCTTCAATTATTCCTTGTTTGAATGCTTGTTGTATATTTTCTCTAGGACTTCCTGTGTTCTTAGTTATTCCCATATATTCTAAGTAATCTTTTATAGTTTTCCATGCAAGCTCAAAAGTGAATTCAAATCTATATAGTGCTCCATCTATAATAATTTGCTTTGCATTTTCTGTTAGTTCTTCTATATCCTCTGTTAAAGCTTCTTCTAATTTAGTTAAAGCATTTTTATAATCTTTTTGTCTTTCTACAAATCTACTCATATTCTTTTACCATCTCTTTCTATTGAATCTAAAAGCTCCTTTTTAGTTACATCTTCTATGAAAATTAAATCTATCATATACGGAATTTCCAATAAGTCAAATTCATTTTTTATATTAAACTTTTCTTTATCATCTAAACAATTATATATAGCTATATCTATGTCTGAACTTTTCTTATAGTCTTCTCTAGCTCTTGAGCCAAATATTTTAAATTCACAATTATTATATCGTTTCATTATTTCTTTTATTTTATTATATATTTCATCAGATAATCCATATTTTGTCATATTTTACCTCTTTTTCTTCCTAATATATTATAACTAATTATTGTGTTTTTTACAAGTATATTTAGGAAAGAAAGTGAACGCAAAAATAGAGCCGATTTCGACTCTATTTTGCTACTCATTTTGCAGTGGTTATTTGTTACTTCGCAAGTCTGCCCAGCATCCCACTCAACTTATCAACCTCTTCCTGCACTGCTTCGGCATAGTTAAAGTCGTCTACTGCTGTGCTCAATGACATCTTTGCATCTTCCATCCGCCGATTCTCATCTGCGATCTGGTCAACAACAGTTGCATATTTGCCGTAGCTATCTGCTACCTGCCGTGCTTCTTCTGCGCTAATGCCAAAGAACTTGGATCTGATCCATCTTTTGAGCGAAAATGACTGTTTGATGCTCTTCTTTTCCGCTTTTGATGCCACCTGCTCGCTACTCACGTTACTGATTTCCTGTTCGTAAGTATCTACGCGCTCTCTTGCCTGCTCTACACAAGCCCGTACATCCTCACTCAGTCCGTTTAACATTTTCACATGCAATTTCATATCTGCCATAATCTTTCCTCCTGTTCGGTTGAATATTTTAACTGTTCCTATGTTTTTAGTATAACACATGTTTCCATAAATTGTAATAGTTTTATGTAAAATTTATCAAACTCTTTTTTTATTCATAGCAAAATGCCTTTAACTTCATTTTATATTTTTTATTTTGTGCTATTACTAAATACCATAAATATGCTAGTATTAATAGTATTGCTACATTTCTTATGTACAAAATTGTAATACTACATATACCTGTTAATATACAAATTGTAATTTTTGATATTTGGTTTGTATATTCATATGATTTTTTTAATCCTACTGTTATATGTAGAATATTTTTAATAGCTCTTCCTCCATCTAAAGGATATATAGGTATTAAATTAAATATTCCTATTAAGATGTTTGCATATATTACTAAATTTCTTTCTATCCCAAATAAGTTTTTATTTATTATTAAAAATATTACAGTTATTATGAAATTAGTGAGTGGCCCTGCTAAAGCAATAATTAGTTTTTTTACTGCTAACATATTTGCTTTTTTTACTTTTTTATTATAGTCTTCACATTTAATTTCAAAACCTACTGATACTCCATATGGCATTATTTCTAGTTTTGTGGGTTTAAAACCTAATAATATTCCAATTAACATATGGCCTAATTCGTGTATTAATGCAAACAACATTAATATTCCATATATTTTTATTTGATTTGTTAATAAAAATATTAAAACAAATATAAATATTTTCAAATGTATTCGTATTCTCATCTTTGCTCCTTTATTTATGCAAATGTCATTACATATTCAGGGTTTACTTTTCTACCTGCCTTTCGTATTTCAAAATGAAGATGTGGGCCTGTTGCATTTCCTGTTTGACCTACTTCACCTATTTTTTGGCCTTGAGTTATTGTATCACCTTTTTTTACATATAAAGTTTTACAGTGTGCATATATGGTTAAAACGTCTCCTTCTTGTATATATATATGATTTCCAAATGAGCCCTCTCCAGATGCTTCTATAACTGTTCCAGACATTGCAGCAACAAATACGGTTCCTTCGTTTGCTCCTATGTCAATTCCTCCATGGTTTGATGAAACTATTTCATTTCCTTCTCTTGGTCCATATCTTGATGTTATAGTAGCTACTAGTGGAACTATTAAATTATGATTTTGTTTTATATCATTTGCATCTATCTCCATTTGTGATAATTGAACTGTTACCTCTGGAGCTGATGCCTCAGTAACTTCTTCATTATTTGCAATTGTATTTTGCAGTTCTTCGTGGTCGTCTCCCCCACCTATTCCACCTGTTTGTTCATTTACTGTACTATTTTCTTGTACTACATTTGTATTTTCACTATTTTGATTGTTTTCTTCTTTATTTTCTTCATTAGTAGAAGGAAGTATAAATTGTGACTTTAAATTATTATTATAATATTCTATCGCCGTATTATATATATTTCCAAAGTTTATATCGTATGATAGAAATTCTCTAGTTTTGGTCATAAAGTCTTCTGAAAATATATAATTTGAATTTTTCACTAAATAGAAAATAAAATAAATAACAAAACAAATTGCTACTTGTAATATTAATTTTTTATATAACTTATATTTATCTGGAAAAGTTTCATTTTTATTATATGTATTTACCCTTGAACTAGGCAGTCTAACTCCTGTTTGCATTCTTCTTCTATTGTAAATTTCCTCTGCTCGTCTAATTCTTTCTTCTGAACTTATTACTCTTTCCACTAACTTAAACACCTCTTTTTTCATTTGCAAATGCATTTGTTAATTTATATTCTTAATTGATTTTTTTATTCCATATATTCTTAGAAATTTCATTTATCAGCTAAATCAACCAAAAGGGACGTGGGAAAATCAAAAATTTTTTTGATTTTCCCACGTCCCTTTTGGTTGATTTTTGATTGATTATCTTATTAAAAGTCCAACTGTACTTAGAAAAGCAAACATTCCGAAAAATATAGTTGCATATTTTAGTTTTTTGCATTTTTCTTCTAGTTTTATTTTTTCTTTGCTTACTTTAAATTCTTTTCTTTCTATTTTTGATATATATTCTGATACTATGTTTTCTGCTTCTTTTATTACATAGTCTTTATTATTTTTTACTTTTTCTTTATTTTCTCCTTTTTTGTTTCCCGCCAATTCTTCTTTATGTACTTTTACATTATCTTTTAGCACTACAAATGCTTCTTCTATTAAATTTGAAGGTAAATTTTTTAGTACTACCATATTTTTCATATTTTGTATATCCATATAAATTCCTCCTATGTTATAATTCATTTATATAGATTTTTTCCACTTTTTCTTTGTTTATACTTACATTTTTATGATTGTTTCAAATATTCCCTCTGATACTATATCTGCTAACCTCATTACTCCATTTAGTGATATATTTTGTAGTGCTTTAAAGTTACATTTGGCTATTTTATAGTCTTTTGCTACTACTGATTTTATGCTTATATCTCCTATTTCTATTTTATTTTTTTCTAATCCTTTTCCTAATATTGTTTTACTTTTTTGTACAAATATTTTTCCTATGTTTTCTTCTTTTGAAAGTGCTGCATCTATTACTATGATTATTGATTTTTTATCTATATTTTGTATTACTCTATTTATATTTTCATAACTTAAATTTTGACTTAAACTTCCATATACATTTATATTTGAATAATTGCATTCTTTTAATTCTTTGCTTAATTTACTTCCTACTAGTGGTCCAAAACAGTCTCCTGTGATTCTATCTGTTCCTACACATAAAAATGTTACTTCTATACATTTCTTTTCATTTCTTACTTTATCAAATATATAGCTAAAATCTGATACAAATTTTTCTTTTATATCTATATTTTCTATCTCTTCATAATTTAACATTTTTTATCACCTTTGCAATTTTGTATTTGTATATAAATATGCTATTATTATATTTTTATACTCCTTTTCGTGGACTTATAATTATATTTATATCTTTATTATTCTGATATTTTTTTATAATGTCTTCTGAAAATCCTGCCACTTCATTTGAAAGTACTATTGTTTTGTAGTTATCATTTACTAATTCTTGCATTTTATTATCTACTTCTTCTGGTCTTTCTATTTTGTACACATCCATTCCTAATCTTTCAGCTATTCTAAAATCTTTATTGTCTTTTTCATATTTTATCCAAGATATTTTCATATTTTATCACCCATTTTTAGTGTTTCTTATTTTTCTAATTTTTATGCATAAAAAATGGCGTAAATTACATAAATTTTCTTAGGTATTTTGGACCGATTAATCCCTACAGTTTTAACTTTAAACAGTGTACTTTTCTAGTATATAAAAAGAAGCAATTTATATTATTGCTTCTTTTTGTCTTTTGGTTTCAATTGGTATTATGCATTCTAATTTTTCTACTCTCTTTTCTAGCTTTTCTATTGTTTTTGTATTTTTATAATTGGCTTCAAGGAATGATACTGTATTTTCATAAATAATATCAATCTTTTTTTTCCATATGAAAGTTCTATTTTTGCTACTGCCTTATTTATTCTATTTACTTCTTCTTTTAAGTTTATAAACTTAGTATCTAGTTCATCTAATTTGATATCTATTTACTTAAATTTAGCTGTAAGTTCTGCCTTCATCTTTTTCATTTCAGTTTGCATTACTTTCATATTGCCTTGCATTACTTTTACGTTAGCTTGTATTTCTTTTATATCTTCTTTCATTCCTCTTGTAGTTTGTAAAAGTTCATTTAATATTTCTTCACTAGTAATTCTATTCTACTTTCTGTATTATTTCTCCTACTTCTTTTATAACTACTTATTATTCATATTTATTAATACTTGCATTTTTTTCTTATGTATTTCTCTAATTCCCCTATGCATATTAAATCACTTTCTATTTACTAGGTCACCTAAAAAATTTTGACAAAATTCTTCATTTTTTTATATTTTTTCTATTTCTTTTTTAGTCAAATATCTCCATTCCCCAACTTTTAAATCTTTAACATCTAAAAAACCTATCTTTGCCCTATGCAGTGCTAGTACTTTTTTCCCTACTGCTTCACACATCTTTCTTACTTGTCTATTTTTTCCTTCATGTATTGTTATTTGAATTCTTGAAATATTTTTTTCTTTATCTATCTTTAGTATTTTTACTTTGGCAGGTTTCGTAATATAGTCCTCTACCTTAACACCATTTTCTAGTTCTTGTATTTGCGCTTTTTCTATTATTCCTCTTAAAGTTACATTATATGTTTTTTCTATTTCATGTTTTGGATGTGTTACTCTATATATAAAGTCTCCGTCATTTGTTAATATTAGTGCTCCTGAAGTATACATGTCTAGCCTTCCTACTGGAAGTAATTTTACTTTTACCCCTTTTATTAAATCAGTAACTATATCTCTATTAAATTGGTCTTTTACTGTTGTTACGTAGCCTATGGGCTTGTTTAGTAAAACATACACCTTTTCTTCTTCTATTTTTACAAGCTTGCCTTCATATTCTACTTTATTAATAGCAGGATTTATTTTAGTTCCAAGTTCTGTAACTACTTTTCCATCTACCTTTACTTTACCTTCTAATATTGCCTCTTCTGCTTTTCTTCTTGATAATATTCCATTATTTGCAAGATATTTTTGAAGTCTTATTTCATCTTCCATATTTTTCCTTCCCTATACATTTCAAAATTATATTTTCTAATTCAGTTATTTTTATTAAATGTAGGGGCAGCTAGTAGCTGTCCGCTCTTCGAAGAAATTACCTTAATATTAATATTATGTTTAGGCAATTTCGTTGGAGCTCGGACGACTAATAGTCGCCCCTACAATTCCTTTAATATTTAATTTTCTTCTAATTATCATTTATATTTTCTAATTCTTCTATAATTTCTTTAAAATACTTTGGTAATGGTGCTTCTAGGTTCATTTCTTTACCTGTTATCGGGTGTTTGAATTCTAGTTTTTGTGCATGTAAACATTGACCTTCTACTTTAAATTCATTTTTTCCGTTTGAGTATACCATGTCTCCTATTACTGGGTAGCCTATTTCTGCCATATGTACTCTTATTTGGTGCGTTCTTCCTGTGTCTATTTTTATTTCTAGTAGAGTGTATGAGCCATTATTTGTAGTGTATCTTCCTAGTACTTTAAAGTGTGTTATTGCTTCTTTTCCGTTTTTGGTTACTGCCATTTTCTTTCTGTCTTTCGTGCTTCTTCCTATTGGCATTTTTATTGTTGCTTCATTTTCTGGAACTACACCTCTTACTAGTGCTATATATGTTTTCTTTACTTCTCTGTTTTTTATTTGATCACTCATTTTTATATGTGCTATATCATTTTTTGCAACTATTAATAAGCCTGAAGTATCTTTATCTAATCTGTGCACTATTCCTGGTCTTATTTCTCCACCTATTCCTGAAAGACTCTCTTTGCATATTGCCATTATTGCATTTACTAATGTCCCATCTGGGTTTCCATTTGCTGGGTGAACTACTAGCCCCTTTGGTTTATTTACTACTATAATATCATTATCTTCATATATTATATCTATTGGTATTTCTTGGGCTTTTAATTCTATTTCTTTTGGCTTTTCTATTTCTATTTCAATTTTATCATTTAGTGAAGGCTTATAAGATGCCTTTTGAACTTTTCCATTTACTAAAATTTTGCCTTCTTCTAGCAATCTCTTTACAGTCATTCTAGATATTTCTGAAAAGTTAGAACTTATATATGCATCTAAACGCATTCCCTCATTTCTTTCTACAATTAATGTTTTTTTCATTTACTGCTCCTTTAAAATTTCTTGTATCATTTTTTATCATATTTTTATCGTTTTTATCATACTACAGAATAGTAGTATCTACAATATATAGAGTAGCGCGAAGAAGGTTTAATTTATTTTTTTTAAATTCTATATTCCGCCCAAGGCAGCTGGGACTGCTTACTCTAAGTTAAATATGGAGTATAACGGAATATTTTACTTAGAGTTGAGTTAAGAGGCTAGGAATTAAATTTTAAAAAAATAAATTAAACCTCCTGGGAGCGGACTATTTAACACTCTAAATTTTATTTGCTTCTTTCATAAATCACAAAATTATCATCTGAATACAACTCTTTATAATCTGAGTTTCTTGATAAGAACATATTTAATTTTGCTTTTTTTACAACTATTACATGTGTAATATCATATTCCTCAAATTTTGTTTCATAATATGTCCCTATTGATGATATATTAATATAATCGGAGAAGATATCTCTTCCTTCGTACTTTCCTTCTTCATTTTTAGTTCCATTAAATTCTGGAGCATATAAATCTGCTCTTGAGTCTATAAATACTGGTATTCCTCTAAATAACAAATAACTTCCGTAATTGTATTCATTATATAGCCTTATATTTTCTACATCTAAATTTTCTAACATCCATGTTGATGCTTCTATTGGGTAGCTTGATGAATTTATATATTGATTATTTATTTTTGGTTTATAAATTGCAAATGCTACTAATACTACTATTGCTATTGTACATGCCTTTCCTATTATTGTAGTCATAAAGCTAACAAATTTCTTACAGCCCTCTGCATCATATTTTTCTACTAAATATGTTAATAATTTTGAGAATATAAAGCCTCCTATTAGTATTAATAATGACACTTGCCTTCTTGACATGAATGATAAATATGTTAGACCTGTTATCATGAATAAGTCTCTTAGTTTTATTTTTGTATCTGTAAATATTAGCATAAATAATAGTAATGCTAATACTACCATTGTTTCTTTATTATTATATAAAGTTAATGGTAAATGTTCACTTATACTTGCGGTTGTGTTTCCTTGCATTGTCTTTCCTAAATATGTATATGGTGTACTTCCTAATGGTGTTAATAGTCCTGAAAATGCACATATTATCATAACTAGTACAAGCCATAATGTTGCATTTTCTTTTCTTACTTTTATTTTATATGGCTTATCACGTAATTGTTTTGACTTTTTCTTTACATCTTCAAATTTTGCTTGTTCTATTATTAGACTTTCTTTTGCCTTTTCTATTTTTTGTTTTAGTACTTCTTGTTTTAGTTCATCTTTTTGTTTAGATAATTTCTTTTCTAAACTTTTTACTATGTCTTTTTTGTTAAATACTTTTATCCTTTGTATTATATTTTTTTCTGCAACCCAAGCAATTATATATTCTGCTATGTATGGTAAAAATAATACAAAGAAGAATGGCCATACTGCTACATGTACATTTGCAATAGCTATTGAAATTAATATTATTCCTAGTAAATACCACTTTTTCTTACTTTCTAAGAAATTCTCTATAAATAAAATTGTTAGAGCAAATAGTATAAATGTTACTAATTGTGCTCTTGCTGCAATAAAGTCTTTTAGTAAATATATAGAAAACATGGTTATAAAGAAGGATACTAGTTTATTTTTTGTCAGTTTGTTATTTATAAAATAAATTAATATTCCTAATATACAAGTAAGTATTATTGTAGATAAGTATATAAATAACATTCCTCCCTCTGGAAGTGAAGTTAATTCTCCTAAATGGTATATTAAATATATTCCTGTATCATAAGCCCAATGTGGGTATGTATAGGGTAATTCTTCATGCCATGAGAAATGATCCTTCATGTCTATTCCATTATTTAGTATTAATTCCCCTATTCTTATTGTATAGAATGTATCATTTTGCAAAGTTTTTGGACATATTGCAAAACACAGTATAATTATTGCAATAATTGCTAATATATTAAATTTTATATTGATTTTCTTTTTTCCTGTATTCATATTTTTTACCTCTTCAATTTTTATTATGCTTGTATTATATAATAAACACCTTACTTAAAGCAAGGTGTTTATTGTAATTTTAATACCAATATGCAAGTTTTAAAAATGAGTTTACTAATTTTGTTTGTTCCTCCAATTCTTCTACATTTGATATATTATATTTCTTCTTTTTTATATTTCTAGAACTTAAAGTCCATAAAAATGCTTTTAGCTTTGGAAATCTTTCTACATTTTCTTCCATAAAATAAATTAAGTCACATAGCTTTTTATATATATCACTTTGTTTTTTCTCTTCTTTTTTGTATTTATCTATGTTAGTTATTAGTTCTAATGGCTCTGCCATTTTTAGTCTGTAATTATTATCTTTAAATGAATTAACAAAATTGTTATAGCTTTCACAAAATATTCTATACATTATATTTCTCCCTAAATATTTCTAATTTTCTTATAAACTCTGATTTTTTACTTTCAAACAAATCTTTTCTATTTTTTTGTTACTTCTTCCATTTCATGAAGAACTCCTATTAAATTATCTCTAATCATAAATTTCTCCTTTTATATATGTATTTTACACTGTTTTTATTAATTTATCAATATTTTTTCCAATATTTTAGAGGTCTCAGCTGAGACCTCTATTAATTTCAATTTTCTTACTTCTTTCCATTATTTTTATCTAATTCCTTCATAGTATAAATTCCTAAAGCTACTCCTGCTACAATCCATATTGCAAATATCTTTAAAAGCACCATATTGTATTCTCCTTTTGTAATCTTTTTATAAGTTTCATTTATATGGTAATATGCATTTGTCAAATTTAAGTATATTTACTTCTACTATTTCTTTATTCTTTAATTTCAATATTCCATATACATCAATAAATATAACAGCTAATATAGCAAATATACTTAATAAAAGAATTATTGATAGTGATAACAATGTTGTCATATTGTACCTCCCAAAATAGTTATTTTTTAGGTTACATATATTTTTTTCAATATATACTTTATCATAATTTCTTATAAAAATCAATGAAATTTGGTAATTTCTTCGAAGTGCGGGTCGCCGTGGGCTGCCACCCCTACGTCAATTATATTATAGTTTTTTGTATATATATTATTTTAATATTCTTACACTGTTTAATACTGTTAGTAAACTAACTCCTGTATCCGCTACTATTGCTAACCATATTGGTGCTATACCGAATAACTCCTAGTGTTAGAACAATAGCTTTTACTATTAGTGAAAATGCTATGTTGAATTTTATTATTTTCATACTTTTCTTTGCTATTTTTATTATATTTGGCAGGCTTCCTATATTGTTTGATATTAGGAGTGCATCTGCACTGCTTTCTGCTATTTCTGAGGCATCTCCCATGGCTATTCCGAAGTCTGATTCTGCTAAAACTGGGCTATCGTTTATTCCGTCTCCTATAAATATTACTTTTCCGTTTTCTTTTAGCTCTTTTACTTTTTCTAGCTTCTGTCTTGGAAGTAAACTTGCAAACACTTTATTTATTCCTACTTTATTTGCTATTTTTTTAGCACTTTCTTCGTTATCTCCTGTAAGCATTACTGTTTGATTAATTCCTACTTTGCTTAATTTTTCCGATATTTCAAAACTACTTTCTCTTATTTCTTCTTTAAAAGTTATGCTAGCTTCTACTTTTCCATCTACTATTAAATAGCTTGCATTTTTATTTATTTGTTCTTTTATATTGTTTTTTTCTAATAACTTTGAATTTCCAAATAGTACTTCTTTTCCTTCTATTTTTCCTTTAACACCATATCCTGCAATTTCTTCATATTCATCTACCATTGTTTCTAGTTTTAATTCATCTTTTTCCACTTTTTGTTTAATTGCTGTGGATATTGGATGGTTTGAATTTTTCTCGATAGCGTGCATATATTCTAAAGCTTCTATTTCTTTCATATTTCCTACTAAATTTAATTCATCTATTTGCATTTTTCCTGTTGTTATTGTTCCTGTTTTATCAAACGCTACATATTTTGCCTTTGACAAATTTTCAATATGTTTGCTTCCTTTTATTATCATTCCTTTTTTTGATACTTTTCCTATACATGAAAAGAACGCTAAAGGTACTGATATTACTATACTACATGGGCATGATGCAACCAAGAATACTAGTGACCTCATTATCCAAGTTTTAAATTCTTGTTTTAATATTAGTGGCATACATACTGCTATAATTATTGCTAGAGTAATTACAATTGGTGTATATATTTTTGAAAATTTTGTTATAAAATTTTCAGTCTTTCCTTTGTTGTTTGTTGCTTCATATACTAAGTCTACTATTTGAGATGCAGTTGAATTTTTGTAGTCTTTCTGTACTTCGCATATCAAACTTCCGGTTTAAGTTTATGCTTCCAGATAGTATTTCTTCATTTTCTTTTACATTTGCTGGCATACTTTCACCTGTTAGACTTGACATATCAAGGTTTGCTGTTCCTTTTAAAATTTTACAGTCAAGTGGAACCATTTCTCCTGGTTTTATCATTATTTTTTCGCCTATTTTTACCTCTTCTACATTTACAATCTTTATATTTTCTTTTTCATCTATTATATTAGCTGTTTTTGCTTTTATTTCAACTATACTTTTTATATTTCTATTCGAATTTTCTACTGCCTTTTCTTCTAAAAATTCACCTAACCTAAATAATAATACAACCATACAACTTTCTGGAAATTCGCCTAAGCAAAATGCTGCAATTACTGCAATTGTCATTAGCGTATCTTCTTCAAAATTTAACTTAAATATGTTTTTTATTCCTTCTATTATTAGTTCATAACCTGATAATATTATTACTAGTAAATATCCCACAATTTTATAATTTTCTAGTATGGGTAAGAATGTTAGTATAAATATTATAATTGAAGCTATATATAAAATTATATCCTTTTTATTTGATTTTTCCTTTGTTTCGTTTCCATGTGTATGGTAGTGGTTACAAGACTTACAAGTGTCATTGCTCATTTTTATTACCTCCCTTTTAATTTTAATAATGAATAAAGAATATTGAATAGTGAAGAATGAATAATTTTCTATTAGTTATTTAAAAGCATATTCCAACATTCATTATTAAAATTAATTATTCATTAAATTTTTCTAAACACCGTAGTGTCATGCCTTATAGTTATTCCTACAAACGGTGCCCCTACGTTTTTTATATTATTTTTTTTCTTCTCTTATGTGCTCTAATGCCATTGTTATTATTTTTTCTATATGTTCATCTTGCAAGCTATAATATACCTGCTTTCCTTCTTTTCTGTATTTTACTAATTTTGATGTTCTAAGCAGTTGTAATTGGTGTGATACATTTGATTGTGTAAGTCCTAAAAGTTCGCATAAATCACATACACATAACTCGTTATTTAATATACTACATATTATTTTTAGCCTAGAACTATCTGCAAATAATTTAAATATATCTGCCATCTCTATTATTTCATCAAAAGAAGGCTCCTTACTTTTTACTTCTTTTATTTTATTATAATGTGGACATTTTTCGTTACATATTAAATCTTTTTCTTCCATTTGTCAGCTCCTTTTATTAATTATATATGAATATATGAATATTTATTCATATATTAACTCTAAAAAAATCATTTGTCAATAGATAAATAAAAAAAGAAAGGAAAATTTTTGACGCGTCCCAAATCTTTCCTTTCTTTTTAATTTATCCATTTATTTGTTTTGCAACTTCTTCAGCGAAGTTTTCTTCTTTTTTCTCTAATCCTTCACCTTTTTCAAGTCTTGCAAATCTTACTATTTTAGCACCTTTTCCCTCTACCATTTTTCCTACTTTTTCATCTGGATTTTTTACAAATGCTTGCTCTATTAAGCATATTTCTCCATAGAATTTTCCTATTCTTCCTTGTACCATTTTTTCTGCTATTTCTGCTGGTTTTCCTTCATTCATAGCTTGTGCTTTTAGTATTTCCATTTCTTTTTCTACTCTTTCTTGTGGTACAGCTTCTCTATTTAGGTATTCTGGTTTAGCTGCTGCTATTTGCATACATATGTCTTTTGCTAATTCTTCTGATGCGTTTTCCATTTCTACTAAAACAGCTATCTTTCCATCTCCATGGATATATTTTGCAACTGTTCCATTTGTTGATTCAAATCTTTCGAATCTTCTTATTGACATATTTTCACCAATTGTTGCTATTTTGTTTGTTAATACTTCATTAACTGTTTTTCCTGTCTCTTGAATTGATTCTTGTGCTAATAATTCCTCTACAGTTGCTGGATTTTTTTCAGCTACTTGTTTTGCTACATCTGCAACAAAACTTCTAAATTCTTCATTTTTTGCAACGAAATCTGTTTCAGCATTTACTTCTACTACTGCTCCTACTTTTCCATCTTCTGAAACATATGCTGCTGCTAGTCCTTCTGCTGCTATTCTTCCAGATTTTTTAGCTGCTTTTGAAAGTCCTCTTTCACGTAATAGTTCTATTGCTTTTTCTTCGTCCCCATTAGTTTCTGTTAGAACTTTTTTGCAGTCCATCATTCCTGCACCTGTTCTTTCTCTTAAATCTTTTACTTGATTTGCTGTAATCATTCCTTTATTCCTCCTTTTAATTTTAATAACGAATACTAAATAGTAAATAATGTATGATGAGCAATTCCTTCTTATTAACTATTTTACAACTGTATTCTACCATTCATTATTAAAATTAATTATTCATTATTAATTATTCACTATTAATTATTCATTAAATTTTCAATAAAGGTACAGTGGTGTCATGTCCTAAGATACATTTCCACAAATGGTACCCCTACATTTAAAACCAATTTTTTGTATTGTAAAAAGGATAGAGCAGATAAAGGCTCTACCCTTTTTATTTTTTATATTTATTATTCAGCTTCATTTGCTACTACTTCTTCCATGCTTTCTGGTTCTTCGTTTGCTACTTGTTCTTCTTCACTTGCCATTTCCATTGATTCACCTTGTCTACCTTCTATAATAGCGTTTGCCATTGCATCAGATATTAATTTTACTGCACGAATTGCATCGTCATTTCCTGGTATAACGTAGTCTAAATCTTCTGGGTTACAGTTTGTGTCTATTAAACCTACTACTGGAATTCCTAATTTTTTAGCTTCTAATATTGCTATTCTTTCTTTTTTAGGATCTACTACAAACATAACTCCTGGAATTTCAGTCATATCTTTAATTCCACCTAAGTTCTTTTCTAGTTTTTCCATTTCTTTTTTAAGTAATATTACTTCTTTTTTTGGTAATACGTCGAAAGTTCCGTCTTCCTCCATTCTTTCTAATTCGTTTAATCTTTCAACTCTTTTTCTTATTGTACCAAAGTTTGTTAGCATTCCACCTAACCATCTTTGATTTACATAGTACATACCGCTTTTTTCAGCAGCTTCTTTCATGCACTCTTGTGCTTGTTTTTTTGTTCCTACGAAAAGGAATGTTTTTCCTTCTTCTGCTTGTTCTCTCATGAAGCTATATGCTTCGTCTAATTTTTTAGATGTTTTTTGTAGATCTATAATGTGAATACCATTTCTTGCTTGGAATATGTATTCAGCCATTTTAGGATCCCATCTTCTTGTTTGATGTCCAAAGTGAACACCTGCTTCTAGTAATTGTTTCATTGCAACTACTGCCATTTTCTATTCCTCCTTTTTGTTTTACCTCCACTTTAACTTAAGCATTTAAAAAGACTTGCCCTTATTTAGTACAAGCACACTTTTTAAACTCATTAAAATGTGTGTATTTTTTTAACGTTTATTATGATACCATAAAAAGCTTGCAAATGCAAGCCTTTTAGTAAAAAATTTATTATTTTGTTACATACATTTCTATATATTTTCTGAAAAATTCCATATCTCTTGATTTTTCTGGATGCCATTGAACTCCTACTATATTTTTGTATTCTATTGCTTCTACTATTCCGTCTTTACTAGTTGCTACAACTTTAAAGTTTTCTGCTACTTTATTTATTGCTTGATGGTGGAAAGAGTTTACTGCTATTTGATTTGTGTTGTAAATTTTTTCTAAAAATGAACCTTTCTCTATATTTATTGGATGAATTGTTGTTTCTTCTTTACTCGTGTGATTTTCGATATCTTGATATAAGCTTCCTCCAAAGCATACATTTATAACTTGCACACCTGCACAAATTCCTAAAATTGGCTTGTTAACTTTATGAAATGAATTTATGAGCATTAAGTCTAACTTATCTTCACCATCATAATCACTTGATAAATTTGTTTCCTTTATTGCTTCTTCTCCATAGTATTTAGGGTTAATATCTATTGCCCTACCTGTTACTATTAATCCATCACATATGTCAGTTACTTTTTCTATCCCTGTTGTTGATGAAACTGGAAATAGTATTATTCCTAATTGTTCAAATATATCTTTATAATCCTTGCTTAAATAAAAATTTTCTTTAAAGTGTTTATCTTTTATTTGTTCATACCTTTGTGTTATTGCTAATATCATATTTATTTTCTCCAATTCTTTTTTATAAGCATTGCTTTCATTTGATAAAAATTCTAAATTTTCTACTTTTTCTTTGTTTACAAATTTTCTATCTCTTCTTTTGTTAATTTTGTTATTTCTGCTATTGTTTCAATTGGTATATGTTTTTCTTTCATTTTCTTCGCTACTTCTTTATTATTTTTCTCTATTCCTTCTCTCAATCCATCTTCCCTAGCATGTCTTAAACCATTTTTTTCATCTCTTATAGCCTTTTCTCTTAATTCCGCTACTCTCCTAAGTTCTGCATCTTTACTCATTTCTTCTAATTCATTCATTGCTTCTTTAATTTCATTATTTTCTTTCATTATATTGGCTACCTCCTTTTCGTTAGGATTATTTAAAAATAACATCCATTGTGCTAACTTATTACTTGCATCTTTTTCTATTATTCTCTTTGCTTTTGGTAGTTCTATTATATATAATTCAAATACGTCTGTCAACTCTATTTCTTCTCCTTTACTTACTTCCCTTATCTTCCACATTGTACTTAAATCTTCTATTTTTATTGTCTTATCAAATTCATAATCTATTATTATAATTCCTATTACTTTATTTATTTTTCCATAGTCATCTCCTTTTATTAGTTGACTACTATATATTCTACTCCAATAATATAAAAATCTCTCCGCTGTATCTTTATTATCTGCTAGCTGTATTTCTACATTACATATTGTTCCATCATCTAATGTTGCTCTTAAATCTAGTATTCCTAGTTTTTCTTCTGGATACCTTCCTAATATATGTCTGTCATTATTTAAATCTATTTTATTTATTTTTTCTTTTGTTACTGCTGAAATAATTGCTTTTGTTATATTTTCATTTCCTACTCTAAATAAAGAATGAAATACTACATCTATTTTTGGTTTTAATAATTCTTTGTTTTATTGCATACAAGTTTCTCCTTTTATACTATATTTTCTATGTAGCTTATTAGTCCTTTTATATTTGAAGCAATTCTCCCTTCTTTTTTATTAATATTTTGCCTTTTATTTTGATTTTATTTAAGAATAAATTAATTTGATTCTTATGGCATAACATGTAGTTATCCCATTGCAGTTCTAATTATAATTTTCTTTTTAAATTATTTGAAATAAACTTTAAAAGCACTAATGTGCTAAATAGAATACTCTATTTATATCACATTTAGTGCTTTTTGTAAACATAATTTTTTTTTTAATAAAGTTCGACATTATTTTTAGAAATATCTTTTTAATAGTCCTTCAAATCCTCTTCCATGTCTTGCTTCGTCTTTGCACATTTCGTGTACTGTATCGTGTATCGCATCATATCCTAGTTCTTTTGCTCTTGTTGCTAGTTCTTTTTTACCCATGCATGCTCCACATTCTGCTTCTGCTCTTAACATTACATTTTTCTTTGTGTCTGGGTATACTACTTCTCCTAATAATTCTGCAAATTTTGCTGCATGCTCTGCTTCTTCAAATGCATATCTTTTGAAGGCTTCTGCTATTTCTGGATATCCTTCTCTATCTGCTTGACGGCTCATTGCTAAATACATTCCTACTTCTGTACATTCTCCCATGAAGTTATCTTTTAATCCTTTTACTACCTCTTCATCTAAACCTTGTGCTACTCCTATTACGTGTTCATCTACGTAATTATTTCCTTGTGCCTCTTCTTTTAATACAAATTTTTCTTTTCCTGCTCCACATTGTGGACATTTTTCAGGTGCTTCCTCCCCAAAGTGAATATAACCACATATTTTACATACATATGCTTTCATAATTTTACCTCCTATATTTTATTTTTTATTTTTCAATAATATGATTTTTTAATCATTTATTGCTTTTTACATTTTTCACATAAACCTGATAACATTATTTCTTGTTTATCAAATTCTGCATTAATTGTGTTTACTAGATTTTGTAGTTCATTTTTTATTTTTGTACTTTCTTTTTCTTCTAGTTTTATATCAAAAATTCTATGACAGTTATTGCATTCAAAATGTATATGATTTTCTTCATTTCCATCATATCTATATACACCATCTTCACATTTTATTTTCCTTATTTGCCCACAATTACATAGCTCTGATACATTTCTATATATTGTTGCAATTCCTATATTGGGAATTTGTAATTTTAAGTCTTCATATAGCATATCTACTGTTGGGTGATCTCTTCTCATTTTTATAGATTCTAAAATTACTTCCCTTTGTCTACTATATTTCTTCATAACTATCACCTTTATTTTGATAATGATTATCATTATTATATTCTTTTTTTTTAAATTGTCAAGTGGTCTTTTAGTTTATTTTTATTATTTTAATTAAAATTTTCTATAATCAAGAAATATTTATACTATAGGATTTATAGTTAAGAAAATAAATTTACTCTAGGAATGCTACCCAAAAGTGACGTTATACCCCAAAAGTGACAGATACCCCAATTGGAAACGTCCCCAATTGGAATGGGCACAAAAAAATACTTGCTCTTTCCTATTCTTTATGATAGAATAAAGTCGAAATATGATAAATTCTATTTTCAAGGAGGATATAATTATGGAATTAAATAAATGTAGCCGTTGTGGTGCTTTTTATACTACTTCAAACAATGTGTGCCCAAATTGCGTTCCTAAAGATAATTGTGACCAATTAAACTTAAAAAACTTTTTAGATGAAAATGAAATGCCTGCATCAATAGAAGCTTTATCTGCTGATACTGGTATTTCTGTTAAGAACTTAAATAGGTATTTGACTGATGGCAATATAAATATTTCTTTATAAAATTCAAAAGCTCACTTTCAACGCAAGTGAGTTTTTGTCATTTTTTAATTTCCTGTACTCCTATACCTATTCAATCCCCAATTCCAAACTTTCACTGCTATTATTAAAAATATAATTGCTACTATTGGCGATAAGTACATTAGCCATCCATTTTCCATCCCTAAATAATTTAGTGTTGGGTAATATGTTGCGAATACGAATGGGAATATGAAGGTTATTAGTATTCGTATGAATTTGTTATATATTTCAACTGGATATTGTGCAAATGTATATATTCTAAATACTGACCATATTATTTCGTTCGATTTATATGTGTAAAATGATGTTACACTAAATGCTATCATTATTGCTCCTATTATAAGTGCCCCTGAAAATGCAAATATTATAATTTTAGCTATTAGCATAAATGTTATATTAATTTGCAATTTTATTAGCATACTTATTATTAATACTAAGCTTATTGCCATATATCCAAATGCTGTAAAAGTTTTTGTGTCTCCCATTACTGATATTAATGGGTGTATTGGCCTTAGTAAAAGTTTGTCAAAGTCTCCATCTTTTATGTATTTTGGTCCTATGTCATATATGCTATCAAATAGAAAGTCTACTATTGCTATTGTTAGCATTGTTATTCCATATAGTAATAATAGTTTATCAAATGTCCAGCCTGCTAAGCTCTCAGTATTTTGAAATACTATCCATATAAAAATTAGTTCTACTACTTGGGTTAATAATTGTGATATTATTCCAACAATAAAGTCTACCCTATATTCCATCATACTTTTTATTGAGCATACTAGCATTGAAAGATATATGCTTATATTATCTTTTATTTTTGTCATTTTATCCTCCGTTTATTGTTATTTTCTTTACTGCTTTATTAAAAAATGCTTTTGCTAATACATACATAATTAATACCCATATTAGCTGTTTTACTATTATCAATAGAATTTCTACTCCTTGTATTTTTCCTAAATATATATTTATTGGTGTATAGAAAAATTCTTTAAATGGTAATATATTAGCTATTTTTTGAAAAGTTACTGGGAACATTGTAAGTGGTGCTATTAACCCTGAAAATATTGATATTATTGATTTTCTTAATATTTGCATTCCCCATGTAGCATTTGTGTAAAATCCACATGTTCCTACTATCATTTGTAAGAAATATGATATTGGTATATTTAATAATAAAATACATATAAAAGCTATAAATGCCCATATATTTACTGGCATTAGTACTGTCCAGAATATATTACATACTATAAATGTACATATTGCTGTTAATAAACCAAAGCCCATTTCTCCTAAGTTCTTTCCAAAATAATATGTAAAATATGATATTGGATTTAACAATTCTCTTGATATATAACCTTTTCTAATTGAATAAGCTATATCTTCATTTATTCCCCATAATGACATTGGTACTAATGTAACTACTAATATGTAATATGTTGCTATTTCATTTATTGCAAATCCTTCTATTTGGCCTGTTTGGTTATATATTGCATACCATACAAATATATATACTACTACTTCTACAATTCTGTTAAGTGTAAATAGGAATAATACTGATTTATATTGCAAGTATTCTTTTATTCCCATTTTTCCTATTTTTAATAATGTGCCTAGCATACTACTTCTCCTCTATAAATTTCTTTTAATATTTCTTCTAAACCTTGCTCTTGTACATGCATATCTACTATTTCACAGAAATTTGAAATTTTATTTACTACGTTCATTATTGTTGTTTTATCATGATTAAATTTTATTTTTAAGAAGTCTTCAGTTTCTTCTATTACTTCAAATTCATCTTCTATTGTTTCATTTGTTATTAATGCATTTTTATTTTTTATTGATATTTGTGCTAATACTTGTTTTCCATATGTATCTTTAAATGTTTGCTTTTCGCCATCATATATGATGCTTCCTTTATCTATTAATATTATTCTATCACATACTTCTTCTATATCTTTTAGGTCATGTGTTGTTAGTATTACTGTTGTATTTTTTTCTTTGTTTATATCCTTTATAAATTTTCTTATTCTTTCTTTTACTAATACATCTAATCCTATTGTTGGCTCATCTAAGTATACTATTTTAGGGTTGTGTAAGAAGGTTGCTGCTATTTCACATCTCATTTTTTGACCTAAACTTAAGTTTTTTACTGGTTTATTTAGTAGTTCGTCTAGTTCTAATAATGCTGAAAACTTTTTTAAGTTTTTTCTATATTCATTTTCTGGTATTTTATACATCTTTTTAATTAATCTAAATGATTCTATTACTGGTAAGTCCCACCATAACTGTGTTTTTTGTCCGAATACTGCTCCTATCTGTTTGTTATTTTCTATTCTATTTTCATATGGAACTTTTCCATTTACTATAACTTTACCTGAAGTTGGAGTTAAAAGACCTGTTAACATTTTTATAGTTGTAGATTTTCCCGCTCCATTTTCTCCAATATAACCTACAAGTTCTCCTTCTTCTATGCTAAAATTTACTTTCTTTACTGCTTTAAATTCTTTATATTTAGGGTGAAATAAGTGCTTTATATAGCCTATTATTCCACTTTCTTTATCACTTGTTTTATATACTTTTTCTAAATCTTTTACTTCAATAATTGACATTTTTCTTCTTCCTTTGCTTTGTTTCTTTATATTTTATCATAAAGCTTCTTATTTTAAATCTTTACTATTGGCTTCCGATTGGGGACAGTTCCTAATCTATCCAGATTATTTTGGTTAGCTACTTGTAATTTTTCTCTATCTTGTTTCCGATTAGGAACCGTCCCCAATCTACTGTCCTATTATTCCTAGTATTGCTTTTTCTTTCTCTACTCTTTCTTCTGATATTTTTATAATTTTCTCTAATTCTTCTTTTGCTTCTTCATATTGTTCTTTATTTGTATATAATGTAGCTATTTTTTCGTTTTCTTTTACTTGTTCTCCTACTTTTTTATTAAGTACTATTCCTGCGGTATAGTCTATTCTATCTTCTTTTTTTGTTCTTCCTGCTCCTAATTTTGAAGCTAGCTTTCCTATTTCTTCTGCGTTTATTTCTTTAATGTACCCGTCATTTTTGCTAAGTATTACTATTTCATATTTTGCCTTTGGAAATTTATTTGTATTTTCTATATATGTTATATCTCCACCTTGGTTCTCCACAAGTTCTACAAATTTGTAGAAAGCTTTGCCTGTTTTTATTGTTTCTTGTATTTTATTTTTGTTTTCTTCTATATTTTCTCCCTTACCTGCTAGTTTTAGCATATAGGCTCCTAATTCTAATACTACTTCTTCTACATCTTTTGGCATTTGGCCTTTTAGTGAATTTACAGCTTCTATTATTTCTAAGTTATTTCCTACTGCATATCCTAAGGGTTCATTCATATTGGTTATTACACATATTGTTTCTTTGTTTGCTAATTTTCCTATTTTGTTCATTTGTATTGCTAGTTCCTTAGCATCAGTTATATTTTTCATAAATGCTCCATTTCCACATGTAACATCTAGTACTATTTTGTTTGCTCCTGCTGCTATTTTTTTACTCATTATACTTGAAGCTATTAGTGGTATGCTACTTGTACATGAAATAGAGTCTCTTAAAGCATATATTTTTTTATCGGCTGGTGCTAAATTTCCTGTTTGAGTAATTAAACTTATCCCTATTTTTTTAACATTTTCTTTAAATTCTTCTATTGATAAGTTTATGTTATACCCTGGTATTGCTTCTAGTTTATCTGCTGTTCCACCAGTAAATCCTAAACTCCTTCCTGACATTTTTGCAATGTTTACCCCTAATGCTGCCATTATTGGCATTAATATTAATGTTATTTTATCTCCTACTCCTCCGGCTAGAATGCTTATCTACAACTATTCCTAATTCTGATAAATCTAATACTTCACCTGAATATGCCATTGCTAAGGTCATATTTGTAATTTCTTCTTCATCCATTCCATTAATATATATTGCCATTATTAGAGCTGCTGCTTGATAGTCTGCTATTTCACCATTTGTATAGCCTTTTATAAAATATTCTATTTCTTTTTTAGTTAATTTTTTATTATCTCTCTTCTTCTCTATTATTTCTAATATATTCATTTGGTTTACCTCTTTACTTTTTTATAATATTATCAAAAAGCTAGCAATTTTACAACTACTAGCTTTTATTTTCTATCTTTTATTATTTATATTTTTTATTATACTTGGCTCAATTTTATAATTTCTTTCTTCGTCCATTAGTCCATTTATTTCTTGTTGTACATCTGTTAATTGTGTAAAACAATAACCTGAAATGCTTGGTACACTTTGAATTACTTGAGTTAATTTTGAAAATCTTTCTATAAATTCTTTTTCATCTTTTACTTGTTTACCATATCCCCAACCTTTATCAGAATTTATTGCTATTCCTCCATATTCACTCATTATAATTGGCTTACCATTATAATAATATCCTTCTGCAAATGCCTTATGCTTGCCATTAAATGCTTCTTCATTATTTAATACTTTTTCTATATTTTCTTTATATAATGACGATAATATTTCCCATTCTTGTTTGTAATCATGTATTGTTATAATGTCTGATATTGTATGTTCCCAGCCATCATTTGAAATTACTGGTCTTGTACTATCTAATGCTTTTGTTAAGTAATATAAACTATTTATAAAGTTTTGCTCTTTTTCCTCAGTTGCTACATTTGGTACTCCCCACGATTCATTGATTGGAACCCATGTTATTATTGAAGGGTGATTATAATGTTGCTTTACTACTTTTATCCACTCTTCTGTAAATGCTTGTAATGATTTGTCATCAAATTCATAGCAATTTGCCATTTCACTCCATACAAGTACTCCTTTTACATCACACCAATATAAAAATCTTTCATCTTCAATTTTTTGATGTTTTCTAATTCCATTATATCCAAGTTCTAAAGTACTTTCTATATCTTTTATTATGCTTTCTTCATTTGGTGGTGTTAAATGTGATTCTTTCCAGTATCCTTGGTCTAATATTAATTTTAAGTATATTGGCTCTTTATTTAAAAGTATTTTATCTCCCTTTATAGAAATTTCTCTCATTCCAAAGTATGAATATACTGTGTCTATTATTGTGTCTTCACAATATAGTTTGTAGACTATATCATATAAATTGGGGTTATTGGGAGACCATTTTTGTATAGTGTGTTCTTTATTATTTTGATATATATCCATTTGTATTTCTTGATAGTTATTATTTATTAGCTCTTTAGTTGTATTTAATATTTTACCGTTAAATGATATTTCTGTTTCAATATAATAATTTACTTCTTCTATATTTTTTTCTGTAATATTTATTTCTACTTCTAATTTTATATTATTTGTATCTATTTGCGGTGTAAGTTTTACATTTTGCAAATATTGTTCTGGTACCCATTCTAACCATACAGTTTTCCATATACCTGTTGTTTGTACATACCAACACTTCCAGCTTTCCTTTTTATATCTTTGTTTTCCTCTTGGTTGTTCTTTTGATAAAGAATCTTCTACTTTTACTGTTATATCGTTTTGTCCTTCTACTACATATTTTTCTATATCAAAAGAAAATCTTGAATATCCTCCTATATTCTTTCCTACATAAGTTCCATTAACCCATACTTTTGTTATATAGTCGCTTCCTTCAAAATTTAATATTATTTTGTTATTCTTTAATTGCTCTTTTTTAATGTTTATTTCTTTGTTATACCAAACTATGTAATGTACGCTTTCATCTTGTATTCCACTTAATTTTGTTTCATATGTAAAAGGTACTTTTATTTTATTTACCTTTGGAAAGTTTAAAAAGTATTTTTTTGTTTCTCCTTCATCATTATCATCAAATGTAAAATTCCATTCTCCATTTAAATTTTGCCACTCTTTTCTAACAAATTGTGGTCTTGGGTAATCTTTTATATAGCATTTCATATTTTATTTTTCCTCTCTTCCATATTTACTAGCTAACTTTCTTATTTCATTTATAAAGTCTTGTCCTTCTTCACAATATATTTTAGATTCATGGCTTGTATTTGTTATAAAATTCATTTTTAATAGTTTCTTACATATTTTCTCTCCATGTATTGTACTTGCATCTGCCATTACTTTTTCTATTTTTATATTTCTTTTTTGTAATATATTAAATAAATTTATTGAGCCTTTTAGTAAAGTTGTTATTACTTTATAGTTGTTTCTATATTTTTTATCTATTGATATTGATGATAGATATATGTAATATGAATTATTATCTTTGTATTCTTCTATTTGATTAGATTTTACATCTGCTTCATTCATTTTATTTTCGTATATATCATAAAATACTTCCTTTTTTAGTGGCAATATATTTATACTTGCTATTATTTGGTTATTTAAGTTTCTTACTCCTATACAAGTTAGGTTATTTTTTGTGTACCAGTTTAGTACTTCTTTTGCTGTAGTTATATTGTCATTTGGAAAATATGAATGTTCTATATTTTCCATTGTTTCAAAATCTTTTAGATTAAATTTGTATTCTATTTTTAATTGCTCCATTTTTATTTTTCTCCTAAATTTTTCTATTAAATTTATCTATATAAAGTTTTATTTTTTAAATCTTTATGTCTTTTATATTTTCAATTATTGAAATATATGTGTCTCTTTTCCTGTACTATATCATAATAAACAGAAAAAAGAAAGTGATTTTTTGGGCACTTTCTAATTTTCATATATTTCCTTAATTTTTTCCAAATTTTCTATAACTGAATTATAACCATATTTATAACATGATTCTAGCTTGTTTACATCTAAAAGTCCTACTTTATCTGTATATACATTCAGCACAAAGTCACTCGCCTCTAAACTTTCTTCTGATATTTTACTTCCCATTATGTCTATTGTTTTCATTACTATGTCCATTATATTACTATCTTCTTTTATTGGATCTGAGTGAAACTTTACTGCTATTACTTTGTCTGCTCCTTGCTTTTTTACTTCGTTTACTGGAATATTGTCTAAGGTTCCTCCATCCATAAAGCTGTGTGTTTCGTCTTTATATGGGCTAAATACTGCTGGGAAACTACTACTTGCTCTTACTGCTTTTCCTATGGTTGCATTTGTTATATATTGTTCTTTGTGGCAGTTTTCTTTTGGTATATTGTTTGTGAATACATATTCTTTTGAGTTCATAATGTCTACTGTCGGAATTACAAGTGGCATTTTTATTTGTGACATATTTTCGATATCTCGTTTTTTTGCTACTTCATTGAATATTTCTTCTAGTTCTTCTCCATTTGTTAAGCCTGTTATTGTTTTATTTTTGTTTTTTAAATATCCTTTTATTCCTGTTAAAATAGGGTTCGCATTTGCTCCTATTATATCTTTTGCATATGTTTTAAACAATATGTATATATAATATGGTGAATAACCCATTGCATATAATGCTGCTATCATACTTCCAGAGCTTGTTCCTCCTATTATATCTACTTTTATATTGTTATCTTCTAGTGCTTTTAAAACTCCTGCATGTGCTATTCCTCTTATTCCTCCACCAGATAATGCTAAACCTAATTTCATAAACTTCCCTCCTACATGTTTATATATAGTATTTACAAATATTATTTATATAAACATTGTAAGAGGCTTTTTTAAAATCCTGTTCTTGGTAACTTATTTTTTGATTTGTTGGCTATCTGTATATCTATTATTTCGTTGTTTTCTTTTATTTCTAGTATGTATTCTTTACTATTTAGTTCATAATTTTCATCAGCTTTTGTTTCTTTTATACTGTATTTTCCTTTTTCTAATTTACTTGTTATTGCTATTCCTTCTTCATTTGTTTTTATTGTTTCTACTAAATTTCCTTGTTCATCTTTTATTTCAAACTCTACATTTGCAATTGGGGAACCTTTCTTTTGTCCTGTTATTTTGTTGTCGTCTTCGCTTATTTTTGTTATTTGTATTTGCCCTTTTATTTTATCGTTTTTTACTTCTAATGCGGTTTCTTTGTTATGTTCTACTTTTGTTTCTATTTTTTCTTCATTTAGTATATATTTTTCATTTGTCTTTATTTCTTTTAATTTGTAGTCTCCTATATCTAAATTTTCTACTATTATTTCTCCATTTTCATTTGTTGTATATTTATTTATATAGTTTTCTTCATTATCATATAGTTCAAATTCTACTCCTTCTAGTTTTATTTCTGCATTTTCACTATCCACTTTTATTATTTTTAAGCTTCCTTTTTTTCTTAAGTTTTTTACTTCTATTTTTGTTTCTTTATTCCATTCTATCTTTATTTCTATTTCTTTTTCATTTAATATGTATTTTTCATTTGTTTTTGTTTCTTTTAAGTAATAGTTTCCTATATTTAAGTTTTCTACTACTATTTCTCCATTTACATCTGTTGTGTATCTATTTATTAATTTTCTTTCATTATCATATAGTTCAAATTCTACTCCTTCTAATTTTATTTGCTCATCTTCTATGTCTTGTTTAATTACTTTCAAATTTCCTTTTTTACGTGCATTTTGTATTTCTAGTAGAGTTTGTTTGTTCCATTCTATTTTTATTTGTATTTCTTCGTCGTTTAATATATATTTATCATTTGTTTTTACTTCTTTTAGTATATATGTTCCTATATCTAAATTCTCTACTTGTATTTCTCCATTTTGATTAGTTATTAATTTTTCTATACATTTTCCTTCACTATTATAAAGTTCAAATTCTACTCCTTCTAGTTTTATTTCTTTACTTTCTATATCTTCTTTTACTATTTTTAGATTTCCTTTTTTACGTGCATTTTTTACTTCTAATACTGTTTCTTTGTTCCATTCTACTTTTAGTTCTATTTTTTCATCATTTAGTATATATTTTTCATTTGTCTTTACCTCTTTTAGAGTATAATTTCCTATATCTAAATTATCGACTTTTATTTCTCCATTTTTGTCTGTTACTAGTTTTTTTATTAATTCGTTTTTGTCATTATATAATTCAAATTCTACTCCTTCTAATCTTATTTTATTGTTTTCTAAATCTGTTTTTAGTACATTTATTTTTCCTTGTTTTTTATCGTTTTCTATTGTTATAGTGCTTGTTTTTCCCCATTCTAATGTCAATTTATTTTCTGTAGGGTTTAATACATATTTATCATCTACCTTTATTTCTTTTATTGTTACTGTTCCTGGCTTCATATTTTTTATTTCTATTACTCCATTTTGATTTGTTGTATACTCACCTAAGTTTGCACCTTTTTCATCAGTTAATTTAAATGTTACATTTGGTAATGGCTTTTTGGTTTTACTATCTATTTTAGTAATTTTCAAATTTGCATTGTTACTACTTATATTTAAATTTGTATGGGTAGAAGCCAATTCGTAACTACTTGTATATGTTACATAGCTTTGTGCAGAAGGCACCGAACTTTGGGCATAATATACTGGGCATGTTTTTACCTGGGCATCTATTATATTTATTTTTCCATTTATATTTTCTTTTATATTTTTTGTTGGGATTGCAATTTTGAATGTATTATTTGTAAAGCTTGATTTTTCTTTATTGCTTGAATCTAATATTTTTGTTCCTGAAACAAAATTTTCTATTGATACTTTATAAGAATTTAAAGTTTTATTTGCGGTTACTTTATAGTTTTGAGTATAGTATTCTACTCCATTTATATTTTCTATTTTATTTTCACCATTTGTGTTTACATTTACAGATGGACTTTCGTATACTTCTTTTCCATTTATTCCATATTCATATAATGTTTGTGCTATATCTAGTGCTTTTCTTCCTCTTCTTTGTATTGTTTCTACTGTATTTCCATCTACACTTCTATTTCCTAATATATATTTGTCTTTTGGTGCTACTCCTTCTTTATAAGAGTGAAGCGCTATTTTTGTTGCTGAATAAAAATCATCATCATTTTCTATATTCCATTCTGTCCATTTTGACCCCATGTAACCTTTACTTAGTATTCTCCAAATTACATTATCTGTTTCTTTAGTTATACTTGCATTATATGAGCTATATCCTGTTCCTACTCCTTCTTTTGCAGGTTCTACACAAAATGCTGGGTATCTATTTCCTGTTTGGGCATCTATATAATATACATACCATACTATTTTATAACTCCATTTATTATGGCTTGCCATCCAATATTCTACTAGCGAATGACATTCATGGTCTCCTAATAATGTTACTGTATCTCCTTCTTTTATATTTGCATTTGATATATTTAAATTTGTCATCATTGTTATTAATTGTATTAATAGTATCACTATACTTATTATTTTTCTTGTTTTCTTCATATTGGTCTCCTTTTAATATTTTTTAAAATTATATTTTAATTGTAGGGGGCTAGTAACTCGTCTGGTTATATTCATATATGTCAATTAACTTACAAGTAATTTTTCTGAATAATGGACGAGTTATTCTCGACCCTACAATATTCTTGTTTTTTCGACAAAAATAGGGGCTTTGATAAACTTTTATATTTTTGTTTATCTTAGCCCCTATTTTTGTGTAAGTTTTCTTACACTTTTTTATATTTAATACATATTTTTATATGTAAATTATTCAGCTGTATATGGTAACACTGCTATTTGTCTTGCTCTTTTTACTGCAATAGTAATATCTCTTTGATGTTTTGCACATGCTCCTGTAGCTCTTCTTGGTAATATTTTACCTTTGTCATTTATAAATTTCTTTAATTGATCTGCATTTTTATAATCTAATACAAGATTTTTATCAGCACATAAAGGACATACCTTTTTTCTTACTTTTTTAAATCTTGGGTTATAATCTTCATCTACATTATTATTTCTATTGTTTCTTTTTTGTTTTTTATCTGCCATTTCGTTTTTCCCCCCTAACTTGAATAATTAATGAATAATAAATAGTGAATAATGAATAGTGAATAATATATACGTAAAAAAATTATTCATTTTCATTCTTCATTATTAATTATTCATTGCTGGCAGTAATGCCAGCACCTAAAATGGTAGGTCGTCTCCTGAAGATACTTCAAAATCAGAAGCTCCACTAGTTGGTTCTGGCATTGTGCCAAATGTAGCATCAAAACTTCCTCCTGCTTCGCCTTCTCTTTTACTATCCGCAAAATATGCTTCTTCTGCTACTACTTCTGTTATGTAGTGTTTTTGCCCTTGGTCATCATCCCAAGTTCTTGTTTGTATTCTTCCTATTACTCCTACTTGTTGACCTTTCTTGAAGTATTTACTACAGAATTCTCCTAGTTTGCTCCATGCAACTATGTTTATGAAATCTGCTTGTCTTTCTTCTCCTGGTCTTACAAATCTTCTATTTACTGCTAAACTAAATGATGCTACTAATGTGTTGTTAGCTTGTGTATATCTAACTTCTGGGTCTCTTGTTAATCTTCCCATTAAAATTACTTTGTTCATATTTTTTACCTTACCTTTCGGCCCCATTATTCATCAACTTTTATTGTCATGAATTTAATTACTTCGTCTGTAATTCTATAGTTTCTCTCTAATTCTGCTATTAAAGATGTATTTGCTTCAAAGTGGAAAATTACATAGTAACCTTCTTTATTTTTCTTTACTTCATAAGCTAATTTTCTTTTTCCTAGCTCTTCTGCTTTTTCTACTTTACCGTCAGTATTAATTAATGTTTCGAATTTTTGAACTAATGATTTAGTTCCTTCTTCGTCAACATTTGGATTAATAATGACAACACTCTCGTATTTATTCATTATTTTTCACCTCCTTATGGTTTTGTAACCTACATATTATAAATGTAAGTAAGGATGTTATAACAAAAAAACTGCTTCCTTTTTGTATAACATTACTATTTTATCATGTTTTTATGTAGTTTACAAGGTTTTTATTAAATTTTGTAATTATTTTTTATTATAATTTTTCTATTTCTTCCTTTGTCAAATTTGTTGCTTCCATAATTATTTCCATATCGATATTTTTACTTTTTAGATATTTTGCCATTTTTATTTCTGCCTGCTTAGTTCCTTGTTCTATTCCTTGTTCTATTCCTTGTTCTATTCCTTGTTTTAGTCCATCTTCTATGGCGTGTTCCATCATATTTCTTTCATCTCTTATTGCTTTTTCTTTTAATTCTGCTATTAGTCTTAATTCTTTATCTTTGCTTATTTCTTCTAGTTCATCGATTGCTTCTTTTATCTCTTCGTTTTTATTCATAATCTCTAATACCTCCTTATTATTAGGATTATCTAAGAAAAGCATCCATTGTGTTAGTTTATCATTTTGATTACTTTTCATCATTCTCCTTGCTTTTGGTATTTCTATTATAAATAATTCAAATTTATCTGTCAAGTCTAGACTGATGCCTGCTGTTTCTTCTATTATTTTCCATTTTGTACTTATTTTTTCTATTTCTTTTGTTTTGTCAAATTCATAATCTAATATTATTATTCCTATTACTTTATTTAATTCTTTGTAAGGCTTTCCCTTTTCTAACTGACTACTAAATATTCTACTCCAATAATATAAAAATCTTTCTGCTGTATCTTTATTGTCAGCAAGTTGTATTTCTATATCACATATCGCTCCATCATCTAATATTGCTTTTAAGTCTAATATTCCTAATTTTTCTTCTGGGTATTTTCCTATAATATGTCTGTCTTCTAATTGTATTTCTTTTATTTCTTCTTTTGTTATTGATGAAATTATGGCTTTTGTTATTCTCTCATTTCCTTTTTTGAATAAAGAATGAAATACTACATCTATCTTTGGTTTTAATAGTTCTATTTTATTTTCCATATGCATTTTTCCTTTCATGTTTTATATTTTAAATTGCATATATTGTTTATGTTTTCACCTCCTATTTTTTAATTTCATTTTTGATTATTTTTTGGATTATATAATTTATTTATATTTAGAATAAAAACTGATTAAATATTTTTTGTAAGATTTATATTTTGAATAAATATTATGTTTCTATTTCTTTAGAAAAATAAATTTTGAAATAATCTTCTTATGATAAAAATTTTATTTTGTATACAAAAATATATACAATTTAATACATATATTAAACCACGCTTTTATACTTATGTCAACAAAAATCGTTCGTCAAATTTCTACATTTTATGCTTTTGTGTTACAATTCAAAGCTAATATAAAATATAGATGTAAATAATAACGCTTTTGTTTTGGTGTTTTTTTATAATATGATAATTGTAGGAGGCGCCCCCTTTGGCGCCTCCTACAATCGCAATACTGAAATTTAAGAAATATTTTTTATGTTCGATTTTCTATAAGATTTTCTATTTCTAATTTTTATATTACATCCTATTTTACTAATTCATCAGTATAATATTCAAACCCATATCCAAAGTTTAACCTACAATATTTTCCTATGAAGTCTGGCTCGCTAAAGTCTATTTTGTATGATGGTTCTACTATTATTTCTCCTTGTTCATTTACTACTCCCCATTTATTATCTTTTTTTATTCCTGCATATCCATATTGGTTAAATTCGGTTACCATATCATATTTAGGCTCTACTATTGTTTTGTCACTATCGTTTATAAATCCCCATTTTCCATTTTGACTATATGCGTATACTTTATTTTGTTTTAATACTTCTTTATTAGATATTATATTTCCATTGTTATCTAAATATTTCATGTCACTTGCTGATATTAGTTTTATATAATTGTCGTAAGTATATAATATTGCTTCTTTTATACTTGTTTGTTTTTCTAGTTTATTATTATATATTTCTATAGTATTTTTACTTGATATTATCGCTTGTAGTGCATTTTTGTCTTTTACTTTTTGTATTATATCATATTTAAAGTCTATTCCTAATCCATTATTTATATCTATAACTCCTACTTTTCCATTTTCAGTAATAATGAAGTAATTTTCAAATGCATATTCTATATATTCATATTTATTTTTTATTATAACTTGTCCTTCTTTATTTATTACTCCGAATTTTTCTTCATTGTCAATGGTTATTATATAATTTTCATTTGATGTTTCTATTGTATTTTCGTAATTTGATTGTTTCTTTTCTCCATTTCTATCATATATTTGTATCATTTCATCTTTTTTCGTTGTTATTTTGTTTTGTGTACATAGTATGTAATCATACTTTGCTTCTAGTATTTCTTTTCCTTCTATTGATATTACTCCTTGTTTTCCATCTTTTTGTATTATGAATAATTTATTTATTTTATTGTATTCTATTTCTTCATATTCATATGGTATTAGTATTTTTTTATTTTCTAATATTCCATTTTTCCCATTTTTAGATACTAATAAGTATACTTTTTCATTATCTTTTATATCTGTTATTCTATTTATTTCATTATAGTTTGTTTCTAATATTTCTTTTCCTTCTTTATTTATATAACCATATCTGTAACCTTCATTAGTTTTTATTTGTACTATAAAACCTGCTTCCATATAGTCTTTTTCTTCTGTGTAATATGAATCTGATTCTATTTGATCATATTGTGGTTTTACTATTTGTTTTCCTTTTATATTTATTACTCCATATTTTCCATTTTGTCGAACCTTAAGTGCGCCTTCTCTATATTCTAAGCTTTCTATTTCTTCATATACTGGCTTTGTTATTTTTTTTCCATTAAAGTCTATTATTCCATATTTTCCATTTTCTCTGTATTTTAATACTGTTTTTTCAAATGGAATATTTGAGGTAGATTCTTCATTCATTAATGGTAATACTTGTTCATAATTAGTTAGTATTTGTTCATTTTTTTCATTTAATACTTTTGTTTTATATTCTCCTGTTGTTTCATTATATTCACTATAGCATACAAATACTGGTTTTGATGGGTTTGGTATGTTTAGTTCATCATATATAGCTTCTATTACTATATTTCCTTTTTCATCTATCACACCATATTTTTGGTTTTTATATAGTTTGAAATAGCTATACTTTTCTACTTTTTCTAGTTCATAGCTTTTGTCATTTATATTTTTATATGCAATTACTGCTATTACACTTACTATAATTATTATTGCTATTATTATCGCTATTACTATATTTCTTGTACTTTTCATATTTTTTACCTCTTATTATATATCTTTTATTATTTTAGGATATTTTCAGAATAAAAGGGCACAGTGGTGTCATTGCTAATGAGGTATTCCCACAAACGGTGCCCCTACAACGTAAAATTTGATTTTTCCTATTTAATCAAAAGAGCATGCCACCGATATCCTCCTACAATCATTCACTATTCACCATTCACTATTCATTATTCACTATTCACTACATAGTTTTACACGCCTTTACCCACAATATTCTTTTGTCCTCATATTCTTCTATCTTATAAGTTACATCTTTAGTTTCTATTATAGGTGCTTCATCATCTTCTGGTACTCTTCCTAATAACTCTAGCAAGTACCCTGATAGTGTTTCATATTCTCCTTCTGGCACATCTATTCCTAATACTTTTTTTAATTCATTGATTGAAATTTTTCCACTTATTAAGAATGTGTTATCATCTATTTTTTCAATTTCATTTTCTATATCGTCATATTCATCAAATATATTACCTACTATTTCTTCTAATAAATCTTCCATTGTAACTAATCCTGCTGTTCCGCCATATTCATCTATTACTATTGCCATTTGCATTTTATTTTTTTGCAAATCTTTGAATAGCTCATTTATTGGCTTATTTTCTGAAACAAAATAGGCTTCTCTTATCATATTCTTTATTTTTAGTGGCTTTTTAGTTCTAAAGTATTTTAGTAAATCTTTTACAAATAGTATTCCTTCTATATTATCTATTGTTTCATTATATACGGGTACTCTACTATATTTATAATCATCTAAATCTTTTAGTATTTCTTCTATATCTGAACTTATATCTACTGCAAATATATCTGTTCTGTGTGTCATTACTTCTGATACTGTAATATCATTAAATTCAAATATATTATTTATCATTTCTTTTTCTTCTTGTTCTATAGTTCCTTTTTCTTCGCCTTCATCTATCATCATTTTTATTTCTTCTTCTGTTACTATTTCTTCTTCATTTTCTGAAATTCCAAATATTTTTGATATTATATTTGTTGATTTTGTAAGAATTTTTACAAATGGTGATGCTATTATTGAAATGAAACGTATTATTCCTATACTTGCATATGCCACTTTTTCATAATATTTCATTGCTAACCTTTTTGGAACTAGCTCTCCAAATACTAGCGTAAAGAAAGATAATATTATTGTTATTATTAATATTGAAATACCTCTAAATGCTTCTACGCTAATTGCTGGGAATATATTATTTAGTGATGGTGCAAGAATATCTGCAAAAGTGTCTGACGCAAATGCACTAGATAAAAAACCTGCTAAAGTAATTCCTATTTGTATTGTTGCTAGAAATTTACTTGGGCTTTTTAACATTTTTTCTATTTGTTTTGCTTTTTTATTTCCTTCTTTTGCCCTTCTTTCTATTTTTGCATCATTTAATGATATAAATGCTATTTCAGATGCTGCAAAATATGCATTTATTAAAATTAATATTACTAGGACAAATAATTGTGATATCATTCTTTTTCTTCCTCTCTTTTTACTATTCTATCCCTATTTATTTATTTTTATTATATATTTAATAATATATGATGTCAATTGAATTTTCTCTAATAAAAATTATATTTTTGAATCACGACTACAAATCATATCTTAAAAATAATAATTATATTTGTAAGGGCGATTATTTTCTTAGCTGTTCAAACGTTAGTGCTTACAGATAAGTTATGCGTTAGTGTAATTATTTTCCTCTTTTATGAAATTTTCCTAAAATAATTATTATCTTAGCTTATTCTTTGTAGAACGTGCGATGCCATCATCGCTCCTGCATCTTAAAATGAATTAATATGCATAATAAAAAACACAGATTAATAACCTGTGTTTTTTCATATTTAATTATATATTTTTTAGTATTCGCTTTTCTTCTTTTTTAATCCATTCTATTTAGAAATTTTTTGTTTTAAACTTTCTAACGCCTTTTTCCTTGCACTTATTTTGTTTTTTTCTTCTTGTGATAATTCTGCTAGTGTTTTTCCATTTTCTAGTTCGAATATTTCGTCAAATCCAAATCCATTTTCTCCTCTTACTTCTTCTGTTACATATCCTTCTATGTATTCTATGGCTGTTTTTGTATCGTTTCCATCTGAAATTGCCATTGCTGTTATAAATTTTATTTTTCTTTTTTCTTTTGGCACACCTTTTAACTTTTCTATAATTGCTAAATTTCTTTCTCTATCTGTTCCTGCATGCCATCTTTTTGTGTATACTCCTGGAAATCCATCTAAATATTCTATTTCTATTCCTGAGTCATCTGCTATACACATTTTTCCATTTAATTCATTTGCTATTGTTTCTGCTTTTTTTATTGCATTTCCTTCAAATGTGTTTTTGTCTTCTTCTACATCTATTTCTATTCCTAGTTCATTCATTGGTATTATTTTGTATTCTTTTAATATTTCTTGTGCTTCTTTTATTTTTCCTTTATTTCCTGAAGCTATTACTATTTCATTATTCATTTTCTTCTTCCTTTCAAAAAATATTGACTTTTTATAATTGTAATTATAAATTACTTTTATTAAACCCAATATTGTATAAAATCTTCATTAAACATATACCTTGCTGATGGCCTATATGCTGATTCTTTTACAATTTTATCTGTTTTCTTTATCATTGGCTCTATTTTTTTTCTAAAATTGGCTGATACTAATTTTTTGTCTAATATTATTTCATATACTTGTTGTAATTCTGAAATTGTAAATTCTTCTTCTAAAAAACTAAATGCTATATTTGTGTTTTCTATTCTATTTCTTAGCCTTTTTATTCCTGTATGAATTATTATTGCTGTTAACTCATTTATTGGTGACTCTCCCTGTAGTTTGTGTATGTATTCTATTGCATTTTTTTCTCTTTTTGTAGTTGTTATCATTTTATATTCTATTACTTTTTCATTATTTTTTAATGTAACATTTTGTGTTCTCATTTTTGCTTCTATATCTTCTATAGAAATATCATAAAATTTTATATTTGTAATATTATTTTTTATATTATTTTTATTTATTATTACTAAATATGTGACTATTAACTCTTGACCTTCTTCATAATATCCGTGGATCTCCCCATGTATATAACTGCTCTATATAAAATTTTGTTGTTCCAAACATTTCCTCTATTTTATTACTTACTGTGGTTTTTAAATTTTCTCTATTATTAATATCGAATATTGGTAACTTATTTTTTTCGTCTAATGCTATTTGTAACTTTTTTTCTTTTAGCCTTCTTACGTCTTTTCTTTCGTCATTATCTGTACTAAATATTATTACATTACTTTTAACATTCATTTTTTAGTTCCTTTCCAAATGCATTTCTATATTTTGGTTATATTGTTTCCTATTTTTTATTATATTTCTAATATCTATTCTTCCTACATTTTCTATAAACTCATATAATGTTTTCTCATCTAAGATATCCAATTTTCCTTCTTTATATCCTATATCTTTTTGTATTTCTTTCGGTACACTAATTTCATATTTTTCAATTATTTTCTTATTTAGTTTATCGTAATCATCATAAATGCTTTTATTCCACTTTTTTAAAAATTTATTATAGAATAGTTCATCTGTTAACAAATGTAAAAAATATCCTTCATTAAAACTATCAGAAAGCTCATTTTCATTTATATATTTTTGCAAATTTGGTTTACTTGAACAAGGTCCATAATGTGATAGTTTTTTATCTTCTGCTTGGTCTGGTGCTATAATTCCTTTTATGAAGCTTTCTATATTTTGTATTTCATTATTTTTAGAATATATTTTTCCTACTGCTAAGTGTATTGTATATCCTGGCATTTTATTTTTTCTAAGCATGCTTTTGCTACATACTTATACTCCTTTCTAATTTCATATTGTTTTTTACATATTAAGTATTTGAATTATACCTATTTTTTGCTTATTTTGTCAATGCATTTTATGTAATTGCCAATTGCTCTGCTAATCCAATATAATTTTTTGGTTCTAATTTTAATAATATTTCTTTGTCCGATTTGTCTATTTTTAATTGTTTTATGAAATTTCTCATTTCTTCCATGCTTATATTTTTTCCTCTTGTTATAGTTTTCAATGTTTCGTAAGCATTTTCATGTTTATTTTTTCTTAATATTGTTTGAACCGCTTCTGCCAATACTTCTGGCGTATTTTCTAGTTCTTTTTCTAGTATCTCTTCATTTACTTTTAATTTACTCATTCCTATAACTGATTGCTTTATTGCTATTAATGTATAACCTATTGCAGTTCCTATATTTCTTAACATTGATGAATCACTTAAGTCTCTTTGCATTCTAGATATTTGCAAGTTTTCTGTAAATGCTGTTAATACTGCATTTGCCATTTTTACATTTGCCATTGAATTTTCAAAATTAATTGGATTAATTTTATGTGGCATAACTGATGAGCCTATTTCTCCTTTTATATTATTTTGTAAGAAATAATTTCTACTGATATATAGCCACATGTCGCTATCAAAGTCTAAAATTATATTATTTAGCAGTTTTATTTCTGAAAATATCATACATATATTATCATGTGATTCTATTTGTGTTGTATACAAATTATTTTCTAGACCAAAGCTTTCTATAAATTCTTTACTTATTCTTAGCCAATCAACAGTTGAGTATGAAATCATATGTGCATTAAAGTTTCCTACTGTTCCATTAAATTTTCCTGATATTTTTTCTTGTTTAATTTTATTTAATATTTTATTTAGCCTATATACAAATATTGCTAGTTCTTTTCCTACTGTTGTTGGTGTTGCATTTTGCCCATGTGTATGTGAAAGCATACTAATTTTTGCATATTCATTTGCTTTTTGTTTTATAATTTTAATTAGTTCTTCTATATTTTTTATATATACTTCTTCAATTAATTGTTTTATCATAATTCCATATGCTAAATTATTTATGTCTTCTGAGGTACATGCGAAGTGTATTAAATAGTTATATTTTTCTATATTATTTTCTTTAAATTTTTCATTTATATAATATTCCACTGCCTTTACATCATGTTTTGTTGTCTCTTCTATTTCTTTTACTCTTTTTACTTGTTTTAAATCTATTCCTTCTATTATTTTATTTAGTATTTCTAGTTCTTTTGTAGTTAATTGTATATTTAATTCTTCTATTTTAGCAAGCTTTTTTAACCATTCTATTTCAACTATAATTCTATTCTTTATTAAGTGATATTCACTAAAATAGTTTCCTACTTCTTTTGTCATTTCACTATATCTTCCATCTATTGGAGAGATACTATATATATAATCTAGCATAAATATTTTCCTCCTTTATTTAGCATACAATCATTGAATCTCTTCCTGCTCCTGTTCCTATGAATTTTATTGGAACTTTTACAATTTCTTCAATCCTATCTAAATATTTTTTTGCATTTTCTGGTAAGTCTTCTCTATTTTTTATACCTTCTATATTTCCGAAGTTTCCTTCAAATTCTTCATATACTGGCTCACATTTTTTTATTTCTTCATCTTCTAGTACAAAGTCCATTGTTACTTTTCCTTCTTTTTTATAACCTACACATAATTTTATTTTGTCTAGTTTTCCTATTGTATCTACATGGTTTATAGCAAGACCTGTTAGTCCATTTACCATTGCAGCATATTTTAGTGCTACTAAATCTAGCCATCCACATCTACGTGGTCTTTTAGTTGTTGTTCCATATTCATGGCCTAATTCTCTTATTGTATCCCCTATTTCGTTATTTTGCTCTGTTATATATGGTCCTTCTCCTACTCTTGATGAATATGCCTTTAGTACTCCATATACTTCTCCTATATATTTTGCTCCTATTCCTGTTCCTGTACATACTCCTCCAATTGTTGGATTTGATGATGTAACATATGGGTAACTTCCAAAGTCTATATCTAAAAGTGTTGCCTGTGCTCCTTCACATAGAATTTTTTTATTTTCTTCTATTGCATTGTGCATTAATGTTACTGTGTCTACTACATATTTTTTTAATATTTGTGCATATTCTTTATATTCTTTTACTACTTCTTCTGCATTTATCGTTTCATAATTATATATTTTAAATATTTCATTCTTGTTTTCTATATTTTTTCTTAATTGTTTTTCAAATCTTCCATTTACTAAGTCTCCCATTCGTATTCCACATCTTTCAAATTTGTCGCAGTATACTGGTCCTATTCCTCTTGCTGTTGTTCCTATTTTATCTTCTCTTCTTAATTCTTCTTGTAATTTATCCATTTGTACATGGTATGGGAATATTACATGTGCTTTATCACTTATCTTCAAGTTTCCTACACTATACCCATTTTCTTCAATATTTTTCATTTCTTCTATTAACACTTTTGGGTCTACTACTACTCCATTTCCTATTACTGCTATTGTATTTTTGTTTAATATTCCTGATGGAATTAGGTGAAATGCAAATTTCTTCCCTTCAATTTCTATTGAGTGTCCTGCATTATTTCCTCCTGAGCACCTTACTGAAATGTCTGCATTTTGTGATAAATAATCAATTATCTTTCCTTTTCCTTCGTCTCCATAAAAGCTTCCTAAAACAACATCTACTTTATTCATAATATTCCTCCTTTTTACTTATTGTATTTTTTATAATAAGTAACTTCATTTACATTATATTTGCATTTTCTATTTTTGTCAATACTTTTTATAAAAAATACAATAAGTATTTTTATTCTTCTATCTATATAGGGAAATAGCGTAATTTGGGGCAAATTACGCTATTTATAAATAATTTAAATTAGAGAGTGGTTATTTGTTAAATTAATTAAATTTGATTAGCTTGAATACATCTCCTGTATTCTCTTTTGTTTTCTTCGCATGTGATTAATGTTAGTTTGTTTTCTTTAGTATTTTGAATACATGACAAATCAGTTTCTTCAATTATTTCATTTCTTACTACTTCATATTTTCTTTCTCCATATTCTGTTTGATATGTTATTATATCTCCTAGTTCTAGATTTTTAATCTCTGCAAAATAATTATATTTATATCCTCTGTTATGTGCAGCTAGAGCTACATTTCCATTCCATATACTTGAACTTTCAAAATGCCCTACTGCCTTTCTTAAAATTTCTTTTTCAGTCCCTTCTATAATTGGTGCATCTAAATGTATTTTTGAGATTTTAATCCTCCAATTATTACTTCTATATTGGCTATTATCCATTTTTTCTGCATCCGTTGTATTAATTGGGGCTAAATTTACTGTTTTTAGAACAAAATTTGAATTAACTTGCTTTTTTTGAATATTAAAATATTTCGTTAGAATTGAACCAGCTGATATTAATATTATTATTAAAATTAAAATTATTGTATTTATGATAGTCAGTTTTCTTTTGCTAAATTTAAACATACATATTATCACCTTCTTTTTCTTTTTATTCTCTTTTGTTTAATCGTTAGGGGTAACATCTTTTTTATATCTTTTGTTTATTAGCAATGTTGCAACTCTTTGCTTGTCTTTATATTAACATAAACTTAATTTTATGTAAAGAACTTTTCATCGTGCTAAAATGCCCTTTTTCTGCATTTTATGCTATATATTTTCCTATTATTATTCTTTTCTATATTTTTCCTTATCAAAGCTTGACTATTTATTTTATTTTTTGTAGAAAAGTTTTTTGATTTTTTTATGAGATTTTAGGGACGCACCCTAAAATCTCATTTTTCCTTCTTTCTTTGAGATTCTAGGGTACGTCCCTATTATCACGTCCCTATTATCACAAACGGTGTCCCTACAACGTAAAATTTGATTTTTCCTATACTACAAAAAAAGTCTAACTTTCACTAAGCTAGACTTTTTGCTTTAGCCTCCTATCTAGGAAACTATTCACCTTTTTGAGGCTACGAATATGCAATATTTTTAGAAATTGTAATCCCGTCACTACTTGAGTCATATTTAAAAATTTCCATGTTTACACCTTGTGATCTTCCCCACAAAAGATTTTTAGTATCCCCACATGTATTCTTCTTATAAAATGCCCCTCGTACTATTTTTATTTATTTCTGCCATTTTTCTACTTCCTACCATAATAATGGTATATAAAATTAAATTATTCACAACAATGAAATTATATATCATTTTCTATGTAATGTAAATAGTTTTATATGCTAATTCTAAAAAATTAGTTATTACTATGAAAACTACTTCCCAAAAGTGCCAGATACCCCCTTAGGAAACGTCCCCAATTGGAATGTCAAGCTCAAAATAAAACTCTACTCCATCTTCTTTGTTTTGCACTCCATAGTTGTTTTGGTAGTTGTTCATTATGGCTTTTACTAGTGCTAACCCTATTCCTGTTCCGCCTTCTGCTCTGTTTCTTGAGGTGTCTTCTTTATAGAACCTTTGCCATATTTTGTTTAGATTCTCTTCTTTTATTTTTTCACCTGTGTTAAATACTTTTATCCTTACTTTGTTATTTTCTCTTTCTTCTATTTCTATTTTTATTTGTTTTTTTCCATTTACTTCTATTGCATGTTTTATTGCGTTTGTGAAGTAGTTTGTTACTACTTGGTCTATATAGAAGTTATCTGCTATTACTGTTACTTTTTTACTTTGATCAAATTCTACTTTTATATTTTTTTCTTCTAACATTACTTTACATTTTCTTATTACTTCATTTATTAGCTCTACTATGTCAAATTTTGTGTTTGTTAATTTTCTTTTTCCATATTCTAATTTCATTAGTTCTAATAGGCTTTTTACTAGTGTATCCATTTTTCCTGCTTCGTCTAGTATTACTTCTGCATAGAATTTTCTAGATTCTTCGTCTGTATTTACGTTTTCTACTAGTCCTTCTGCATATCCTTGTATTAATGCTATTGGTGTTTTTAGCTCATGTGATACATCTGATATGAATTGTTTTCTCATTTCGTCTATTTTTGATTTTTCTTCTATATCTTTTTCTAGTTCTACATTTGTTTCTCTTAATTGCTTTATTGTTGCTTCTAGTTTTTCTGACATTAGGTTTATGCTTTTACCTAAGTTGTTTATTTCGTCATCTGCTACATTTTCTATGTACTTTTTACTAAAATCTAGTTTTGACATATTTGTTGCTATTTTATTTAATTCTGTTATTGGCTGAGTAAATTTTTTTGATATTATTGATGCTATTATTCCGGCTATTAGTATTGATATTCCTCCTATTAGTATTAATAGGTTGTTTGAAATTCTTACACTTTCTTGTATTGATGATATTGGTATTCGTATATATAGCATATTTCCATTGTCTAGTTCCCCTGTAAGGAATATGTAGTTTATAGAGCTTCTTAGGTCTACTATTTTTCTTATTACTACTTTATTATTTTTGTATATTATTACATCTTTGTTTCCTTTATAGTTTAAGCTACTTATTTTATTGTTCATTATTAGTTCATTTATTTTGTCTATTGCTGTTGTTAATTCTTTTCCTGAACTATATAATAGTAAGTTTTCGTCATTTTTTATTAGTATGTCAAAATCATTTTTTATTGATATTTTATTTAATTCTTCATCTATATTTATATTTGAGTTACCGTTTTTTTCTATTTCATTATAATATGTATTTATTTTTTCGTATACTGTTTTTATATTTTCTGTTTTTGAATATAGATAAAAGCTTTCCAATACTACGTTATTTATTATTATTAGAAATAAAACAATTAGTATTACTACTATACATAGTGATGTGAATAGTTTTACTCTTATTGATTTAAATTGATTTTTTAGTTTTTCCATTTTTACCTCTTCTTTATAATTTTCTTATTTAGTACAAAAAGTAACGTTTCACTCTGTCACTATTCCAATTTATAGCAATGTTTTTTTATTATTGTAGGGCGCGAGTCCACACGTTTTTTTAAGATTTTGCTATATAGTAATTTCTTTGGAGTACGGGCGATGCCATCATTGCCCCTACATTTGAAATCGATTTTTCTATGTTAAACAAAAGGGCACAGTGGTGTCTTACCCTACGAAGTATTCCCACAAACGGTGCCCCTACTTTACTTCGAATTTGTATCCTATTCCTCTTACTGTTTCTATGTATTTTCCTTTTTTTCCTAGTTTGTGTCTTACTTTTTTTATGTGGCTGTCTATTGTTCTTGAGTCTCCATAGTAGTCGTAGTTCCATACATTGTTTAATATTTTGTCTCTTGATAATGCTATTCCGTTATTGTCTACTAAGTATTTTAATAGCTCATATTCTCTTAGGCTTAGTTCTATTTCTTTTCCTTCTACTTTTACAGTTCTTCCATCTACGTCTATTACTATTCCACCATATTCTTTTGTAGTGTTTTCATCTTTTTTTGTTCTTTTTAGTATTGCTTCTACTCTTGCTACTAATATTTTAGGGCTAAATGGTTTTGATATGTATTCGTCTACTCCAAGTTCAAAGCCAAATAGTTCGTCTTGCTCTTCTCCTCTTGCTGTTAGCATTATTATTGGGACTTTTGAGGTCTGCCTTATTTGGCGAAGTACTGACCAGCCATCTAGTTTTGGCATCATTACATCTAACAATATAATTTGTATTTTATTTTTATTTGCTTCAAATATTTGCAAGGCTTCTTCTCCATCTTCTGCTTCTAGTGTGCTATACCCTTTTTGCATTAAAAAGTCTTTTACTAATTTTCTCATTCTTGATTCATCATCTACTATTAGAACTGTTATATCATGCATAACAAATCCTCCCTATTTTTTAGTTTTTTAAAAGGTACTAAAGGATTTTTTCCCTTTAAGTACCTTTTATTATATCTGTTTTTTATGTCTTTTTCGTGAATTTCTGATATTTTTTATATTCTTAGCAAATTCATCTACAATAGTGCTCACGTTTCCTTGCCTCTACACATTCCAATTTCTTAGCCTTTCTTTAAAACTCATATTGTCATCTATTTGTGTTTTGCTATAATTTACTGGTTGTGGCTGTTCTATATATTGGTTTTGTTCCATACTATCTAATTGTTCTAATTTCTTTTGAACAAATGGATTGCCTAATTTTATACAGTATTCCATATGCTTTCTATCTGACATTTTTTTCTTCCTTTCGCTTTTTAGCTCTATTATTTATGCTTTCATTCCTTCTTTAATGTAGTTTATTTCTTCTTCTATGTCTAACCTCATAAATAAAGGCTCTCCTTTTTCTATTACTTTTCCAGTTTCTATTTTACCATATTTTTGCACAGAATTCCAGCTTTTTAGTTCATTTTTTATTCCTAATTGTTTAAACACTTTTTCTGCTGTTTCTGGCATAAAAGGTTGTAGCAATACTGCTATAATTCTTAAATTCTCTATTAGATGATACATTACTGATTTTAACTTTTCTCTATCTTCTTCATTTTCTGATTTTGCTAATACCCATGGTGCTGTTTCATCTATATATTTATTTGACCTTGATATTATTTCCCAAATTCTTGAAAGTGCATTTGAAATGTGTATACTTTCCATATCTTCTTCAAATGCTTTTATCTTTTCTTGCACATATTCTTGCAAATTTTCATCTACTTCATTTCTGTTTTCTACATTTTGAGGAATATTTCCTTCAAAATATTTATTCATCATTCCTATTGTTCTATTTAATAAATTTCCTAAGTCATTGCATAAGTCTATATTAAATCTTTCTACAAATCCTTCTGGTGTAAATACTCCGTCTTGACCATATTGTAATTCTTTTAATAAATAATATTTACATGCATCTAAACCATATTTTTCTATTAGTAGTTCTGGGTATACTACATTTCCTTTTGACTTTGACATTTTTCCGTCTTTCATCATTATCCACCCATGTGCATATAGTTTTTTTGGAAGTGGTAAACCTAGTGCCATTAAGAATATTGGCCAATATATCCCGTGGAAACGTATTATATCTTTTCCTACTATTTGTAGGTTAGCTGGCCAGTATTTTTTTAGTTTGCTGTCATCTTCCCCCCCATAACCTAAAGCTGTTATATAGTTTGTTAGAGCGTCTAACCATACATATACTACATGTTTTGGGTTGCTTTTTACTTTTACTCCCCAATCAAAACTTGTACGTGATACACATAGGTCTTCTAAGCCTGGTTTTATAAAGTTATTGAATAGTTCGTTTTTTCTTGATTCTGGTGCTATGAAGTCTGGATTTTCTTCGTAAAATTTTACTAATCTATCTTGATATTTTTTCATATTGAAGAAGTATGATTCTTCCTTCATTTTCTTTACTTCTCTTCCGCAGTCTGGACATTTTCCATCTACTAGCTGTGTTTCTGTAAAGAAAGTTTCGCAAGGTACACAGTACCAACCTTCATATTCTCCTAAATATATATCTCCTTGTTTCATTAATCTTTCAAATATTTCTTCAACTACTTTTGTATGCCTTTCCTCTGTAGTACGTATAAAATCGTCATAATGAATGTCCATTTTATCCCATAGTGTTTTAGCAATTTCAGCGATTTCATCTACATGCTCTTGTGGTGTTTTTCCATTTTTTTCTGCTACATCTTGAATTTTTTGACCATGTTCGTCCATTCCTGTTAGCATATAGCAGTCATACCCTCTTAAAGTTTTGTACCTTTTTATACAGTCTGCTAATACTGTTGTATAAGCTGTTCCTATATGGAATTTACCACTTGGATAATATATTGGTGTTGTTACATAAAATGTTTTATTTTCCATTTATAAATCATCTCTTTTCTTAAATTTATATATATTATTTACGTTTTTCCTTCTATTTAAGCATTTTACCATATTTTATTATGAATTACAATAAATTTTTAAAATTGATTTTATAAAAAATCTATATATTGTTACAATTCACAGCTAATATTAAATATAATTCTATTTTTACATACAATTTTTTCTCTATTTTTTTGATTCTGTAATTTTTTTCTTAAAAATATCTTAAAATATGTAATATGTTAATTCAATTTTACTATGCAGTTTCTGTAAACTTAAACTTGTAAATGCTATATTGAATTTAGTTTTTTAACTTAATTTAAATTGAAAGGAATGAATTTTATGGCAGTTGACTACAGTGTTATAGGTGAAAGAATTAAAAATGCTAGAAAAGCTTGTAGCATGACTCAAGAAAATTTATCTGAAAAGATGGATGTTTCTATAGCCTTCTTAATTAGAATTGAAAGAGGTAGTTCTCAAATTAATTTAAAAAGATTGAGCCAAATTTGTGAGATTTTAGGCATTTCAGAAGGTGAAATTTTAAATGGTACTTGCTCTAGTTCTCCTATATATCTTTCTAATGAATTTGCTAAGCTATTACAAAATTGTTCTTCTACTAAGCAAAGGCTAATATATGATGTTGCTAAAGTTATAGCTGAATCAAAAGAACAATGATGTAATAATTATTAAGTACAAATGGTTACATTTTACTTATCACCTATTGGAGGTAGAATTTAATTATTCTTATAGGATAAAAAAAGTAAAGATATAAGTAAACTTAAAATAGCAGTGTCTACTTATATCTTTTAATCTATATAAAAAACAATATATTGTTTATATTATATATTATGTAGCTTTTACTTTTTTGTTACTATTTTTATAATTGTAAAAATATTGTTTTTATCAAACTAACTATTCCTTGTAATTCTTTTCTATACAAAATATGTAAATACTACAAAAATGTATTATTGGTAATTTGATAGAACTGAATTTCATTATCTTTTTATATTTTTTTGGCAATTAACGCTTTTATTTTTATTCCCTGCTCTGTAAACATTTTTTCATGTTCTGTTTGTATGTTATCCCAAAAATGAGCTTCACTTTCTAAATCAAATGTATATTTTTCAATTTTAAATCCACTTTCTTTAAAGTAGATTAAACTATCATTAAATAAACCGTCATCATCTGTTTTAAAGTAGACTTCTCCACCTTCTACTAATATTTCTTTATATTTTTCTAATTGCCTAGTATGTGTTAGCCTTTTTTTATGATGTTTTCCTCGTGGCCATGGGTTACAAAAGTTTATATATATTCTTTCTACTTTGTCTTTTTTTCCTAATATTAAAAATATTCTTTCTATATCATGCCTTGTTAAATATACATTTTCTATTTCCTTATTATTTTCTTTATATATACTTTCTATATTTCTTTTGGCTAAACCTAGCATTGCGTCTACTAAGTCTATTCCTAAATAATTTATATTTTCATTGTTTGCGGCTATATTTGCTATAAAACTTCCTTTTCCACATCCCAACTCTATATGAAATGGTGCTTTATTTTTATATAATGTTTTCCACTTTTCTTTATATTCTTGTGGATTATCTATATAGAACTTGCTTGCTTCTAATTCTGGTCTTGCCCATGGTTTATAACGTATTCTCATTTTTAATTTCTCCTTATATTTTTACTTACTTCTAATATTTCATAGTAGTTATTCATTATTGCTCCTAACTGTTATTATTTTTGCTATTATACCATTAATATTATAAAAAGGATAGTATTTTATTCAAAATTGTGTTATAATGCTTTTTGCGAGGTGATTAATAATGAAGCTTACATCAGATGATAAAACTTTAGCTGAAAATAAAGTTTTAGTTTTATACATATTAAATAAAATAGGAAAACCTATTTCTAATGATTCACTTTTAAATTTGGTTTTATCAGTTACTGATATGAACTATTTCTATTTTCAACAATTTTTACTAGATTTATTAGAAAAGGGTTATATTGTTAGTTCTATTAATGATGGGCATACTTTATATAATATTACTAGTTTTGGTAAAGAAACTTTAGAACTTACTCAAGATATTTTACCTGGTATTATAAAACTTAGAGTAGACGCTAACTTTAAAGATGAATTAGATACTTTTGAAAATAAACATTCTGTTATTGCAGAATATACATTAAATAATGATAATAGTTATAATATTACATGTAAAATAATAGATTCTAATAATACTGTTTTTGAGGTAAAAACATTTGCAGGTTCTAGAGAGCAGGCAAAAGAAATTGTTGATAATTGGAATGAAAATGCTGATAAAATGTATCCTGCTATTTTAGATATATTAACTAACAAGAATTAAAATAAAACGAACTGTAAAATTGTCAAAAGGGACAGGGGATATTGACACATCTTTAAAAGATAAAGTGTGTCAATATCCCCTGTCCCTTTTGACAATTTTACAGTTCGTTTTATTTTAATTCTTTCTTTACCTCTTTTAGATCTTTCCAAAATTCTATTTTTTTGTTTTCATCTCTTAGTAGTGCTGCTGGGTGCCAAGTTGGCATATATTTTATTCCTTTTTTTTCAATCCACTTTCCTCGTGCAGATGTTATTCCATATTCTTTTCCTAGTATATTTTTTAGTGCTGTACTTCCTAATAATACTATTATTTTAGGCTTTACTAATATTACTTGGTTTCGTAAATAGTTTAAACACGCTTCTGCTTCATCTTGTTCTGGTACTCTATTTTGTGGTGGTCTACATTTTACTATGTTTGCTATATATACTTGTTCTCTTTCTATTCCTAAACCTTTAAATGCTTCATTCATAAGTTTTCCTGCTTTTCCTACAAATGGCACGCCTTGTTTATCTTCATCTGCTCCTGGTCCTTCACCTATGAACATTAAATCAGCCTCTTTATTTCCCTCTCCAAAAACTATATTATTTCTGTTATTACATAATTTACATTTTTTACACCCTTCTATGCTTTTTTCTAGTTCTTCCCAATTATCGTACATATTTTGTTCCTTTCATATTTTTTTGTTATAATTCATCAAAGTAATTTATTCCCGTCGTAGGGGCTTATATCTAAAAGGAATACCTAAGAGAATTTACCCAATTACGCCCTAAGCATATAACTAAAATTCATAGAAATATTAAATTTATACTAAGGGCATAATTCGGTATTCCTTTTAAATATAAGCCCCTACAATATAAAGTATTTTAACTATAAATTTCAACTTTTTTCTTTCTATCTTACACAATTTTCTAATAGTTCTATTTTTATTTCTTTTTTTGTATCTATTTTGGCTTTTGTTCCTATTGGTATTACCATTTTTCTGTTAGTATGGCCAAAGTTATTTGATTTTATTATTGGGAAATTGTATTTACCTTCTAATGTGTCTAGTAATATTTTTTCTAATGGTATTTCTCCTTCATAGTTTCCTACCCATATTCCTTTTATTTTATCAAACACACCATTTTGTTTCATTTTATATAAATAGTTACTTGCCATTTCAGGGTATGCTTCTTCTGCTAATTCTTCTATAAATAGTATTTTATCTGTAAAGTCTATACTGTATTTTCCTGAGCACAAATTTGAAGTTAAGAATAAATTTCCGCCTATCAGTTTTCCTTCTGCTACTCCTTCTTTTATACAATAAAATTCGTCATCTTCCTCTGCTAATTCAGTTTTACCTAGTACAAATTTATTTATAATTTGTTTATAGCTATATTCTGTTTCCCATGAAGTTAATGACTTAAATGTTGCTCCACTAAACGTGACAAGTCCTGTTTTTTCTGATATCATATTTAGAATTGATGTTGAATCACTAAAACCACATATTATTTTTGGATTTTGTTTTATTAGTTCATAATCTAAATATTCAAAAGTTGAATTTGAGTTTGCTCCACCGGCAAACACAAAATATCCCCTTTATTTCTGGGTTTGCAAACATATTATTTATATCTTCTGCTTTTTCTTTTGGTTTAGCTCCATAACCTAATGTATTTTTAAATACATTTTCCCCAAAAACTATTTCAAAACCTGAAGCTTCCATTAATGTTATTGAATTGTTTATATCTTCTATCTTTTCTTCTGTAATAGGAGAAGATGGAGCTATTATTCCTATTTTATCTTTCTTTTCTAGCTTATTTGGTATCATATATTTTCCTCTCACTTTCTTTTAGATATATTAATAATTATTTTTATAATAAAGGCATCTATTTTTTCTTCATTATCTATGCTTCACGTTTCCAATAAAATAAGTATTGTTGGGCAATTCCTGCTAAATCACCAAACTTCTCTCTTGCTATTTTTTCTATTTGTGTTTTATTTACTTTTGTTTCGTTTTCATTTTGTATGTATAGTTCATTCATTACACGTCTTACCCATACGTCTATTGGGAAGGCTTCCCATCTTTTTAGAGTGGAAAATAATAATATGCAATCTGCAACTTTTGGTCCTACTCCTGATAAAGTAAGTAATTTCTCTCTTACTTTGCTAAAATCTTTCTCTTTTTCAAGATCTTCTAAATCTACGTTTTTTTCTAATATCATATGAGTTGTTTCATACACTCTAACATCTCTAAAACCTAAGCCTAATTTTCTTAAGTCTTCTACTGTGGCTTTTGATAGCTGTTCTACTGTTGGGAATGTGTAGTAACTTTTTTCATTATATATAATTTCGTCTCCATATCTTTTCGATATTCTTTCTATTATTCCTTTTATTCTTGGAATATTATTGTTTGCTGATATTATAAATGATATTATTGTCTCCCATAAGTCTTGATTTAATAAACGTATTCCTTTCCCATATTCAATACTTTTTCTCATATGTTCATCTATTTTTGAAAGCTTTCCTTTTATCTCTTCATAGTTTCTATTTAAATCGAAATATTCTCTGCATGTGGTTTCTATATCTTTATTGCAAATTCCTTTAAATACTATATCTTCTCCATTTTTAGAAACATTTATTACATTATGTCCAAAAATTCCAGTATAACTTCCATCTTCTTCTTTATTCCACCTAAAACATTGACCACAATCAAATATGTCTTTTAGTTCAAATGATTGTGCATTTTTTAAAATAAACTCTTGTTCTTTCATATCTTTTTTACCTCATATTTAGTTTAACATATTCTACTTATATTTTCAATAACTATTGTTTACTATAATGAACAAAAGGGCATAGTGGTGTCATTGCTAATAGGGTATTCCCACAAACGGTGCCCCTACAACGTAAAATTTGATTTTTCGTATACTATGAGAAAAAGGCACGGTGCCCCGTGCCCCTACATTTTAAATTAATTTTTACTATGCAACAAGAAGGTTACTTTACTAGGTGGGTCGCCGAAGGTAGCGACACATACAATTTTAACTTAAATTTGCATATTTTTCTATTATATAAAATTAGAAAAAGCTAAAAGTTTATAGTCTTTTAGCTTTCTCATAAATTTCCTCTAATTTTGATTCTTCTTCATTTTCTAATTTTACTAATGCTTCTCCATAAAGCTCATATAATTCTTTTGCGTTTTCTAAATAATTGATTTCAAATCCTTCTGCTGGAACTTTTTTAGAAAATTCTTTTACTATTTTTTTTATTTCTTTAAGATAGTCCATTTTTAATTTATTCCTTTCTTATTTTAAAACTTAATTACTTTAATATTTTAGGATTTTTAGTTTTTACTTTAGATTTATAATAATAGAACAATCTATTTAAAATTTGCTTTTATAATTTAGATTTTCATTTACCTTATTTTTTACTAAATTTTAACTTTATCTTTTCTATTATTTTTATAAATATATTCTGCTTTTTTACAATTGCTAAACTTATATTTTCGTCTTGATTAAGTTTATTAAAATCCTCAGTATTATATTTATAAATTGCTTCTTTTCTATTTTCAAATATCTTATCTGGGTTATATATTTCTCTTTTTTGATTTTCTAAAAATTCTAATTCTTTTTTGTCTCTTTCTTTTATTCTATTTTTTTCTTCTTCACTTGCTAAGTATTGTATATATAAATTTGCTAGTAGTATTGTTGTTAGCTTAGAGACATTTTGTTCATCTAGTTCTAATTCTTCATTGTATGTAAAATTATAATCCCTGTCTTTTTCTATATTATACATTTCTATATTTTCTTTTGGTAATTTTTCTAAGCTTTCTTTAGAAAAATATTTAATTATTTCTAATAGTTCTGTATATGCTTTTGCATAATCTTCTTTTGTATAGCAATTTACCATGTGCTATCCCTCCATTACTTTTCCATTTTGATTTGATTTATATTTTTGCAAATTTCTATTTTCAAACTGTACTACTGTTGCTCTCTCAGTCGCTGTTGACATTATTATTGCTTTTCTACCAACTCTTTTTTCAAGTGGCAATTTTTCATTTGCCTTACTGTTTTGACTTTGAGTTACACTTCTATTAGGTGTTGTCACTTTATTTGAATTTGTATTTTGATTTAATTTTTCTCTATTATTATATGTTTTTATTATTTCTTTTAATTGCCTTTTTGGACACCCTAATTTTATTCCTAAATAATATGCTTCTCTTTCGTTTAGTCCGATTTCTGCCATTTTTTGTATATCTTCTTTTGTTATTTCTTCTGGAAGCTTGCAATCCAAGCCTATTTCTTGTGCTTTACTTTTAGCAGTAGTTCCTATATATTCTATAGGAAGTGCTGAAGTGTATTCATATAGTTTCCCTTCATATTTTGGTAAAATTTTGCTTACACTTAATTCTTCTCTTAATCTTTTTAATTCATTTTTATTTATTTGACCTAATGCTCTTTTTCTTTCTAATATAGACATAGCTTTACTTCTTGCTTCTTCTATAATATTTAGTTTGTCAGGTCCAAAATGTACACTCATTTGACCTATATACGGTAAATCTATAACAAATGCACTTTTATTATCTTCATCTTTACTTTCTCCATATGAAAATAAATCTTTATACTGGTCTCCTCCTGTCTTTTCTAATATATATATACTTGCAATTAAACTTGACGTTGCATTATGCTTCCATACCAATAAGTCTTTTTCATTTTTCATATATTTAGCTTTTGTAGTTTCATCAAGTTCTTGATTTTTTTCTAGCTTGTTCTTATAATCTTTAGATAGCCTATTAGACATAAGCATTAGCAGTGCTATGTTTCTTATTTCATATGCTTGGTTTTCTGGTTCTATTGTTCCTAATTCTCCTTTATTATTAGGTTCATTAATATATTGTTTTTTTATTATCTCTATTATATTTTCTTCTGGAATTTCTATTAACAAATTATTTAAGCCTGTTTTATTTATCCCTCTCTCGCTTGTAATAAAATGTTCAAAATGTTGTGCACTTTTTGACTTTAAATATACTTTTGTTACTTTTTCTAGTTTTTGATATATTTGCTCATACCTTGTAACATATTTATTAGTTTTCTTTTGTTCTTCACTCATAACTATTACTCCATTTCTCGTTTATGTAATTTCATAATAACATACTTTGAATTTGCTTGCAATAGTTTATGAAATATTATGAGGCATAAAATATTCTTAATTTTATAACTTATTATTTTTTACTTTTTTAATTTATTTGATTTTTAATATTAGATTAAATATTATTAGAATTTTAATTTTAAGATATCTGGATTTTTTCTTTTATAATTTGATTTTTGTGGTAAAATTCGTAAGATAAAAATACTTTTTTGTTCTACTCTATATATAATAACATATTTATCAATAAAAAATCTTCTTAATTCATTGCTTTGTTCCATACGTTGATAGTAATATGGATTTTGTATTAATGTTTCTATTTTAATTTTATATTGTTTTTTTAATTTTGATTCCGTTCCCTTCGAAAAAATAATTATATTTTCACGAATCTCTTTGAAATCTTTCCAAAACATTTCTGTATACGTAATTTTGTAACATCCTTTACTTTTGATAATCTTTCTCTCCTTTCCTTCTTTTCTTCCTCTTCAAGTAATGCCCAAAACTCTTCTTCTGTGTATACTCTTCCTTCTTCAATATCCTTTTCCGCCTCTTCTATAAAAGGTCTATAATATTCCCATTCTTCCTCACTTATCATTTTCTTCACCTCCACTTTTTTTAATATTATACTCCCTAGTTAAATAAAAATCAAGAAAAAATTTTTACTAATTTTCGATATTATTATTCATTTGTATCAAAAAAGCTACTAAAAAGAATAAATAAAGCAGTTCCAAAATTGAACCGCTTTATTTATTCTTAAATATAACAAATTTTAATTATCTAAATTTATTGTCTCTTTTTCTTTTTCTATTGTGTAATTGTAATTACCTTCATATTTATATCCACTAAAATTCATCTCTAATATATCATTATTCTTCCAAACACATATAGTGGCATATTCGTTGCTGGTTCCTACTAAATTATAGTTATTTTTATTTACTTTAATAACAAAATTTATATATTTATCTATTCTACCTTTTTTATACAAATTATCATAATATTTAATATAAAAATTCTTAATTGTTTGTATTACTTCTTCTTTATTATAGTATTCGGTATAAATACTTACATATTCTATTTTATAATAACAATCATTAAGCAATGTTTCTATATTATCATTATTTGCATTATATTTCTTTAAATTATATTTTGAAGATTTAGTCCTAATTTTAATGTTTTCTGGTAACCCTAAATAAGTACTCAATTTATCATCCATTTCATATTGTTTATTAAATTCTATATAAAAATTTGTACTTGTAACTTCTTTTGCTTCTCTATCTAAATATATAGAAAAGGATTCTTGCTCTAGAAGTGGTGTTCTTATCATATATATACTCTCATATTTATTAGGTATTTTCATATTTTTATAATGTTGCTCACCAAATTCATTTTTTAAATAATCTTCAATAACTATTTTATCTTGTTTATATTGTTTAGATTTTTGATTTTTTTCTATTCCTAATGTTATAATAGTTATTATAGCTATATAAGTTATGAATATAATAAATATTCTTTTAATATTTTTCCTAAATTTAGGTGTAAACGATTTATATTTTACAATAGTATATATAATTTGATATATTAGTATAGTTGGATATATTGGTACAAATGCTCCAAAGTATAGGAGAGCTATACCTATTGCATAAATTCCATATACAATTGTTGAATTAAAGAAAAAGCTAAATCCTATTCCAAATATAGATACATATATAAGATATAAATATGGTATAAAGCTTAATATATATATTACAAATAATATACTAAATTTTCTTTTTTTCTGTTTATTACTTCTTTCTTGCATAATAAATTAATCCTTTTCTATTTAGTTTCTCCAATATAATTGTTCTTATTGTATTTATTTTTTATACAATTCAATTATATTTTCTCTACTGCTATATTTAGTTTTTCTGCATTTATTGAAGTTTCTGTATATTCTTTTGCAGTTTCGTTATATATAATACTATCTGCTAATGTATCCTTTTGGATTTGCTCACTGTATTTTTTAATAACTGCTTCTAGCATTTCATTTCCAGCTACATATAGGTTAATTCTATCTAGTACTTCAAATCCGCTTTCTTTTCTCATGTTTTGTACTTTTGAAAGTATTTCACGTACATATCCTTCTTCTTTTAGTTCTTCTGTAATTGTTGTATCTAATACAACTCCTATTTCGCCTTCTCCGGCAAAAGCATAGCCAACTTTTCCTTGCATTGTTACAAGTAAATTGTCACTGTTTAGTTCAATTTGTTGCCCTTCTACTATTATTACAACACTTTCCCTATTTTGGACTTTACTAGCTAATTCCATTTGGTTTTGATTTGCTATTTCAGCTCTTATTTGTGGTATTAATTTCCCATAAGTTTTTCCTAGTACTGGTAAATTTGGTTTTATTTCGAAGTTTACGTACTCTGCCATTTGTGCTCCTAGAACTACTTCTTTTATATTTAGCTCATCTTTTACTATATCTCCATAATATTCTGGAAGCTCGCTTGCTGATATTAACATTTTTGATAGTGGCTGTCTGTTTTTGATGTTTACACTGTTACGTGCACTTCTTCCTAGTTTAACTATTGTATATGCTAAGCCCATTTCTTCTTCTAATTTTTTGTCAATTGCACTTTCATCCACCTCTGGCCATGTGCATAAGTGTATACTTTCTAGTGCATTTTTATCTAAACCTACAACTAAGTTTTGATAAATTTCTTCTGTTATAAATGGAACAAATGGTGCTGCAACTTTTGCTAAGGTTGTTAATACTTTATATAGAGTTACATATGCTCCTATTTTGTCATCTGAAAGTTCTGTCTTCCAATATCTTTCTCTGTTTCTACGTACATACCAATTTGAAAGTTCGTCTGTAAATTCTTCTATTTCTAAGGCTGCTGATGTTATATCATATCTATCTAATTTTTCTTCTATATCTTTTATTAATGTATTTAATTTAGATATTATCCATTTATCCATTACGTTTGTAACTTCAAAATTTGCATATTCTAATGGATTAAACTTATCTATTTCTGCATATAGAACATAGAATGAATATACATTCCATAGTGTAGATAAGAATTTTCTTTGTGTTTCTTCTACATCTTTTGTTGAGAATCTTGTTGGTAGCCATGGTGCACTTGTTGTATAGAAATGCCAACGTGTTGCATCTGCTCCTACTGTGTTTAGTACTTCAAATGGGTCTACTACATTTCCTAAATGCTTAGACATTTTTAATCCTTTGCTATCTAATACGTGACCTAGAACTATACAGTTTTCAAATGGGTTGCAATCAAATATACATGTTGATATTGCTAAAAGTGTATAGAACCATCCTCTAGTTTGGTCTACCGCTTCTGAAATGAACTGTGCTGGGAAGTTTTTCTCAAACAATTCTTTATTTTCAAATGGGTAATGTAATTGTGCAAATGGCATTGAACCTGAGTCAAACCAACAATCTATAACTTCTTTTTCTCTTGTCATATCTTTTCCACAATCTGGGCAAGTTATGTGGATAGGGTCTAAGTATGGTTTGTGTAGTTCTACATTTTCTGGTACATTTATTCCTTTTTCTTTTAGTTCTTCTCTAGAACCTATACATTCCATATGTCCACAATCATGACATCTCCAAATTGGAAGTGGTGTTCCCCAATATCTATCTCTTGAAATTCCCCAATCTATAACATTCTCTAAGAATTTTCCGAAACGTCCTGTACGTATTGTGTCTGGCATCCAGTTTATTTTGTTATTGTTTTCTAATAACTTATCACGAACTTCTGTCATTTTTACAAACCAGCTCTCTTTTGGGTAATATAGAAGTGGTGTATCACATCTCCAACAATGTGGATAGCTGTGTGTATGTTTTGCTGTGCTAAATAATTTGTTTTCGTGTGCAAGCCAAATACATATATCTTTATCACAAGTTTTTACAAATCTTCCTGCCCATGGTGTAACTTCTGGTACAAAGTTTCCTTCTTTATCTACTAAGTTTACAAATGTTATTCCATTTTGTTTTGAAACAAAACTATCATCTTCACCATAAGCTGGTGCTATATGAACTATACCTGTACCATCTGTTAAAGTTACATAGTCTCCGTGAATTACAACAAAAGCTTTTCCTTCTACATCTGCAAATGGCATTAATTGTTCATATTTCATTCCTAAAAGTTCAGTTCCTTTTACTTCTTTTACTATTTCATAAGGAATATCTTTTAGTACAGTTTCTATTAAGTCTTTTGCTAAAATATATATTTCTTCGCTTCCTTCTTCTTGCATTTTACCATCTATAACTGGTCTTTCTACTTTTACATATGCATAGTCGTAAGCTTTGTTAATACATAAAGCTAAGTTTGAAGGTAATGTCCAAGGTGTTGTTGTCCATGCTAAGAAGTATACATTTTCTTCTCCAGCTACTTTAAATTTAGCAGTACATGTTAAATCTTGTACATCTTTATAACCTTGTGCAACTTCATGTGAAGAAAGAGCTGTTCCACATCTTGGGCAATATGGCATAACTTTATGACCTTGGTATAATAAACCTTTTTCCCACATTTGTTTTAAAGCCCACCATTCAGATTCTATATAATCATCGTGATAAGTTACATATGGTTTTTCCATGTCTACCCAATAACCAATTTGGTTAGTCATATCTTCCCACATAGAAACATATTTAAATACGCTTTCTTTACATTCTCCTATAAATTTTTCAACACCATAATCTTCAATTTGCTCTTTACCTGAAATTCCTAATTTTTTCTCAACTTCAAGCTCAACAGGAAGACCGTGAGTATCCCAACCAGCTTTACGAATTACATCGTATCCTTTCATAACTTTATATCTAGGAATAATATCTTTCATAACCCTAGTTAATATATGACCAACATGTGGCTTACCATTAGCTGTAGGTGGTCCATCATAAAAAGTAAAATATCTTTTACCTTTATTCATATCAAAATTCTTCTTGATAACATCTTTTTCCTTCCATAAATTTGAAACCTCATGTTCCATTCCAACGAATCCATTTTCTTTAAGTTCTACTTTTTTGTACATTTTAAAATTTCTCCTTTCCGCACGCTAGGGACGGTCTTTTTCGTTCCGATTTCGGAACGGTGGGGACGGTCCTTGCAATATATTTTATTCTTTTTTAATATGCCTATCCCAAATTGTTACTTTTTCCCAATTAAGGACTGTACTTAATTTAGGCATTACTTGTTTTTGCTTTCTATATGTTGTAGTTCAAATCTATATTTTTGTTCTACATTTGGATATTTTTCGTGGTCTACTTCACTTGCAAACATATCATATGGTCTTATATATAATTCTTGCTCACCATATAATGCTCTATATATAACATATTTTTCTCTTGTTTCACTATGTATTGCGATATCTTCTACAAAGTAGTAATCGCCTTTAAAATGTTTGTATATTCCTTTTACTTTTATTTCTTGCATTTTTGTGCCTCCTTTACATTTATATATATTTATTTAGCCATATTACCATATAGTGGAGTTCATAATCCAAAGACCACTTTCTTGCACCAGTTCATCAGTTGGTGGAGCAGGTGCCTCTTAATCAGTAGGTATGTAATTTAATTCTTATTATTCTTAAGCGAGTGTCCCTTTTGGTAATTTTTTTTGAAAAAGGATCGTCCCTTTTACTAAAAGTTCCCAAAAGTGACAGACTTCTCATTTGGAAACGTCCCCAATGGGAACTTCCTTTTCTATTTTTTCTTGTTTTGTTGTATTACCATTTTTATCAATATGTACACTTTTTCCATCTGGTAGTGTAATTGTTGCTGATTCTATATTTATATTTGAAAATACAGTTATTGCTGATAGTATCTCTTCTTGAGTTACTTTGTATTTTTTTGTTAGTATCTCTATATCTTGCCATGATAATTTTATATTTACACTTGGATTTCTTTGGCTATAAACACTGTATGGTATTCGACTTAGTATTTCGTTTTGTATTCTAAATGTTTTTAAATTTCTTTCTATTTTTATCATGTGATTTGGTTTATCTTCTTCCATAAGCTCTTTAGGCGTAATTCCTGCTGTTTTAAATATATATTCATAATTTGCTCCATTTTCTACTAATGTTTGTGCTTTCATTAATATTTCTGGTGTTATACCTTTTGTAAATCGTTTTGTTCTATTTAAAATCCTTGATAGTTCTTTATCTTCATTACTTATATTTATTCTTTGAACTTCCTGACCTTTTTGTGAGTATAGTTGTATAGCTTCTTGTTTTAGTTGTTCTTCTATACTTCTTTGTGTCTCTCCTTCTTCTATATTTATAAAGCCTCCTGAAGCATGCTCATGACCTCCACCATTATGTTTCGGACCTAGTATTGATACATCAAAGTTTCCACATGTTTTTGCACTTCTAAATTCGACATCATATTTATTAGGTGTATTTTCTGCAAGCATACACATGAAACTACAGTTTCGTATATCTGCCATTTTGAAAATCTTTTTTTGTAGATTTCTTATTCCATATGTTCTACTTAAATTATTTGTTTCTTTATTATCTACTGGTAATATCATTCCAAAGGTTTCACCTATTTTAAATGTTCGTACTTTTAGTAATGTTCTAGCTATTCCAACTTCTTCTTTCAAATTAATTTTTCTATTACATAAATTAGTTATATTTTCATAATTTGCATTGCACTCAATTAGTTTTGCTAAATTTTTTAAGGTGTCTTTCCTTATATATCTTAATTTAGCAGTATCTGTCAATAATCCTAAAAGTAACATATTTGCTATTTCTGGAGTTATTTTTTCTTGCTCTAAATTACTTGTTATTATTTCACAAGTTGAGCTTAAATCCTTATTTCTTATTACATTTTTACTAGGGATTCCTAGTTCATCTTCTATACATTTAGTATCTTTTACTTTTTCATGATGATCTATTACATATATATCTTGCACTGGTGTTTCCTTAAACATTGTATTTTCAGCATAGCTTATTGTACTTGTATCTAAAATTATTGAAATTGCATTTTCTTCTACACTTTTAGTTGTTGGTATTTCTCCTACAACTTCTTTAAATATTCTTATTTCATTTGTTACTACATATTTTGCATCTATTCCCTCATTTTGCAAGTATTTTTGTATTGCACATGACGAACTTATTGCATCTCCATCTGGAAATTTATGAGCATATATGTATACTTTTTTATTTTCACTTTTTGCTTTTTTTATTATTTCTTGTATCATATCTTTTCTCCTATTAAAATTTAAGAATTATTTTTAAATACATTTATTAACTTTTGAAATATTCCTACTTTATTTTTTGTTATTAGGTTATTATTACTCTTTTCTATAAGCATTGCATTTTCATTTTTTAATTTTTCATTTTCTTCTTTAAGTTTTAAATACTTTAAATATATTTCTGAATTAATAATAATGTTATATTCTTCTTTCTTTTTTAAAAACTTTTCTGTATCTTGCTTTTTCAGTTGCTCAATTTCTTCATTCTTTTTTAGCCTTTCATCTTTATATAATTCATTAAATTCATCTCTTTCTGCATCTATTCCATCTTCTATATCTAACATAAGGTTATATATTCTATATGCAGTAGAATAGTCAAAAAATAGTTCTTGTTCTGAATTACTTTCTGAATTTATATAGTTTGTATTTAATAAAATTATTTTACCTCCAAATATATTTAAGTAAAATATTTCATATTTCCTTTTTGGCTCAGTAAAACATGTTTCTTCTTCAATATTATTTTGTAAATTTTCTAGGTAATATTGATAAAAGCTTTCTTCATTGTTAATATTTTTTAATTTTAACTCATTAAATTCTATTTTTCTCATTATAACCTCTCTACGATTTTAGATTTATTAATATTTTGTAATGTTTTCTTAAATTATGCAAATGGCTTATTATAACAATATTTTCAATTAGCTTTTCTAGTTTCCAAAAGTGACGTTATACCCCATTTTGAAACGTCCCCAATTGGAATGGCAAAGCTCAAAAAACTCTATTTTGCCCTAATATAATAGGACGAAATAGAGTTTATAATTTCGTGGTACCACCTAACTTGAAAATTAATTATTTTTAATTTTCCACTTATCTTTTCTTTAACGCAGAAGGTACGGCTAAACTTACTTTTTAGCTTTTTCAGTTTAGCAACTACATAGGTGATAACAAATAAAATAGTTTCTACTAGAATTTCACCATTTATCTAGCTCTCTTAAGACTTTTTTTATTTGTGTTGTCCTTGTTTAGTGTTTTTTACTATTGTATAATATAATATCATTTTTTTATGTTATTTGCAATAGGCAAATAGATATTTTATAATTTTTTTAATTCTTTTAAACGTTGTTCATATGCATTTTTTACGTCTTGTTCAAATGCTACTTTTGGTTCTTCTATTCCCATTTTTTGTAGTATTTTTTTTGTGAATTCTGGGTTTAATATTAGTATTGGACCTATTAAGTATGTTGCTATAAAGTTGTTTTTTTGTATGCCTTCTAATATGCTCTCTGGGTTTAGTCCTATTCCTTTTTCTACTTTTGAAAAATAGTTTTCTTCATTATTTCCATAGCTTTGTGTAAATTGACTTTTGAAGCCTACTATTTCTATGTCTTCATATTTTCCTATAAAGTTGCTATTGTGCCTTTTCATCATATTTCTTTTGCTATATATATCAAATATTCCTAATGCTTCTATTTTGCTTCCATCTTCATTTTCTATATATTTTCCAAAGATTTCAATTGCATTTCCTGTTATTAGGAATACTGTATTTTTTTCTATTAGTTCTTCTATTCTTTGTTTATATGGCTTTAACTTTTCTATTACTTTTTCTTGCATTTTTTCTGTCATTGGCCCCATATATATCAGTTCTACATCGTTTTTTATAAATGTGGGTTCTTCTCCAAAGTTTGTTTCTATGAAGTTTGCTTCTGGTATGCATTTTTGTAAGTATTTCATGTTGCTTATGTCTCCATATAGGTTGCAGAATTCTGGAAATAATATTTCTATTGTTTTATTCATTGCTTTCTCCCTTTTTTATTTTTTTGTTTTAAAATTAGTCGCTCCCAGGAAATTGTATTTTTATTTTTTTATTAAATTTACTACCCTCCCACTAAGAGTAAGTACAAATATTACGTTCCATTTCATTCCACTTCATATTTTACTTACTCTAAGCGGTCCCCACCGCCTTAACGTAAATTTAATAAAAAAATAAAAATACAATTTCCTTCGCGCTACTCTACAAAATTAATTTTTCGCATAGTATTTAATTATTTTCTAGTATCTTTTCTTCTACTTTTTTCTTTATTTGATTTTTTAGATCTATTGAGTATAGGTCATGCAGAATAAATACTTTGTCTATTCCTTCTAAGTTTAGCTTGTCTACTAGACTTATTTCGTCTCTCCCATATACTATTTTTTCTTTTGGTATGTCTGCGATTTGAAGTCTTACATATGTGTCTAAATACCTTGCTCCTGCTGTTAGTATTTGTTTTATACTTTCTGAGTTTAAAAATTCGTAGTCTGTGTCATAGTGCCATGCTATGTTTTCTGATGAGTTTGCTGCTTCGTGCAGGTCATCTAGTAGTATAAATACTGCTTTATTTCCTTCTTCTTTTTTTACATAGTCAAAGGCTCTTGAACATGCTATTGGATTCATTCCTTTTGACAGCTGTGTTATTATTTCTATATTTTTTACTTTTTCTTTGCTATATCTTGTATCTACTATTTTTTGATTTTTTAGTACTGAATTTATTTGATTTCTTGTTAGACCTATTTCTTTTAGTACTGCTATTGTTGCTAACATATTGTATATGTTTATTATGTTATTATTTATGACATCATAGTTTTCTTCTTTTTGTTCATTTCTTACACACATTTTCATATTTTCAAAGTCTATGTTTGTTACTTCATAATTTATTTTAGGTGATGCAAACTCACATTTTCGACAATGTGCTCTTCCTACATGGTTATATCTTACAAAGTCGTATTCTAATTTTGTATCACATTTTGGACATACTGTTATGTCTCTTACTATGTTTTCGCACTTTTCTAAATCTGTTTCTAATCTATCTATTCCAAAGTATACTCTTTCATTTTCTGGAGCTAATCCTGATACTATTAAATCGTCTCCATTTAGAATAAGTTTTGTTTCTTTTGGAATGTTATTTGTCAATATATTTGAGATAAATTCTGTATGTGCATTTCTTTTTAGTGAATCTCTAAATAAGTTTGTGCACACTAAATATGTTGGTGTTATATATGGATATATTTTTACTGCGCTTCTTTCATCTATTTCAAATACTGCTAAATCCTTTTTTTGCTTTCCTAGTAGAGTTGCTCCTTCTATTAATGTTGAAGCTAACCCTGAATTAATATTTGAGCCTAAGTGGTTGTCTATAAATTCATACCCATTTTCTTTTAAACAGTCTTCTATCATGTTACATACTGTAGTTTTTCCATTTGTACCTGTAACACCTATTATTGTTTTTGGTTTATCTATTCTTCCTAAAAAGTCTGGGCATAGTGTTACTGCAAGTTTTCCTGGAAAATATGTTGCATCTCTTCCTATTATTTTTAAAGCAATTCTTGATAATTTTGCTAAATATAGTACTATATAAAATTTTAAATTTTTCCTCATAATTTTACCTCTTTCTTTACTGTTACTATATTTTACATTTATTATTCATTTTTTTCAATAGAAAATGGACATTTTTCTGATGTTCTCTTTCTAAAATAGTTACAATTCATGGCTAATATTAAATATAGATGTAGGGGCAACTACTAGCTGTCTGTGCTCCAGCGAATTTGCTTAAATAAAATATCAATTTTAGGGTAATTTCTTCGAAGAGCAGACAGCTGCTAGCTACCCCTACATCTTAAAATTTTATTTTTCGTATACTATAAAAAGATGCTTTTTGTTTTAAAGCATCTTTGATTGATTATACCTTTGACGATATTTTAAATAGTAAGTCTTCTATGTTTGACATTCGCATTTCAAACACTTGATTGGTCATGTCTTCTATTTTATTGTATTCTTGCATTTTCATTAGTTTACTCATAATAACTGAAAAATTCTTTTGTAAGTTTTCTGACAAATTAATTTGTTCATTTCTTATATCATTTAAAAGTTCATTTATTTCTTCGATTTGGTAATTTGCCACTGGATTTTTATTATCCATAAAATCACCTCTTCTTTGAATTATTATGATGAAATAATATCATTATATAAAAAGGTTGTCAACACTTTTATGAAAATTTGTTTGCTTATTTCCATTTGCATTTTTTTTGTTAATATGTTATAATTATTTTAGGCATTGTTTTTATTTAAGAAAGGGATAGGTAAAAATATGGCAAAGAAGAGAAAAATCAATCCAATTGTTACTGATGATGATTTTGATTACGAGTATCTCCCTGAAAGTGCTCAGGATGAGGAAAATATTTCTTATCCTACAAAATCAACTTATGATGCAGATGATGATTTTGACGATGATTTTTGGTGTTAAAACTTAAGCCCTAAAAGTGTACCCGCTTTATAGTAAAAGCTGGTACACTTTTTTTATTATTCTTCTATTAACTTAATATGAACATCTTTTAATTGTTCTTCTGTTACTCTACTTGGTGCTCCCATTAGTACGTCTCTTGCTTTTTTGTTTTTTGGGAATGCTATTATTTCTCTTAGGTTTTCTTCATTTGTCATTAGCATTATCATTCTGTCTACTCCTGGTGCTGCTCCTGCGTGTGGTGGTGTTCCATATTGGAATGCGTTGTATAACGCTCCAAACCTTGTTTCTACTTCTTTTTCACTATAACCTGCTATTTCGAATGCTTTTACCATTAATTCTGGGTCGTGGTTTCTTACTGCTCCTGATGCCATTTCATATCCATTACATACTGCATCATATTGGTATGCCAAAATATCTAATGGGTTCATTTCTTTTAGAGCCTTCATTCCTCCTTGTGGCATTGAGAATGGATTGTGGTTGAAGTCTATTTTATCCTCTTCTTCGTTATATTCGTACATTGGGAAGTCTACTATAAAGCAGAAACGATATGTGTCTTTTTCTATTAAGTCTAACCTTTTTCCTAGCTCTATACGTACTAAACCTGCTATTTTTTGTGCTACTACTAATTCATCTGCTATGAAGAATATACTGTCTCCTGTTTTTGCTCCTAGTTTTTCTTCTAAATTCTTTTTAACTTCTTCTGTTACAAATTTAGCAATTCCTCCTACTGGTCCTTCTTCAGTTAGTTTTACCCATGCTAAACCTTTTGCTCCTGCTTCATTTACTGCAAATTCTGTCATGTTATCAAAGAATTTTCTTCCTTCATTTGCTCCATTTGGAACTACTATTGCTTTTATTGTTTTATCTTTAAAGGCGTTAAATTCTGTATTTTCAAAAATAGTTGTAGCATCTTGTATTATAAGTGGGTTTCTTAAGTCTGGCTTATCTATTCCGTATTTTTCCATTGCTTCTTTATATGGAATTCTTAAAAATGGTGCTTCATCTACTTTCCAGTTTGTGAATTGTTTAAATGTACTTGTAAATATTTCTTCTAATACTTCTAAAACTTCTTCTTGGGTGCTAAATGCCATTTCAAAATCTAATTGATAAAATTCCCCTGGTGCTCTATCTGCACGTGGGTCTTCATCTCTGAAGCATGGTGCTATTTGGAAATATTTATTGAAGCCTGATACCATTAGTAGTTGCTTAAATTGTTGTGGTGCTTGTGGAAGTGCATAAAATTCCCCTGCGTGTATTCTACTTGGTACTAAAAAGTCCCTTGCTCCTTCTGGTGATGAGTTTGCTAGTATTGGTGTTTGTATTTCTGGAAATCCCATTTCATTCATTTTATCTCTTAAGAATTTTAGAACTTTTGAACGAAGTAAAATGTTTTTATGTATTTTATCATTTCTTAAATCTAAAAATCTGTATTGCAACCTTAAGTCTTCTTTTACTTGTGAAATATCTGCTTTTTCAGAGTTTACTTCGAATGGAAGTACATTTTTACATTTTCCAAGCATTTCTATTTTATTTGCTTTTATTTCTATTTCTCCTGTTGGAATTTTCGAGTTTTTATTTGAACGTTCTAGAACTTCTCCTTCCACAGATATTACACATTCTGTTACTAATTCTTCGCTGTTTACATTTGTTTCTTCATTTATGACTATTTGAGTTATTCCGTGCTTCATCTCTTAAATCTATAAATTTCATTGCTCCTAGATTTCTTATTCTTTGAACCCAGCCTGCTAGTTTTACTTCTTCTCCTACGTTTTTAATGTTTAATTCTCCACATGTGTGGCTTCTGTATTTATTTTGCATTTACAGTTCCTCCTTTAAAGTATTTAAGTCCTTAAAATCTTTTTAAATTATACATTCTTATAATTTAAAAGTCAATGAAAGCTTCGTAAGTTTTACATTTTTTCTTGCTTTTTAGCTATTAATATAGTATAATGCTTTATAACTTATTAACATATAAATTATCAAAGGAGGATTTTTCTATGATAAAAAAATTTAAGAATTGATACAATAATTTATTATCTTTTCAAAAGGTTCGGTTTTGGCAAGTAGTTTTAGGTATTCTATCTTATTTTGTTTTTGCATTTATATGTACTTTAGTATATACTACTTTGAATGACATATTTTTATCTATAATTTTTATTTGCCCATTTATTGCTTTGGGAGTTGTTTCATTAATTTCTTTACTTTGTGACCCTGACAATCTAGAAATGGATTATAGATTAAAAAAGATGTATAAAGATTCAGAAGATGAAATTAATGTATGGTTTCATTCTACTTGTAGCAATTGTGTAAAAGTGAATATTAAATCTACTGAAAATTCTGCTGAAATTCTATCATATTATCATGCTAGGCATCTTTTAGTAAATTCGTTTTATGTAGAAAGAGACCAGTCTATATTAGACAAAAAAACTATATATTATATTTACGCAGAATGCGAGGGTAAGCAAGATAAAGTAGTATTTCCAAATAAAATTGAAAATGCAGGATATATTTTGGCGAGATTTACACTTGCAAATTAGTAAATTAAAAAAGCACTAAGTATCATATTTAGTGCTTTTAATGAATTAAATACTTTTTATTTAATTTACCGTTTATTTCTTAATTTGCCATTATTAGTCCTTTGTCTTTCATCATTTTTTCAAAACATTCTATTCTTTCTTTATACCCTATTGTTAGCATTTGTATTTCTTCTTTTGAAAGTTTCGTGTATTCTGAATATTTTTCTAATATTTCCTTGTACTTCTTTTCTAATTGTTTTAATCTTTCTATTTGCTCTTCTTTTATTTTTATTGTAAATAATGGTTCTAAGTTTTTACTTGAAATAAGCTCATTTGTAAAACACTTTATTTCTCCTTCTTTGAAGTTCCAGTAAGATGTTGTAACATTTGTATTCATACTTCTTCCTGTATCAAATATTGGGCAAATTCTTTTCCATTCTAGTGTTTTTACGTCTCTTATTACTCCAAAATTATTTAGATGTCTATCTTCATTTAATAAAATATAATCTAACATAAACATTTTTTGCAAATATTCTTCTGCATTTGGTACATTATTTTCATTTAATATTTTTAAGTATATATAGTAGTCATTAATTGTTTTTTGCACTTTTTCTTTTTCTTCAGTTAATATTGTATATGCTGGCAAAATTTCTTCATCTTTATTTATTATACATTTACATACACTTACTAATGTATTTTGCCTATTTCCTTTTATTACATCTAATGTGTATGTAGCATGTGGAACATCTAATATTTCGCACATTAGGCTAGCTAACACTTCATTAATAGGTTCAAAATTATGTATTGTTCCTGCACCTTTATATAAATAATTTTCGTTATCCATTTTTATCCATACTTTTTTTAATTGGCCATTTGAAGTATTATTTGGGGTTTTATCTGGTTTGTTATTTATAGTTTGATTTAGGTATTTAGAAGCTCCACTTCCATATGTTGCATTTGTGAAATTTATGCTTCCATAGTCTCTTTGAAAATAGTTTATTTCTTCCCATTTTATATCTTCATTTTCTGGTTTAAACCAATATTGGTCTGATACTGATAATCCATAATCTTTGTTTATTAGTTCTTTTACATTATTTATTCCAAATGCTTCTATAATTTCTTTTGCATTATCTCTATATATTGGAATTCCTCTGTCATTAAACCAGTTATTAAGTTCTATTCTTCTTTTTGTTTCTTCAATGTTTTTTATATTTAATGGTGCATATTTTATGCTATAGTTTTCTAATATATTTGTTATTACATTTAGTTCACTATCATATTCAAATTTTAATACCTTTGTATTTTGATTCATTAAAATATAGTTTTTTAACATTTAATTCCTTCTTTCTAAGGTTTGTTACTTATGCATTATATCACTTTAATAAAAAAAAATAAAGCACTAATGCTTATTTTTTATGTTCTTAGGAAAGTCATCCATGAAATGGTGAGTTTCCTTAGAAGATAATTATGCGAAGTTTACAGCTTCTTAGTGCTGTAAGGAACTTAGAAACTGTTAATTCCGCTTTTTTACATTAATGCTCCTATCATTCCTGCTTCATTGCCTAGTTTTGCTAATACTATTTTTGGTATATTGCAATTATATTTTCTTAAATTTATTTTCTCTATTAGTCTTGTATATAATATTTTTTCATAATATACAAAACTTCCTCCTATGCATATGGCTTCTGGCTGTATTATATTTATTATGTTTGATAAACCTATTAATAGATTTTCTATATATTCATCTATATAGCTATTTACAAGTTTATCTTCTTCATTTACTTTTCTTGTTATTATTTCTAGTATATCTTTAGATGATGTGTTTTCTTTTAAATTTAGTAATTTAATTATTCCATCTTTGAAAGATTTCATAGAGGCATATTTTTCAAAACAACCTCTATTTCCACATTTACATTCTATTCCATCTTTATTAATTATCATATGTCCATATTCAGAGCCCCAGTCTTTTGTATATTCTAACATTTTTCCATTTATAAATGTTGCTCCTCCTATTCCTGTTCCTAAGCATAAAAATACTACAGTCTCATATTCTTTAATATTTCCTATATTCTTTTCTGCTAATGCTGCACATTTAGCATCATTTCTTATATTTACTGTTACCCCATAATGCTCTTCTAAAACTTGTGCTAAGTTAAATTCTTTAATTCCCAAATTATATATACCATATACAATTTTATCTTTTACCCTTCCTGGCACTGCTATTCCTATTTTAGATATAACACATCTTGGAGCTCCTACGTCTTTTAGGACTTGGTTTATAAGCATTTTTATATTTTCTATTATATATTCTTTTATATCTTTATTTACCTCTATCCTTTTTATATCCTTTTCTCTTTTAGCAATTATAGTATTTCTCTTACTAATTACTCCAACTGCTATATGACTTCCACCTATATCTATCCCTATTTCCATAGGCTCTCCTTTCAAAATTCTCTGAATTTTGTACTATTCACCATTCACTATTAATTAGTTCTCCCTATATTCCTGCTGCATCAAATAAGAATGTTCCTGTGTATACCTCTAGTATTGGTACAAATACTATTAATACGAATAATATTAGCATTACACCAACTATTGAATATACTAATTGTGGGAATACTTTCATTATTTTATCTAATATATTTTGTATATCTATTTCCATATATTCTACTAATTTGTTCATCATTTCTGATAGGTCTGTTTGCATTCCTATTTTTAGCATTTCTATTATCATTGGTGATGATAGCCCTGATTTTTCGAATGGCTCTATCCATGATTGTCCTATTAATATATTGTTTATAGAGGTTTCTACCATTGATAGAAACACATAATTTTTTACAACATTTTTACTAACGTCTAATGCATCTTGTATTCTCATTCCATTGTTTAAGTTTAATAGCATTGCTTTTATAAACCTTGAAAAGTCTAAACTATATATTAGTTTTCCAAATATTGGCATAGTATATTTGAAATAATGGAAATTATATTTTCCTTTTGGAGTATTAATATAAAATATAATTCCTCCAATAGTTCCTAGTATAATGGCTACCCAAACATACCAAACTCTTCCAATACTATTAATAAAGTGGAAAAACCACATTGTTAGTTCTGGAATTTTTGCACTACTTCCTACTGAGTCAAATATTCCTTGAATATATGGTACTAATACTAATGTTCCTACTACTAGTAATACTGTTAACAATACAAATTGTATAATATTTGGTATTAATACTTTTCTAACTTTCTTGCTTAAGTCTGCTGAATCGTCTAAATATTTTATTGCTTGCTCTAATGAATTTGTAAGTGAACCTGATAGTTCTCCTACTTTTATCATATTTATATATATATATGGAAATACATTAGAGTAGTATTCCATTGTTGTATACATGTAGTCTCCTGCTTCTACTCCGTGCCAAAATATCTTCTAATATTCCCTTTAATGATAAGTTTTCTGTGCTCTGTATTATTGTACTTAAAGCATGTATATTATTAAAGTTTGCTTTTTTTAGTAAGTAAAAGTTTTGTGTAAATATTGCTATATCTCTTGTAGTTATTTTTTCTGTTGCTAATAGTGCTAAGTTTATTTTTTCTATGGCAGATATCTTTGTTGTTTCTTCTTTAAAAATATTTGTAGAATTTGCTGTTTTCATTATGTCTTCTATATTAGTAACATTCTTTTTTACTTTTTTTTGTTTTCTACTAATATAACCTACTTGCACAATTTGAATAGGCATTAATTCATTGGTTTTCAATTTCTTAATTAATGCTTGTTTACTTGCTTCTTCTACTTTATTTCTAACAATTACACCTCTTTTATTAACTGCCTTATATACATACTCTGGCATTTTTTCGTTTCCTCCATTTTTATATTATTGGTTATTTCTTTTTATTTTTAGTTGCATTATTGTTCTATTTAGTATTTCCAAATTCTTTTCTTCTATTTGTGCTTTTGCTTGTTCTAGTGTTATTTTGTCATCTACAAATAATTCTGCTAAAGAATTTATTAGTCCTATACTTCCTTTTTCTGAATTACTTTGTATTGCATCTTCTATTTCTGAAACACTTATTTTTTCTTTTCTAATAATTCCTGCTATTATATTATCTACTACCATTACTTCTGGTATTAATACTAATTTTCCATCTCTTCCTTTTAATAGCCTTTGTGATATTACTAGTTTTAGTAATGTTGACATTAAGTATTTTATTTGTGATTGGTCTCTTACTTCATAAAAGTTTATTAATCTGTCTAGTGTTTCTGCACATGATTTTGTGTGAAGTGTTCCAATTACTAAGTGCCCTGCTTCTGCTGTTTCTATTGCGGCTTCCATTGTTTCTCTGTCACGTATCTCTCCTACTACTATTATGTCACAATCTTCTCTTAGTGAGTTTTTTACGCCATCACTATAGCATAAGCAGTCTCTTCCTCTTCCTACTTCTTTTTGCACTATCATAGATTTTTTTGATGTGTGCTTATATTCTACTGGGCTTTCTAATGTTAGTATTTTTTTATTTTGATTTTCATTTATATCGTCTATTAATGCATTTAATGTTGTTGTTTTTCCTGAGTTTGTTTTTCCTGTTACTAGTATTAGACCTTGTGGTTGATATGTCATTCTTCTTACTATATCTGGTACTCCTAAGTTTTCATATTTAGGTAAAGTACTTTTTATTAGTCTTAATGTAAATGTTGGTATTTCGTTTGTGTATGATATATTTACTCTAAGCCTTATGTCTTCAAATTCAAATGATGCATCTAGTTTTTTTGTTTCTTTAAATACTGCGTCTTTGTCTAAGTTTCCTCTTACAAAATAGTCGTATATTTCGTATATATCATTTTCTTCTAGTTCTTCTAATTCTTCTATTGGTTTTAAGTCTCTTGAAATTCTAAGCATTGGTTTTAGTCCACATACTAGGTGTATGTCAGATGCATCTTTTTCTTTTGCTATTTTTAGTACTTGTTCTATGTTTATCATTGGTTTTCTCCCTTTCAATTTCTTGGATTTTGTTTTTTGTGCTTTTGTTTTGTGCTTTGGGCTTCCGCGTTGGGGACAGTTCCTAATCTAGCCAGATTATTTTTGCTTTTTGCCTTGTGGTTCTTCTCTATCTTGTTTCCGATTACGAACCGTCCCCAATGCTACTCTTCTGCCTTGTTTTCGATTACGAATCGTTGCCTAAATCTACCTTATCTTCTTTTCGTATTTTCTGCTATTTCTTTGGTTGCCCTTTAGTAGCGACCCCTACATTTTTATTTCGTTTATGAAGATTTTTTGTTGAAAGATTTGGACGCGTCCCAAATCTTTCCTATCAAATCTTTCCTAAATCTTTTCAAATCTTTCTAGTAACCTTATATCTTACTTCTGTCTTCCGACCTCTAATATAGTACTAATTTATTGTTTAGTTCTTGCAGTGTTGTTATTCCGTTTAGTACTTTGTTTATTCCGTCCATTACTAGTGGTTTGTAGCCTTGCTTTAGGGCTTCATTTTTTATTTCTAAGCTTGATGCATTTTTTACTATTAATTCTTTTATTTTATCGTTTATTGTTAGTACTTCAAATATTGCTATTCTATCATAAAAACCTGTATTGTTACATTTTTCGCATCCTATGGTGTCATATGTTTTTTTGCCTTCGAAATTTAGCTTTACTCCATATTGTTTGGCTATATTGTTCATTATTTCTTTTTCTTCTTCTTTAAATTCTCTTTCATATGCGCAATGCTTACATACTTTTCTTACTAATCTTTGTGATATTGATGAGGCTAGTGTGCTTGATATGTCATAGTTAGATATTCCCATTTTTCTTAGTCTTGTTATTACTTCTATACTGTCTATTGTATGTATTGTTGATAACACATAATGCCCTGTTTGTCCTGCTTGCATTGCTATTTCGGCGGTTTCATTATCACGTATTTCTCCTACTAGTATTATGTCTGGGTCTTGCCTTAATACTGTTCTTAGTGAGTCTGAAAATGATGTTTTTGCATCTACTTCTACTTGGTTTAATCCGTCTATTCTTATTTCTACTGGGTCTTCTATTGTTGTTATATTAAGTTCTGCTTTATTTAAGTAGTCTATTACACTATATAGTGTTGTTGTCTTTCCTTCTCCTGTTGGTGCTGCAATTATTGTTACACTATTTCTTTTGTCAAAGCTTGTTTTTACTAAGTTTTCATCTTTTGGAAATCCTAAATCAAATATTTTCTTTATTCCGCTATTTTTCTTTAATAGTCTTAATACAAATTTTTCGCCATATACATTCTTTTGTGATGATACACGAATATTATAGTCTGGGTATAGTAGTATTCTTCCATCTTGTGCTTCTTGTTTTTCTTGGTGCATATTTGATATAGCTTTTAACCTTCCTATTATTTGTGTTTGTTTATCATTTTCTAAGTTTATTGCTGTTATTAGTTTTCCATCTATTCTATATCTTATTCTTAAGCTTTCTTGCATTGGTTCAAAGTGAATATCACTTGCTCTTTTTTCCATTCCTGTTTTTATAATACTGTCTACTAATGCTGTTATATCACTGTTTGGATCTATTTTTTCTGAACCTACTCCTTCTATTTCATTTAATACTTTTTCTATATTTGTTTCAAATGTTAAGTATTCAATCATTACTAAACCTTTATTTAATAATAAAAGTCTTACTGTTTCTATAATTCTTCTATTTGTATTGTCTGCAAAGCATACTTTTATTTTTCCTGCTTCTACATCAAATGGAATTACTTTATTTTTTTTCATAATATCTAATGATATATAGTCCTTTGGGTTTATTTTTATATCATTTACATTTATTAGTATTGTTCGTGCATCTAATATTTCACCCATTGCCTCAATTAGCTTTTGCTCATCACATAAACCTAATATATTTATTATATCAGCAAGTTTCTTCTCTGGGTGCTCTTTTTTATATTCTAGTGCTTTATTTATATCATTTTCTGTAATTAAGTTTCTTTTTGCAAGTTCTATTCCTATTGGTTGTTTTTGTTTTCCTGCCATATCCTTTTCCTCCTTTGTATATATAATATATTATACTATATTTTGACTACATTTTATATAAAATATAGCAATTTCCAATAATTACATATTACCAGTAATTACAATTTACAATATCACTATTAAAATCCGCTTCAAAGTAAATACTACTTACCAATACTTTAATACATAGTCATTTTCTACTGCAAATATTTCTGAAGATTTTACTGCAAATTTTACTTTTATTATTTGTTTTGTAAATCCGTTTTTGTCTGTTTCTTCTACTTTATCAAATGTACATATTTGTACATTACTACATATTTCCACTTTGTTTCTATATATAGCTTTTTTGTCAAATGTGTACACTGTTCCATCTTCAAATATTATTTGATCGTTTTTTATACTATATAAATTAGTATTATTTTTTACATCTTCTACAAAATACATATTAAACTTGTTAAATTCTGAAACATATTTGTTTGCATCGGTAATATATTTTGTATTTGAATAGAAATATTTACTTATAGCAGATAAAGTAGCAAGTACAATAAGAAGAACTAATATATACACTACTAAACTTGTTAAAGTTATTCCTTTTTGTGATTTCAATTTTTATTCCTCTCTTTACATTTCTTTAATTTTTAATTTTTTAACTACATATTGCTCCGTACTGTCTATTACGTTATATTTTATGGTTAATGTGACTATTTTTATTATATCTTCCTTATTTTCATCATCTTTATTGTAATTTTCTATGTCTAAATGTGCTTCATAATTTTTATAGTTTTCATATTTTTTAGTTATTTCTTCATTTAGAGTATTATTTACTTCTTCATATGGCATTTTGTCTATATCTTCTAATATTTTTATTGCATAATCAACTGCTATTGCATTCATTTTTATGTGTATATTGTTTTTATATATTCCCGAAAATGTAGTAGTTAAAATTCCTGTAAATAGCATTATTATTAACATTGCTATTACTACATCTGTTAATGTTGCCCCCATATTTAATTTGAATTTATTTAACATATTCATTTTATCACCTACAAGCTATTGTATTTACTATAATAATTGTTATAATATTACAGGCACATAAGTAGTAACCTATTGGCAGTTTTTCTATATTATACAAATATTTTTCATTTATCTCTCCGAGTGGTATTAATTATATTTTTCTTTTTTGGTTTGTTTAACATTTTATTTATTATAGTATAAAAGGCTATTGCTAATAATGTTATAATTGCAGTTATTACAAAACCATAAGAGTATGTAAATAGAGCTTGAATAACTGCTAAAATTATTACTTCTATTTTATAATTATCTACTTTATATTTTTTTAATTTTATTGTATCTATAAAAAATAGTATTAGCATAGCTAATAAATATATAACATATCTATATATATTAGTATTCTCTACTATATATAGATAAATCATATATGCTGATAAAATTACAATTTCATACACTAATATCGGTTTGCTAATTTTAATATTTTCTTTATCTATTCCTGCTATAATAATCATTCCAATTAAATATAATATTCCAAAAATTAGGTATACTATTTTGCCTTTTTCAATTGATTCTATATTTATATTTAAAGACATGGCAAATAATAGAAATATAATCCCTGTTAATATTTCTAGTAATAAATATCTTATTCTTATTTTTCTTTTGCAGTATCTACATTTTCCACCTAAAAATATATAGCTTAAAATTGGAACCATATCTAAAAACAAAAGCTTATGGTTACAGTGTGGACAGTATGAATGTTTATGTGTTATATCTTCATGGCGTGGTATTCTATATACTGCAAGTGTAGAAAAACTCCCAAATAATGTTCCTATTATAAATATTAATATATAAAATATTGCATTTATCATAATTCTTCCTTTATCTTTTTTAAAATTAAGAGGTCATCTAAATATAATTTTTAGATAACCTCATATTTAGTTTTTAATAATATTATTAAAATAAATTGATATTATTAAATTATTAATCTTCTAAAATTTTATTAACTTCATGATCTAATGAATTTGCAAATTCTTGATCACTTGCTTGAGCATTTGTGTAAAGATTTTTTGCTTTTTTAGCATTATTGAATATACCATTATCAGATAATGATAGTGATATTGCTACTCCTGCTAAAATTATTAAAATAACAATTGTTATAACTAATGTTATTAATGTTATACCTTTTTGTCCCTTTAACATAAAAAATTCCTCCTTATAAAATATTGTTGTTTGTATATATTTAATATTATAAATATAACCTATATTATTTTCTGCCAGTAGCATTTTGCGCTGGTTTATTTGTATTATTAGCTGTGTTTGTTGACGTTCCATTATTGCTTTTGTCATTATTTCCATTTGCCACTACATTTCCTGATGTATCTTGTGTTTCTTCTGAAAATGGATTTTCTTTTCCTGCAACATAGCTATTTTCTTTTTTGTATATATTTAAGTCTGAACTATCTATACTATATACTAAGTTAAATCCGCCTTCTAAAAAATCTTTTACTTCGTTATCTTGTATATCATTTTTTATTTCTTCTGGTACTGTATATGATATTTTATTTGGCACTATTTTATTTAATGGATTATAATCATAAAATAATACTCCTAATATTAATAAAATAGCAATACATAGTAATAAAGTAATAATAGTTTCTTTTAAAATAATTTTTAACATTTTATACCTCTTTAAACTTTATTGTTTTGTAGTGTTTGTATTATCTTTATTTTCATTACTTGCACTTGTTGGTTGTAAATTAGTATTTAATGAATTTGATGTTATTCTTACATTTTTTACTGTAAATGTCGCTTGTAAAACGTTGTTTTCATATGGAAGTAACTTAAAGTTGTAAATTCTAAATTTAAGTTCTTCATCATCTTCTATTGCATATAAAAAGTTAGTAATTGCTACATATGTTCCCTCTACTGTAAATCCTAAATCTTTTATATCTCCTATAGAAGCCGATGTTAATGTGAATTTTATTTTTACTCCCTCTTTTTTAGCATGAACTCCAAGTTTTACATATAGTCTTTCTATATCATAGCTTTCTATTTGTAATGCTGTTTGCAATTCTTCATCAGAAGTAAAGTTTGTTTCATCTAGATATCTCTTTTTTGTTTCTTGCATTTTATTGCTTGTTTCTTTTAGTTCTCCCATTTTTTTTGGGTATTCAATATCTATTAATGAATTTAATTCTTCTATTTTAGCTTCAAGCGTTTTGCTGTTTCCATCAATTTCTTTTATACTAGAAATATGCATACTTCCTATTGAAATTCCTTTTATGACTGACATATATCCAAATACAAGTAATAATATAATGACTATTATTAATAGTATTTTCCTCATTTATCTTTCTCCTTTTTGTTATTATTCTGGGAATAAACTTCCTTCTATAACTAATCTTATCATATCATTTTGTTTAACACTTTCAGATGTTGTTACATTATATAGAATATTACTTGTTTTTATTTTTCCAATTAAGTAACCTAGTTCAGAGTATTCTCTTGCTTTTGCCTCTATTTTTATACTATATCCTGATGTATTTGTAATAGAGGTAATTGTTACTCCTTTTGGCATTCCATACATTAATGAAGTTAATAAATTTGGTATTGAATCTTTTATTTTTTTGTTTTCTGTTGATTCGTTTTTATAATCTTGTATATTTTTAAGTACTTCTTCATATCTACTTATATGAGTACTTAAGGTTGTTTTATCTTGTTCTAGTAATTGTATTTGTTGTTCTGTATCTTCTTTTACCATTTGTATTTCTTGCATTTTCTTGTTGTTTTGGTGATTTAGAAAAATTGAAAAACCAGAATACAATATTATAAACATTACCAATCCTGCTGTACTTCTTATAAGCCATTTTTCTATATTGTCAAGTGCTCCACTAAAGTCAAGTGAAAAGTTAAATTTATTTTTAGCCGTTCCTTTATTCTTCTTTTCGCTCTTATCTCCACCTATTTCTATTTTCATCCATGCTGGTAATCTATCATAAATGCTTGGCTTTTTAAAGTTTACACTTTTTACTCCATAGCCCAAACCTTGCATAGCTAATGCTATTGCTGAGTTTACTTCTATATAGTCTTTCATATTAATTTTTACTGTTTCTGGTATGAAGTATGGTTTTAATATTTCACATTTCATTTCTGGGAAATATTCTTGAAAATATAAGTCTATATTATTTATAACTGCTGCTGTTCCAGTAATATATAGTTTTTCAATTTTATTTAGTGAGTTTTCAGTTATATTTTTTACTGCTTGTACTATACTATATAATGTTGGCATAATATCTTCTAAATACATGTTTTCATCTTCTTGCATTAAGTCTTTTGAGTCCATAGTATATATAGTTGTATTTTTACATATTTCATAAGATTTATTATATGAGTTTTCTTTTGCGTTTATATTGCTTAGTATTTCTGAGCTACCTATATCTATTTTGTCAATATTATATATTTTTTGATCCATTACAGTTGTTATTGTTGTTTTATCTTCTATATTTACTATTATAGAATTTTCTTTTTCTTTAACATTTGCTATATTTGCAATCGCCATTGGTAGTGGTGATATATTTCCTACCATATTACCTTCTAATTCTTGCATTCTTTTATTTAGTTCTATTTTGTTATCTGATATATATATTGTTTTAATTTTTTCTTTATCGTTTGCGTCTGGTACTAATACATATCTAGTTTCTAGTGTATTTTTGTTAATACCTTTATCATAGCATAAAGAATCAAATTCAATGTTCACTGATTTTTTTATGTCATTTTTACTAAGTAGGTTAAATACATAAAAATAGTTGTATTCTTCTGATGTTAAGTTTGTAGCTATGGGAGTTTTATAACTAAATGTTTCTGAAACGATTTGCTTTATAGTTTCAGATATATTGTCACAAAATTTAACTCCAAAGGCTTCCACTTTTAGTATGTCTTTATCTTTAGTAACTTTTGCATATTTAATTAGATTATCGCCGAATATATAAACCTAATGAACTTGACATTTTAACTCCTTTGTTTTAAAAATACATTATTATTTTTTACTTTTTTTCCTTAAAAAATACTATTTTTTTATTTATTGTCATATTATAGTCAAAATACTGTATTCTGCATTTATTTTATCGTTTTTTATCATAAAGTCAATATTTTTAATATAGTTGTAATGTAATTGTAATGTTTTCGTAATATCTTTTTAAAATTTGAAATTTTTTTAATCAAGCCACGCGGGTCGCCCTTTAGTAGTGCCCCCTACAACATGGAATATATCATAAAAAGTCAATTTTTCCTATACTAGAACTAAAAGGGCACGGTTTTCCGTGCCCTTATGATATGAATTTTGAATTACCATTTTTTTACTACATAGTTAAAAATCTTACTATTATTATTATTCCAAAAATTATTCTATATATTGCAAATATTTTGAAGCTTCCTTTCTTTAGGTATTGTAACAAAAACTGTATAACAAAAATTCCTACAATAAAGCTTGCAAATACTCCTATAAAAAATGGAATACTGAATACAAAGTCTTTAAATTTTAAAACTGTTGCTGCAAAAACTATTGGCGTTGATAATAGAAATGAATATTTCGCAACACTTTCTCTTTTTATTCCCATTAGTCTTCCTGTTGTCATTGTAATTCCTGACCTTGATACTCCTGGTATAAATGCTAAACATTGTGATAGGCCTATCAAAAATGTTTGTTTTAACGTCATGTTTTTATATTCTATATTTGATTTTGCTTTTTTATCTACTATATATAATATTATTCCCATTACTATTAGCGCTAAAGCTATTATAATTGGAGTTTCTAATTTATTTCCTACAAATTTATCTAATACAAATCCTATTATTCCACCAGGAATAGTTGCTATTACTAAGTACCAAAACATTTTTCCTTCAAAGCTTTTTTCCTTTTTTACAACCTGTTTGTATCCTCCTTTTATTAGCGCAATCCAATCTTTAGCAAAAAATATTACTATCGCCAAAAGTGTTCCAAAGTGAAGTGCAACATCAAAAGCCTCAAAGTCTAGCTTAAATAGCTCTGAATTTGTCCAACCAAATAGCCATGGTATTATAGTTAAATGTGCTGAACTTGATATAGGTAAAAGTTCTGTTAGTCCTTGTATTACTCCTAAAATTAATGCTTGTATTATATTCATATTTCCTTTCTCCTTTTCTATTCGTTACTCTAATATATATTAAATTTATTTCTAATTTATTCTCTTTCTTTATCTTCATATTTTGTTTTTAGTTTTCTAATTGCCTTCATATCATTTTGACTTAAATTTCCTACTAATTCGCATGTTTTCTCTAAATGCTTTATTGTTCTTATTTCTTTTTTAGTAAGTTTTTTCTTTTTTATATTTTCATTATGTGTTGGTTTTTTTATTTTATTTATAATCATTTTAAATACTAACTCTTTAGTAGCTCTTTTATATAGTTCTTCATTTTCTTCTACTGCTGTATTTAAGTATCGTATTGCATTTTCCTTGTCTCCCTTTAACATTTCTATATATGCTAAATAATAGTATGCTTCATCTGTTAAATCTTCTTCGTTTATACATTCTAGAAAATATTCTTCTGCTTCTTCTATTTCATTATACAATAATGCTATTTGGCCTAAGTTGTATTTTGCATGATATAATAACGAATTAAGCTCTGCTGCTTTTTCATAGTATTCTTTTGCACTTTGAAAATCGTTTAACTTTGTATATACCATACCTAAATTATAATATAATTCGTATTTATCTGGATTATAATTTAATGCTTGTAAGTAAACGTTTGCTGCTTCTTTATAATTTTCTTCTTCATATAAAATGTCTCCTAATAAGCACGAAGCCTCATAATAGTCTGGCTTTTTTCTTAACAGTTCTTTTAATACTTTTTCTCCTTCTTGTTTTCTTTCTTGAGCATTTAATAAATTACCTAATTTAAGTTGTGTTTCAAAATCTTCTGTATTTACATCTAATACTCGTATATACTCATCTATCGCAATGTCTATATTCCCTGTTTTTTCACATATTTGTGCCAATTGTTTATGTAAGTAGTGGCTATTTGGATATTTTTCAAGTATTTTCATCAATATTTCTTTTGCTTTATCATTATCATTTTTGTTTGAATAATATTTTGCAATATTCAAATATATAATTTCTGATAGATATATTCCTTTCATTTCAAATATAATAATTGCAAGTGGTATTATTATTGAAATTATATATGTAAATATTATAATTGCTATTGGCAAATTAATACGAAAAATAAGCCCTAAAAATCCTATTAAAATTCCAAGAGTTTCTACTCCTAATATATATATATAATTTGTATCATTTTTATGTATCATCTTCAAAAAAATTATTGTAAATAATGCGACTGCTACAACATTAAAAATTAATCTTTCTATTATCATATACTATTTTCCTATCATTTTTAATTTTTACTTTTACATTTTAGAACATTTTTTTAAAAAAGTCCATAGTTATTTTTTAAATATTATATTAATTTTGTTACAGCACTCTTGTTCTATTTGATTTTGTTTTAATTTTTTTCTTAATTCCTTACATAATATATGAAATCCATTTCCATACATATAACCAATTGTTTCGGCAGATAGATAACCATTTTCTACTGCATACCTATTCCATTTAGTTTCATTAGGATTAATATCATTTTTAATTAAATATTCTATTAAAGCATTAATACTTTTATTATAATAATCTTGTAGACTTCTATTGTTATATAAACTTTGATTTTCTATAACTAACATATCACTTATATTACATGCTTTAGCAGAATCTATTTCATATTTTTCTATACCTTCCATAAGTGTGTTATTTAAATTCTCTATTACCATTTTATTTTATACAACTCCGTAATTTCTACATCTAGTGCCTTAGCTAGTCTAGCCATAATAAACAAACTAGGGCTTTTTATATTATTTTCTATATCATTAATATGTGTAGTAGATATTCCACTTTTTTCTGATAGTCTATTTAAAGTAACATTTTTATTTTGTCTAACTTGTTTTAATAAAATTTCCATATGCATTTTTTTCATCACCAAAGTCTTGCTAAATTTTATTTCATTTAAACACAGAACTTATCCGCTATGGCGGAATTGTTAAAAATACTACTACTTTTTTAAATTTTTTTTAATTACTACTATCACATTCTATGCCATTTTTTACAATTATTGGTACTTCGTTTTTCAGACTTCCTTTCTTTAACTTATAGTTTAACTTTTATTTAATATTCAAACTTAAAGTTATTTTATATCCTGTCTTATTTTTTGTAAATATTATTTATTCAATTTTTGTATTTTATTCATAATTAATATTTTTTGTATTTTTAATATTTATTCTTTAGTACAAAAACCTGTTACTGACAAAATTTTCTATTATATTTCATATAAAAAACTTGTTACTGCAAAATTTTCTATTATGTTTCATATAGAAAATTTTGTAGTAACAAGTTTTTTATGTTTTTTTCAAAAAAGTATTGACAAATATTAGTATATAGTATTATAATTACACTTGTCGTAAGACAAAATGCCAGTACAAATGCAGATGTGGCGGAACTGGCAGACGCACAGGACTTAAAATCCTGCGGTTGAATAAACCGTGCCGGTTCGATTCCGGCCATCTGCACCATTAGAACCTCAAGTGTTTCGTAAGATTAAGCTTGAGGTTTCAATTTTAAAAATTGTGCAAAGTTCTAACAAAAGTTCTAACACTTTTCCAAAATTAGAATTTTTATAAATAGTTAGAAATGTATTTTTTAAGACAGATTACCTAAATAGCGAGTTCGGTAATTTGTTCTTTTTTTGTTTCTTTTACATCTAATGCAAGTTTATCACTAATGACACTTGCGGATATTCTTTTATTCTCTATATCAGCATGTGCATATCTTAAAGTAGTTTGAAAATTAGAATGACCTAGCCATATTTGTATGTCTTTAACTGGTACACCATTTTGAATTAATAAAGTCCCACAACTATGTCTTAAATCATGTAGTCTGATATGTCGTAGATTATTACTATCTAATACTTTACTAAAAGTTTGTGTTACATATCCAGGTTTCATTAGTTCTCCATTTTCCATTAAACATATATAGTCTTTATAATCGTTGCAATAAGTATTGCCATAAAACTTTTTATATTCTTCATACTTATCTTTATAAGAATTTAGTAAATCTGCTATAAAATCAAATAAAGGCAAAGTTCTATAACCAGAATCGCTTTTGGCTCTATCTTTGAAAATGAATTGTGTAACACCATCAATTTTACCACGACCTACAGTATGTCTAATTGTTAATGTTTTTGCTTTGAAATCAATAGCATTCCATTTAATCCCAATAACTTCTTCACGCCTTAAGCCATATACACCAGCAATAACTACTGGTAATTCAATAGGTGTAGTTTTTATAATTTCCATTAGATTTAGCAATTCATCTTGTGTATAATAATCTGCTGTATATTCTTTAGTTTTAATTGATTCCAATTTAGTAGCAGGATTACTATCTATTATTTCTGTAATAACAGCACTTTTTAAAGCTTTACTAATATTTGCTCTATAATGTTTTACTGTATTTCCAGATAGACCTTCTGCAAATAGCAAATCAAAGAAATCTTGAATATGTTTAGGTTTTAAATCAACTAATTTTATTTTCTTTGCTTTAAAGTATTTATATAATCTACCTTTAATTACTTGTTCATAACCTATATAGGTTGTTTGTTCAACTTTTCCTTTTTGTTTTTCTAGCCATTCCAACATATAATCACAAAACAGGATGTTTTTATATTTATCATATATGTTTGGATCTCTTAATTGTATTTTTGACTTTTGTTCATACTCAATTTTAAATTGTTCTAATTTTTCTTCAGCCTTTTTCTTGTTTCCTTTTATAGTATAACCTGTAGGAATCCATTTCGGTTTTCTTTTTCCATAGTCATCATATAAATTTAAAACTGCATAATAAAGACCTTTCTTTTTTTGTAAGCTACCTGTTATCATATTTCTCCTTTCCGTTGTAACAGTTTATATTTAACTTATCATTGATATTTTGTGTATTATACCATGATAATGAAAAAATTCCTACTGTTCTGTCATCACATATTTGATAACATTAACTTTAGGAATTTTATATTCTCTGCCAACTTTTTTGCTTTTAATTTTCTTTTCTCTTAACATACGATATGCAAGAGTGTTACTAATACCACCTAACATTTTTCTCATTTGTGTAAGATTTACAATGTCTGGGTAATCTGTAAACATTAAAGTGTAAGTTTCTTTCATATTAGCCATATCTAGCACCTCCTTTAAGCTTTAAAATAAAAAAGACCTATTCATCAATAGGACTAATTAAATACTATAACAATATTTTTTCTTATATTTCTGTGTTGGAATTTTAATATTCATATTTATTGATTTAGGAATATCTGATACAACTTTTAACTTTCTATCTATAACTAAATTACCTTTGCTATTTCTATGATAAGCACTTGAATTCCATTTTATAAATGCTAAATCACTCATTTCAGAAGAATAAGATAATTCTTTACTTGATTCAATATGTTGCTGTTTAACAAATTCATATAATTGTTTATCAGATTCACTTTGTCTTTTGTTTCTAATCCAGTCTCTTTTTGCAATTTTACGATTTTCTCTACTTATTTCAGCCCTATATTCTTTCTCTTTAATATATCTTGTATCGTTTTTAATTATTTTTGTGATATAAGATGGGTGAACATTTAATTCTTTTGCAATATCAGTTGGTTTATCATGTTCATTATAATACTTGTCTAGTATATAGTTCTTGTTATCTATAGTAATCACAACCTTTCAAACAATTTGGTAAAATTTTTGTCTACATATTTTTTATACAAGGATAGCACTTGACATTTTATATTAATTGTTGTAATATGTTATTATATTTCAACTATTAATATTTTATATCATTATAAAGTAATAAATGTAATATGTCAATATATTACAATAAAATTTTTGAAAAAATTTAAGGAGAATAAAGTAATGGAATTTAATTTTAAAAGTAACAGTGCATATTCATATATGAGATATGGTGGCTATCAAGGAAGATATAAAGGAAAAGAATATTATATGATACCAAATCCAGAAGCTAGTATAAATATTAGAGATTTATATGATATGTTCAGTAAAATGGATTCAATATTGGTTGATTTTCTTAATATAGGAAGAATATGTATGGATGCAGATGATGATCAAACTAAATTTACTTGTGCATATTTTTTTGTAGAGCAATATGGTTTATTGGGCTTTATGGTTGAAGCACCAATCAATACAGATTTTCTATTAAATGAACAAGTAACATTAAAAGAAAATAATGTTATTAATAAAAATTGTACAATGAGAACAAAAGATTATTTTGAATTATTCTTTCCGTTTGCAACTAACGATGAAATGAGTTATACAATAACAAATGGTAAAGCAGTTATAGAAACAAATTCAGATTTACAAAGAATGTTAAATCGTACATCACTTAACAATCAATTAATTTATTCTAGCTTTTATTGTGAAAAAATAGATTGGATAATTGAATATGCAAAAAAAATGTATAAAATATTTAAAAAATATGTAGATTTATCAAATAGTAGTGTAAATAATTATGATGAATATAAAGCAAGAGAAACTATAAGTGATTATTATTTTTCTGGAATACCATACAAAATTAATATGTATGGAAATACTCCAGAAATATCTTGGCAACCTAATTCACTAAAACAAGCATTAGATATGTCTTTTGGTTTTATGCTTTGTAGTGAAAAGAATCCATTAAGAATATGTAAGCATTGTGGCAAAGTATTTTATGCTAAAAACCCTAAAGCTGAATATGATAGTAGTCAATGTAGAAACCAAGCTAATGTATATAAAAGCAGAAATAAAAATAAAGCGGATTAAGATAATTAATTGTAGAAATTACCCAAAAAACATTGTTTTTGAAATAGAAATAAAGTATAATAAATCCATCCTTTTCAAAAGGAAATCTTTCGGGAAGGAGGGTTTTATCTATGAACTACCCAGATTTGATTTGGCGTTTGGTTGAAATGTTATTGCAAAAAGACACAAATCAGAAAACTGATACTGTTAGCAATAATAGTAAATTGAATGACCAAAAGCAAGATGAGGCTTAGCTAGCCGAAAAAAGAAAGTATAGCTCTACCACAATGCTATACTTTCTTTTTTTACATAAAAAATGAGTTAAGTGCTACCACACACCTAACTCGGTTCTATCTACGAACTTTTTTAACTTAAGTTAAATATAGTATACTATATTTTTTATTATATGTCAAACGATTTTAAAAAATTCATTTTTTTAGAAATGTTATCTTAATTTTGATTTTTATTATAGAAAATACTATAACGAAAATGCTCATATAGAAAATTGCAATGATAATAAAATTGCTTATATAAGGCACAAAATTATGAAAAATACTAGCATTTAACATAAAAGTGTGCTATAATTTGGAAGTAATAATTTTTTGAAACCAAAAGGTATTAATCAATAATCTGGAGGTTTCTAACCTCCAAGAAAATTTAAGGAGGAAAATAATATGACTGATTTTATTGAACTAAACAAATACTTTGCGATTGAGGAGAGTGCTGAAGAACGTTTTTTGATTGATAATTGGTCAAAGAAACATAATCGGCTTGTCAATATCGGAAAGGAAAATGAAGTAACCTATATTGATTTAAAATATAGTACAGGATACCATAATTTCAAAGTAACAAATTCAAGAGGCACAGGCTTAATGCAATTAAAAGGTTCTATAGTGCAGTATACTAATATTGCAGGTACTAAAAAATGTGATGACAATGTATTACAACTGAATGATGTACTTGTTATACCTACAGAGTATGAAGATGTTTCAGTTAATCACATTTTTGAAAGATTTGGAGTAGAGTTTCCTATTGCTTGTTGGCATGACAAGAATGTATCGTTATATGATATTTTTGTAAAAGGGCAAAGACTGCAAAATTCATGGGGGTCTACTGTTTTTCTTAATATGCAAAAAAGTAATGCAAAATACATTCCACAGATTATCTCTTATCGGAATAATAAAGTGTATGTGACTTCAGAATCTGATGAAGTTATATTCTCTGCTGAGTATGACAAGTTTCCAGAATTATGTTTTATACAAAATGCGGATCATTATTCCAGCATATGTCCAAGTTACGAAGAATACAAGTTAAATATTTGGATGTATAATGCAAATGGAAAAGCAGGAATTGTATACTTTGATGATGAACAAAATGTTCGCAGCTATATTGTGGCTGAAGTTCCATTTGACATGAAAGAGAATATGTATTTCATTAATGAGAATTATGTTATTTATGATTTTCATGATGTAAAATATCTGTATTTTAAAGGTCAATATGTTGGACAGATATGTTGGTTTAAATCAAAAACAAAGCATCCTATCTTTGTGCGTACTGATAAAGGTTTTTATATCGGACAGACTTTCTTCGATGAAAAAGGATTTTTCGATATAATGTATTTACATGTAGATTATATAAGTGATATTTGTAAATCTACAAATATCAGAAAAGTCACATTAAGGTCTGGCCCAAGAACTTACAATTTTAAGTATGATTCAAAAGTTGGTAAAGTAGTAAAATAGTAATAATGTTAGTCTATAGAGAGGACTTGAGATGTATAAATTCACATTTCAAGTTTCTCTTTTTTATTTGTCATATTTATAAATCTAATTCTAATTCTTTTTCTCTCTCATATTCAAGTTGCTTTTTGGGGTCAATAAAAGTATGAGTTTCTTCTTCAAATTTTTTAACTAATTCTTTAGATTCTCCAATACCAAATTTGTGACAAATCCAAACTATAAACTTATCAACAGTTTCACAGAATTTATCTATTATTTTGTGCAAATGATTATTTTCCTTTTCTAAACTTTTGATTTTACTTTTATATTTCCATTCAATATCAAATTCCTTTTCCTTATATTCTGCTTTAATATTGTTTATTTGATTATGAAGTTCTGTATTATCAGCAAGTATGGAATCTCTTTCTTTTTGATATTTTTCTGCCTTATTAACTAAATTTACTTGTTTTGATAATTCATTATGCAATTTTAGATTTTCTTGATACAATTCCATAATTTTATCATCTTTAGGCTTAATAATTTCATCTTCTACTTTTTCTCTATTAAGTTTTATGAGTTTAATATCATTTATATTTGGTGTTTCTGGTAATTCTAGTTTTATATTATCTAATACTTTTTTAGTATTTTCAAAATTAGTCAATTTCTTTAAATCTTCTATTTTCTCGTGTTTTGCTCCAGTTTCTTCTACTGGTAATCCTCGTTTTAAATCAAAGCCTTTTGAAGTTACATATTTGTGAAAAGCATTTTGCAGTTGTCTGTAACTATCTCTGCCTTTCCAAAAATCTCTACAACATATTTTATCAATATCTTTGCCTTCTTTATCTTTTGTATGAATTACTGGTATATATACTAAATGCATGTGAGGTGTAGTTTCATCTAAATGTACTGCTGCTGATACAATATATTTTTCACCAAGATTTTTATAATTGCATACAAATTTATAACTTTCTTTGAAATATCGTTTTGTTTCTTCTAAACCAATTTTATTAAAAAAAGCATTATCGGAAGTAATCATCATTTCACACATGATATTGCTATTACTTCTAATAGTGCCTTTTAAATCATATTCCTTTTTCATTTTATCAAATTCTTTTATATAAGTTAGTTCATTTTTCTTACAGTAAAAATTCAAATGTGTTCTTGTAGGGTCAATATCTTTATTAGAATGACCTTTTGACCTTCTATCATTGTGAATGTATGATCCCTGTGCATCCACTCTTGTTAATTTATCATTTCTTATAATAGCATAGCTCATATCTTCTTGCACCTCCTTCTTTGCTCAAGATATTCTTTGAATGTCTAACATACTAGACAAACAAGTTTGTCCGTATGGCAGGGTTTTGCAACCCCACACCCCAAAACCTAAAAAATTGCTATACGCATTTTTAGGTTTTTCATAAAAATTTGCTTGTCGCAATTTTTATGAATGTGAGCAAAAAAATAAATTTTTTACTCACAACAAAAAAGCACCTATGCTTTTTTGTATTCACTTTAGCAATTCAAAGTAGAAACCAGAGGGAGAGAGCTAAAGTGAATTAGGTGTAATAATCCCATTTGTAAAAAATAGAATTATTACACCTATATAAGCTGAAACCGTCGGTCGTTTGCCTCGTTTCATAGGTAGTCTAGTAAGTAGTAATATCACTACTATAATTGTTGATACATTTAAGTATCTTTGTTCATACTTGCCCAAACTTTTTACAATTACAAATCCATATCAAATATGCCACCGAATACTCTTTAATTTATTGTGAGTTTTTGTTCCAAGATCTCACTTACGCACTTTGTATAATTAGACTGCTTATACAAATACGAATGGACTTTATAGCATCGGCTCATCACACCAAATAGCTTTTATAGAGGCTATTGCATTTCTCTTTGCACGACAAAAAAGCCCGTTTGTAGATTTTTATTCTACAAACGGACTTTATCGCTTATATATTTAATTGTACTAGAAATTTATAATTATATAAGATTATTTTTATATAAATTATATTTATTTTTTATATATAATCCTAATCCAATATGATTTTGATTAATTTTAATTTCTTTAGAGTTATGTCCAACATAAGTATATTCTTTAGATGAATCCATGATATCTTGTGAATTTATATTTTTTAAATATTTGCTTTCAAAATAATCTTTTTCTTCTTCTGTATCATATTCAATAACTATTTCATTTAAACGATTCATGGCATACACTTCTTCAGTATTGTCATAGCCTTTTTTATAATTAAAAAGGAAATTTCTTAAAATTATTTCTTTACTGTTTTTTATAAAATATTTATATTTGTAAGTATGTCCATCATAATGAATAAAACTAGATAAAGGTACAATAGTTTTTAATCTACTTGAATCTAAACATACTACTTGGGTTGAGTATATGCAAGTTGTATTATATTTTAAAACAAGTGTATAAAATGATGTACTTTCATTTGTCATTAAATAACTATAGAATTCAGTATTATGATTATCATCATCAATTATTTCAATCATATAACTAGGATTTTCTTTGAAATAGTAACCATCAACATTCTCCTCTTGTATTCGTTCCCAGTTATCTGCATCTCTCAAAGTATCAAATATATATTCTAATTTATTTTTCTTTTTTAAATTGATTCTTTGTCCAAAATTATAAATTATTGTATTTTCCATTTCATCTTTCCAACTATGAAGTAACTTTACTGTATATTTTGATTCATCACTATCTATAAGTTTTGCACAACTCTGACAAAGCCAAATACCATTATTTAAGGCTTTTCTTTCTTCTTCAGTCATATTTTTATTGTATCTTGGTCCACCAGGAGATGCTGCACAAATATGAGAAGCTACACCAATATTATTAATAGTATGATTAGTAGCAGGACCTATTGTTAGTTTTTGACAACTTGGGTTAGAACATATGAAAGCAACTCTTTTGGCAAGTTTTAATTTAATTATTTCTGTAAAATCATCTCTTTTATTTTTTTTCATCATATTTTCCTCTCGTTTTATAAGTTTATCTCATTTTGTTAGGCCATGGCAACGGATAATGTTCACCATATTGCAAATTGTAATGTGTTATTTTTGATGTTATATTGTTCATAATTTGAGGTGTTGAATCTTGAATAACTTTTTTTACATTGTAGTCATCATATTTGTCTTCTATATAAGTATAACTTAATAGCTTTTGATGTAATAATGTTAAAAAATCATTTACACATACATCAACAGACATAGCAATTAATGTAGATTCTTTTGAAATTTTAGGGTCAATAAAATTCTCCCATTTATGTGCATTATATCTTACCAACATTCCATAGCTCATTATCAATAAATAACAATAAAACATAAGATTAAGACAATATATACCATCTTCAAACTTATTTGGTAGTATAAGATGCTCATTATAAAATAAACTATTTTTTATAGCATCATCATGTTCGATTTTTTCTTTTCCTTTCATATTAAAACCAATATGCAAAATATTAATTCTATCATCATAAGTTCCATGTATTCCATACTCTTCAGATATTTCTTTTCTTTGCTCAATCTGTTTAAAGTCCCCACAATACATTTCAAAATCTCCTTTACTGTTGGGGACTCTTTTGGCTACATTTGACATTTTTAATGTTGTTTTATTAAAAATATCAGATATTTCTGGAATTTGGCTTAGTAATAATTCAAATGATATTTCTTGTTTTTTTAAAACAGTATTATTAAAAAGCTTTAATATAAATGTTGGAACTCCACTTTGTTTAAGGGTAATATTTGTTTCTAAAATATTATCTTTGATATTATTATCTGAAATGCAAAAACCATGGTCTTTAAAATATTTTAACATTTCTTCATCTAAATATAGAAGATATGCCATTCCTTTAGCAAAATTATTCAAAGCATAAGAATATAATAATGGATTAGTAGATAAATTAGCATTTTGAGCAGATATTATAAATTCATTAGCTTGTCTAAAACAAGCTGAAGCCACTTCAGAAGAATACAAGATTTTAGTTTCCTCACCATCTGGATATTTGTTTTTTATGTAGTTATAACAATAATTAGTTTGTTGAAATAGTTGTAAATCTGCTAAAATATCTTTTAGTGGATTATTTGAAATTTTAGTGTTTAACATTTTTCCCTCCATATACTATTATTTTTTTGTATTATATCATAATTTATAAAATTTATAAATATCAATAATAAGTTAGACTGTTATTCTATCAAAAGTTCTAACATAGTTCTAACACTTAATTCAAAATTTTAGAAAAGAAATTTTTTGCTTTTTCTTGCATATTTAACAATACTTGTGCTATAATCTCCTACAGAGAAGCTAAATAGGTTAGTTATCAAAAGAGATTAATTGATGTTATCTAATGGTAAAAAGCAGATGGCGTAAAATTCTTAAAATCCTGCGGTTGAATAAACCGTGCCGGTTCGATTCCGGCCATCTGCACCATGGGAGAGTAAGGAAATAGCAATTTTCTTACTCTCTTTTTTTCTTTATTATTTCCATTTTTGCTAATGTTTTGCTAATCTAATTTATTAACTTGTTTTTAAAAATATATCAAAATTATTGGCTAGTTCTTTATTAGTTGCCTCATATATATGTGAGTATAAGTCCATTGTTATACTTATATTGCTATGCCCTAACCTTGTTGAAATTGCTTTTGCTGAAACTCCTTGTGCTAATAGTAGTGACGCGTGAGAATGTCTTAAATCGTGAAAACGTATATGTGGCAAGTTGTTATCTTCTAGTATTTGTTTAAATTTATGATTTAAACTACTAGGGCTTATAATAGAGCCGTCTTCTAGTGTACAAACGAATTCACTTTTATTTTTCTGCTTTTCCTTATACTCTTTTAATATTTCTATTAACGTTGGTGGCATACTTATATTACGCACACTGGTTTTAGTCTTTGTATTTCGTTACTATCAAAAACAGTTGCATTATATCTTTGCTTTTTTGGTACTTCTACGTTATCTGCAATATTTCTAATTACGAAATTCCATTTCATTGCTTTATTTAATGCTGAATGTATAATTCTATGAATATATACAATAGTTGTATTAGAAAGTTCCTTGATTAATTAGTTATAAAAATTTTGTAATTGCAGTGGTAGTAATTTATCCAACTTTATATTACCTAAATTTGGTATTATATATTTGTCAAAGTTTCTTCTGTAAATTCAGCAAAAAGAATAAATTTTCTGAAGCACTTGTTAATTGGTGATATATGGTAATTGTTCGTTTTAGTGAGACTGCAATACTTTTTGAAAATTCCCACTAAAAAATAGCTTTATTTTATTGTTATTTACTTGATATTATATAAGGTTATTTTCAAAAAATCTTGCTTATTTCTAACTCTCTTGGATAGCTTGTGCTTCTCTATGTGGTTAGCTATATATACCTTCACTTTGGGCTTTCACCATTTAGTCAAATGGCATGCCTGCCATACACTCTAATAGAACAAAAGGCTAGTTCCTTCCTTCTTCTTTTTCTATCCTTTTTGTTATCATTTTTAGTGCTTTATGTCTTTCTAACATTATTACATGTGAGCATCCTAAGCATTTTAGTTTAAAGTCTACTCCTACTCTTGTTATTTCCCATAATTTGCTTCCACATGGATGTTGTTTTTTTGTTCTTACTATATCTCCTATGTTATATTCCATAATTTTTACCTCTATTTTTGACTTCTAAAATCTGTAATCATATGTCAGATGCTAGGGTAGTTTCTTCGAAGAACGGGTCGCCGAAGGCGGCGACCCCTACATACGATTTCTTTTCCCTTAATTCTGACTTTTATTTCATTGCTTCTTCGAAACGTTTAAATATTCTTTCCTTACCTAATACTTGCATTATTTCATACATGTCTGGTGTGTTTGCTTTTGAGGTTAGTGCTACTCTTAGTACTGTGCTTATATCTCCTACATGGCCTGGCCATTTTTCTGGTTCTTTTTTCCATTCTTTTACTTCTCTTGCAAAGCCTACTTCTTCTGCTAAGTCTTTTATTTTGTCGAACCATGTTTGTTTGTCGTCATTTTCATTATAATATTTTTCCATGTATAATTTTACTATTTTATTTATTAATTCTTTGTCTGTTACTTTTTGATATTCGTATGTTCTTTCTTTTGCATAGAATTCATCATCATACATGTATTCTATATTTTCTTTTACATCTGACCATTTTGCTATGTCTTTTCTTGGTTTTGCATTTCCTCTTTCTATTCCAAATACTTTTAGGGCATATTCTTTGTCTTCTAATAATTTATATAGTTCTTCGTCATATATTTTTGCCCAGTTAACTGCTTCTTCATATATACTTTCAGCTGTATATTTTGATATTACTGTTTTTGCTATGTCTAATATTTTTACTATATCAAATAATGCTCCACTTACACTCATTTTGTTTAGTTGTAGTTCAAATTCATCTACAGAGGCACTTGGGTTTTGTTTTCTCCATAGTTCGAAGTTTGAATTTGCTATATTTAGTAAGTATTCTGTTACTGCTTCTTTTGGTACACCTATTTCTGTATAGTAACTTACTGCTGCTTCTGGGTCTTTACGTTTGCTTAGCTTACGTTTTCCACCATCATCTTCTTTCATTATTGGTGCTATGTGTGCGTATTTAGGTGCTTTAAATTCTAACATTTGGAATAATTGTAAGTGTAGTGGTACTGATGATAGCCATTCGTCTCCACGTATTACATGTGTTGTTCCCATTAGGTGGTCATCTACTGCGTGTGCAAAATGATATGTTGGAAGACCATCTGCTTTTATTATTACTATATCTTGGTCATTTTCTGGAAAGTCTACATTTCCTTTTATTACATCATGATGTTTTATTTTTCTATCTTCTCTGCCAGGTGATTTTAAACGAATTATATATTGTTCTCCATTCTTTATTTTTTCGATAGCTTCTTCTATGCTCAAATTTCTATATTTTGCCCATACTCCATAATATCCTGGACGTATTTTAGCTAGCTCTTGTTTTGCTCTCATTTCGTCTAATTCTTCTGGAGTAGCAAAACATGGGTATGCTTTGCCTTGTTCTAATAAATACTTAGCATAAGCCTGGTATATATCTTTTCTTAAAGATTGTTTGTATGGTCCATATTCTCCTATTTCTTCTGTTTCATTTATCATTCCTTCATCAGGAGTTAAGCCAAAGTCTCTTAATGATTCTATTATTCCTGTTACCCCATTTTCTACTTCTCTTTTTTGGTCTGTATCTTCTACTCTTAAAAAGAATACTCCTCCTGTTTGTTTTGCCATTTTTCTTGCTATTACTACTTGGTATAGTGAACCTAAGTGTACAAAACCTGTTGGACTTGGCGCAAACCTTGTTACTATTGCTCCTTCTTCTAAGTTTCTTTTTTTATATTTTTCTTCATAATATGAAATTTCCTTTACATCTGGAAATATTAAATTGGCTAAATCTTTATAATCCATAATTTTCTCCTTCTTTCTTTTTCCTAGCTATTATAACAAATTTTAGTTTATACTTCAAGATATATAGTATTTAAGTTTTGATATTTTAAAAAAAATATTGAAACTTAGAATATAGTACACTTTTAATTCTCTATTTTTTACTTTTCATTTTAACCCTTTTATCTATTATAACTTTATATTATACTTTCCTTATTTTGTTTATTATTGCGTCTTTATTTTACATATTTTAATATTTCCTCTCTATGTAGTTAGCAATATATATATCAGTCATTGAATTTCGATAATTATATAAACCTTCCTGCCACACCGAAACAAAAGGCACGGTGCCCCATGCCCTACATTTTAAATCGATTTTTCCTATTCAATAAAAAGATGGGGATTAATTACTCCCCATCTTTTTTCATTTCTTGCTGTCTGGCTTACTTAAGGTTTATCCTTCTAACGCCTAACCTTCTAAGCCAAGAGGTTCTTGTCCATTCCTTCAAATGCCACTTGCCAGCACCTGCAAAGAGTCTGATCTTTTCTGCTGGAACTTCCATGGTAATGTAGTCTGACCACTCTCTTCCTGCGATCTCGCAAAGGTTAAAGATTGCATAGTAACCTGTTTTGCGGTATTAGTAATAGCCTCTACATATATAATGAATATTTAATATTAGCTGTATAAAAATAGCCCCTCATAATTTAGGGGTTATTTTTATTATAAACTCATTATTATTGGCAATATCATTGGGTTTCTTTTTGTTTTTTGGAATATATAGTCTCTTATATGGTCTTTTAGTGTTGATTTTATTGCTCCCCAATCACGTATTCCTTGTTCTTCTAAAGTTGCTACTTCTATTCTTATTGCTTTTTTTACGTCATCCATTAGGTTTTCTGATTCTTTTACATATACGAACCCTCTTGTTATTACATCTGGTCCCGCTACTATTTCTCCTGTATTATTGTCCATTGTCATTACTATTACTATTAAGCCGTCTTGTGATAAGTGCTGTCTGTCTCTTAGTACTACACTTCCTACATCTCCTACACCTAAACCGTCTACTAGTATTTTACCTGATGGTACTGAACCTGCTAGTTTTGCTCCTTCTTCGTTTATTTCTAGTATTCTACCATTTACACTCATGAATATGTTTTCTGGCTCTATTCCCATCATTTGGGCTGTTTCTTTGTGTGCTTTTAGTTGCCTGTATTCACCATGTACTGGCATGAAGTATTTTGGTTTTACTAATGATAATATTAGTTTTTGCTCTTCTTGGCAGGCATGTCCTGATACGTGCATGTCGTTATATATTACTTCTGCTCCTATTTGCATTAGGTCATCTATTACTTTTGATACTAATTTTTCGTTTCCTGGTATTGGTGTTGCTGATATTATTATTAGGTCATTTGGTGTTATTTCTACTTTTCTGTGTTCTCCTGCTGCCATTCTAGTTAAAGCAGACATTGTTTCTCCTTGGCTCCCTGTTGTAATTATTACTAGTTTTTCTTCTGGGTAGTTTTTTATCATATCTATATCTATAAATAGATTTTCTGGTGCATCCATATATCCTAGTTTTCTGGCTGTTTCTATTGTGTTTATCATACTTCTACCACATACCGCAATTTTTCTGCCATATTCCACTGCTGAATTCACAATTTGTTGAATTCTGTGGACATTTGATGCAAATGTTGCTACTACTATTCTTTTTTTGCAATTTACAAATAGTTTATCAAATTCGGCTCCTACTGTTCTTTCTGACATTGTGTATCCTTTTCTTTCTGCATTTGTACTATCTGAAAGTAATAGTAATACTCCTTTTTTACCAATTTCAGCTATTCTTGCTAGGTCTGTTGCTTCACTGTTTATTGGTGTATAGTCTATTTTGAAGTCACCTGTATGCATTACTACTCCTGCTGGTGTATATATTGCAAGCATCATTGCATCTGGTATACTGTGACAACTACGTATAAATTCTACTTTCATTTTTCCTAAGGTAATTGTTTGGCCTGGTTTTACTGTTTTTAATTTTGAACCTCTTAATAATTTGTGTTCTTCTAGTTTATTTTCTATTAAGCCTATTGCTAGTTTTGAACCATATATTGGTACATTCATTTTCTTTAAGAAGTATGGTATTGAACCTATATGGTCTTCGTGTCCATGTGTTATTACTATTCCTCTTACTTTTTCCTTATTTCTTTCTAAGTATGTTGTGTCTGGAATAACTAGGTCTACTCCTAACATGTCATCTGTTGGGAATTCTAAACCACAGTCTACTATTACTATATCGTCTTCATATTCAAATATAGTCATGTTTTTTCCGATTTCTTCTAATCCACCTAGAGCAATTACTTTTAATTTTGGCTTTTTAAATTCAAATTTCTCTTTTTTGTTTGCTTTTTCATTATTCTTTCTTACTGTAGCTGTTCTTTTTTCATTTACTTTTTTTTCTGAAGAATTTGTTTTTCTTCTTGGTCTTGTTTGTGTATTTTGCTTTTCTACATTATTTGTTTGCTCTTTTATATTCTTTTCTTCTATTTGTTCTTTCTTTTCTCTTTTTGGATTCATTCTTCTTTTTGGATTATTTTCTCTTGTTTCTTTTATTTTCTCCTCTTTATTTATTATTTCTTCTGTATTTTTTCTTACAGTATTCGTATTTCTCCTTCTTGGTCTATTATTTACTCTTTTAGAAGGAGTGTTTTTACTTTTTATGTCATTTGTCTCATTTGTCTCATTTGGCATTTTTTCTCTTCCTTTCTTTCTTTTATTAGTGTTTTTATTCTCTAAATTTATATTTTATTAACCTACTTTTTTATTATTTTTCCCTTTTTTGGTATTTGTTAAACTTTTAGTTTTTGCTAACATTTTATAATATTAAGGTTGGCTTTGTCACATAGTTCTACCTTTAGTAGTAAGCCTTAAATCTTAAAATGATTTCTTTCGAAAATAGAATTTATTTTCATCTTGTGTTATGAAACAAAAAATGTTAATAGTGTTTCTATTTAAAAACAAAAGTATAGATTAGATTATATCTAATAGGTTTCTCTTAATGATTTTCCTACATTCTAATATTAATTTTTCTTTTGAAAATGAAATTGTTTATTTTTACTTTGCTACCATAAAACTCAAAGTTTTATATCATTTTATAAAAAACAAAACAACTTCAATTTTATTATTAAAGTTGTTTTTGGCTTTTTTTATTATTTTTAACACAAACTTAAACTACATATGAATATTTCATATGTTATCTCTTATTATTCCTAAAACAATTTTTAACTCTCTAATAACTTATTGGTTAAACCTCTTTTTCTCTCTTTTAAGGTTAATTTACTTTATATAAATTTAAATCTCTTCTTTACCATTATTGGTAACCACTATTTGTTATTTTAGCATATTTATGTATAATTGTCAAATTTTATATTTTCAAAATTTTGTTTGCAATTTGCTTAGTTATTCCTTTAACTTCCATAAGTTCTTGGAGGCTTGCTTTGCTCATTTTTTCCACACTTCCAAATTTCATTAATAAGGCTTTCTTTTTAGCTGGTCCTATTCCTTCTATTTCATCTAATGTTGATTTTGTTACTTCTTTATCTCTTAACATTTTATGGTATCCTATTGCTGTTTCGTGTACTGTGTCTTGGAATAGTGTAATTAGGTTCATTAGATTTTCTGATAGCTTTATTTCTTTTTTATTTTCATCTATTAATGCTCTAGTTTGGTGCTTGTCATTTTTTACCATACCAAATACTTTTATTCCTTTTAAGCTTTCCACTTTATTTTCATATTCTGTGGATACCATTTCTATGGCTTCTTTTATTGCTCTTATTTGTGTTATTCCTCCATCTGCAAAAATTACGTCTGGCAAACTTCCAAAAGCTCCATTTTCTTCTTTTATTGAACGCCTTAACCTTCTTGATACTACTTCTTTCATACATGCTACATCATCTTGTCCATAAACGGTTTTTATTTTAAATATACGTGACAAATTCCTTTTTATTTCTCCATCTTTCATTACACACATTCCTGCTACCATATTTGTTCCTGAAAGATTTGATATGTCAAAACATTCTATTTTTCTTGGCATTTTAGTTAACCTTAATACTTCCCTTAGTTCTGTTAGTACATCATATTTATCTTTTGATTTATTATCTAGTGTTATTTTTGCATTGTTTTCTGCCATTTCTACTAGTCTTAGTTTCTCTCCTCTTTGTGGAGTTTTTATTTCTACTTTTCTTCCTGCTTCTTTTGTTAGCCATTCCCCAAATACTTCTTTTTCTTCTATTTCTTCTTTCATCATTATTTTATTAGGTAGTATTTCTCTTCCTATATAATATTGCTTTACGAAATCTGATAATATTTGTTCATCTTTTTCATCATTTAAATCTTTGAAAAAATAGTGCTCTCTTCCTACCATTTTGCTACCTCGTACAAAGAAAACTTCTATACATACTTCTACTTCATTCCTAGCTAAGCCTATAACATCTATATCATTTTCGGTTATATTTGAAACTTTTTGCTTTTCTCCTATCCTTTCTATTGCAAGCCTTTTGTCTCTTATATATGCAGCCTTTTCAAATTCCATATTTTTAGATGCCTCAAGCATTTGCGTTTCTAGTTCTTTTAAAATTCCATTTAAGTTTCCATCTAAAATTGATATTATTTGATTTATTTGCTCTCTATATTCTTCTTTTGAAATATAGCCCATACATGGTGCCATACATTTTTTTATGTGGTAATTTAGGCAGGCTCTATCTTTATATTTAAAGCTTTTACATTGGCGGATTTTAAATTTTTCTTTTATGAAATCTACCATTTCTTTTGCTGCTCCTGCTGATGGATATGGTCCAAAATATTTTGCCCCATCATTTAATATTCTTCTTGTTACATATACATTTGGGAAATCATCTTTTACATTTATTTTTATATATGGGTATGTTTTGTCATCTTTTAAAAGTACATTAAATTTTGGTCTATTCTTTTTTATTAAATTACATTCTAATATAAGTGCTTCAGTTTCATTATCTACTACTATATATTCAAAATGGTCTATTAGAGCTACCATGTTTTGTATTCTTTGCGTTTTATTTGTTTTTCTAAAATATGACCTAACCCTGTTTTTTAAAGAAATTGCCTTTCCTACATATATAATTTTGTCATCTTTATCATGCATTATATATACCCCTGGCTTATTAGGTAGTTTTTTTAATTCTTCTTCTATATTAAACATTACTTAACCTTTCTTTAGGAAAGATTTGGACGCGTCCCAAATCTTTCCATTTTGTTAACTTATTAATTTTATATTTACATAAACTGACTTTTTTTCTCTATATATGTTATACTTATATCATATTGTAACTTATTATTCAACTACGTGTATAGTTGTGTTTAATTAAAGGAGGATTTCTATGGCTTATAGTAAACTTTATGTGAGTCGGAGTAACAGAATTGTTGCAGTAGTGAACAACTTAGAATTAATTGATACTTTACCCATCTTTTTTGGCGAAAATATCTCATTTGATATATTCGATGATAAAGGTCTACATGCCACTTCAGGTGTTGTCCCTGCTGGACATACCTTAATAGTAGGTAAATATGAATGTCGTTTTAAAGATATCAGTCAATAAAAGTAAGAAAAAGGCAGTTTTCTCTGTCTTTTTCTTACTTTTCTAATTTTTTATGCTACTTTTATGCCAGTATCTACAATTTCTTTCACAAAAGGATTTGAAACTCTTTCATAATCTTCTGTTGTTATTGGGTGTGGCTCTATTCTTGCATCTATGTCCCAAGTCATTCCCATTAAAACAGCCATACAATCATAAATATCTTCAAAGTCATCAGAAACAACTGCAATATCTATGTCGCTATCTTCATTTTCTGTTCCTTTTGCATAAGAACCAAATAATATAATTGCTGTAACATTATATCGCTTTTTTATTTCTTCTATAAACTTGTATATACTATCTTCAATATCTTTATTTATTGCTTTTTCAACCATTTTTGTACCTCCTCTATATTCTTTATTTGTTCCAAAGTATATTTATCCGTACATTTGTGCTTAAAACTCTCCTTATAATCATCATATCTTGCACTTATATTAAATGTATTTATAACTTGTATCTTTTTTCTTATTTCATTTGGTACTTCTATATTTGCTTTTTGTGAAAGTAATATTAAATTATGAACTTTAGGTGCTACTGGATTTTCTGGATTATTTTTTGCATATAGTCCTTTTAATAATTTTTCTATTACTAAATGCCCTAAGAACAAACTCCATGTATTCTTTTTATTTTCAACCATTACTTTCATAACATCATAATCTTCATCACTACTTTTTATCCAGTATTCCATTAAATTTATATTATCCAAAATATTCACCTCTTTTTTACTAATATTATTATACCATTATAATTATAATTTTACTATATATTTTTTATATTCTATATTTTAAATTAAAAGATTTGGACGCGTCCCAAATCTTTACCAAATCTTTACCAAATCTTTACTTAAATATACTACTATTATTTAAAATTAATGTACTATACAAAAATAACACTTCTTGGTCTTTAAATTGTATATATTTTTCTATATCTTTAGTTCTGATATACCTAATATCTATTAAAGTGATTTTGCTATAACCTTCTGTAAATAGTGGTATTAAGCTACTTGCAAATGAATCTCTAAATACTATTAGTTCTTTATCTGTTTTGGCGTTTTGATTTGTTATTGTTATTAGTGGTGTAGAACCTGATAGATATATGTCGTATTTGTCATTGCTATTTATTTTTTCTAAATCATATATTTTTGTTTCTTTTCTATTTTCATAGTTATATACTTTTGCATTTTTTATTGTTTCATTTGTTAGAGTACAAATTTTATCTTTTTCTACTTTTATAGGTATTTGCCCTGCATATAGTCCATCAAATTCTGTTATTTGTTCTTTTTCATAGTTGTTTGTTAGCCTATTTTTGAAATTCATTTTTTCGCTTATTTTATCTACTACTTTTTGTAAGTTTTCTTGCTTCCAATGAATGTCTGTTATATAGTAATCTTCTAGCTCTAAGCAGTCAAATATATTAATATATTCTGCATTTACTATATTTTTTTTCATTATTTCTTCTAGCTTTTTATAGTCCATAGTAATATATTCTTTGCTATCAGTAAAGTAGTTTTTATCCGGTATTATTGAGTAATAGCATTTCATATCTTTTAAATAACTTTTTTGTATTTCATTTATTTTATTTGCTACATTTAATACAGATTTTTCATTTAATGGATATTCTATTTTTATAAGGCTGTTTTTGTACATATATATTTTATTGTTATCTTTTTTTCTAAACAAATTAACCTCTATGGATGATTTTAATTTTCTAAATTCTTCCCTTTTTATAATTTGGTCTGTCGTATATTTTTCAAATTTATTGCTAAAGCTCCCATCTAATACACTTTTTATAGTTATTTGTGGAAAACTAGCAAGTTTTCTTCTTTCTGTTATTGAAATTTGTGTGTCTTTTTTTAATATATTTGCTAGAAAAAATAAGATTAGTAGTGTTCCAAATGTAATTGTTACTACTATATTTTTGGTTTTATCTAACATTCTTTTTTCTCCTTGTTTAATAAAATAATTTATTTGAAATATTTTTTGCATATGCTAGCAAGTTTTCTATAAAGCAATAAAAGCAGTTTCTTCTGGGTCGCCCTTTAGTAGCGACCCCTACAACGTGGAATGTATTGCCTAAAATTGATTTTTCTTATACTATAAAAAGGGGGTAAGTTGGTAAATTCTCTTCTGTATTCCTATTAGATATAAGCCCCTACATCTATTTTTATATTTGTTATTATTAGAATCTGAAATATAAAAATGGATTATAGGAATTATCTACTAAATATGATGTAACTATTAGTAATAAAGCTACTAGTATAATAGGCTCTATTGTATTAATTACTTTATTAATTTTTGTTTTTTCTTTTAGCTTATTTATTATATTTTTGAGTAGTGGTGTTGCACCAATTATTGATATTATTATAATTACAAAGTAACTTTTTAAATAGTATATAGTATAACTATTTATAAATGGCTCTTTGTTTGCTCCAAATAACCCTATTATTTGCTGAATTGCTTGTGCTATACTATTTGCATTAAATATGATGAAACTAATCATTACTATAAATAGAACATATATATGACTTATTATTTTTGGCATTTTCTCTAATATTTCTTTTAAAAATAGCTTTTCTATAATTAGTAATACTCCAAATAATAGCCCCCATAAAATAAATGTCCAATTGGCTCCATGCCAAAATCCTGTTAAAAACCATACTATAAAAATATTTCTAATTAACTTTATTTTACCTACTCTATTTCCTCCAAGTGGTATGTATACATAGTCTCTAAACCATGTGCCTAATGAAATATGCCACCTTCTCCAAAATTCAGTAATACTTTTTGATATATATGGATAGTTGAAATTTTCTAAAAAGTGAAAGCCAAATATTTTTCCAAGTCCTATTGCCATATCTGAATAGGCTGAAAAGTCAAAGTATATTTGAAGACTAAATGCTACTCCATAAATCCAATAAAATAATATACTTTTTTCATTTGTTTGTATAAAAATTTGGCATAATTCTCCTAGTTGATTTGCAATTAATACTTTTTTTGAAAGCCCTATAATAAACCTTCTTATTCCTAATGATATATTTTCGAAGGTATGCTCTCTTTTTTTAAGTTCTTTTTCAACATCTATATAACGCACAATTGGACCTGCTATTAATTGTGGAAATAATGATACATATGTTGCAAGTTTTATAATGTTTTTTTGCACTGGAACTTTTTTATTATATACATCTATAACATAACTTAATATTTGAAATGTATAAAATGATATTCCTATTGGCAGTGCTAAGTTTAATAATTTTATTTCTGAATTAAATATGCTATTTATATTTGTTATTATAAAGTCTGAATACTTAAATAACGCTAATAACCCTATACTTATTATAATAGATGATATTAAAAAAACTTTTTTATGTTTTGTATATTTATTTATTAAAATACCATGTATATATGCTGATAGTATGCTTGCTAGCATAATTAATATATAAATAGGCTCCCCATAAAAGTAAAATAATAGGGAGCTTATTAATAGTATAATATTTTTATATTTTGTAGGTGTAACAAAATATATTATTAATACACATGGTAAAAAATAATATAAAAAGTTAATACTTGAAAATAACACTTTTTCCTCCTAGAATTCCTCTGTTTTTTCTAATTCTTTTCCTACTGTGCCACCTACTGTTTGTTTAAATTCGTCATATACAGGTTTTCCCCATTCTTCGCTTGACATTACAAAGAAGATTATATCATTATAGTTAGTAACCCATAATTTTTCTGCTGAAACACATATCCATTTTCTCATGTCTATATTGTTTAATATTTCTTGTTTCATTTCTTCTATGTTAGCATTTTCTTTTGCTTTTATCATTACTGCTGAATATGCTTGTGAGCTCATAAATGGCTCTGAAGCTACAACTGCTTCTACATTCTCATTTGATTTTAGCCCTGTTGTAGATGTAAATGCATATTCATCTGTTAAGTCTATTTCACGTGTTTCTAGTGCTGGAAGATTTTCTCCAAGTTTTGTGTTAATATCATTAATTACTTTTTCCATTTCTTGTGCTGTTTGTATTTTTACTGCTGTTTGCGTACTTGTCTTTTCTTCTTTGTTTTTTGAAAATATAAAAACTGCTCCAATAATGATAACTGCAATAATTACAACTGCTACTATTCCAATAATTGATTTTTTCATAACTTTCTTCCTTTCTTTCGTTTTATTTTACAATTTTATATTATCATAATTGCTTTGTTTTGTATAGTTGTTTTTGTTAATTTTATTTTTTAATTATTGCTATTTGTTCCAATTTTTAGCTTTTTAATATTTTTACTTATATACAGACATAGTATTTTCTTGTTTTAAATATTATAGTATAAAAAATTTAACCTATAAAGAGAATTGTAAAAAAGACATTCTCTTTTATAGGTTTTCATTACTTCTTGTTATATAATAGCATAAATATTATGTGTTATTTATCTATCATTTAATTATAAATTTTCAACTTTTTAATAGAGTAAATTAATTTAAGTATAATAATTTAACATAATTTATTGTTCTATTTGCCATTTTAAAATTGGATAACCATTATTTATTCCTGTATCATCTGTCCATATTTCTATTTCATTTCCTTCATTTAATTTAGTTGCATATCCTTTTAAGTTTTCTTCGGTTACTTTACCTGTTGTATAATGGCTAGAAGGACTAGACCAATATGAATATGCAGTTGATGTATCTGTATAATATGTTTTTGTTATACTACCACTATTCTTTCTACCAACAATCCCTCCTGCCAAATTAGTATTTGCATTTTGAGCTGTTATTGTTCCATAATTATAACAATTGGTTACTTCGCCTTCCGCCATTCGACCAGTTATTCCTCCAGTATCATTAGTATACCAACCTCCTGTTGCTATTACATTACCTACATTATAACAATTTTCTATTAATTCGAAAGATGTAGCTACAATGCCTCCTACATGATTGGCTGGGCGCATGTCTTGATTATTGTTTGCGACATTAATAATTTCTATGTTAGCACAATTGTAACAACTTTTTATATCTCCTAAACTCTTACCAACAATTCCCCCTCCAGCTGTAACCCTAAATCTTCTAGTAGGTTGACACGTATTTATATTAGTAATACTTCCAGAATTTATTCCTACATTTTCTATTGTTCCTTCATTATATCCTACTAGTGATCCTATATAAGTATGCCAATCAGATGCATTTGGCGAGTTAGAATAGTCTGCATATATATTTACATTATTCATTTTTATATTTTTTATTGTTCCTGCATTAAAAAAAAATAGTCCTGCATATTCATATTCATCTGTTTTTATATATAAATTATTTATATTTTTATATTGCCCATTAAATGTCCCTCTAAAATATATATAATCGTCATCTTCATTTTCTGGATCTAACGTCTTATACCCTATTGGTTTCCAGCTTATTTCTTTTCCACATACAGCTGATAAGTCTATATCATTCATTAATGTTACTGTTCTTTTTTCATATGTTGCTCCTTTTTCTACTCTTTCTCTAAACTTTACTAAATCTTGTGCTGTATATATTTCCATATCTTCTGATAAATTGCTTACATTTTGTATTTTTGTATTTATCTTTCCGCTTACTGTTTCTACTCTTATTTTATAATTTGCATTTTTTTCTACCTCTTTTTCAATTTCATATATGTTCTTTCCATTTTCTTCTACCTTTTCTGGTATTTGTATTTCTTCTTCTCCTATTTTTATTGATGTTATTTTTTCTTCTACTGTTATTTTTATCGTTATTGTCGCCATTGTATAATCTTCTTTATTTATTGCTTTTGTTTCTATTTTTATACTCTTATCTTTGTTTGTTGTTTTTTCTATATCCTGTATTGTTAGAGTTTCGTCTACTATAATAGTATACTCTTTTTCTATGTTTTCTATTTGTGCTCGAGAACTTCCTTCTTCTATATTTACTTCGTATTTATTTTTATTTATTAATTCTTTTACATCTTCTAAACTAGCTTTTTTTCCTGTTTCTTCATATTTCTTTGTTTGTATATTCATTAACTCTAGTTCTAATTCCTCTTTAATACTTGCTTTAATGTAATTTTCCCTTGTTTGCTTAGCTATTTTTATTATTCCATTTTCTCCTACTGCCATATTTATTCCTATTGTTGCTAGGATTATTAATAGTATTATTGTGATGACTAGCGATATTAATGTTATTCCCTTTGGATAATAAACGTTCACTTCTAAGGTTGTTTTAGCTTCTTTATTTTCTATTTTTAAATTTTGCCTTTTCATTTGTTACCTCCATATTATATATATTATCCTGTATTTACAAAATTATTGTATTACATTATTGTAGTATTTGCAAGTATCTTATGTATATATTTTTTATATTATTTATTTGTGTACTTGCTACAATTTTACATTTTTACATATTATAGAACATAAGGAGGCTTTGTTATGTGTGGAATTGTTGGATATGTAGGTAGCAAAAAATGTCTACCTATTTTATTAAATGGACTTAAAAGTTTAGAGTATAGAGGATATGATTCAGCTGGTGTTGCTATAATGGAGAAAGATTGTATTGAAATTAGGAAAGAATGTGGGAGAGTTTGCTCTTTAGAAAATTCAGTGGATAGTTCTCATTTTTTAGGTAGTGTTGGAATTGCACATACTAGGTGGGCAACTCATGGAAAACCTTGCAGAGAAAATGCCCATCCTCATAAAGATAATAGCAATACTTTTGCTGTTGTACATAATGGAATTATTGAGAATTATAAAGAGCTTCGTCAAACTTTAGAAGGCTATGGTTATTCTTTTTATTCTCAAACAGATACTGAGGTTATTCCTAATTTAATTCACTCTTATTATTCACAAAAAGAAAAAACAAAAGAAAATTTCTTAAATGCTGTTTGTAAAGCTTGTAAAGATTTTAAAGGTAGTTATGCTCTATTAGTTTTGTGTAAGGATTTTCCTAATATGCAAATTGTGGTAAGAAAGGATAGCCCTCTTGTAATAGGATTACGGTGACCTAGAATATTTTATAGCTTCTGATATTCCTGCTATTTTAGAATATACTAAAGATTTTTATTTTTTGGATGATAATGAGTTTGCTGTAATTGAAAAAGATAATATACGTTTTTTTGATGAAGAATTAAATATAATTTGTAAGAAATATGAAACTGTTAATTTAAGTAATTTTAACACTACTAAAAATGGATATGATAATTTTATGTTAAAAGAAATATTTGAGCAACCTAAGGCAGTTATTAATACTATTAATAATTATATTTCATCAGAAAATCAAGGTGTTGAACTTTCTCAGTTTCAACCAAATATTTCTACAAACAGTTCTTCTACAATTGTTAGCCCTTCTTCCATATATAATAAACAATTTTATTTTTCTAATTTTAATTTAAGCCAAGACGACCTAAACAATATTAAACAAATCTATATTGTAGCTTGTGGAACTGCAATGCATGCTGGGCTGGCCGGCAAAAATATTATTGAAAAATTATGCAAGATACCTACCTTTATAGAAATTGCTTCAGAGTTTCGTTACCGAGACCCTATTATTAATGAAAATACTTTATGCATATTTATTAGTCAATCTGGTGAAACTGCTGATACTATTGCGGCTTTAAAGTTGGCAAAAGAAAAGGGATCTAAAACAATTGCTTTAACTAATGTTTTTGGTAGTTCTATTACAAGAGAGGCTCATTTTTCTTTTTATACGTATGCAGGGCCTGAAATTGCAGTTGCTTCTACTAAAGCTTATACTTGTCAAGTATCACTTATTTGCTGTTTTGCTATTTATATGGCTGAAATTTTAGAAAGTACTAATTGTAATGTATTAGAAGAATTAAAAAAGGATCTATTTGATTTGCCCACAAAAATAAAAGAAGTTTTGCAAAAGCAAGAAGAAATAAAAAATATTGCTAAACAATGCTATTTACAAAAAGATTTATTTTTCTTAGGTAGAGGAATTGATTATGCTGTTTCTTTAGAAGGTTCTTTGAAATTAAAGGAGATTTCATATATTCACTCTGAAGCATATGCAGCTGGTGAACTAAAACATGGCCCAATTGCTTTAATTGAAGCTGGCGTTTATGTTGTTGGTATTTTAACTGATGATAAATTAACTTTAAAAACAATTAGTAATTTACAGGAAGTTATATCAAGGGGAGCTAAAACATTTGTAATTACTAATAGTAAGCTTCCTAATAATACTTTTGACTTTATTTTTACAGTTCCTAAAACTAATTCTTTTTTAACACCTATTCTTTCAGTTATTCCTCTTCAATTATTTGCTTACTATATTGCAAAAGAGAAAGGATTGGATGTAGATAAACCTAGAAATTTAGCTAAGTCTGTTACTGTTGAATAATTATTAAATTAATGAAAATATATTATAACTAATATAAACTCAAATTTAGAATAAAAAATAGAGAATATTTACCATTATAGTATAATATTCTCTATTTACTAATAAAAGTTATTCCTCTTTACACTCTTTTATTAATTTTATTGTTTTATTTTTAGTTCCTTTAATATGTCTAATATATTCAGTTTCTTATTTAAATCAATATCTGCTTTTTCAACAATATAAAAAGTATCATGGTAAGTTTGTGTATAACTTTCTATGTATTCAATTTGTTGATATGTACATATATATACATCAATTCTAAACCTTTTATCTGGATAAGGTATTTCTAATATTAATTTTTCATCTTCATATGCATAGCAATTATTATACTCATCTATTTCATTTAGTGCTATGAATAAAATTTCATCACCACTTATATGATATAGCCTTGTAATTTGATCTTCTTTACTGCATCTTCTATAATTCTTCGTAATATCTGCAATTACTTTTTCAGAATTAAATTTAGGATTTAAATTTGTGACTATATTGTTATATATAAATATGTATATATTTTCATTCCAATTTGGCCTTGCCCTAAGAAGCACATTTTTACACATTCTACCTCTACGCCCTGTTTTTCTTAGCCTTTTGCTTCTCATTCTCTGACTTTCTTTATCAAAATTCGAATAAGATATATGTTTATCTTTCAGCCTTTTTTTTAAAATTTTATTTATTATTTTTCCTCCAAAGTCTCTTTCATATGTATATTCTTCTTTCCCATTTATTATCACTTTATATTTTACTTTATTATCCATAACAAAATTATCTTTTATTTCAAGTAAAACATCATGGTCTGAATATCCTAGTGTATATGCATTAGATATAGCAGTTATAGTTATATTAATATTTCGTTCCTCACTTTTAAGTTCATATTGCTGTATTATTTCTTCAGTACTTTCTTCTTCTGCATAGTTATCAGTACATTTAAATAAAACATTTGTTATTCCTCCTACAATGGTACTATCCATATGTAATACAGGATAGTACATTTGTACTTTCCTTTCTTGGTCAAAGTAACTTCCAATCTCATACTCCCCAAAAATTAAATTTTTCCCTACATATTCTCTAATCCGCTCTTCATTTTTTCTTGAAGCCTCTTTTAGTTTGTTTAATACTTCTTTTTGTTCTTTTATTTTTGTGTCAATAACTTTTTTTGTTTCGTTGTACTCTTTTAGCTTTTCAAAATACAATTCCATATTTTTTCCTCCTAAAATAAATTATTATTTTTAGTTTTAAAAATTACTTTTTATATTTTACTATATAGCCAATAATTAATTGTAATAAAAGTGTGTCAATATCCCCCGTTCCATTTGACACACTTTTTTACAGCCTACTTTTCTGCTTTTATCTTCTCTTCATAAGTTGTGAGTTCTTTTTTACTTTCACTTCTAATACTAAAAGATATGGGGATTAACACATTTTTTAGTGCTCCTTTGTTTTATTCTAGTATGCTTATTGGATATTTTGATCTAATTATTTTCCTTACTCCTTCCCCATCGTCTTCAATATCCTGTGACTCTATTAATCTATAAAGTCCGTTTAAATACCATTCTGTAATTTTTTTATTAATGTCATTTTCTAAGCTTACTATTGCTTTTTCTTTAGTTTCAAATTCTTTTCCCAGTCCATACTTATACCACCGAGTTTTTTCTTCTTTGTATTCATATTTCATGCATATATCCTCCTTAATCTGTTTTTGCATTACTTAATGGTTCAAAAAAATATATTTGTATTTTATCATAGTTTACCATAACCTGCAATATAAAAAATGCAAATTTTAATAATTTGCATTTTTTATATTTGTATCTTTTATTTCTAATTTATTAGTTTTTATAAAATTGATTTAAACTTTCACTGTATGTTTCTCTTCTTTTTTCAAATCTTTTTTATTATTCATCCATTCTTTTCCATCAACTATCCTTGCTACCAACATTGATGATGCTGAATCTCCTACTACATTTAGCATAGTTGCTGGCGCATCTATTATTGTTGCAATTATTGTTAGTATTGGAAGAGCAGCGGCTGGGTAACCCATCATTGTTATTATTAGCATTTCTGATATTGTTCCACCACCTATTGGTACTGCTGTTACTAATAGTGTTGCAAGTAATGCTATTCCTATTACACTTGCTATTTCTCCTACTGTTACCAAGCTTGTTCCAAATAAACATACTAAGAACATTATTTTAAATACTGAACCTATTATTGAACCATCTTTGTGAAAACTTGTTCCTAGTGGTATTGTTGTTTCTGCTATATCTTCTGGTACACCTATTTTTCTGGCACCTTCTATATTTACAGGTATACATGCTGCACTTGAGCATGTTGCTAGTGATGTAAGAGTTGCTGGAATTATATTTTTCCAATAAGCTCTTATACCTTTAGTTCCACCTGCTATAAATGCATATATTGTATACATTATTATATAGAATAAAACTGAAACTACAAAGTATATTACAAATGTTTTTAAATATCCTACTGCAATACTTGAACCAAGCTCACCTATTACTGCTGCAAAATAACATCCTAGCCCTATTGGTGCATAGTACATAATTATTTTTATAATATTATTTACTATTTCATTTGCAGAATTTAAGAAATTTAAAACTGGCTCTGCTTTTTCTTTTGCCATGTTCATTGCTATTCCAAATATTACTGAAAATATTAATAAAGCAATTAAATTATCTCTTGTTAATAGTTTTGAAAAGTCATTTACAGTTAATAAACTAACTGTTCTTTCTGCAATAGAAAGTTCTTCCTCTTCTTCTAGTGCTCCTTCATCAAAAACTTCTACTATTTTTGCAGAATCTTCAGGGTTTACAAGTTTTATAAAGTATGTACTTAAAAAACCTACTAGTACTGCTATTACTGATGTAATTACAAATACTAATATTATAGTACCTACTATTTTACCTAAACGTTTAGGTTCTTTCATTTTAGCTACTGATGTAGTTATTGTCAAAAATATTAGTGGAACAATTATGACTAATAAAAGATTTAAAAAGATATCGCCTAATGGCTTTAAGACTGTTGCTTTTTCTTTAAAAATAAGTCCTACGACTGCACCAACAATAATAGCAACAAGAAGAATTACTGTTGATTTGTAATTTGATAAAAATTTTTTCATAATACTACCCCTTTTTATTTTGGTGGTAACTAAAATTATAATTATAACTTTAGAATTCTTTTTGTATTATACTCTATATATTATTACAATTCAATACTTTTTAGAATTATTTTGTTACTTTTTTCTTTTATGGTAGCAAGAAAATAAAAAAATTTTACAAAATGGATTGACATATGTAAACATTTGTTTTATTATATAAATATAATATTATTGTACAAAATTACAAATGTATACAAAATTAATATTATATGATAAAATATTTACGTAGAAAGAAAATATTATGTTACAAGAATTAGATAATTTAATTAACTTTATACAAATTGAATATATGATTTTACAAATAAATGGGAACAAAGCAGTTATTTTTCTAAAATTAATTTAAAAGATACCTTAATTTGTGATGTACTTCAAAATAAAATATTATTGGATGCAATTATTAATTATAGAGAATTTATTAACGAAAATAATATACAATTATTAATGGATTTTAAACAATTTAATACAAATGAATCTAAAATTAATATTAGAACTAAAGCCAAAAACTCTATAGAATATAAAATAAAAAATTATATTGAAAATCATGAAGATGGAAAGGTACCAATAAATAAATGTTTTAACGATTTATTTGGAATAAGAATTATATGTGAAAATACACTTACACATAATGAAATTTTAAATTTAGTAAATAATAAATATACTGGTCTAAAATGCATAAACTCTTCTAAATTAAACTACAAAGCAACACATATATACTTTAAAAAGAATAACTTTAGTTTTCAATGGGAATTACAAATATGGAATAAGGTAGATGAAATTAGCAATATAAATTCTCACGAAAAATACAAACAAGATTATGTTAGATGGGAAATTGAAAATAAAGGAGGTAGAAAATAGTGGTAACACATTTTATATTTATGAGTAGTTCTTATTCACTAGGAACAAGAATTGCACTTGATTTTATAGTTGAAGATGCAAGCATACAAGAAGAATTGAAAAAAGACTTAGATACCATAATTTATGAATGTGGTAGAGATGTATCTATTTCAACACATATGATACAAGCAGATAATGAATCTTGGGAGTCAGTATGCAATTCAGACCACTTTTTTAAAGGTGTTAAAGTAATAGAAGATTTAGAAACATTTATTAGCCTCATAAAAAAGGATAGAAAGTTACTTGGAATAGATATAGCAAAATACATTCTATCTAAAGTTAAATGTACACAACTAAAACTACAAAAATTAGTATATTTATGCTTTGCAGACTATTTATGTGATACTGGTAAAGCATTATTTACAGATAAAATATATGCATTTAAATATGGTCCTGTTATAGACACAGTATATAAAAAATATAAAGAATATGGTTACGAAGCAATTGAAGAAGAAACTGGCAATATTGATAGTAACGATGTATTTGAAATGCCTGCTAAAAGTAGAATATTATTTGCAGAAGATGGTACAGGAAAAATAATAAGCATAGAAAAAACCTTACAAAAATATGGTGAGTTAACTGCTTCAGAATTAGTAGGTATAACACATAAACCAAATTCACCTTGGAATAAAACTTATAAAAATGAAGATGTAACATTTTCACAAATAGAATTAGATACTATTAAAGAATATCACAAATATGAACTAATATAGCTTAATATTTAAAACTTATTTTTATTTTAAACTAAAAGGCACAGTATGGTTTTGTCATATGAGTCATTTCTAAAAACGTTGCCTATACAAGCCCAAATTATCTTCCTTATTTAGCAAGAAACCTGCATAAAGTCGTTTATTATTTTTATTTAAGTTATATAAATAACCTTTCATATGATATTTTATTATAAATAAAATTACAAACTTGCAAAGTATTTTAATTAATACTCTGCAAGTTTTATTCTATCCCCTATGCTATCATCTTTTAATAATTTGCTAGCAACATTTATAAAGTTTGTTTCCATATCTGTTAAATATATTTCATATTCTTTTGTAATCTGCTTATTATTAGTTATATTCTTTTCTTTTAATATTTTATTTAAACTTCTTGCTAATACTTCTCCTGTATTTATTACATCTACACTATCCCCTATTTGCTCTTCTATAACCTTTTTAAACAGTGGGTAATGTGTACATCCTAATATTAGGCATTGTATATTTTTAAGACCTTTTAGATATTCTGCTACTACTAATTTTGCAATTTCATTTTCTGTCCAGCCTTCTTCTGCCATTGGAGCTAATAATGGGCATTCTCTATTTATTACATTTGCATTTTTTATTTTTTTATCAATTTTATTTTTCCATCCATTACTTCTTATCGTTCCTCTTGTTGCCATAACTCCTATATTTTCATATCCTTTATTTTTTATATATTCTACAGTGGAATCTATTATTCCTATTATTGGTATGTTATAGCATTTTTGCATTTCTTCTAAAGCTTGTGATGTAGCTGTTCCACATGCTATTATTATAGCTTTTACCTCTTTTTTTATTAAAAAATTTATTGCATTTTTACATAAGTTTATTATACTTTCTTTTGTTTTATTTCCATATGGGAAAGATTTGGTATCTCCTAAATATATTACCTTTTCTCCTACACATTCTTCGAGTACTTCTTTTAATACTGTTAGACCTCCTACTCCTGAGTCAAACATTCCTATTGGTCTTGTATCCATTTTTCTTCCTCCTACCACTTAATTATATATCATATTATTACAAAAAAGTACACATTTTTTATATTTTTTCATAATATATATTATAATTATGGTTAACTATAATAAATTTAGAAAGGATGAATAAATATTATGGAATATGATAAAAATGTATGCCCTGTAGTAGATGTTGATGGCATTATAGCTTCTGGTAAACAATTTGACCTTGAAATAAAACTTCCAGAAGATAACAGAAATGTTATATATGGAGTTGTTAAAGATTGCTATGGTGATCCAATTTGTGATGCGGTTGTAAAATTAATAGAAGTTGTATGTGAATGTGGTAAAGAAGAAAGAAGACCTGTTTCTCATACTTTTACAGATAAAGAAGGAGAATTCGTTTTCGGACCTTTATGTGATAATAAATTTTATGAAATCCAAATATGGGTTGACCGTGTAAGACACTGCAAAATATGTACAGAAGTTAAACACGAAGGAAAATGCCTAAAAGGTGTAAAAATGGATTGTAAACATGACTGCAAATGCGAAAGACCTTGCGAAAAACCTTGCTTAAGAACTGAAGTTTCTGAAGAATGTTGTGAGGATATCGATGAATAAAAAGGCTGAATGTCAATAATTAAGGTGGAAAACTTTTAAAAGTTTTCCACCTTAATTATTGACATTCAGTCTTTTTTTAATTCATATAATCTCTTAATTTTCTTGATCTTGATGGATGTCTTAGTTTTCTTAGGGCTTTTGCTTCTATTTGTCTTATTCTTTCACGTGTTACCATGAATTCTTTTCCTACTTCTTCTAATGTACGTGCTTTTCCATCTTCTAAGCCAAATCTTAATTTTAAAACTTTTGCTTCTCTTGGTGTTAGTGTATCCATTACTTCTTCTAGTTGCTCTTTAAGCATTGTATATGCTGCTGAGTCTTGTGGCGCTGGGCTGTCATCATCTTGTATGAAGTCCCCTAAGTGACTGTCATCTTCTTCCCCTATTGGTGTTTCTAATGATACTGGGTCTTGTGCAATTTTTTGTATTTCTGCTACTTTTTCTACTGGTATTTCCATCTCTTTTGCAATTTCTTCTGGGGTTGGTTCACGTCCTAATTGTTGTAGTAAGTGCCTTGAGGTACGTATTAGTTTGTTTATTGTTTCTACCATGTGTACTGGTATTCTTATTGTTCTTGCTTGGTCTGCTATTGCTCTTGTTATTGCTTGACGAATCCACCATGTTGCATAAGTACTGAATTTGAAGCCTTTTGTGTAGTCAAATTTTTCAACTGCTTTTATTAACCCCATATTTCCTTCTTGAATTAGGTCTAAAAATAGCATTCCTCTACCTACATATTTTTTTGCAATACTTACAACTAGCCTTAAGTTTGATTCTGCTAATCTTTTTTTAGCTTCTTCATCTCCTTCTAAAACTTTCTCTGCAAGTTCTAACTCTTCATCATAGCTTAAAAGTGGAATTTTTCCTATTTCTCTTAAGTACATTCTAACAGGGTCATCTATGCTTACTCCTTCAATTCCTGCTGTTAAATCTATTTCATCTAATTTAATATCTTCTACTTCTTGTAAGTCTTCTATATCTGGTTCTTCTAACTCTTCTTGTAATAGATCTACTCCTATTTCTTCAAATGCATCAAATACTTTATCTAATTGTTCTGGATTTGTATCTTCTAGTTCATTTGCAAGTTCGGTATATGTTATTTTTCCTTTTTGGTCTTTGGCTTTTTCTATTATTTCATTTATTTTTTCTTCTGATTTGTTTTCTTCTTTTTTAGTATTTTTTGTATTTTCTTTATTAGCTGCTGTTTCTTCTAATTCTTCTTTTTTGTCAGCTTTTTTCACAAATAACCCCTCCTATTTCATTTTGGCTAACTTTATTATTATTTCATTTAGCATTTTTTCTAATTCGCTACTTTCTTCTTTGCTTAAGTCTTTACTTTCTAGCCTTTTTACTATTTCATTTCTTTGCTTTAGTATATTTTCCCTTGTATATATATTTATTAAGTCTGCTATACATTTATTAATTTCTGTAATTTCAAAGTCATATGCTAGTATCCATGAAAGATAATTTATAGTTTGTTCATCTTCAAACCAATCTATTACATTACTTATATTACTATTTCCTTTTTCTAATTCTTCATACAGCTTTTTTACTATATTTTGGTTTTGCAAGCTTTTGAAGTCTGATATTCCTATATTTTTTCTAATTATGTTATAACTTTTTTCAGGATAATTAATTAATAAATATATAACTAACTTTTCCCTTTTGTCTGTTTGTTCATCTATAATATTATTTTCTTTTACTTCTAATTTTGGCTTTGCTCTTTCTAATATTTTAGTTCCTTTATTATTTGTATTTTCTAATTTATTTATTTCTGCATAAATGGCTTCTTTTGAAATAGTATATTCTTTTGCTATTTTGTCTATATATACTTCTTTTTCAATATCATTTTCTATTTTTGATAATACTTTCGCTATTTCTTTTAAAAACTTGATTTTGTCATTCGCTATTTCTAAATTTAAGTTTTTACTTAAGGTTTTTACTTTATATTCTACTAATGATATTGCTTTTTCTACTTGTTTTTCAAACCTTTCTGGTCCATATTTTACTACAAATTCATCTGGGTCTTTCGCTCCTTCTATTTGAAGTACCCTAACATCACACCCTAAACTTTGCAAAATGTCTAAACCTCTTTGAGTTGCAGCTTGTCCTGCTCCATCGGAATCATACCCTATTATTATTTGTTCACTACTTTTCCTTAAAAGCCTTCCTTGTGATTCTGTCATTGCTGTTCCTAGTGATGCAACTGCATTATGAATTCCTCTTTGGTGTAGTGATACTGCATCCATATAGCCTTCTACTATAATTATTTTTTTGGTTTCATATTTTTTTGCAACATTTAAACCATATAGATGTCTACCTTTACTATATACTATGTTTTCTGGCGAATTTATATATTTTGGTTTACTATCATCTAATACTCTTCCTCCAAATGCTATTACTCTTCCTCTTACATCTTGTATTGGAAACATGAGCCTTTTTCTAAACCTATCTATATATTTACCTTCTGGTGTTTTATTTACTAAACTTGAAGCGAGTATTTCCTCTTCTGTATAGCCTTTTTGCTTTAATAGCATATATAGCTCATTGAAATTACCTGAATACCCTATTAAGAAACTTTTTAATGTGTTATTGTCTAATTTTCTTTTTTTCACATATTCTTGTGCTAGCTTAGCAGTAGGCTTATATAAGTTTTCATGGTAGAATTCTGCTGCACATTTATTTATTTCGTATACCTTTGATTTCAATGCTAGTAGTTTACTGTCCCCATCATTTTCTAACATTGGAAGTTCTACTCCTGCTTTATCTGCTAGAGTTTCTAATGATTCTTTAAAACTTATATTTTCTATTTTGCTTACAAAGTGAAATACATTTCCTCCTACTCCACAACCAAAACAGTGAAATATTTGTTTATCTGGTGATACAGAAAAAGAAGGTGATTTTTCTTTATGAAATGGGCATAACCCAAAAAAGTTTCTACCGCTTCTTTTTAATACTACATATTGTGATATGATATCAACTATATCATTTTTATTTTTAATTTCATCAATTAATTCATCACTATATCGCACTTAATCCTCTCTACCTTTCTATTCCATATTTATATTATTCGACAGAATATACATAAATCCTTCTTTTTGTGATTTTATTTTATGTAATCTGTAATTTTAGTGTTCACAATTATTATTTAATATAGATGTAGGGGCGATTTTAAAATTAATTTCTCCTATGCAACAATAATGCTGTTTTTTTTTGGGGCTATATGAGTCGCCGATGGTGGCTATTTCTACAATGTGAAATGTATTTTCAAAAATTGATTTTTCATATTTTATAAATCCCCTACAATTCTAATTAAACATCACACATAATACAGAAGACGACTTTTTCTAGCCGTCTTCTGTATTATGTGCTTATTTTATACGTTTGCTGTTCCATCAAATGGAATAAATTTTTTAACTATATCTTTTCCTATTTGTGTATTTTCTTCTATTGGTGTTTTATATTCTTCAAATGACATTGTTATTTTATTTTCTACTAGTTGTTCTACTTCTTCTTGTGATGCATGTTCTGCTAATACTAATTCACTTACTAATATTTGTTTAGCATTTCCTAGCATTTTCTTTTCTCCTGTAGATAGACCTTTTTCTTTTTGTTTAAAGCTTAAGTTTCTAACTACGTCTGCAATTTCATATATGTCTCCACTTTTCATTTTTTCCATGTTGTCTCTATATCTTTTGTTCCAGTTATTTGACATTTCAGTTTCGTTTTCTTCTAATATTTGGAACACTTTTCCTGCGTTTTCTTTATTTATTATATTTCTTACTCCAATTTCTTCTGCCTTTGCAGTTGGAACCATAACTTTTACTTCCCCTGGCATTTTTATTATGTAATAGGCTTGTCTTTCACCTAATATATCTTTTTCTTCTATTGCATCTATTGTTCCTGCACCATGCATAGGGTACACTATTTTATCTCCTACATTAAACATTTAAAGTAACACTCCTTTCAACGTAAATATTTTTTTATGTGTAAGTTAAGAAAGGTTTCGATTCTCTTTTTCAACCACTGACATTATTATACTACATTTTTTGGTAAAAGTCAAAAGATTTTCCAATATTTTTTGTAAAAATTTTATGGTAATTTTGAAACCTTATATTACACGTCTCTTTAGTGTTTTAATATCCCCTATCACTGTTTCTTTACTTTTTTCTCTTATGTTTTTTATTTTTCTTTTGCCCATATTACAAGCCTTTTTGTGCTGTCACTGGTACATGTTGATAATGAAATTTCCCTTTTTTCATTTGTTTGTCTTGTTGCATATGAGAAGTCACTATCTTCTGCTATGTACTTATTATATATTTCATATTCTATTGTAGTTCCTAGCTCATCTGTTATACATATTGTATCTCCATTTTGTAATTTTTTGTTATTTCCAAAAAAGCCTCCATTTCTATAATTATGTCCTACTATTACCGTATTTCCCTCTTTATTTAACCCTGCTCCATATAGCATTACTATTGCAGTGTCCATAGCTGAAGGACTAGTAGAATCTACTATTGGATAACTTACCTTTGTTTTTGGTATTTTTATTGTTCCTATCATATTATAGCCTTTATATTTTTTTGTCACTTTATTTTGCGGTTTAGTTTCTACTGTATTTGATGGTGATTGATTATTTTCTTCTTGGCTATTTGTATTTTCTTCTCCAATTTCTATTGTAATAATATTTTGAACTTCATTTTCAAATTCTTCTACTACTTTTGCAGCTTCTTTTGCATTAATATAATTGGATATATAGTTATATGCTATATATCCTAATAACGCTAATGTTAATGTTATTACTATTATTAATAATATTGTAAAAAATTTTCTTCCTTTATCCATTCTTTACCTCATATTTACCTATTCTAATTTGCTTTTGCACAAATAACTAATCTGTTTTTTGTATCATCTGTACAGGTTACTAGTGTTATTTCTTTTTGACCATTAGTATCTCTTTCCATATAGCTTGAATCTCCTGTTGATGTTGTATATATATCATATATTGTATATTCTAACCTTGTTCCTGTTTTGTCTGTAATGTATATTTTATCTCCATTTGCTAGGTTTTTATTGTTTGAAAAGAAGGTTCCGTTTCTATAATTATGACCTATTATTATTGTATTTCCTACTTTATTTAATCCTGGTCCTCCATTTACTGCTACTGAAACTTCTATTGCATCTTTACTTCCTTGTGCTAAAACAACATATTTTAAATTTGTTTTTGGTATTTCTATTACTCCTGCCTTTTCAAAACCTTTGTATGTATCAGTGTTTCCTGAATTTGAAGTTCCATCAGAAACTATATTTTCAACTTGTATATTAAGTTCTACATTTGTTTGTGTATTTGAATTTTGTTCATTTTTTATAACATTATTTTTTTGTGGGTCATTTACTTCATTTATAAATTTATTTGCTTCATTTAAAGCTTCATTATTTGTATTTACACTTTTTATATAATCTATTGTAAAAAATACAAGTGCTCCTATAACTATTATTATTAATATTACTAAACCTATTGTAAGTGTTTTACCATATTTACTTTCAAACATAATTACTCCTCCTTTATTTTTTACACCTATATTAATTATAACATAAAAAAAAGCTTTTTTCTACTAAAAAAGCTTTTTTATGTTATTTAATTTGAATATTTTTTTATTTCATTATTTTTGCTATTAAGTCATAATTATTTGCACTTATTATTTTACATTTTACAAATTTACCTTCTAATGCTTCATCTATCATTTCAATATAAATAAGCCCGTCTATATCTGGTACATCCATGTAACTTCTTCCTACATAATATTTTCCATCAAAAGTTTTTGTTTCTACTAATACTTCTAATTCTCTTCCAATTAATTTTTTTTGCTTTTCTATAGCTATTTGTTGTTGCAGGCTCATGATTTTGTTATACCTACTCTTTTTGGTATTTGTGTGAATTTGATTTGGAAGTTTCTCTGCTGGTGTTCCTGCTTCTTTTGAATAGCTAAATGCCCCTAACCTATCAAATTTTGTTTCTCTTATAAAATTATATAGTTCTTCAAAATCTTCCTTTGTTTCCCCTGGGAAACCTACCATTACTGTTGTTCTTATTACTACATTTGGTATTTCTTTTCTTAGTTTTTTTATGACTTTTCGTATGCTTTCGCCATTGCTTTTTCTATTCATTCTTTTTAGAACACTATCAGATATATGTTGAATTGGTATGTCAAAGTATTTACATATTTTATCTTCTTTTTTTACTACTTCTATTAATTCATCTGTTATTGTTTCTGGGTATGAATATAAAAATCTTATCCATTTTATTCCATCTATTTTACATAGTTCTTGTAATAGTTCTGCTAAACGTGGCTTTCCATATATGTCTGTTCCATATTTTGTTGTGTCTTGTGCTATTACTATTAATTCTTGTGAGCCTTCTTTAGCTAGCTTTTTTGCTTCTTCTAATACATCTTCTATTGTTCTACTTATAAATTTCCCTCTTATTTTTGGAATTGCACAATATGTGCAAAAGTTACTACATCCTTCTGCTATTCTTAGGTATGCAAAGTTTTCTCCTGTTGTTATTATTCTGTCTAAGAAATTTAAGCTTTTTACTTTTGTTACTTCTGGCTTTATAACTTTTTCTATTTGCTCCCATATTGTATTATATGAATCATATTTTATCCATAGGTCTACCTCTGGAATTTCTTTTTCAAGTTCTTCTTTAAACCTTTGTACTAAGCAACCCATGACTATTAAATATTTACATCTTTTATTTTTATATTCTGCCATTTCAAGAATTGTATTTATTGCTTCTTCTTGTGCACTTAAAATGAACCCACATGTATTTATTACTAAAATATCAGCATCTTCTGGGTTATTTACTATTTTATATTCATTATTTTTAAATAGGCCTATTGTCATTTCTGTATCTACTAAATTTTTACTACAGCCTAAGTGTATAAATCCTACGTTCATTTTTTGCTCCTTTTCAAAGTAAATGTAAAAAAGGAGTACCAAAAGGGATTTAAGAAACTGACACATCCTTAAAAGATAAAGCGTGTCAATTTTCCTCGTCCCTTTTGACACACTTTATTACATTTCCTTATTGTTTTACTTAAAATATTGTCCAAAATACTTTTGTACATTCTCTTTAAACATTTCTTCAGTATCATTTGCAAAGCGTAATACTTTAATGTTCTTAGTTTGTTTTTCAACTTCATCTGCCAGCTTTAAGTATTCTCTTTGTTGCATAATACTGCTTTCTACTTCAAATTTTTGATATTGATGTTTATCCCTTTTAATTCTTTCTTCATATAAAGATTCATCTTGTAAATATGCCATTACTAAATAGATGTAATATTTATCTGCATTTTTCATATTATCTAACTTTGATAATAGGCTTTGATATGTTTCATTAAAAGAATAGTTATGATATCCAAGCCTTGAATATACTTCATTTGTGAAAAATGTTCTATCAAATATCATATTGATATCTTCACAATTTTCCATATAATTAAGTAGTTTCTCATACTTTATTTTAATTTTTTTTAGGCCTGTCTCTCCTCTATCTTTTATTCCAGATAAAGCATGTAAATCCGTCGCTGGCATATGTTCTCTTAGATATCTTGTAAATGTTGTTTTTCCTACTCCTTGTGGTCCTTCTACAATAATAATGACATCATTTTTCATAAGACATATCCTCCAAATTAAAAGTTTTTATTATTTACATTTTTCTTATTCGCAATTATACTATTTTTTTAGGTATTTGTAAATATTTTAGACGTAAGTTTTTATAATTTCAAATATAATTGTAAGGCTTTGATAATGTACATAAAAAATTTTTAGATTATTAATTTACAAGTATTGGAAAATATTGTATATTATATTTAGCAATAAAAATTTCTTTAAAAAAGTGGTTCAGGATGAAATGAACTCCCCTAGTCTATCCACTAGGGGAGTTTCCTTATTTCTCAAGTTCTTTAAGTATTAACTAAATAATTATTACTTTAATTCTCTAAAAGTTACCATATAAAAATCGCCATTAGTATAGCCTCCAGTATTCATAGAAGTACTTATTCCGAGAACTTCATTGTTGTTTCCATCAAAATTTGTTAGAAATCTAAGATATTCTTTCTCACTTCTTGTTCTAAATATTGAAACTTTACCAGTGACTCTCACATCTTCTCTAGGCTCGTCTAACTTTTTATAGGTTACCATATAAAAATCATCACTGGTGTAACCTCCAGTATTCATACAAGTAGTCACTCCAAGGATCTCATTATTCCTTTCGTCAAAATTTTCTAAAAAAGTTATATACTCTTCTACTTTTCTTGTTTCATATACTGATACATTACTATATTCTTCTACTTTGGACACTTGAGCTTTGGTTTTCGCTTGTGTTCCTTCATTAGGAAGTGTAATAATTTCACTTCCTAATGAATCGCTACAGCTAGCCAAAATTAGCATAAAAAAGCATACTAAAGTAATTGTGATAATCCGTTTTCTCATAAAAATATTCCTCCTTATAATTATTATACGAGAATTAACTGTTACATACTATTTTAAATAGTTATAAAATATACTTATATTATATATTAGTTTTACATAAATTGCAAGTAATTTTTATTCAAAATAGAATAAAAGATGACTTTTCTACACTGGCGAGCGATACTTGCTCCCTGCAACCCCAACTTAAAATAACTTACTTTACTAGTATAAAAAAATCCATTAGTGCTGTTGCACTAATGGATTTTTTATATACTAAAAAAGAAATCTCTCTAACGTTTGTGCTATTTCCTTCTTAGTTTCGCATTCTGCTGTGATTCCTTTTTCATTTATAATCATAGCCCAGTGTTTGCCATTTCCTATTTTTGCTAAGTCATTTGCTACTATATAGTCTGCCTTATTTTTTTGCCTTAGTTTTGAAGCTACATCGTAAAGTTCTTCTTTGCTTACTCCTTCTAAAAGCTTAAACCCTACTAAAGTTACTTCTGGTGCCATTTGCTTTATTTTACTAATTACTTTTGGCGTTAATGTTAGCATTGTCATAAGGTGTGGCTCATAGGATGAAATTTTTGTTGTATTATTGCATACAGTTTCAGGATTTTCAAAAATGCTCATAAGCATTTCTTTTGTAATTTGTTCCTTACTTTTTGCATTTTGTACTTTCTCCCAAATTTCGTCAACTAATTCTTCTGCCCTTATAGCATATTTACCTGCATAGTCTCCTACTGCTGCTGAGTGAATTATTATATCAATTTTTTTTGTAGCAAAAATTTCTTCTAGTGCCTCAATTAAGTCTTGTGTTGACTCAACTGTTATAAATTGTATCTTTTCACTCTTTACTTTAGGCTTATAAGACATCTTTGTTGAAATATAATAAATTGTTTCAATTTCTTCATTTCTTTCTTCTAAAAATGTGTCTGCTACAGCTGCTCCTAATGCTCCTGTTGACATATTTGTTATTTTCATAACAGCATCAATCTTTTCATTTGTTGGACCACTTGTAATAATGATATTCTTCATATTTTTTCCCTCCTATAATTTTTCTACTATAATGTTTTTTGGGTTACTTGAATACTTATCACTTCTTCCAAATATGCTTAATACAAATATGTCATTTCTGGAAATAAAGATATGTCTGGCTTACGCTTTTCTATTATAGAAAATGCTGCTTCTAATTGTGAATTAACCTCTTTTGTTTCAATTATATATTCGTCTACACTATTGCAGTCTAAATTAACCTTTAATTGAAACATACATACTGATAAATAATCATCTACCCGCATATTTTTTATGCTCCTTTCTTCTTTTGATATTTGCATTATAATTTATTTTTTGATATAATTCAAATATATATTATTTATATTTATTATAACTGGAGGTTATATGATGAATATTAATTATGAATCCTATAAAATATTTTATACTGTTGCTCTTTATCGGAAGTATTACTAAAGCTGCTAATTCACTATATATTTCTCAGCCTGCTATTACTAAAACGATAAAGAAATTAGAAACTGAACTTGGAATTACTTTATTTAATAGAGGGCCTAAAGGGGTAGTTTTAACTCAAAATGGTAAAATTTTTTATGAATTTATCAAAAATGGAGTTGAGAGTTTTATTAATGGTGAGCATAAGCTTACTTCTTTAAAAAACCTAGAAACTGGTACAATAAGGATTGGTGCAAGTACTACAATAACAAAATATTTCTTACTTCCTTTTATTGAAAAATTTCACAATCAGTTTCCTAATATTGATATTTCTATTACTAATAGTTTAACTAATCGATTAATAGCTGATTTAAAAAAAGGAAGTCTTGACCTTCTAGTAGTTAACCTTCCTACTCAAAATGATGACACTCTAATTATTACTCCTTGTGCTACTTTGCAAGATTGTTTTGCTGGTAATTTAAGTTATAAGAAAAAAATTTTAAAAGAAATATCACTTGAAGATTTGGTAACAAATTTTCCTATTATTACTCAAAAGGAACCTTCTAATACAAGAGCATTTTTAAACTCTTTAATGGAAAAAAATAATATTTCTTTTCATCCTAAATTTGATATTGTAAGTTATGCATTAGTAAAGGATTTTGCTAAAATTGGTATGGGGATTTCTTATATTACAAAGGAATTTGCTAAAGATGAATTAGAAAATGAGCTTCTTTTTGAAATTCCTATAAAGGAAAAAATTCCAAAGAGAAGTTTAGGTATTGTTTTACCTAAAAATACTATTACAAGTTTTGCTACGGAGAAGTTTATTGAATTAATTACAAATTAATATTAAAACTATTCTTATTTTTTATTGACAAAAGTTGGAAAATATTGTATATTATATTTAGCAATGAAAATTGCTTTAAAAAAGTTGTTCATGGCGAAATGAAATCCCTTAGTGTGTGCGTACACTAAGGGATTTTCCTTATTTGTCAAAATCTTTTAGTATTAAGTAAATAATTGTTAATGCTATTATCTTTAGTATTCTATCATGGCGATTACCTCCTTTCTACCTTTTAGGTAAAAGGTGTCTTCATTATACATTATGTATATTTATTTTTCTAGAGCTTCGACAAAACTTCTTATTATATGGCATTTATTCTTATTTTTTGCAATTATAATTTCTTTAATTATAACATTCCTTTATAATATTTCCATGCAATAACATTTTTAGCTTTTGTATAAATATCTCCCTTAGTAATTTTTCCATTATTTATTCCTGTTTTTACTGCTTTTATAATATCATCATAATTTTCTTTTGATGCTTTATTTATTGTAACTATTATAATGTCATTTCCTGCTGAAATAGCATTTATTATTGCTTCTTCTATAGTATACTCATTTGCTATTGCCCCCATGTTCATTGCATCTGTAATAATAATTCCCTCAAATTTTAAGTCTTCTCTTAATAACTTATGTATTTTAGGTGAAAGTGATGCTGGATTTTCTGGGTCTATGCTTGTTACTATGTTATGGCTTATTAGTACAGCTTCTGCTCCTTCTTCTATACCTACCCTAAATGGCTCTAAGTCATTATTGTATATATCTTCATAACTCCTTTCATCTGTTGATGTAGTTTTATGTGTGTCTACATTGTTTCCATAGCCTGGAAAATGTTTTAGTGCATATGATACATTACTTTCCTTACTTGCACTTATTACTGTTTTTGCAAAAGTAGCTGTTATTTCTTTTCCTTGTTTTAATGACCTTTTATACATATAGTCTGTCTCTTTTTCACATATATCTACCACTGGAGCCAAGTTTAAATTAATTCCTAAATTACTTAAAAATTTGCTTTTATTTATTGTATCTTGCCAAATTTCCTCGAAACCTCCATTTTGATATATTTCACTTGAATATTTAAATGGTTCGTTTATTAATTTTTTGTTACTACTAACTCTTACAACATTTCCTCCTTCTTCATCTACTGCTATTAAAAGTGGTACTTTTGAGACTTCATTAAATTTATTTATTTCATTTTGTATTTGTTTTTCTGTTTTATCTTTGAAGAAATCTGCAAAAAATAAATATCCTCCAAATTGCTTTTCTTTCAATTTTTCAAAATCACTAGTAGTATGTGTTCCTACTAAAAATAACTGTGCTATTACTTCATCTTCGGTTAATTCTTTTAGTTTTTCTTCTGCTTTTTGCATATAATTGTTAAGCTTTAATTTATTAGAATTATCCTCTTTACTTTCTAACACATTCTTATTTTTGCTCGCCTCCTCGTTAATTACTTCTTGTTCTTTTTCTGCTTTTGTTTGTCTTTTTATATTTATGGCAAGTGTAAAAACTCCTATAATTAGTATTAAGGCAATAATACTTATAATTATTAATGTTTTTCTTTTATATTTTATTAAATTGTTTTGTTTTTTGTTCATTTTCGTTTACTCCTTTATTTTTATAAAACAAAAGGGCACAGTGGTATCATTGCCAACGAGGTATTTCAACAAACGGCCCCTACATCGTAAAATTTGATTTTTCCTATACTACAAGAAAGAGGCATAGTGGTGTCATTTCTAACAAGTATTCCAACAAACGGTGTCCCTACATTTTTTTATTTTGTTGGTAAAGAATTGGTCGCGTCCCAATTCTTTACCAATTCTTTATAAATGCAGAAGGTGGCTGATTTTAAATTTCTAGGGTTATTTCTTCGAAGACTGGGTCGCCCTTTAGTAGCGACCCCTACAATTCTATTTTTTTGTCTAAACATTGTTTTACTTTAATGACATTATTGCGGTATTTCTTCCTGCGTTTTGTTTATCTACTCTATATGAGTGTAATACATCTTTATTGCATACTGTACATATATTACTTTCTATTATATTTTCTTTTAGCAAGCCAATTTCTTCTAACATTATTCTATTAATTAGATTTGTATCTATAAAATATTTCTGTTTTCCTTCTTTTACTTCTCCTTTTTCTATTATCCTATCATTTATATTCATATATGAAAAAGTAGTTTCAAAAATATTTTTTACATCTTCATCTACTTCAAAATGACATTTTCCTATTGCTGGGCCTATACAACAAATGATGTCTTCTGGTTTTGAATTATATTCTTCTATCATTTTCTTTACTGCTACACACGCAATTTTGTTTGCAGTTCCCTTCCAACCTGAATGTATATCTCCTATTACATTTTTTGCTGGGTCATATAAATAAATTGGTGTGCAATCTGCAAATCTTAATGAAAATGATATTTCTTTTTTATTTGTTATAAGCCCATCTACTTTGTCTGGCTTAGTTCCTTGATTTTCTATTATTTGTACGAAATTACTATGTATTTGTTCTTTTATTTTTACACATTTTTTATAGTCCAAGTTTAAGCTTTCATATAATGTTTTATAGTTTTTACCATCATCTTTTTCATAGTTATTACTTCTTGTTGTATAGCAATGTGTAACTCTATCTTTATACTCTAATAACTTTCTAAATTGTAAATATTCTATATCTCCATCTTTTATATGCACCACGTTTTCGTTTGATAAGTCTTTCATTAAAGCTCCCTCCCTCTTTTAATATATATTACTATACCATTTTATATAATTCAATATTTTGTTACTTTTTAAGTTTCTATATTTTTTGAAAAAAATATAAAAACTTAAACTGAATAATTATTAACATTTTAAGGCAATTATAGTATTCTTATAGAAATAAACTTATATTACCTTTATAAACTGATAATTATCATAGAAAGGAGCTCAATATGTCTGAAGTGAAAATTCCTAGAGGCGATAAAAACGTATATGAAAAATTTGATATGGATAATTGGATGTGTCTCCCCACATATGACCGGAGTAAGGCAACTACATTCTTCGATGTAGCTAACTTAGTATATTGTCGTTCTGAGATAAGTCAATTAACTGATGAAGAATTAAAGAATCTTGATGTAAAAGAAATATTTTCAAGCATTGCTGAAAATAAGCAGCGTAATGGAGGTAAATTAGGAAATTAAATTGCCAATACTTTTGTTTACATTTTTTATTTTTTTAATTGACAAATGTTGGGAAATAATGTATATTATATTTAGCAATGTAAATTGCTTTAAAAAAGTTGTTCATAGTGAAACGAACTCCCCTAGTGTGTGAGACTAGGGGAGTTTCCTTATTTGTCGAATTCTTTGAGTATTAAGTACACTATTATTAATGCAATTATCTTCTGTATCCTGCTCATAGTGATTACCTCCTTTCTACCTTTTCGGCAAAAGGTGGCTTTCTTTACCGAGTAAAAGGCACGGTGCCCCGTGCCCCTACTGTACAAAATTTTAAATTGATTTTTCTTATATAATAAGGAAAGTCGGTGCAGTTATAAGCTACACCAATTACTTGTATTACCTCTTCTTTCTATACAGTCTCACCGTAGAAACATGATATCCATTGTCAAATGCTATTGATGTGAAACTGTCTTTATGGAAGTCTTCTGCTGTTTCAGGACTTTCAATAATTTCAAATGCATTTACAAAAGGAAGGTCATATTCCTTAATTTGTGAAAGCACTTCACTGATACTTGGCTCGAATAATCCGTAATATCCATAGCGATGTAAGCAAACAAAATCTCTGCCTTCCAGTACCTTAAGTTCACCTTCTCTAACTTCTTCTCTTACATCTTTGTCATAATTCCACAGGTAACTGATGCCTGTAAGCTCTTCCCAAGTAAACTCTCTTAAATAGTGTAGTTTACCGTTAACTGTAACAACTGGCTTAATCTGCTCATAGCGTTCCTTTAACTCTTCATTTGAAATTTTAGGTATTGATACATTAAACATTATAACTACCTCCTTGAATTTTCTTGGAGGCTTAGAAACCTCCAAGTTGTTGAACTATTGGTTTCTAAACAATCTAACATTTGTATTATATAATATTTTACATAAAATTGCAAGCGGTTTTACAAAAATTTACTTATAAATAATTATTATATTTTTCATTTTTCGATTGACAAATGTTGGAAAATAATGTATATTATATTTAGCAATGTAAATTGCTTTAAAAAAGTTATTCATAGAGAAATGAACTCCCCTAGTCTTGTACACTAGGGGAGTTTCCTTATTTGTCAAATTCTTTGAGTATTAAGTACACTATTATTAATGCTATCATCTTCTGTATTCTATTCATAGAGATTACCTCCTTTCTACCTCTTCGGCAAAAGGTGGTATTATTATATATTATGTTAAATTGTTTTTCTAGTACTTCGACAAACGTTCTTATTTTTCGACTATACTTTTTATTTCTTCTAGAATCTCTTGCTTTTCTTTTTTGCCAATGTAGTTATAATTATTTCCATAGCTACCTGCTTTAAATTGGCATATCGATTTATATTCACAGTATTCGCATGGTGTTTTCTTTGTTTTTGTATTGTAATATGGGTTTAAGTTTATATTTCCGCTTAGTATTTCTTCTGATATCTCTTTTATTATTTTGGCTGTATATTTTTGTAAGTCTTCAAATTGCTCTTTTGTTACTGCATTTGACTTTTTGCTTAGGTTTCCTTCTTTATCTATATATGCTGGTACTACATTTGAGTTTCCGCTTTCTAGCTTTTTGTCCATCATTTTTACTACTTTTACATCTGCTAGTATTAACCCATTCATTTTAAATTTTTTCTTTAGTTCTTCTTCTATTTGTTCATCTGACATATATTTTTCTGCTTTTATTACTGGGTCTATTAAGCTAAAGTAAAGTACCCCTGCTGGGAACATTTCTTCTATTTTACATGTTGCATCTAGGTATGTTAAGAGCTGAATTTGAAGCCCTGCTACTACTTCATTTAAGTCTATATTTTTTACTGAAGATTTATAGTCTATTATTCTTATATATTTTCCGTTTTCATCTTTTGCTAAGTCTATTCTGTCTATTTTTCCGGTTATTTCTACTTTCTTTCCATCCTGTAATTGCAGGCTTATTGGTTCGTAGTCTTTTCCTTTTTTAAATTCTAGCTCACTTCCAAATACCTGAAAGTCACTTTCTTTCAAACTTTCTATTATATATTTCATAGACTTTTGTATTACTCTTTTTAGCCTTCTTGTTAGTAATTTATATTTGTCTGTACTTGTAAATATATAGTTTTTACTAATTGATAGTTTTTCCTCTACAATTTTGTCTATTAGTTCATACATGTGCTCTTCTGTTATTTCTTTTACATCTAATTCTTTTTCTCTTATTGTTTTAAAGAATGTATCTATTACATCATGCATAAAGTTTCCTGTATCTACCATTTGTACTTTGAATTCGTTTGTATCACGTATTTTTAAACCATATTTTAAATAGTATGAAAAACCACATGCTTTATATTGTTCTAGTCTTGATACTGTTGTATTTAGTGTGTTTCCATATAATTTGTCTATATTTTCTTTTGAAATTTTTTCTGGCTTATTTGTATAGTTTAATGCTTTTATTGCTGATTCTAGTTTATATTTCCAATCTTCGTTTTTACTTAAAATTTCATATATTTTAAACCAAATTTTATCTATTTTTTCTCCATCTCTAAACTTTGCTAAATTTACTATTAGTTCATCAAAACAAGAATTTCCTGAAATTATTTCATTTTGTTCATACACCATATCGCTTTCTTCTTTTAATTTTGGAAAAATCTTTTTTATTTTTGTTACTAAAATTGATGGTCTTAATGAGCTTCCATCAATATTTGTTGATACATAAGATAGAAATAGCTTTTCTTCTGCTGTGCAAAATGCTTTATAAATGCTAAAGTTATCTTCATAAAGTGCTTCTAAAGTGCCTTTTGCAAGTTCTATTCCTTTTTCTTTTAGTTTTTTTCTGTCTTCATCTCCTAAAAATCCTTCGTCTTTATGAACTGTAGGAAATGCTCCATCATTCATTCCTAAAATAAATACTGCTTTTACTTTATGTGTTCTACTTCTTTCTATGTCTCCTACTATTACTTGGTCAGCAGTTTGTGGTATTCTTCCTAAGCCACTTGAGTTTAAACCTATTTTTACTAAGTTCATATATTTTTCAAAGCTTATTTTCTCTTCTTCAAATATCATATTTAGTTCATCTAGCACATTTATGACTATGTTCCATGCCAATTCTTGTTCTTTTGATAGCTCTATATGTCCTTCTTTTTCTAATTTTTCTTTTTTATCTATAAGTGTTTTATCTATTTTGTTTTCTATTAGAAAGTTATATATTGCCTTTGTTATATTACCAACTGTTTTGTTTCTCAAAATATCTTCTTTTAACTTAACTAATGGATTTACTACTATGTTTCTAATGTTTTTTATTCTTTCTAATTGCTCTTTATTCTCCTTTGTTTCATCACCAAAGTTCCATTCTCCTTGGTACCATTTTGAGCCTTTTATTCCCCACTTTTTAGAATAGTTTTCAAACATATATATATCATCATTATCTAAGTTTAAAAAACCTGTTTTTATATAATTTATTATAGAATCATAAGACCAGCTTTTTGCGTATACATCTAATATACTCATTATATATTTTATAAAAATGTTTTGACTAAGTTCTTTTTTCTCATCTATAAATACTGGTATATCATATGCTTTAAATATCGCTTTTACTAAACTTGAATAAGTATCTAAATTTTTTGTTATTACTGAAATGTCTTTATATCTGTAATTTTCATTTTTTACTAATTTTATAATTTGTTTTGCTACATTTTCTATTTCTGAATATGCATTTGTAGCTAAAAATAACTTTATATTATCCACATTTCTTTCATATATTGTGTATGGTATTTTATATATGTTTTTCTCTATATGTTTAAGTTCTTTACTTTTAAATCTATACATTTCTTCTAGAAATATTGTTTTTTCACATTCTATATTATTTTTTCTTGCTAAATATAATAGCTTGTCAGCTGTTTGCTTGTTAGAATAGAATATATCTGAATCTTCATTTGTTCCCATGTCTAAGTTATTTGTTGTTACTGTTATAGATATTTGTTTGGCTACTTTTAAAAGTTTTTCTATTATTTTATATTCTTGCTTTGTATAACCTGTAAATTCATCTATATATATTAAAGTATCTTTAAACATATTTGTATTATCTAGGTTAGCCGCGAGTATTGTTAATACATCATTTTCGTCTATATATTTATCTTGCAAGCTTTTTTCAAATTTTTGATATATATATTGTAAGTCTTTTAACTTTTCTTTTAAGTATCTATCTTCTTCTATTTCTATTAAATTTTGTATGTTCTCTAAAGTAACATTGTGCTTTTTAAATTCTGTTAATGCTGTATCTATAAGTTCTACATTTTGCTCTGATTTGCCTAAAAATTTTAAATTTGTTTTGCTGTCTTGTAAAATGCTATAAATAATCATAGCTTTGGCAGATTTGGATATTTTTTTGTCTATTACTCCTCCGAACTTCATTCTCTACCCTGTATGCCATACGTTTAAATGTTAAAACTTCTGCATTAACAATAGCTCCAGTTTCTTGTTTATCTAGTAGCTTTTTTTCTGCTGAGTATGAAAATTGTTCTGGGGTTATTATATATATTTTATTTTTATTGTTACTGTTTAGTTTTTCTATTGTTTCGTTTAAGCAAAACTCGCTTTTACCGTGTTCCGCTTCTTCCGCATATTAACCTTAAGCTCATATTTAGTCTCCTTTTAATATCCTTTTAGATAATAACATATAATTATTATAGCATATAATAATATTTAATACTATTATTTATTTAGTTTTTTAGTAATAATAATTAATTATTATTTTGCACCTTTAAATGTAATTTATATAGAAAATTAGACATTTTTCATGCTTGCTTTTTTGGTCTTTATTATATATAATCGTACTGTATAAGTTTTAGATGAAAAATATTTTTATTAATCAAGGAGATGAAATAATTGGATAAAAATTTTAAACCCCAAAAGAACAAAATATATAAAGAAGTCTATGTAGATAATTTTAGAGAACTTTTAGACTATACTACTAAACAATTTTCAAATAGAATTGCTTTTAGTTATAAAATAGATGTAAATAGTAAGACCCCTGAATATGTAAATGTTACATTTGAAAAGCATCATGAAGATGTAAAAGCATTTTCTACGAAACTTCTTTCTATGGGCCTAAAAGGTAAAAGAGTTGCTATTATTAGCCATAATCAGTACCCTTGGCCTGTAAGCTATATGTCTATTAATACTGGCGATATGGTATGTGTTCCTTTAGATTATTTATTACCTGAAAATGAAATTGAAAATTTACTTATTCGTAGTAATGCAGAAGCTATTATTTTTGATGGAAAATTTTTAGAAATATTTAAAAATATAAAAAATAAAAATACTACTAATTTAAAGTATTATATTAATATGAATTCTACTGAGCATGAAGAAGATATTCTATCTTTTTGGGAACTATTAGAAGAAGGATATAATTTACGAAAAAATGGTGATATTTCTTACGATAATATTCAAATAGATAGTACTAAAATGTCTGTTTTATTATTTACTTCTGGTACCACTGAAATTTCAAAAGCAGTTATGCTTTCCCAAAGAAATATATGTTCTAATGTTTCTGCAATGACTACTTTAATTAAATATGAAGAAGATGATAAAGTTCTTTCATTTTTACCTTTGCACCATACTTTTGAATGTACTGCAACATATCTTTTCTGCTTCTTTATTGGTTTTAATATTTGTTACTGTGATGGTTTAAGGCATATTGCTAAAAACTTAGTAGAATATAAAATTTCTGGAATGGTATGTGTTCCAGCTGTTTTAGATGTAATGTATCGTCAAATTTGGAAAAATATTAAGCAAAAGAATTTAACTATACTTGTAAAAATTATGATGATCATTTCCAACTTTTTATTACTATTACACATAGATATAAGAAGAAAGTTATTTAAGAGTATTTTAGAACCTTTAGGTGGAGCTTTAAGAACTATAATTTATGGCTCTGCTTCTGCTGATATTAAAGTAATTAAGTTTTTTAATTCAATTGGTATACGCATGATTCAAGGCTATGGCTTAACAGAAACTTCTCCTGTTATTTCTTGTGAAAGTGATAAATACCAAAAACCTGGCAGTGCTGGTAGACCTTTGTTTTGTGAAGATGTTCAAATTATTAATAAAGATGAAACTGGAATTGGGGAAATCACTGTAAAAGGGCCCAATGTTATGCTAGGTTATTATGAAAATGAAGAAAAAACAAAAGAGGTTTTAGTAAATGGCTATTTTCATACAGGTGATTTAGGCTATATTGATAAAGATGGCTACCTTTTTGTAACAGGACGTATTAAAGATATGATTGTTCTAAAAAATGGAAAGAAAATCTTTCCACAAGAATTAGAAATATTATTAAATAATTCTTCTTTAATTGAAGAAAGTTTTGTATACCTTTCTCCTACTGGAAACGATAAGTTATGTACAAAATTAGTATATAGTATGGATAATGACAGTTTAAAAGGAAAAAATGAAGAGGAAATTTATGAAATGTTAAAAGGAGAAGTAAAAAAAGTCAACTCACAAATTCCGCCTTATAAAAATATCTTTGAAATTAAAATTACTACTGAGCCTTTAATAAAAACTACTACTCAAAAAATTAAAAGGCATGAGGAAATAAAGAAAATATTAGGGAATTAAAAAGATGGCATTACGCCATCCTTTTTAATTTCTTAGTTAATTGTATCGTCTGGACTATAAAAAACATATTTTGTCTCCTTATGTCCTAGTCCTAATGTCCATATTGTTGGTTCTGCTTTTCTTTCGCATTTTACTAATATAGGAACATTCTGAAAAAGGTACTCAACTTCATAATTTATTACATTCCGTTTTGTACTTGATCTTTCAGGTATTAAGTACTGATATGTATATCCACCGAAAGTATTCTCTTCCTCATTTAGTAATGTTGGTCTAATTGCTTCTTTTACTTCCCACTCCCCCATTTTAGTAGGCTCAACTATTCCAAAGATAATAGTAACAAATGCACATGGCAGTCCTAACCAAATAAGCAACATTCCTATTAATATTGATTCCTTTTTCTTATCAAATATTTTATCAAGTAACAATATTATTATAATTAATGCTACAATTCCTATTAAACTTGCTATCATATTCAATTCTCCTTTTCTTTAATTAAAGACATTGTTTATGAGTTACATATCTATGTTAAACCGATATTATAATCGGGTTAAAAAGGAACTTAAATTTTTCTAGCACTAATATTAACATAATTTTTTCTAAAAGTCAATTAGTTATTACATATCGTGAAATGTTGTACTATATTTTCCATTGACATTTTTCGACTTTTATCATATTATAGCATTATAATTTTTATAGAAAAGGTGATTAATATGTTAAAAGAATTTAAAGAGTTTGCAACAAAAGGAAATATCATGGATATGGCTATTGGTGTTATTATTGGTGGTGCTTTTCAAAAAATAGTTACCTCTTTGGTTAATGATATCATTATGCCTGCTATAGCTATTTTTACTGGTAAAATGGATTTTTCTAATTTAGTTTTTACAATAGGTGGTTCTTCTATTAAATATGGTTCTTTTATTACTACTATTGTGGATTTTCTGATTATTGCATTTTCTATATTTATAGCAATAAAGTCATTTAATAAATTAAATGATAAAACAAAGGAAAATTTAGAGAAAATGGCTGAAAATAATAAACATTTTAGAAAAGCTAAAAAGAAACTTTCAGAATTAAATACTGAAGCAGATACTTCAAAAGATACTCAAGAACCAACAACGAAGGTATGCCCTTTCTGCTTTTCCCAAATAAATTATAAGGCAACTAAGTGCCCTCATTGTACTTCTAATTTGGTAGCAAAAAGTAAAAATAAGAAATAATTTTACTTACTTTTGAATTTGAAAATTGTTTACTTTTTTTGTGCTATAAAACTAAAAGGTTTCATAGTGTTTAATATTTAATAAAAAATGATAACAGAAATAATTAATATTTTTGTTATCATTTTTTATTAAAATATATTAACACTTTTTTAGTAATTTTGCATGGAACCATTTCATATTTTTTGACACCTTTTTTATACCTTCTTTCTTTTAGTCTTTTTTATATTTCTAAATATTTAACATTGTTTTATAAAAATATTTTTATAAATTTATATTGTTTCGACAAATTTCTACAAAATTGTTTAATACAGTTTGTTATAATAGTAAAAAGAACGATTTTTTATATTATTGTAGAAAATTTAAATTCAACATTAATATAAAAATTTGTAGTAAATTACGTTAGTATTCTTTACTCATATAAATCCATAAAGTTAATTAAATTATATAGGTATGCTATTATAAAAATTTACATATTTGCTATAATATGTTATTTTTAAGAATTAATAAATATTATGTTAATAATATAGTTTGTTAATTTTCTTTGCACTTTATTTTAACTTAAAATGCAAATTTTTTTTATTTACTATATAGTTTAAAAAATATAATATATATATAAGGAGGGAAAAAATGGATATAGGAAAAAAAATTTATGAATTACGAAAAAGTGAGAATCTTTCACAGGAGCAACTTGCTGAAAAAGAAGGTCTAAATGTTACTAGACAAACCATTTCTAATTGGGAATTAGGTCAAACAGTACCTGATATAAATCAAGTAACAGCATTAGCCAAAATATTTAAAATTAGTTTAGATGAACTTGTAGATAATGATATTCAAAATGTAATAGTTCAAAAGATCGCCAAAACAGAAAAAATAACTAGTACTACTAATATACTACTGAAATTTCTTTTATTTACTATCATATGTTTTATAATTTTAATAGCTATTGCTATCAGTATGTATATAATAAATTCGACAAAATTAAATAATAAAATAAAATTAGAAAAGCAAATGTTATATGAATGCCAAATTCAAAATAGAAGTAAAAAGATTTATTGTACAATTGATAATAGAGAATATGGATATGAATTTTTCTATAATGCTGATTATACATTTAAACATTACAACGTTTGGTTTATTAATCAAAATGTTAATGGAAGTAATTTTGAAGTTATAAATTTTAAAAATTATACTGATGTTAGAATACTCCTACAAAACCTTAAACAATTTTGTGAAAATAATGGAGGAACTTACAAAGAGTTTGATTAACATTGTAATATGATATAGAATTACAATTCAGAGTTAATAATTTGTAATTCTATATCATAATTTGCAATTTTTTCCAATATTTTCAATATTTTTCCAGAAAACTATTGGCTTTTCTAGTAGAATATAGTAATATTTATTTCGTAATTATTAATTTGCGTTGAAAAGTAAGAAAGGAAGGGCTTTATGAAAGATTTACGTTTTAAAAAAATACTTTCTTTGATTTGTGTAATTTGTCTCTTCGCATTTTCAGGTACTATCTGTTATGCAAGTGGACTTATCTATGGACCAGATGTCTTTAATATGACAAATACTGGAATAAAAGTTTCTACTTTTACTGTATCAAATGAATATGATTATCATCAAATTAATGTTCATTTTCAAGGAAGACCCGGAGATGGAGCTAATAGCTCTGCTGTATTTTCATTTACTGTAACAGGTAATAACTTTTCTAAAACTCTGTATCTTCCAGCAAATCGGACTACTCAAGTAGTCACTATAGGAAATCTTCCTGCTGGAAGCTATAAATGTACAGTTAGACCTTATGCCAGTGTATCTGGATCATATGTATGTGTTTTTCAAATATATGCATATTAAGTGTTAATATTTTATATTTTAAAATTATGTAACTAATAACAATTGTTGTTTTACTTTTCAACGCATTAGGACCCTGTTTGGGTCCTTTTTTAATTTATTCAATCTTTCCTATATATAAATATTTAATTCTAATATTTTTTCCTCTTATAATTTTATAGTATCATCTTTTATATAATACTTAGTTCCTACCATTTTATCTGGTAGATATTGTTGTTCTACAAAATGACCTGGGTAGTCGTGTGGATATTTATATCCGCCATGATATCCGAATTGTTCCATTCCTTCTACTGGGGCATTTCTTATGTGCATTGGAACTTCCCCTGTGTCTTTTGTTTTTACATCTTCTAGTGCTCTATTTATTGCTAAATATGATGCGTTAGATTTAGGAGATGTTGCTACATATATTGCTGCTTCTGAAAGTATTATTCGTGCTTCTGGCATTCCTACCATGTGCACTGCTTGCATTGCACTATTTGCTACTACTAGTGCATTTGGGTTTGCCATTCCTACATCTTCTGAGGCACATATTACTATTCTTCTTGCTAAAAACATTGGGTCTTCTCCTCCATTTAGTGCTCTTGCTAAATAAAATACTACTGCATCTGGGTCACTTCCACGCATTGACTTTATGAATGCACTTATATTATCATAGTGGCTATCTCCATTTTTATCAAATATTGCTTTTCTATTTTGTACACTATCTGCTGCTATTTCATTTGTTATTTTAATTATTCCATTTTCGCCCATTTTTGTTGTAAGTACTGCTACTTCTAAACCATTTAATGCTGTTCTTACATCTCCATTTGAAACGTCTGCTATTTTTCTTAATGTTTCATCTTCTACTTCTATTTTATAACTTCCAAGCCCTTCTTCTGCTGTTAATGACCTTTTTAATACTTCATAAATGTTATTTACTGTTAATGGTTCTAGTTTTACTACCATTGACCTAGAAATTAAAGCCTTATTTACTTCAAAATATGGATTTTCTGTTGTTGCTCCTATTAATATTACTGTTCCATTTTCTACATATGGTAATAAAGCATCTTGTTGTAATTTATTGAATCTATGGATTTCATCTATAAATAGAATGCATTTGCCTGATGGATTAAGCATTAAATTACTAGCCTCTGCCACAGCATTCTTTATATCTGATACTCCTGATGTTACTGCATTAATTTTTGTAAATTTATATTTTGTTGTTTCACTTATAACTCTTGCTAATGATGTTTTTCCACATCCAGGTGGTCCCCATAGAATGATACTTGAAAGCCTGTCTGCTTTTATTGTTCTATATAATATTTTATCTTTTCCTAATATATGTTCTTGCCCTACATATTCTTCTAATGTTTTTGGCCTCATCCTGAATGCTAGTGGCTTACTTAAATCCATAATTTTTCTCCTTTTTTAAATTTTACCTTGCTAAATTTTTTAGACCTATTTTTATTATTTCTTCTACTGATAATTCACTTTCTACTTTTTGCAGTGCTTTTTCTATTTCTTTTTTACTATATCCTAATACTTGAAGTGCAGATGTTGCTTCTGTTATTTTTTCGCTATCTTCCTCTTCTTTTGTGTTATCTATCGCTTTATTTTCTGCTATTTCTTCTTCTGATTTTATTTTGTCTTTTAATTCTAATATAATTCTTTGAGCGGTTTTTGGACCTATTCCTGGTAATGATTTTATTTTTGAAACATCATTTGTTATTACTGCAATTGCAAATTGTGATGGTACTATATTAGAAAGTATTGTTATTGCTGATTTTGCCCCTATTCCGCTTACTTGAAGTAAAAGTTCAAACATACGAAGTTCTTCATTTGTATTAAAACCATATAGACTCATGTCGTCTTCTCTAACTTTTAAATATGTATGTACCTTAACATTTTCCCCTATTTCTCCTAATTTTTCTATTGCTGTTTCTGACATAAATATTTTATATCCAACTCCATTTACATCTATTACAATATAACCTCTTGTTTTTATTTCTAAGCTTCCTTTTATATATGCAAACATTTTCGTTTCTCCTCTTTTCTATTTTTTGAAAGTTGTTGACATTTATTTAGAAAAATTATTGACATCTGTTTATTCTCATTTTCTATAGCATTTAATATACAACATATATTAGGGAAAATCAAGCGAACATTTAATATTTTTGCAAATTTTTGTTTTGTAGTTTAATTTATCTCTTTTTATATTCCTTAATTTTTTCAAACTAATAATAAAACTCCCCCTTATCTAGTTGAGAAGGGGGGTTTTATTATTTTTCTTGAAAAGTACTTTTTCCTACTATCATTCCAACCATATGCACAATTTTTGTAGAATTTCTTTTAGCAATTCCTTTTCCTAATGCTTTTCCTCCTACTGTTAGCGAAGCAACTATTGCACTTATTATAAATTGGATATCAAATGCTAGCCCAAATTTTTCTGTTATTTTTAGTGTAACTAGTGCTGATATTGAACCACTTAATACTCCACATATATCTCCTATAACATCTGCACATATGTTTGAAACTTTTGATGAGTTTCTAATTAATTTTATTGAAGTTTTGGCTCCTTGTATTTTTTTACTAGCTTTAGCATGTAGTTCTTCTTCATTTGCTACTGTTACTGCTACACCAATTATATCAAATATTATTCCTACAAAAATTGTAACAATTAATATTAAAATTGCTGGAAATAATTCTAAGCATGATATTGCATTAGTAGAAATATATGAAAATACTATAGATAAAATAAAAGTAGTTATTACTACTATTACAAACCATTTCAGGTCCGCATTTTCTTTCTTATCTTTTTTATTTTTCTCTTTCTTAGCCATTTATTCTTTTGCTCCTTTTTACTTTTTTCTCAATTAACATTTTTGTGTCAAAAAAGGACGTCTTTTTTTGACAGTCCATTTTATTAAAAATTATTTAGATGGTAAAGGCCTAAGTAAATTTTACGGTTTAGGTCTAGAAGAATTTCTCTATTTTCTACTAACCATTACTGTTTAGCCGTTTCCGTTTAAAGAAAATATCTCCTACTACTATGTATAAAAGTAATAGATAGAAACCAGATCGCCACTTAAAATCCGTACCTTAATCCATAAGCCTCCATGCTTTTAATTTAAAGCAAACATTCTAGAAGTTTTCCTTGGGCATACTAAAAGCTATTGCTAGTCTTTTTTGCAATAATAGTTTCATAACTATAAAGAAGCTATAAAAAGGTGTGTCAAAAGGGATTGGGGATATTGACATACTTTATTTTTTAAAGATGTGTCAATATCCCCGTCCATTTTGACACACTTTTTTATAGCTTCTTTGGAAAATTAAATTTGGCCAAATTTAATTTTCTTTTTAGTTAATCCCAGTATTATCACTCGAGACAGGCTACGCTATGCGTTTTATGTCTTGGCATTCAGCATAGGTTACTCTTAAGCATTTTTCTAAAAAGGTTTCATTAGATATATTGCCTAAGCCTCCGCGAAAATAGGGCTTCCTTATATATGCCATTATATAATACCCTAATTTCTTACTCCCTGGATACACACAAAACTGGCATTTCGCGCATAAACAAGAAACTTCAACGATGTGCCCTTTAGTGGATTTTTAGCCCCACCCTCACAATAGTTGTATGCTACTAGAATAATGCACCATCGTTTTTATTATAGCATATTTTTCCAAATTTTCAAGTTCATTTATTGTTATTTCACTTAATTTTCACAAAAATATGATATTAAATATAAATATAGAGGCATTATATATAAATTGTTACATAAAAAATATCTAAAACCTCTTGTATTTAATTCAATTATGTGTTATTATATTAAATAGTCAATTTAACAAAAACTTATAGGAGGTGTAAGAAATGGCAAAATGTGAAATTTGCGAAAAAACACTATCTCATGGAAATCAAATTAGTATTGCTCGTTCACACGTTAGTAGAAGAGCTACTAGAACTTTTAAACCAAATACAAGAACTGTTAAAGCTATAGTAAATGGACAAACAAAAAGAATATCTGTATGTGCTAAATGCTTACGTTCAGGTAAAGTAAAAAGAGCTTAATTAAATTATAAATAGAAGTAGGATGCATACTACTTTTTATATGTAGATTTCTTAAGAAATAGTAAAATAAAATAGGTCAAATTAAATGAGGTGAATATTATTATTCATTTGATTTAATTTGATCTATTTTTAGTATATATTATATATTTTAATCACTAAATTTTTCTTCTCTAAAAAAATATTTAAGGACTGTCCCCAGCGCTTCTGAATTCGGAAGCATTAAGGACCGTCCCTACCGTTCCCTACTCTTTTATTCCAAATATTAATTTTATGAATCCTCTTAAAAATTTTGGTACTTTTTTTACTACTATTGTCATTTTTACCACTCTCCTTTTTATGTATTTAGCAAATTAGCCACATTAAGCCTACTGCAAGTATTGCTATTCCTATTAAAAATAACCACCCTGTTACTGGAAGTAATAATACTAGTAGCACTCCAAGCCCTAAACCTATTAAACATACCCCTATTGTCCTTTTTAGTAATCTAAACATAATATATTACCTCCTTTATTTATATTATATTTTGTTTTATTTATTTTGTTACCTTTATATAACATTTTGCCTTGAAAATACTTTAATTTTATGGTTTAATATTAATGACGTGAATGGGATATTTCCTTATTCGTGATACAAAAAAGAGGCAAGGATTGATAAAATTATATGAACAAAAAAGATATTATAAAAATTATAGAAATATTAAAAAGTACATACCCTGATGCTAAATGTAGTTTAGATTTTACTACACCTTTTGAAATGTTAGTAGCAGTTATTTTATCTGCTCAGTGTACTGATGAACGAGTTAATAAAACAACTCCTTCACTTTTTTCAAAATATTCTACTCCAAAAGACTTTGCTAAAATTGATATAGCTGAACTTGAACAATTAATTCACCCTTGTGGCTTTTATAAAAATAAGGCTAAAAGTATTAAGGAAACTGCTAAAATAATTGAAGAAAAGTATGCAGGAAAAGTTCCTGAAACTATGGAAGAACTTATGGCACTTCCTGGTGTTGGTAGAAAAACTGCTAATGTTGTTATGCTTGAAGCTTTTAATAAACCACAAGGTATTGCTGTTGATACACATTGTAAAAGAATTGCTAATAGAATTGGCTTTTCTAATAAAAAAGAGCCTGAAAAAATTGAACAAGATTTACTTAAGGTTATTCCAAAAGAATATTATAAAGATGTTAACCATATTCTTATATGGCATGGTAGAAATACTTGTATGGCTAGAAATCCTAATTGTGCAAATTGTTCTATAAAAGATTTTTGTAAAAGCATAAAAAAATAATCGTTTATTAGTTACACCTCAAGTTATTATAAGATTATGAAAAACAAGAATAATATTCTAAGGAAACTCACCGCTATCGCGGATGACTTTCCTAAGAATATGAAAAATTGTATTCAATTTTTCAATATATAAATAGTAAAGGAGACTAACAATGAAATTAATTGATAAAAAATATATGAATAAATATAATAATGAAGATTATGTATGGTATGCTTGTTATGGTTCTAATATCAATTATAAAAGATTTATGCATTATATTGATGGTGATATAACTGGAAAATATAGTACAACTAATGGTTGTATTGATAAATCAGTACCAATAGAAGAAAGACCTTATATATTTGATTGTCCCATTTATTTTGCAGGAAATAGTAAAAGATGGAATGGTGGAGGATTTGCTTTTCTTGATTATGAGCATACTGGCAAAAGTTATGGAAAAATATATAAATTAAAAATGAGCCAATTTAGAGGTGTATTAGAGCAAGAACAAAGTTGTAAATTATATGATGCAATACTATTAGTTGATTATATTGATGATTTACCTGTGTTTACTTTTACTTCTAAACATAAACTATATAACCTATTACAAAACCCAAGTGCTCAATATACTGAGGTAATAAAAGAGGGACTATTAAGCTTATATGATAATATTGACAGTAATCAGATAGACGATTATTTAAAAAACTAAATAAAATTACCCCAAAAGAACCTGGTCCTTTTGGGGTAATTTTATTTTATTTATTTGCAAGTTTCATTGAAAGTAGTTTACTTATTCCGTTTTCTTCCATTGTTACACCATATACTGTATCTGCGGCTTCCATTGTTCCTTTTCTATGTGTTATTACTAAGAACTGTGTTTCTCTGCTGAATTTTTTTAAGTATTCTGCATATCTATATACATTTACATCATCTAGTGCAGCTTCTATTTCATCTAGTATACAAAATGGTGCTGGGTTTATTTTTAGTATTGCAAATAGTAATGCTATTGCTGTAAAAGCTCTTTCTCCTCCTGAAAGAAGCATCATATTTTGAAGTTTCTTTCCAGTTGGTTGTACTTTAATGTCTATTCCACATTCTAATATATTATTTTCGTCTTCTAATATTAGCTCTGCTTTTCCTCCACCAAATAATTCTACAAATACTTCATTAAAGTTTTTATTTATAATATTGAATTTTTCTATGAACTCTTTTTTCATAGTTTCTGTCATTTCAGATATAATTTTTCTTAATTTGGCCCCAGTTCCTTCTAAGTCTAAACGTTGCTCACTCATAAAGTCATATCTTTCTTTTGCTTTTTTATATTCTTCAATCGAGTCAATGTTTATACTTCCTAAATTCCTAATTTCATTTCTTAAATTATGTACTTGTTTTGTTGCTACCGCAATATTTGTAGGTTTCTCAAATTCTTCTGCACTATTTGGTGTTATTTCATATTCTTCCCATAACTGGTCTACAACCTGCTTAATATCTTGTTCTAGTTTGGTTTTCTTAACATCAATTTTTACTATTTGTTCTTTTAAGTCTTCTATAACCTTAAATTTTTCTGCTATTTCATTTTCTAATTTAGAAAGTTTTTCATTCTTTTCTATTCTTGAACTTTTAAGTCCTTCTATAACGTTAGAACTATTTTGTACTTCCGCTTTTATACTTTCTATTTGATTATTTAAGCTTTCTATATTTTGTTCTAAGCTTTCATTTTCAGTAATAATATTATCTATTTGTTCTTCTTTATTTTGTATGCTTATTTTGTTATTTTGAATATCAACATCTATTCTTTCAATCATTTCATCTAAAGACATCTTGCTTTCATCAAATGAAGATACTGAAATTTTCAAGTTTGTAATATCAAAATTCAAGTCATCTATATAAGCTTGACTATCTTTGTTATCTTTCGAGAATTCTTCTATAATAGCATTTAGTTCTTCTATTTCTTTAGTTAAACTTGCTATTTGTTCTTCTTTTTCTTGTTTTACTTTTCTATTTTCCTGCTTTTCTTCATTTATTGAAACATTTTCTTGCTTTAGTTTTTCTAACCTTGCTTCTATTTTGTTAATATTCTCTTCTACTGAAACCATTTTTTGTTTTTCTGTAGCATATACAATATCTATTTCTTGAAGTACTTTTTCTAGCTCTTCTGAATTTTTTAGAATGTCTTGGATAGATTTTTCATATTCTTCTTTTTCTCTAGTTTTTTCTTCTATAGTGTTTTCTATTTTCTTTATTTGTTTTTCTAAGCCTTCAATTTCTCTTGCTCTACCTAAAATATTAACTGTCTTGTTAGCTATGCTACCACCTGTCATTGCTCCTGATGGATTTATTACATCACCTTTTAGTGTAACTATTCTAAATGAATAACTATTCTTTTTAGCTAAAGCAATTCCATTATTCATATCATCTACTATAACAGTTCTTCCAAGTAGATTTAAAACTATCTGCTCATATTTTTTGCTATATTTTACTAAGTCTGATGCTATTCCAATTACTCCTTCTATACCTTTATCATTTATTTTTTCTAGTTTTTTACCTTTTACCGCTGTAATTGGTAAGAATGAAGCTCTTCCTAGATTTCCTTTACGTAAGAAATCTATTAATTTTTTTGCATCTTCTTCTGTTTCTGTTACTATATTTTGAAGACTTGCTCCTAAGCACATTTCTATAGCTGTTTCATATTCTTCTGGGGCTGATACAAGGTTTGCCAAAACACCATTCATTCCCTTTTTTAAGCTACTATCTTTTTCACATTCTAGAAGTAAGTTTTTTACACTTTTTGTATATCCTTCTTTTTCTTTTTCTGTTTCTATTAAAAATTTAAGTCTTGAATCTTTCATTCTTAAGTCATAATTTAAATTGTTAATTTGCGTTTCATATTCTTTAAGCTTAACTATACTTTCTTGCTTTTTGCAGTTTGCTTCATTTATTTTACTTACTTGATCATTTCTTTTAGTTTCTATTTCATAAAAACCTTTTGATAGCTCTTGTTTACTCATTCTAGTTTCATCTAGTTCTGAAATAGCTGTATTTATTTCTTGTTTAACTATTTTCTCTCTTTTATTTAAGTTTTCATAGTTAACATCTTGTTCATTTATTTTACTTGCTATTTCATATTTCAAATCAACATTAGCTTCTACTTTTTGCTTTTTTTCTTCCATTTCTAGCTCTTTTGTAGATAGCTTTGCAGTTATTTCACTTAGCTTTTCTTCTTTTTCTTGCAATTCTTTTTCAAATTTTTCTCTATTTGTATTTAAATTGATTTTCTTTTCTTGTTTTTGTTTTTTCTCCTCTTCTAGTTCTACATTTCTTACTTTTATTTCTTCTATTTCATCTTTAAAACGGTTAGAATTTTGTTTATTATTTTCTATTCTCTCTTTTGCAACATTTATATCTGAATTTATTTTCTCTATTTTATTTGTGCTTTCAAAACCTAAGTTTTGCATTTCTTCTATTCTTGTTGTAATATTATCTATTTGTTTCTTTAGTTCTTCTTTTAGAGCACGCATATCTTCCTGCTTTTTGTCTTCTTCTTCATACTGCGCATTTATTATTTCGCTATCCTTTGCTATTTCTTCTAACTTCTTTTTATAAGTTTCTATATTATAAATAAATAGTCCTACTTCTATTCCTTTTAGTTCTTCACGTAAGTCTAAAAACTTCTTAGCTTTTTCAGATTGTATTTTAAGTGGGTCTAAACTTCCTTCTATTTCAACTAAAATGTCATTAATTCTAAGTAAGTTAAGCTTTGTTTGCTCTAGTTTCTTTTCTGATTCTTGCTTTCTTGTTCTATATTTAACAATTCCAGCAGCTTCTTCAAATATTTTTCTTCTATCTTCTGATTTATTACTTAGTATCTCGTCTATTTTACCTTGCCCAATTATAGAATACCCATCTTTACCAATACCTGTATCCATAAATAGTTCTAGTATATCTTTTAATCGGCATGGCGTTTTATTTATAAAATATCCTGTTTCACCACTTCTATATATTTTTCTTGTAACTGTAACTTCATTATATTCTATTGGAAGCTTGCCATCACTATTATCTATTACTATAGAAGCCTCTGCAAAACCTAAAGACTTTCTATTTTGTGTTCCTGCAAAAATAATATCAGAAGAGTTTGAACCCCTTAAAGACTTCATACTTTGCTCTCCTAATACCCATCTAATACTATCTGATATATTACTCTTTCCAGAACCGTTTGGCCCTATTACAGATGTAATTCCTGGTCTAAACTCTAATACAGTTTTATCTGCAAAAGATTTAAACCCTTGTAGTTCTAACCTTTTTAAATACATTTTAATTCACCCTTATTTTGACATTTTTCTTAGTTTTGTGGTTAGATTATATCGTTTTATGGCGGTAATGTCAAGGAAAAGAGCAATTTCATTTTCTATATTGTTTTTTCTATTTTATTATGCTATTATTTATTTAGTATCACAAATGAAAAGAGGTATATTATGAAAAAACTTGATATAGACTTTTATAATTCTACTAACCTAAAATCATATAACTTAGACGCTGTTATGAAATACCAGCTTTCTATGTTAGATAGGATGGATGTTTTTACTAGGAGACATAGTGAGAATGTTGCAAATTTAGTTTGTAGAATATGTGAGTACTTACATTGTAGTAAAGTTTTCACCATTCACGCCACAATATGTGGATATCTCCATGATGTTGGCAAACTTTTCATTCCTCCAGAAATTTTAAACAAACCTGGAAGATTAACAGAAGAAGAATATGAAATAATGAAAAAACATACTACCTTTGGCTATGATATGTGTATGAAGGACTTAAAACTTAGGCCTTACTCTGATGGGGCATTATACCACCACGAAGCTTTAAACGGTTCTCGGCTACCCACAAGGTCTAACAAAAAAAGACATTCCATATGTAGCACAAATTATACGTGTAGCTGATGAATATGATGCAATTGTAACCAAAAGGCAATATACAACTCACGTTAACATTTCTGAAACATTAAAAGACCTAATAAAAGACGCTAAACCTACTGATTATATGAAAACAGTTGCACTAGATGTAGTTAGAGAAAACTATAAAGTAGGTAAAATAAACCCTAAAGCATTAAAAGCATTATTCAAAGTTGTTATAGATGATACATTATATGAAATAAGCTGTGTTATAGATTATATAAACTATTTAAACGAGCAAATACGTAGACTAGAAAAAATTGAAAAATATGACCTAAAAGCTGGGAAAGCAAAAAAAGATAAAGACAAAGATTATTATAGAGAAGGAATGAGAATGTTATTTGAACAAGGTGAAGACTTTGACAATTATCAAAAAGTTTTATCAGAATACAGAATGGCAGTTATAACTAGGGAAGACGTTAAGGACAAGTTGTATAATGAAATAAAGATAATAAAAAAATTAAGAATTTGAACACAGTAGGGACGCCCCTTTTCGTGTCATTTTGACACGATAGGGACACCCTTTTTCCTCTTTTTGTTATTCTTCTAATCCAAAACTTACACCTAGTGCATTGTTTATTTTGTTCATTACTTTTTCGTCCCCAATATGCCCTATTTTTTCCTTTAGTCTACTTTTATCAATTGTTCGTATTTGCTCGGCAAGTACTACTGAATCTGCTTTTAATCCTCCATCACCTAAGCCTATATCTATATGCGTTGGTAATTTGTTTTTTCCTGTTTGAGAGGTAATTGCTGCAGCTATTACTGTGGGGCTATGCTTATTGCCTATATCATTTTGTATTATTATTACTGGTCTTATACCACCTTGCTCTGAGCCTATTACAGGACTTAAATCAGCATAGAACATATCTCCTCTTTTAATTACCATTTGTGAATCACTCCTACTATTTCTTCGTTTTTGAGGTCCAAATTTTTGATATATTTTAAATATTTTTTAAGACATTTCTATCTCACTATATAATATGTATACTAATGTTTTTTGGTTAATGTCTTGGACTATCATTTTAGTAGGCTTACCGTGTTTTTTTATCTATGTATAACTTTCTATATACATTATACTTATTTCCATCTTCATTTTTTAATTCTAATATTATTTCATTTTCCTTAGTTGTTACTTTTGAATTATTACTTTTTTTATAATCTTCTATAAAACTATTTATCCACAGTTTATTTTCTACTACATAACTATAGTTTTCAAAAGTAGTGCTTAAGTTTAGATTATTGTTTATTATTTTCAAATTGTTTCCGTCAAATTCAGTTATTACACCTGCTATATTGCTAGGTTCTAGTACTTCTTGTCTGCTTATATTTCCCTTTTCTAAACTTTGCTTTACAACATACTTATTCTTATTTTTATTCGTTTCTACTTCAATTTCCAATTTTGCTTTGTACGAATTAATATTTAAAACATATTCTATAATATCTTCCTCAGATTTATTAATTATAGTATTTCCGGTTTTTAGAAAATTTATAAGCAAAAATTGAAATTAAAATTACAAGAATTAAAATAATAGAAATTACTATTAGAATAACTTTTTTATTTTTCATAATTACCTCCTTGTTAGATGTTAGAAGTTGGAAGTTAGAGGTTGAAAGTTGGATTTATAGAGTAGTTTAAAACGATAGTATAATTATAAATTTATGTAATGAGCAATAGCGACTGGAATGGGTTTTACAAATTCTTAAAATATGGTCAATGAGGGTGCGCGGTTATCGGAGAGGCTCATTGAATATATTTTTAGAATTTGTTAAAACATGTAATGGAAGCCGAGGAATGTAATAAATTTATAATTATACTATCGTTTTAAACGGCTACTCTCTATGCTATACTAAATTTCCAAATCTAAAAAAAGAATAGACTTTATCTATTCTCTTTTAATGTATATTCATATACTCTTAAAGTATTCTGTAAGACAAGTTATAAGTTCATCTTTTACTTCAATTTTATTAATTTTCTCTCTTAAACTCGCCGAATTAGGAAGATTTTTTATATATGCACACATATGCTTTCTAAGCTCCTTTATTCCAACATTCTCCCCCTTTTGCTCTACTTCCAATTCAATATGTTTTATCATAATATCTAGTTTTTCTTCTATACTTACTTCTTTTACCTCTTTATCTTCTAAATAAGATATTATATCTCTAAAAATCCATGGATTTCCAAGTGCTGCTCTTCCTATCATGATTCCATCTACATTAGTTTGTTCAAACATCTTAAGAGCATCTTCCTTGCACTTAATATCTCCATTTCCTATTACTGGAATGCTTACCGCTTCTTTTACTTTTCTTATTATATCCCAGTCTGCTGTTCCTCCATAATATTCTTCTCTTGTTCTACCATGAATTGTAATCAAACTTGCTCCTGCATTTTCAATTCTTTTAGCTGCTTCTACCGCTACTATATTATTTGCATCCCATCCTTTTCTTATTTTAACGCTAACTGGTACTTTACTACTTTCTACTACTTTACTTACTATTTCTTCCACTAAGTCTAAATCAAGTAAAAGTTTGCTCCCATCACCATTCTTTACCACTTTTGGAGCTGGGCACCCCATATTAATATCTACTATATCAGCTAATTCAGATACATATTTTGCACTATATCCCATCGTTTCTGGGTGACTTCCAAAAATTTGCATAGCTATTGGTCTTTTTTCTCCTTGTGTATCTAATAATAATTTAGTTTTATCATCATTATAATATAACCCCTTACTACTTACCATTTCAGTAAAAACTAGCCCTGGTTTATATTCTTTTGCTATCATTCTGAAGGGCTTATCTGTTATTCCAGCCATAGGTGCTAATAATATATTATTTTCTAATTCTACATTTCCTATTTTTAGTTTTTTTAAATACATTCTATTATTCCTTTACTCCTTTTGAGAATGTCAATAAGGACATAGTTTATTAAATATTTAGTAAATCTAAAAAGAGTGTCCCTAATGACAATAAAGTTGTCAAAAAGCTTAAGTCCCTATTGACAACTTTATTCTACAAATATTGTTTTTTGTCTTCTTCCGCTTATATTTAGTAATAATGCTATTAGTATTAGGTTAGTTAATAGTGAACTTCCCCCATAGCTTACGAATGGTAGTGGTACTCCTGTTATTGGAAGTAGCCCTATTGTCATTCCTATATTTTCTACCATATGGAATATAAATATCCCTGTTATTCCCATTGCTATATACGATCCCAAATTATCTTTGGCAGTTTTTGCTACATATATCGATTTTGTTATTAATATAACATATAAAATAACTATTCCAGCAGTTGCCACGAATCCCATCTCTTCTCCTATTACCGCAAATATAAAGTCTGTTGTCTTTGGGTATAAGAAACCTAACTGTGTTTGATTTCCCTTTAATAATCCCATACCAAATAGTTCTCCTGCTCCTATTGCTAGTTTAGATTGTATGATATTATATCCTGAGCCTCTTGGGTCTAAATTAGGGTTTAAAAATACATCTATTCTTGTTTTTGCATGTTCTGGTAATACAAAGAAATATAGTATTGGAGCTAATATTAGAACTAGTAATATTGCTGTTATTATATACTTTTTATCTATTCCTGCTGTAAATAATATCATTACTGTTGCTATTAAGAATGCTAATGCTGTTCCATAGTCTGGTTGCATTATAATTAATAGTACTGGCACTGCTATTACTGATAGTGATAGTAGTAACCTAGTTGGTCTACTTATTTCTTTTTTTCCTCTTTCCTGAATTTTGCTAACAATGCTTGCAAATAATAATATAACAAATATTTTTGCAAATTCAGAAGGTTGGAAAGAAAATGGTCCTATATTAAACCAACTTGTTGCTCCATTTACAGATTCGGTAAACAATACTGCTATCAGAAGTATTAAAAGTATTCCATAAAAAATTGGCGATGCTTTAGCTACAATTTCATAATCTATAAATATTACTACTATAAAAATTGGTATACTAATACATAGCCACATAATTTGTTTTTTTAATTCTTCATATTCTGTATTTTGTGTTGCCGAAAATAGAGCTACTAAGCCTATTAATATTAATAATATAGTACAGATTAATATTCCCCATTCTATATTTTTAAATATCTTTTTTTTCATTATTTAACCTCTATTTTTGCTTTACTTATTTTTGTCTATTCTTCTTGACTTTTATTTTCTATTTTTTCTTCTTGCTTATTATCTTGATGCTTTTCGATATTTTCTATATCTTCTTTATTCTCTACATTTTCTATATCTTCTGCCTTTTGTTCTTCATCTTCTTCTGTTATAGATATAGCTTCTTCATTTTTTTCTTCTTTATCGTTTTTTATATTTTCTTCATTAATATCCGCAGTTTGCTCTATAATTTCTTCTTGTTTTTCTTCTATATTAACATTGTTTTCATTTTTTTGTTTTTCATCCTTATTTTGTTCTACTTTTTCAGTTTCTTTTTTCTTCTCTGCTTCTTTTACTTCTTTTTGTCTTTCAATATTAATTTTCTTTGTTTCATCTTTTAAACTCATAATTGGAATATTTGCATATAATGCTGGTGCCCCTGTTGTTCCATCTGAGTTTACTTTGTTTGTTAATTTTACATCTATAGAGTTTTCATCTACATCTATATATTTCTTTATTACTTCTATAATTTCTTGTTTCATCATTTCCAAAAAGTCTGCAGAAACATTGGCTCTATCTTGCATTAAAACTAGGTGCAATCTTTCTTTTGCAGTATCTTTTGAATCTTTATTTTCTTTTGAAAACTTTTTAAAAAAGTTAATTATACTATCAAACATTCTTGCTCCTCCTAACTTTTAGTCTATTTTTTTGTGAAAATACTTTTTATTTTAGCCCAAAATCCTTTTTCTCTTCCTGGAATAGTTACTTCTATATTTTCACCTAATATTCTTCTTGCTATTTCTGTATATGATTTTCCAGATGGAGCCTTATGATTTGATACTACTGGTTCTCCTTTATTTGTTTGTGTTATTATGTATTCATCGTCTGGTACAACACCAATTAAATCAATTGATAATAAGTCCACAATGTCTCCTACATCCATCATTTCGCCTTTTCTAACCATGTTTGGACGAAGTCTATTTATTACTAATTCTGGATTTTTTATTTCTGATGCTTCTAATAAACCAATAATTCTATCTGCATCTCTTATTGCTGATATTTCTGCTGTTGTTACTACAACTGCTCTATCTGCACCAGCTATAGCATTTTTGAAACCTTGTTCTATACCTGCTGGACAATCTATTAATATATAGTCAAATTCTTCTTTTAATTTAGAAGTTAATTCTTTCATTTGTTCTTCATTTACTGCACTTTTATCTCTTGTTTGAGCTGCTGGAAGTAAAAATAATTCATTAAAACGCTTGTCCTTAATTAATGCTTGTCTTAACTTACATTTTTCTTCTACAACATCTACTATGTCATATACTATTCTGTTTTCTAGTCCCATAACTACATCTAAGTTTCTTAATCCGATATCAGTATCTACTAATACTACTTTTTTACCTTTTAAAGCTAAAGCAGAACCTAAGTTAGCTGTTGTTGTTGTTTTTCCAACTCCACCTTTTCCAGATGTAATAACTATAACCTCTCCCATAATTTCCTCCTTATTTTATATGAAAAATGTTTATTTTTAATTTCTTAAATTTATATACACACGTTTTAAGTATGTATATATTTAACACATATATAATATACGCAAAAGCTCAAAAAGTCAATGAATATTACATAATTTATTTCAATTTTAATAAAATATATTTACTATCTTAAGCAAATTTTTCGAGGCAAAATTATAAATAAAATTAATCTCACTTTCATTGTTAAATATTAAAAAATAATTTAATTTTGAAACATTGTCTTTTAATTATCTTTTAATTATCTTTGTAAATGTGCATATTTAACATTAGTTGAAATTTTTAAAGAAGTCAAATCTGTTCTTGAAACTACAGCAATTTAAAATAGAAGATGTAGCTAAATTTAGGCGACATCTTCTATTTTAAATTTTCATATTAACTAAACATATGCTTCCTTGTCATTTCTAATAAATTTAATTTTGTAAATTCTATTACCTGTGTTTTTGAACGATCTTTTTTTAGTGCTTTCTCTAAGGTTTCTAGAACTTGCTGCCTACTTTTAGTTTCTTGCATATCTATGTAATCTATTATTATTATTCCTCCTATGTCTCTTAAACGTAATTGCCTTGCTATTTCACAGCTTGCTTCTTCATTTACTTTTAGTACTGTTTCTTCTAGGTTCTGCTTTCCTGTAAATTTTCCTGAGTTTACATCTATTGCAGTTAGTGCTTCTGTTTTATCTATTGTTATAAAACCTCCACATTTAAGCCATATTTTTCTAGCGCTCAATTTTTCTATTTGGTCATCTGTGTCATACATGTCTAGTAAATTATCTGTTTGTTTTAATTCAACGCTTACTTTGTTATTTTCGTCAATGTTTTTTAGTATTTTTTGAACCTCTTCAAGCATTTGTATTTCATCTACTAAAATTCTTTCTATACCATTATCAACAGTATCTAGTAAAATTTTTTCTATAATAGAGTTATTTTTATATAATACTTTCGGAATTTCATTTTCTTTTAAATTTTCACTTTGTAATTTTATATTGTTCCATTTGTTTATAGTTTGTTCTATATCTTTTTTTATTATATTTTCATCTTTTCCTTCTGCTGCAGTTCTAATTATTATGCCTACATCACTTTTTATAGTTTTCTTGGCTATATTTATTAGTCTTTTTCTTTCATTTTCATCTTCTATTTTTTGAGAAACAGTTATGAAATTATCTTTTGGCATAACTACAACAAATCTTCCTGGAATGTGTAGGTCTGTACTTATTTTGGCTCCTTTCAAATTGGTAGCATCTTTTTTTACTTGTACTAAAATGTTGCTATTTCTTTTTATATAGTCTTTTATATTGTATTTGTCTAAATCTTCATTTTTGTTTCCTGTAATTTTACTTACTTTTGGGAGTACATCTTTAATGTGAATAAAAGTATTTTTTTCTTCTCCTATATCTACAAAAGCTGCTTGCATACCTGGCAAAATGTCTTTTACTTTTCCTAAGTATATGTTGCCTTCTAGCCTTTTACTATCTTCTTTTTCTTCGTATACTTCTTGAAGCTTTCCGTTTTCTAGTAGTGCTATTGTTTTTTTGTCTTGTTTTTTTGATATTAGTATTTGTTGCATTTTTACTCCTCTCTTCCAATTGGGGACGTTTCCTTTTGGGGTATAACGTCACTTTTGGGGTATCTGGTACTTTTGGGAATTTTCTATTTCTACATTTCTTATTGTCTTTCTGTTTATTCCTATTATTCTAGACATTTGCGCTTTTGTTATTCCCTCTATTTTAAGAATCTTTATTACTGCTTTTTCTTTTTCTGTTTTATCATACTGCTGTATTTTTAATGGATTTTCTTCTTTTACTATATTTTTTATTATCTCTATTGCCTCTTCATCTGTTATTCTAGTTAAGAGCTCATATCCTTTGTCATAATCTTGATATTTGGAATAATGCTTATGAAAATATTTAAAATTATTTATTGCATCATTTCTGTCTTCTCCAAAAGCTTTTAAAACCATTTCTTTATTTATTAATTTTTCTTTATACAAATACTCATTGTAGCTCGTCCATTGATATTTTTTTAACCCTGCATTCTCTGGATTTTTATGAATATATCTAATTACATTTTTTAAATATTCTTCACTTTCTATTGTTTTACTTTTAAATCTATTTTCAAAAAGATGACCTGTTCTTTCATATTTTTTATTAAAATAAGCAGAATAGCTAACATTTAAGCTCTGCATTACTATTGACATATTGTCATTTCTATCATAAATAACAAAGTGCACATGATCATTCATAAATGAATATGCATAAATTTCATATTTATACTTTTCTTTAGTCCTTTCTATCTCTTTTATAAATTTAAAGTAATCTTGTTTATCTAAAAATATATCTTGCTTATTAATACCTCTTATTATTACATGATATACTTTTGATATTGATATTTTTCTTTTTAATCGGGGCATTTTAGCTCACCTTGCCTTTCAATATATTGGTTTTGTTCTTTGCCCCTTAAGAACATATAAAGAATATATCACATTTTTATGTAAAATGCTAGTATTTTTATTAAATTTGTGTTATAAATAATGTAACTTATCATTAGTATTTTTTTCAGAAAGGAGATTTTCTATGCTGACTTCCAATTTTCTATTACTTTTAGTCGCTATTTTCTCTTTTGCATTTCTTTTTGCAATAATTGTTTATTTGGTTTCTAACAAGAAAAGTAAAAATATTTCAGAATCTTTTTCTGAGAATAAAACTTATAGGAAATTTACAGACCAAAGTAATCCTTGTATTGATGATGTAATAAATGATTTTAAACTTTTAGATGATTAACTAATTGAATTTTAATAAGATAAAACACTTCTTAATTATGAATGGAAGTGTTTTGTTTTTATATTTTAATAATCTATATTCCTAAAAGTGCCAGATACCCCATTTATGCCAGATACCCCAAAAGTGACGTTATACCCCATTAGGAAACGTCCCTAATTGGAATGAGCACTAATTAAACTTATTCATAGCAATATCAATTCCGCTCCTTAATATTTCTATAACCGCTTCTTTTGCTCTTTCTACTCCATTTTCCAACTCTTTTTGCTCCTTTTCTGGAACTGCACCTATCACATAATTTATCATATCTCCATCGTATTTTGGCTTTCCTATACCAACTCTAACACGCATAAATTCTCCTGAACCTAACTCTGCTATTACAGATTTCATTCCATTGTGTGACCCGCTACTTCCTTTTTTGCGTATTCTAATTAATCCTGGCTCAATGTCTATATCATCATATATTACTATTATATTTTCTAATGGTATTTTATAAAAGTTTACAACTTGAATTATTGATTTTCCGCTTAAGTTCATATAAGTTTGTGGTTTTAATAAAATCACCTTTTCTCCTTCTATCATACCATCTCCACATAGACCATCAAATTTCTTTTTGTTTACTTCTATTGCATATTTATTTGATAATCTATTTATTACATTAAACCCCATATTGTGTCTTGTTTTCCCATACTCTTCTTCTGGGTTTCCTAATCCTACTATTAAATACATTTTTGCCTCCGTTTTTTATTATACTTGCCAAAAGTGACATTATACCCCGAAAGTGACAGATACCTCAAAAGTGGCAGATACCCCAAAAGTGGCAGATACCCCAAAAGGAAACGTCCCCAATGGGAACTAGCTAATCAAACTCTTCAACTCTTCCTCATTAAATTCATACTTCTTATTACAAAATTGACACACTGTCTCTGCCTTTTTGTCTTCTTCTATAATTTTTTGTAGTTCTTCTTTTCCTATTGTTTGTAATCCTCTTGCCATTTTTTCTTTGCTACAACTACATTCATATCTTGGCTCTTTTTCTTGTTGTTCTAGCACTTGTATGTGTATATCTCCTGTTATGTCTTTTGCTATTTCTAATAAGCTCATGTTTTCTTCTAGCATTTTACTTATTGGCATTGCCTCTTTTAGCCTATTTTCTAGAATGAATAATTCATCTTCTGTTGCATCTGGCAAGCTACTAATTATAAAACCTCCTGCTTTTTTTACTCCATCTTTATTTACTAGAACTCCTAAAGCTACTGCTGTATTTTTTTGTTCTGATGTGTAATAGTAATTTGCAAAGTCTTCTGCTATTTCCCCTGATATTAGTTTTGACATTCCTATATATGGTTCTTTTAGTCCTATGTCTTTTATTACATATAAGAAACCATCATGCCCTACTGCTTCTCCTACATTTAGTTTTCCATCTTTTCTTAATGGAACTTCTACTTGTGGGTTTGCTACATAACCTCTTACTCTTCCATCTGCTTCTGCTGTTACTGTTACCCCTCCTATTGGGCCATTTGCTCTTATTTGTAGTGTTACACTATCATCTTTATCTTTAAAAGCACTTGCCATAAGCGCTCCCATAGTTAAAACTCTTCCAAGTACTGCTGTTGCTACTGGGCTTAGGTCGTGCAGCTTTCTTGCTTCTTCTACTAAGTTTGTAGTTTCAACACATGTTATATTTATTTTTCCGTTATATGCTAAAAATTTTTGTATTTTATCCACTTTATTTCCTCCTTAATATTCTAAAATTGTTAAATTATAACATTTAATTTATTATTTAATATCTTCAATTACTTTCTTGAACATTTCTCTCCAATTTTCAAATGTTAGTGTATTTAAAGCTTCGTCAAAATCACACCATTTAATATTTGCAATTTCACTTTCTTGCATTATTATTTCTTCACTTTTTGTTCTTGCTATATATAATACTGTAGTTTTATCTATCTCATCTCTTATAATGTAATTTAATTCATATCTTTTTTCTTTATCTATATCAACTTCTAACCCTACTTCTTCTTTTACTTCTCTTAATGCTGTTTGGATCTCACTTTCTCCTTCTTCCATGTGTCCTTTAGGAAATCCCCAAAAGTTTGTATTTTTTTCATATACTAATAGAACTTTTCTATTTTTTATAATAATACATCCACAACTTTTTTCTTTTCTTAATTTCATAATATCTCCTAATTATTTAATGTTTTTTCAATATGTTACTATTATAGCATAAATAAATCCCTAAATCAAACTATTTTCTAGTCTTCATTAGAGATTTATTATTTTCTTTACTTTCAAACTTTTATATCATCAATACTATCTAGTAAGTGCTAATACTAAATAGAATAATCCTATTGCAACTCCTAATCCTATTAGAATTTTTATAATAATTCCTATAAATCCATTCCCATCTTTTTCTTTCATTTTAACCTCCTATATATTCATAAGTAATGTTATATTCTTTATATTTATCATTGCTTTTAATGAACCCATTAATTAGTGTTTGTGCGTTTTTATCAGCAGCTTCTAAAATTCCATTTGCTTTTGCATCATTAATCGCTTGTTCTTCCATTGCTTTTAATGCTTCATTCTGTTTTTCTAAATCAATTCTTGAAAATAAACTTTCAGAATCTAAATATTTCTTAAACGAAAATAGATTTAATGTACTTTTATATATTTTAGCATGCGGAAGTTTTATTGTAATTTCACTATTTTCATCATTAGCTACATATGTTATTTCAGAAAAGTTTACTGAGGCATCTACTTCTACATCATAACTAAATATCTGTCTACTTTCTGTAAAAGGAATATCAAATAAATTAAAAAATTCTCTATTAGTTTTTGTATCTTCAATTACTGTTACGTAGCATGTTTGTGTCACTAATTCTCCAACGTCTTCTAGACCAAGTTTAGTAGTTTTAGTTTGATATGTAAAAGATGATTTGAATACTATACCTAAGTAAAAAAATACTAATAATATTATTAATATAATAATATATTTTAATATTTTGGGAATTTTGTTCAAACAACTTTTTACCACACTCCATTTTGTTTTTTTACTTTTTAAATTATTATTTTCATTATTATCCATTGCTATTAACCTCCTTAATTTATTGTTTCTATAATAGAATTTGTATTTTTCGCGAATATAATTTTTTATTCTATATTTCTACATATTCTAAGTTAATAATATCCAGCTTTTATCTTTCTCTAGTTTAAATTCATTATGATAATAAGTAGCTAGATTTAATTAGTATTAATTTAACATTGTGACATCTTATTTTTTTCCTTCAATTAAGTATAGATTTTTATTATCTATTAACACTTCTATTGGTTCATTATAGATTTTGCTTATTTTATTTAATGTTTCTACAAATGGATTAACTCCTTTCATAGCATTTGTTACTAATCTTTGAACTGATTTATCATTTCTCTTATTATTAAAATTATTTATTTTTTCACTTGATTCAATTAAAAACTGGTCAACTCCTCCTTTACTAATTAATGGTATTTTAGACACCACTTCACCTGCACCTTTAGTAACTCCTGCAATACCTTTCGTTAATACAGATTGTACAGAATTTTTAGTATACCCTTCAATTTCATTATAACACCCGTGTATATAATTCTTTATATTTCAGTATATACTCATCAATTTTGCTTTTTATACTTTCTATATAATTCTTATCAAAATTCCCTAATAACATTACTTCTAAAAATGATGAAAATGAATGCAAATATAGTGATAACTGGTATTCTTTAAAGTTCTCATCTACTTTTTTAATTTTTGAATTTATTTCTTGATCACTATGAATTGGTTCTTTTTTTGCTAACATAGATTGAATTAAGTCTCTGTATAATAAAATATTTTGTTCTGCATTTCTTTTTATATCTTGCACTAGAATATGTTTATTTGTTTTATATTTTTCATTATTGCAGTTAAATTTATAATTATTTAATACATCTATTAATGCATTCATATTACCACGAATATTTGCTTTTTCTTTTGATCTAATAAAATCTAACATCTCATTCTGTAAATTTTTAATATCATCTATTTTCTTTTCTATAGTCATTAACGTCATAGACATAAATATCATTGTTGGGTCGCATGCTAATGGTTTCATAATAGCTTGTCCTCCTCCCACTGCTCCTTCAGTTGTTTGAAGCGCACCAATAAAACCACCTTGAGATTCAAACATTTTATGTCCTTTTGTATTTACTCTATATATACCACTTGTCCCTTCTACACCTTTTAATGATTGCATTGCCTCTACTAAAGGTTTTGCCGCAACACCTAATGCAGATAAATTTTCTATTGGATATTTCTCATATTTCACTTCTTTTAAAGATATTTCTGTAATTGTTGGTAATAACTCTACTTCCATTATTTCATTTGCCATCTTTTTTCTTAATTCATATTCTGCCATAAAAATCCCCCTAAATAAACTTTAAAATGTTTTCTTTTCTTATTGAATTAGATTTTTGTAGATTTTCAATTTGTTTATCATATAAATCACACAATTTTTTTACTTGCTCTTCAGTTAAGTCTTCCTCTTTTATTTCTCCCTTACGATATCTTTTTTGCAGATTTATTAGCTGTGTTTCTTCGTTTTCTATTTTTGTTACATATTCTATAAATTTTTCTTTTTGAGTATCTATTTTTGATTCTGTATTATTGGTTTGTATACTAATATTATTACCTTGCTTGCTTTTTCTAAAGAATTTTATAATTTTACTCCAAAAACTCTCCCTTTTTATCTTTATTAGTGCCTGTTCTTTTTTATCTTTTTTCATGTATCTCCCTCTATTCTCTTATATCTCCTGTTTTTCCAAAAATTCCAATTCGTTTTTCTTCTATTAAAAGTTTTTCTGCTTCTTGTTCTAATTTTAATAATATATCTTCTCTTTTACTTAATGGTGTTTTTTCTTCTATGGTCTCTTTAAAATTATCTCCCATATATTCTTCTGGCAATTGATCTTCTATTTCTTCAAAATCATACTGTTCATCGTAATATTTATCATATTCTACCATATATTCCTCATCACTACCTATCCATTCTCTGCTTTCAAAAGTAGGCAATGTGTGTGCTATCTCTTTTATATATTTAATCTGATCTAATATTTGTGGAAGATGTTCATCTTTAAAATAGATTGTACAGCTTGTTTTATCGCACCCAGATATTATAAATTCTTCATCCATATATTCTTCATGCATATCTTCTATTTTTCTTGGCATTTTGTATTTCTCTGATACTATATTTGCCAAAACTTCCATATCTACTTCATTTTTTATACTGATATTATCCTCTATTTTTTCATCTCTTAATTTCGTTTCTATATTTAAGCTATTAATTTTTCCTTCTTTCCTAGTAAATGGTTGATATCTTGTATTAAGGTCTACTTGAAATTCTAAATCTGAGTCTGAACTTTCTTCTAGAACTTTATTTAAATTTTCTAGCTTTCTCTTTTCATCACTTGGAATAGTTTCCTTTTGTTCTACTACCTTTTTAATAATGCTTTTAAATTTATCTGAATTTTCGCCACTCTTATTGTTAAAATAAACACCATACCTCATACCTAATATTATATTGCCATATAATTCTGTTGCTCTCTCATTATCTCCACTGTTTAGGCTAACTGTATAATTTTCTTTGTCTTGCAAAAACACTGCCATTAAATCAATTATTTTCGGACTTTTTAAGAATGATATATATGCATCTGTAACTTCTTTTGGTCTTTCATGATTTGCTTCAACTCCATCACAAGATGCAAATGGCCTATAACCCTTAGCATCTAAGTAATAAATTATATCTTCGAAATCTTTATCTATTCCACTTATTTTCATTCGCTTTTCCTCCTTTTCATCTGTTTCTTTACTTTTCACTTCACCCTTTACTAATTGTATTATTTCTCTGGAAATATCTTCTGGTGTTTTTCCTTCTTCATATACTATATTGGTCGCCAATTCATAATTGTATTATTTTTTACTTAATCTGGTAATTTTTTTATATCTTGAATAAATCTATTTTAAGCTGATACTGTTTCTTTTTTTAAATATCATATTTTTCTCCTACAATTTAATTTATTATTATAATAACACAGCTTTTAATATTTAGCAATTAATTTTATTTTTGAATTTTGTTATATATAAATAAATTAATATAGTAATAAATTCTAGGGTAATTACTTCGAAGAACGGACGACTGCTAGTCGCCCCTACAATGTTAAATTACCGTTCTTGATGTTTTAATTACTCTTTTTATAAAATTTTCACAAGGTTATTGACAATTTAATATGATAGTATTATAATGTTACTATCATAAAGTTAATAAGTATATTTTAAAGGAGGAATTATTATGAATAATAAATTAGAATTAGTTGCGGATTTTTATGAATTTACTATGTCAAATGGTTATTTTGTTAAAAACATGAATAACAAACTAGCTTACTTTGATGTATTTTTTAGAAGAATACCTGACGAGGGTGGTTATGTTATAGCCTCTGGTTTGGAGCAAGTTATTAACTATATTAAAAATTTAAAATTTACAGAAGATGATATTGAATATTTAAGAAAACAAAATAAATTTTCAGAAGATTTTTTAGAGTATTTAAAAAACTTTAAATTTACAGGAGATGTTTGGGCTATTCCTGAAGGAACTATTGTATTCCCTAATGAAGCTTTACTTACTGTTAGAGCTCCTATGATTCAGGCGCAAATTTTAGAAACAATGCTTTTACTTACTATTAACCATCAGAGTTTAATTGCAACTAAAACAAGTAGAATAGTAAACGCTGCAAAAGGCATTCCAGTTATGGAATTTGGTGCTAGGCGTGCTCATGGAATTGATGCTGCTGTTTCTGGTGCTAGAGCTTCTATTATTGGTGGAGCTATTGGAACTTCTTGTACTATTTCCGCAAAAGAATTTGATGTTCCTGCAAGTGGTACTATGGCACATAGCTGGATTCAAAGTTTTGACTCTGAATATGAAGCTTTTAAAGCGTATGCTGAAATTTACCCTACTGATTGTACTCTTTTAATTGACACTTACAACACAATAGAAAGTGGTCTTCCTAATGCTATTAAAGTATTTAATGAAGTATTAAAACCACAAGGAATTAGACCAAAAGCTGTAAGGCTAGATAGTGGAGATTTAGCTTATTTATCTAAAAAAGTTAGAAAAATATTAGATGAAAATGGTTACCCAGATTGCAAAATTTGCGCTACAAACTCTTTAGATGAATATTCTATAACCTCTTTATTAGAGCAAGAAGCAAAAATTGATAGTTTTGGTGTAGGTGAAAACTTAATTACAGCTAAGAGTGAACCTGTTTTTGGTGGAGTATATAAATTAGTTGCTATGGAAGAAGATGGCGTTATTACACCTAAAATTAAAGTAAGTGAAACAGCTATAAAAGTAACAAACCCTGGATATAAAAAAGTTTATCGTTTTTATGATAAAGATACAAAAAAAGCTTTAGCAGATGTTATAACTTTAGCAGATGAAGTAATTCCAAAAGATAACTACACAATATTCGACCCACAAAACCCTTGGAAAAAGAAAACGCTTACAAATTATACAGTTAGAGCTTTACATGAAAAAATATTTGAAAATGGAAAATTAGTCTATAAAAACCCTACATTAAAAGAAATTGCTAAATATGCTAAAAAGGAACTTGATACTATGTGGGACGAAGTTAAAAGGTTAGAAAAACCACATGAATACTATGTTGATTTATCTAAGGAATTATGGACACTTAAGAATGATATGCTTAATAATATTTACTTTTAAAAGATAAGCTCTCCTTAAAATTAATAGGGAGAGCTTGTTTTTTATTTATGCATAATAGTCAACATTTCTTAAATCTGTTTCTAATTTAGGAGTATTTCTAATTGCTTCTGAAATTCTATCTTCGTCATTATCATCATCCTCTTCGCTTTGTTTAGATACTTCATAATCTAAGTGAGAGTTTTCAAAAGCGTCATCTAAAATTTCCTTAAGCGTCTTCTTTTCTCTTGTTGGATTAATAAATGCTATTTTCCCCATGTTTCTTCCTCCTTCAAATAATTATTCTCTGGTTATTACACAACATACATATAACTCATAAGCTATATTCTATCATATCTATTTGAAATAATCAATAATAAATATTGCTAGTTATCCACAAACTCTGAAATTTTTGTTATATTTCACAGATAAATATATTTTTATCATGTTCCTAAAATTTTACTTGTTTTATTCTTTAATTTATGATATTATATTTATGTAACTTTAATTTAGAAATTTACATATATAAGGAGATAAAGTATGATTAAACTTGTTTCTAGTGATATTGATAGTACTTTAATTGATAATGTGCACCCTATTTGTGAAAGGAATGTTCAGGCTATATCGTATTTAAAAAAGAAAAATGTTACTTTTGTTCTTTGTACTGGTAAGAGTTATTCTATTAGTAAGGATTTTTGTAAAAAAGTTGGGGCAAATTTGGGTATTTTTGGAAATGGTTCTCATTGTGTAGATTTAACTACTAATAAGGACATTTTTAAAAAATCCCTTTCTATATCTAACCTTACAAAATGCTTAGAACTTGCTAAAGAATATGGTATACATGTACATGCTAATACTGACACTGGCATTATAAGTGAAAAGCTTGAATATTTAGATTTAAGGAATTCATTGTTATTCCCTGGTAAAATAGATATTATGGAAGTTTCTGATATTTATAATACTTTAATTACTGGAAATACCGAAATTTTGCAGTTAGTTCTTTCTTCAAGTAGTGACTTGTCAGAGTTTAAGGCTAAATTACAACAAGTAGAAGGTATTAGTATTACACATATTAGAAAGAAAGGAAAATATCGTGATAATGTTATTGATAAAGATTATGAATATTTAGATATTTCTACTTCTAATGTTTCTAAAGGAAATGCCATTAATGCTTTGAGTAAATACTTGAATATCCCACAATCACAAATACTCGCTATTGGCGATAACATTAATGATATAAGCATGTTTAATGTAGCTAGTATTGGAGTAGCTGTTGGTAATAGCTATGATGAAGTAAAAGCGGTCGCAGATTTTGTTACCAAAAATTCTGCTGGCAATGGCGGATTTGCAGAAGCAATTTATAAGTTTATTTAAAAGGGGATGTAAAAAAGTGTGTCAAATGGGACGGGGAATATTGACACACTTTATCTTTTAAAGATGTGTCAATATTCCCCGTCCCATTTGACATACTTTTTTTACATCCCCTTTTATTTCCATTTATCTTCATTTATATATTTAGTTAATGCCATAATAAATGCCATTTGTGTTAAGTCTATCCTTGATATTTTTTCGTGCGTTAATAATTGTATTCCTCCACCTTTATTGTGCCTTTCGTCGTCCTTAGTAAAAATCTTATTCATAACTTGGCTTAAATCAGTATCTATAATATCTTTCACTAATTTTTCTGGAACTGGAAATGATGGACTTGTACCATAGCTTTCAAAATCCCTATTATCTTCAATTACTGCAATATTAGTAATCATCCATCTTCCTAATGAATTAGTTATTCCGCTTTCTACTGCCAAGTATAAATCTGCTTGTTTGCCATTTTGCTGTGCATATTCCTTTAAATTTTTAACTCTGTTTTTCGCTCCATCATATATCTCATCATTAACTGGTTGTTCGCTTACATTTGATTCTACTGGTATTCCCTCAATTTCTACATTATCAAAATAATTTAATAATGCTTTTCTTGCTCCTTCAATTTTCCCTTGATTTTTTGTTGCTATTAATACTTTCATAATATTTTCTACCTTCTTTTTTTATTTTACAAAAGGAGTACCCTATAAAGTATTTTTAATGAATGGCACTCCTATATTTTATAACTTTCCTATTTAATTAAAAGTTTATTTTACTATAATATGTAATTTATAGTTTTTCAATTTCATCTTTCGTTAATTCCGTTATTTTCTCAATTAGCTCTAGTGGTAAATTTTCTTCTTTCATTTTTTTAGCTGTCTCTTTTATTCCTTCTTTTCTTCCAACTTCCTTTCCACGTAATTCTCCTTTATCTAATCCTGCTGCATATATTGCTTTTTCGTCCATTATGGCTTTTTGTCTTAAAAATGCAAGTCTTTCTAATTTTTCGTCTTCAGTCATTTCTCTTATTTCTACTACTGCTTCTTCTATTTCTTTATTCTCTTTCATTATTTCTTGCACCTCCACTTCATTTGGATTATTTATGAACATCATCCATTGTGCTTTTTTATTCGATTTATTTTTCTTGTATTCTTCTCTTGCTTTCCTTAATTCAATTATATGTAATTCTAACTTATCTGTCAACATTAAGTTCTTATTTTTTCTTTCTATTATATTCCATACTGTTTCCATTTCCTTTATTTCTTTTGTTAAGTCCAAGTCATAATCTATTATTGCTATTATTACTACTTTCTTTGCATCTATGTAATCTTCTCCCTTATCTATTGTACTTGCATATAATTTAGAAAAATAAAATAGCATTCTTTCTACTAAATTTTTTCTGTCAATTAATTGTACTTCTATATCTACTTTCTCTTTATCATTTATTTCTGCTTCTAAGTCTAATATTCCTAATTTATCTGTTGGCTTTTCTCTGTATAATTCTTTTTGTGTGTTTATTTTTATTTTTGTTATTTTCTCTTCCATAATTGCTGAAATAAAATTTTTTGTTATATTTTCATTCTTTTGTGTAAATAAGCTTTGAAATACTATGTCATTTTTGGGTTTTAACAATTCTTTCTTTTCTTCCATATTTTTTCTCCTTGCAAAAAATTTATTTTCTATGTAGCATATTTGTACTCTATATAGTAAATAAACCTCCCTTCTCACTTATTTTTTAATTTCATTTAATTTGATTTTTTAATAGATTAAAAATTTTCGATTTAATTTTTAATAACTTTGAAATAAAATTTTTAAATAAATTGAAAAAGCACTAAATGTGCTAAATAGAATAATGTTTTTATATCACATTTAATGCTTTTTGTAAACATAATTTAATTAATTATTAAGCAATTTATTCAACATTTGGTTCCAATTCACAGATTATAAATTTTATATGTCCTGCAACAGATACTTAATATATATTAAAAAGTTCCCAAAAGTGACAGATACCCCATTTGTACCAGATACCCCAAAAGGAAACGTCCCCAATTGGAACATTAGAATACATGTGGTTGCCAGTTTGGGTTAAACTTGTATAATTTTGATGGTCTATGTCCTGCGTTTTCTTCGTATTCTTCTGTCTCTATTACCATATCTGCTATTTTTCTTCTAAAGTTTGCTTTTAATAGTGGCTTGTCTAATAGTATTTCATATACTTGTTGTAGCTTTGTTAGTGTGAACTTTTCTGGCATTAGGTTAAATGCTATCGTTGTATATTCTACTTTATTTTTTAGTCTCTCTATGGCATATATTAATATTTTAGCATGGTCAAATGCTAGGTCTGATTGTAATATTTGTGTGTATATTACCATATTTCCATTTACTAGCTCTTTTACTACTTTTACTCTACTTTTTAATACTTCCTGTTTATTTTCTAACAATATTTCTATTTCTTCTGCTTTGTAATATCCATCTTTTTTCTCTTTGCTTTTTTCTTTTATAGTATTTAATTTTATATTAAACCACTCTATATCTTCTACATTTTTTCCTGCCTTTATTTGAATGTCGCCTGTATCTACTAACCCCATGTAAGATGTGCTAATTACCCTTTCTCTTGGGTCTCTTTGTGGATCTCCCCATGAGTATAATTGTTCTAAATATATGTCTTTAATATTTGCTTTTTCTTGTAAGCACCTATTTACCGCTTCTTCAAATCTTTCTTCTTTTCCTACAAATGTTCCTGGTAGTGACCATTTATCTTTATATGGTTCTCCTGCTCTTTTTCCTAATAACACTTGAAACTTTTTTTCTGGTAATTTCCTGTAGTTATCCACATTTAAGTCCCTTACTGTGAATATTATTGTATCTACTGTTACTGATGGTTTAAAAAATTCTTCTTTCATTTTTTCCTCCTTTTTTAAAGGTTAGAAGTTATTTATAATATTGATCATCTCTTTTATCTATTTGTGCTCTTTCTGTATGTATTCCATTTTCACATTTTTCCACAATTCTATCATATTCAATTTTGTCTAGCTCTACCTTATATCTTTCTTTAAAAGTTTCTTGTTTTTTATTTTCTATTCCTATATTATTCTGTAAAATTGGATATTCTAATAGTATTTCTGGACGTAATTTACACATTTCTAATATAATAAAATTATCTTTTTCTTCTGCCGTTTTGCAATTTCTATACTTATTAATTACTTCTTGTTTTAGAAGAATATTGTCTATAATATCTATATCAGCATTTATTCCATCTTTGTTTATTATTTCTCGCAAATCAACTCTTGATGGATTATTCATTCTTGTTGTTAATTCATTTATACACTCTTCAACAGAATTAGCTTTTTCAACACGGAAATGAGGATATTCTTCTTCTAAATCTTTTCTTATAAATGAAAGTACTCCTCTTTCAGCATTAACTTGTGGAAAATGACTATTAACATATCTAATAGCTTCTTCTATCCCATAAATTGAAGCATCTAATTCCGCAATATCATTATTATAATTATCAGAATAATAGTCTTCAAAGCCATTGTCTTTTATTGCACTCATTTTAGCTATATTAATAGAATTTTTCGAAAAATCAGGGCTATATTTACTATTTTCTATTTGAACAATATGTCTATACTCATGAAAAATTACATACATTAGCTCCATAAACTTTTCATCGTTTATTTGATTATTAGATATATATGTATCTTCATTTTCAGTCATTATTGTTAAATTATAATTTCTTCCTTCTTTTATATTACCAGAATCTTCAATCTGCCCTGTTGTTATACTTCTATGTTCTATAGAATAATTAAATTTTATTCCTCTATTTTGTAATTCTGTAATTAAACTTATTATAATATCTCCTAAATCCATATTAATTGTATTTCTCCTCTTTCATAGTATCTAATATAGATATACCATACATATCAGAATTATTCAAGTCTTTTTTACTTTACAAGTCAAGTTTCATATCTCCATCTTTTATTATTCCTTTTTTTCTCATAAAGTAACTAACTACCCATGCTATTGCTCCTGGTAATATGAAGTGCAATAATACTATTTTTATAATTAGTGTTACTGGACTCTCTGTTCCTGCCATTGTTTGCCAGGTCATAAATTGGCCTACGAATCCTGCTGTTCCCATTCCTGCTCCTGAGGCGTTGTTTGTCATGTGGAAAACCATTGTTGATACTGGCCCTAGTATTGCACTTGCTATTATTGCAGGTAACCATATTACTGGCTTTTTCATTATGTTTGGTACTTGTAACATACTTGTTCCTATTCCTTGTGATAATAAGCCACCTACTTTATTCTCTTTGTAACTTGCTATTGCAAAGCCTATCATATTTGCACAGCACCCTACTGTTGCTGCTCCTGCTGCTAATCCATTTAAGTTTAGAATAATTGATATTGCTGCTGAGCTTATTGGCAAGGTTAATATCATTCCCATGATGGCCGATACTAGTATTCCCATTATAAATGGCTGTTTTTCTACTGCCCAGTTAATCATATTTCCTAGTAGTGCCATTAAGTTTGATATTGCTGGTCCTACTAGTAAGCCTATGGCTCCTCCTATTAATATTGTGACTAATGGAACTAGTATTATATCTACTTTTGTTTTTCCTGTTATTAGTTTTCCTATTTCTATTCCTATGTAACTTGCTATAAATGCTCCCATTGGCTCTCCTGGACCTGTTAGTATTATGCTTCCATTTACATATACATTTCCTGCTAATATTTTGCTTGCAAATGCTCCTATTAAGCCTGCCATTGCTGCTGATATTGTTACAAATGGAGAAGCTTTATATTTTACGGCGGCCCCTACTCCTATTCCTGCTCCTGTTAATGAGGCGCATATTTTTCCTATTAGAATTAGCATATTTCCTATTTGGTTGTTTCCTATTAGTTTTCCTATTTGTTCTATTATTAGACCTATTATTAGGGTTGAGAATAGCCCCCAGGCCATTCCTGTTAGTCCATCTATGAAGATGTGATTGAATAGTTCTTTTCCTTTGTTTTTTATAGTTTTTAGTTTTTCGTTCATGTTTTTTCCTCCTTTTTTATATTTGATATTAAAATCGCCTCTACGCCTCTTATTATTATTTTAATACTATCATTTTGTATTTTTTTAAGCATATTTCTATGCTTGTGTCTGGCTTATGCGTTGGGGACAGTTTCTAATCTAGCTAGATCATTTTTTATTGCTTCGTCTTGTTTTTTGTATTTTATAGTATTCTACTTCTTTCCGATTGGAGACAGTCCCTCTTGTGACATCTTCGATTACCCAAGGGGGTGCTTCCAATTCTTTACTTCTTTTATTTTTCTACCCTTGTAATTTTATTTCTTAGTTTTCGATTGGGTACATTTATTTTTTTACATACATTATTTTTGTTTTTTATTATTTTTTATTCTCTATCTTGTTTTCGTTGCCCAATCTAGTCTTTCTGCACCCATTCAGGGACAGTCCCCAATCTAGTTTCCAATCTAGTTCCCAATCTAGTTAAAGTCTTTTATATATTGGTATGGGTTTTCTTTTGTGTTCTGATGTTTTTTCTTTTTGTTTTATTATTTCCATTGCTTCTCTTTGCGTTTTTCCTGTTTCTATATATTCTGCTATTTGTTTGTATGTTACTCCTAGTTTTTCTTCGTCTGTTTTGCCTCCTAGTCCGTCGTTTGGTGCTTTGTTTATGATTTTTTCTGGTACTCCTAGGTATTTCCCTATTTGTAGTACTTCTTCTACTGTAAATTCTCCTATTGGATTAAAGTCGCTTGCATTGTCTCCCCATTTTGTTGTATAACCTACAGTGGCTTCACATTTATTTCCTGTTCCTGCTACTAAATAGTTCATATTTTGTGCTACATAGTATAGTGTTGTCATTCTTAGGCGTGGTTTTGTATTTATTTTTGCTTCTCTTATTCTCCATTCTTCTTTTCCTTTAGTAATTTCATTTATTTCTTTGTCAATTTCATTTTCTAGTGTTTGATAAGTATTGCTTAAGTCTATTTTTAATAGCTTAACTCCAAATGCGTCTGATACTAGTTTTGCATCTTCTATATCTGCTTTTATTGAATTACATGGCATTGCTATTGTTAGGACTTTTTCTTTTCCTAATGCTTTCTCAGCTAATGCTATTACTGTGGCACAGTCTTTTCCCCCACTGTTTCCTATTACTACTCCTTCTGCTTTTGTTTCTTCTACATATGCTTTTATCCATTTTGTAATTTCTTCAACTTCTTTTTCAATGTTTTTAATCATATACATCATCCTTTTCTTTTGGAAGTTGGAGGTTGGAAGCTATAAGTTGGACTTCAAGTAATTTCTTCGAAGCATTACCTAAAACTTCCAACTTCTGTCCTCTAACTCCAAATTTTATTTTTAAACTATATATAAAACTATTTCCTAATAGAATAGTAGTACGTGTAACATATAGAGTAGTGCGAAAGAGGTTTGATTTATTTTTTTTAAATTCTATATTCCGCCCAAGGCAGCTGGGACCGCTTACTCTAAGTTAAATATGCAGTGAAATGAAATGTAGCGTAATATTTTACTTAGAGTTGATTTAAGAGGCTAGGAATTAAATTTTAAAAAAATAAATTAAACCTCCTAGGAGCGACCCATTTTACAATTTATTCAACATATAGCTTATTTGTTTTAATATACTGATATACATCATCTGGCATTAAATATTTTACGCTTTTTTGTTTTTTTATTTGTGAGCGTATATATGTTGAACTAAAGTTACTTCTTATTCTTTCTTCTAGCTTTCTTATGTTTTGTTTATAGTTTTTTATTAATTCATTTTTTTCTATTATTTCGTCTATTTTATCTTCGTTTCTTTCCATTACTAGTATTTTATATTTTGAAAGTAATTCTTCTGCTCTTTTCCATGTATGAAGTTCTTTTAAGTTATCACTTCCTATTAAGAACCATATTTCTTTATTTGGAAATTGCTCTTTTATTTCTTCTAATGTTTCTATTGTATATAATGATCTTTCTTTGTTCATATCAATGTCTGATAGCATAAAACTACTGTTTTTATCAATTACTAGCTTTAACATATTGTACCTATGTTTATTTTCTTCTAATCCGTCTTTTTCATATTTCTTATTTACAGGAATAAATACCACTTTTTCTACTTCTTCATATTGATTTAATACTTGCTGTGCAGTAGAAAAATGTGAATTATGTGGCGGATTAAAGGAACCACCAAATACAACTATTGTGTTTTTTTTACTCATACGACTCACTTCCTTTATTGATATTATCATTTTATTAATAAGTATGTTATTATTATATTGATAATATCTGTTTTTGTCAATACTTTTTTTATATTTTATTATTTTTTATTAGAAATTTCATTTATTTAATTAATAATTTATTTTTATTATATATTTAACGTAATAGGTAAAATGTTGACATTCAATTCTTTCTAGTTTATAATTTCATTGTAAAGTCTAAAAAAGGAGATGAAAATTAGTGGAAGAAAATAAGCGAATACGAATAGGTTTGTTTTCAGTAGTTTTACTAATAATATTGTTTGTATTATTAATTGGATTTATGTACATGTTTTTAGAGAACAAAAAGTTAAATAAAAAAGTAATTGAGTATAACGACATTACTGTACAACTTAATAGCTCTACTCCAAAGATAAATGAATTAAATTCTTTGGTTAACGAATTAAATGAAAAAAACAAAACTATAGAACAATTAGAAAAAGAAAATGACGAATTAAGAAAAAATAACACTTCAAAACAACCATTAAATTCAATTAATATCTATGAGATTAATCAAATAAAAAATATTTATGATATTATTTCAGATAGTGATACAAAAATTGTTAAAGCTCAAAAAATAGCAAATGAAGTTATGAACGCAATTAATAATAAGGACTGGTACTATTTAGCCAAAATGGTAGGTACCTCTGCAGATGATTTTATAAATTATGGTATTTATAATTACAAGGTTGACATTAACGATTATGAAGAAATAAATGGAGAATATATTTTTGGTGAAAGTTATGATTGGGATAAAACTAAATTAAGCGATCCAAAAGATGTATCATTAGGAAGTATACTAATAATAAAATTTGAAGATAGTGGTGGTAGAATAGTTATTTATCCTAACTGTACAGGAATTTAAAAATATTTTTCTTAAAGCGAAAAGAGGGTGTCCTAAAATAGGAATCCAAAAAACAAAAAATCCAGCTCGGTAAG
>CAOJCG010000003.1 GCA_948356915.1 uncultured Clostridiaceae bacterium
GTAATATAATAAAAACATAAAAAGAGATAGTTCAGCGGGAACTGAAACTATCTCAGAGTGTATACTTAAACTGCTAATATACAATTAAAGTATACACTCTCATATTAAATTTGTCAATTAATTTGTAAATAATTGGCAAGATGGGAGAGGATTTTATGAAAAAAGAAAATGAAGAAATAGTGGTAGGAATTTTAAGAAAAAGAATTAAGGAAAATGAAAATTTATTTAGTAAAGATGAAATAAATTTATTTAATGACAACATTAAATCTATAAAGAAAATATATTTGTTAGGAGTAGTAAATGGAAGAAATATATATAAATAGAAAATACAAAGCGTTGTACAAAACGTTGTATAAAAAATATAATAGCAGTATAATACTACAAATAAGCTTAAAATAGAGAAATGAAGCGCTACCTTGGTAAGGTAGAGGTCACGGGTTCGATTCCCGTTGTCAGCTCCAACGACGTTTCTGTTCGAACTTTTTATAGAACAGAGAAATACAAAAATCAATCAGTAAATAAAATCTGGTTGATTTTTTTGTTTATGAAAAAATCTTCCAACAGAAAGGAGGATTATTTTTATGGTTAAGATAATTAAGCAAGAACTAGAATTTGAGGAATGTCTAAAACAACGACTTGAATTTATATGTGAGTTTTCTAAAGTTACTCCTACCTTTATCAATGGTAGCATTAGAAAATTAGAAAAAACTAATCTTACATATATTGAGCCACATAGAGTGATTATTAAAAATATTACTTTTTTAGTTTTTAATTATTCAAATGATGTGTATATTTCAAATTTAACTCAAAAGATTAAATTATCAGAGTTAGAAGAATATTTGAAAAATATATAATTGTAAATATTTGACATTTCTTTAAATCGTGATATAATATAGGCAATAAATTAAGTATAGCTACTCGTCAAGAGCTATATAATTATGAGTACTTTGAAAAAATTATATTATATTGCATTATTATTGCGTAAGCAAAAAGGTTCTCGGGACCTCACTCACAATCTTTGATTGTGTAGTGGGTGAGATTCTTATATTTTAGTTTATGATAAATGGATTTAAGAGATGTCAAGGGTACTCGTGTACTTTGATGTCTCTTTTTGTTTTATAAGGAGGAGTGAGAATTGAACGAAGAAAAGAAAAAATGTGGATTGTATATGAGAGTTTCCACCGAAGACCAAGTCCGCGAGGGATTTAGTTTGCCAGAACAAAGAGAAAGATTAGAAACTTTTTGTAAATTCAAAGGTTATGAAATAGTAGATTATTACGAAGATGCTGGAATAAGTGCTAAAACTGGTAATTATAGACCAGAGTTTGAAAGATTAAAAAGTGATATTAAAGCTAAAAAGATAAATACTATCGTTGCTCTAAAACTAGACAGAATAACCAGAAGTATATTTGACTGGGAAAAACTAATAACCTTTTTAGATGAAAATAATGCATATATTGATTGTGCTAATGATGAAATAAATACTACAAGTGCAAATGGTAAAATGATTTCAAGACTTTTAATGAGTGTTAGTCAAAATGAAATTGAGAGAACTAGCGAAAGAACTAAAATAGGTTTAGCAGGTGCAATAAAAAATGGACATATTCCCCATGTTGCACCATTAGGCTATAAAAGAGAAGATAAAAAATTGGTAGTTGATTATTCTACTAAAGATATTGTAATTAGAATATTTGATTTATATTATAATGGCTACTCTTATCAAAAAATTAGCAACTTATTCAATAAAGAAAAAGTGTTAGAAAAAGATAACTGGCGAGATTCAACAATTATGGGTATTTTAGAAAACGAAATATATAAAGGCGATTTTGTTCATGGCAAGAAAACTAAACACCCAACTTATTATGAAGATGTAGTAGAGCCTATTATCTCAAAAGAAATGTGGGCAGACTGTCAAGTACAAAAAAAGAAAAATTCTAGGAGTTACCAGAGAACATTAACTTATTTATATTTGCAAAAGTTAAGATGTCCTAAATGTGGCAGAGTTTTAGGTGGAAAAGCAACTACAAAGAAAAATGGCAACACCTACTTTTACTATTACTGTAATGACTGTAAAATTGAATTTAAAGAAAAAGTTATAAATGACTACTTCAACCAATTTATTAGCGAATTAGTAGAGTATGACTCTGTTGTAAATCAATTTTTCTTGCCTATGATAAAACAAAAATTTGACGAACCTAAAGAACAATTAGAAAAAGAAATAAAAGAACAGGATGACAAACTAGAAAGAATAAAAAAAGCTTATATTAATGGAGTATTTGAACTAAAAGAGTATAACGAAGAAAAGAAAATTGTTGAAAATGCTATTGAAGAATTACAGAACAAACTAGCAACTACTGATTGCACTGAAGAATTAAAATTTACACCAAAAGACATTTTACTAAAAAGGGATATTGATTTTATCAACAAAGTAAAATTAGATAAAGAATATCAAGCAAGAACTAAAACTTGGAAAGATTATACAAGAACAGAACAAGCAGAACTAATAATGAAATATGTTGATAATATAGAACTTGCTTTAGTTGGTAATGAAGTAGTGGTAAATCAAATTAACTTTAGAGACTCAATTTGTAAGCCTTGTCAAGAATTATATGATAATGGTTATATAGATACAACAAAGCCTATGATATTAGGTAATGTACTTGGTAGTGTTAGATTTAGTAATTATTTGCCAGAGGAAGAAGTTGGCGAAATTATTATGAGATTGAGGCAATATTATGATGTTCATTATACAGAGGCAACCTACTATGTAGATAAGCAAATGTTCTATTTCAACTTTGCTGAAGATAATAGTGCTATTGTTAGAGTGTTCCCTTTGGAAGATTATTACAAACTAGATCCAGATAATAAAATGGAAACTTATAGATTTGGAATAATCTACATCAATGAAGAAGATAAATTTCAAATGCAAGAAATAGATACAGCATTTGATTATATACCAGACGAAACAAATACAAGTGTAATTTATACAAAAGAGCCTATTCCTATTTCAGTAGGTGTTAAGCCAGGAAAGTTCTGCGAAGAAAATGCACAAGAAAAAAATTAACGTGGCACGTTTTGTTTTTGCTTTTGCAAAAATGAAAGTGGCGATAGTTAATTTGATAAATTTTAGCTCTATGAGATAAAATTTATTGCCTCGCAGAGCCCCCATGTTATGATAGTATGTCATAACATATAGGGGGTTAGGACTTCCGTCAAGACGAAGTCCTGTGCTACGAAGAAAATTCAAAGGAGGGATTTTATGGAGCAAGAATTAGCATATTCTTTTCACTTGGGTAGTGATAAAAACAAAAGTAAATTAGCAAAGAAAGTTGCAAAAGAAAATGTATCTGGTACAACTTCTCTATCTAATAATGCAATTCAAAATGCAAAAGATTTATCAGATGTAAATAAGCATAATTTAAGAGATTATGATAATCAAACAGAACTAATTAGAACTATATATGGGACAAGTGATATTGTAAATGATGTAAAACAAGTATATTTAGAAGAATTTGAACAAGCTAGAATTGAATATAATAGCAAACAAACTCGTGAAGATAGAAAAATTGAAGATTATTTCAAGAAAGTATGTGAATCTCAAAATGATATAGCTTGTGAAATTATAATAGAACTTGGAGATATGGACTTTTGGAATAATAAAGATGAGAGATATAGGTTTAAAATGGTTGATGTATATAATGAGCAAGTAAAGGAGTTAATGGAAATTGTACCAGACTTTAAAATAGCAAATGCAACAATACATTTTGATGAAACATCTCCTCATATGCATATTGTAGGTGTTCCAGTAGCCTTAAATTGTACTAGAGGAATGAAAAAGCAAGTAGGAAAAAGTAAATTATTTACAAAAGCAACACTTACTGAAATACAAGATAAAATGCGAAATGCTTGTATTAAGTCATATAACAAGTTTTACGAAGTTAATACTAGATTAAAAGAAAAGAAAAAAGGCAGAAATCAAGACATCAATGTTAATGAAATGGGCAATTATAGAGAAATCAAGAAACAACTAGCTAAAAAAGAACAAAAACTTGAAAAAGCCAATGTTCAAACGAAAAAAATTGATAATACAAGTAAAGATATAGATAAAATTTTAAACAATTTAAAACCTACTAAACTAAACAAAAATAATATGGTTATTTCAAGCGAGGATGTCCAAAAAATTAAAAATTATACAAAAGATGTAAAAGATATAACCCAGACAGTTAGAAGTGTAAATGACTTAAATATGGCAATTAAAGATTTTGAACACTCTGCTTTTGAAATAGAAAAGGAAAATCGTTCACTTAAATATGAAATAGAACTAAAAGATAATGAAATTGGAAGTTTGAAAAAAGAACTATCTACTAAAGACAAGATTATAGGCAGATTACAAGCTGAAAAAGAAAAACTAAAACAAGAATTGCAGAAATTCAAAAACTTTTGGCATAGTATTATGAGTCATTTTCACAAAAGGATTTGCTATGATAAAGATAATAATTATAAGATTGTTAGTGATGACTTATATAAGAATGGCATATTTGATAGTAATGATAATGAAATTGCTAATAATATTTATAGAAGAGTAACTATACCAGATGAAAACAAGAAAACTAAGAATAAAAAGAAAAATAATGATACCAGATTTTAAAAGGAGAAAAATGTTATGGAAGAAAATAAAGTTGAAAGTGTAATAAATATAATTAAAGATATGAATATAAAAGACAAGTTAAGACTTGCAATATGTATGAATGATAGCCAATGGCTTACTTTAGACTATGACAGAAAAGAAATGTATAATAAATTTGATACACACTTAAGAAAAATTGATGAGGAATATCGAACTACTCTAATAAATTTTGGACAAAGTAAATATTTTATTATAAACTTTACTATGGCAAAACTTATGGAAATGGAACAAGTTGATAGAAATAAAATAGCACTATATTTATTCAATAGTATTAATCCTAAATAGATTATTTTAAAAGTTATTAAAATTTTGATATAAGTTTTAAAAATTATATGATATAATATTTAATAAGATATATGGAGGTTTATTGTTATGATGGATTTAATGAATAAATATAAAAAAGGAACTGTAATACAAATTGGAACAACTAAAGCTATAGTAACATCTGATTTAATGAAATTTAAAGAATTTTATGCTATCTATGCTGATATTGTTGAAAGTATTAATAATAGTATGTTATGTGGCACTTGTAAGATACATGATAAAGTAGCTTTGGTAATAAGAGATAAAAAGAGATTGTTAGATGTTCGGATTAACTGCTGAAGAAAGAAAAGCCATATATTGTCATGAGTTAGGACATTGTTTTAGCCATAATCAACAAGAAAGTAAAGGAAACGAAAGAAATATTTGTGATGAAGTTGATAGTGATACATTTGCAGTTGAACAATGTGGCATTTCTCCTTATATTTTGGAAAAAGCATTGGCGAAAAGTTATGAATATGAAATTAGAAATATAGGACAAAAAACGGATTTAACACAAGAAAGACTAGATAGATATGTAAAAGAAATGAAAACACGTAAAGAAAATGTTAGAAGATTAATACATGAATTTGAAGATAAAGAAACATCAAGATAAACCTTTATAATATAATGCTAGTAAAATTTTAGTAGGCGAAAATTTGCTTATATTACTAAAGTATGCTATAATATAGCTATATAGTTTTCATGAGAAAGGAGAAATATAATGGGATTATTTAAAGATATTTTAGGATTGTCATCTATTAATGGTAGCAAAGAATATAGAAAAAGAATGTTAACTGGTAGAGATATTGTTACTGGAGATTCCAATTATAGTATAAATACTGAAAGAAGAATTAAAAATTTAGAAAGATTATCAAGTGTTGAAAGAATTGAAGCAGAACCTATAGAGAATAGTCAGACTGTATTATATAAGATTGAAGAATTAAAAAGAAGATTAAGTAATGGTAATATTTCAGATAGAGAGAAAAGTATTATAAAGGAACATCTTAATTTACTTTATGAAAAGTATGAAGAATTATTAGATAATGAAAAAAGTGACAGTTCTTATAAAGGAGATTATTCAAGATAGGATTATATGCAAAATAAATTAAAAAATTTTACATTTGACAAAATACAAAAATATCTGTATAATAAGGATAGAAAATGAGAGCCACAAAGTGGTTACCACAAAAAGTAAAAAAAGTAAGTCATTGCTCGGGTAAAGCAGAATGACTTATTTTTTATTGCCTATGTAGTAAAAAACAGATGATGATTAACAAGGCAACATTTATGATAGTTACTCCTACTAATCCATAGAAAAGTAGGTAAGTTATTTCTAATAAAGCTATTTCTACCATATTAACCACCCCCATATATCAGTCTCACAACATAAGTCGTGGAGTAATATGTATACATCAAAGAGTTAAAAGGTGGCAACGCACTCTGCTTATTCTCATTTTCTGCTTATAACTATACAACATTATTTAATAAAATACAAGCGAACAAAACAAAATTTTGCAAATGATATTTTTAATTCTACTATTGCAATTTATGAAAATTATGATATACTTTTAGTAAATTGATTGATATTTGTATCAATCGTTAAGAGAAAAAAGTTGTAGATAACTACGACGTTCGCTCCAAGGTCGAAAAATGACGAAATTTCAAACATAATTTGAAATTTCGTCATTTTTTATATTTTTCTACTGTCGATAATTAAAAAATATAAAATTTTAGTCATAGAAAGATTGATTTTTGTATTGAAATGTTATATAGTATTAAATATCAATAAATAAACCACATTTATTATTTTTTGTATAATTATTATAACATCAAATTATAAAATCTAAATTATTTTTCAATCAATAAATTTTTATAAAATCTATTAATATCTAAAAATTAATCCAAGCAAATGTTGAAAAAAGTCTAATACAGTGATATTAAATATACAGGTGAAAATGTATGAATAAAAAAACAAATAAATTATTAAAAATTGTGATTGCAGTATTGGTAGTGTTTTCTATTATAGGGTTATGTTACAATTTACGAGACAAAGATATAAATAATAAAATTTTTTACGAAATATCCAATATACCTGAATATAATGAAGAAATATATATTGAAATAAATAATAATGTTCCAGAATTTAGTGATGATGATTTTAATATTAAAGAAGATTATTATTCAGAATTAAAAAATGAAAAAGTGCGGTAGGGTAATGATAAAAACTAATTGGGAAAAATCTAATAGTGATGAAGAGAAAAATAATTATTCGGGAATTATACCATCTGGATTTATACAAAAACAATATGATTCCGAAATTGTTCCAGGAGGTTATTTATATCATAGATGTCATTTAATTGGCTGGAATATTGGTGGAATTGATGTAGATAAAAGAAATTTAATGACTGGTACACGAGATTTTAACATAAAAGGTATGAGAACTTTTGAAAATAAAGTTTATAAGTATTTAAAAGAAAATCAAACCAACAATGTGTTATATAGGGTTACACCGTATTTTGATGGAGATAATAAATTAGCGAAACGGAGTAAATGTTGAGGCATATTCTATTGAAGATAATGGAAAACTAAAGTTTAATGTATACATATATAATGTACAAGAAGGAATAACAATTGACTATGCAACAGGAAACAGTGAATTAACTAACTAGAAGGAGGAGTAACTTGGATTTAAAATTATTTGAACATAGAGACAGAGAAAAGGAAAACACTAGTTTTATAGAAAAAATTATAGAAGAATTGCAAAAAACACTAATAAGTTTTGAAAATAAAAAGAAAAGTAATTTTCAAGAAAGTAATGCATTAGAAGAATATAATTTGTTTGAAAAAAGAAAAGTGTTTTTAGACAATAAAAGTAGATATGGTAATGATTTTGCATGGATTACAGACGAAAATTCAGTATGTATTTCAGAGCATGGAGATGGAGGACCATATTCTATATCAGAAATAAATTTACCACATAATGCAAAAACTGGCGAAGTATATGAAAAAATAAATGGTACATATATATATAATGATATTGTTACCAAAGAGATAAATAATATAACTAAATAATGTATTTTTAGATTTCAGAAGATATTAACAATAGATTAAAATCAAAAAAGTAAAAGGTATAAATTCAGTTTAAAAGAGTTTAAAACTAAAATTTATACCTTTTCATCTATATTGTGTGTCGAAGATAATATAAAAAAATTATTAGAAAAAGAAAAAAACATTAACTGACAAAATATCAAAAAGTGATTCTTTTTCAGTACTTGAAAACATAATAGCAGAGATAAATGAAAGATATAGACAAAAAGGTGAATACGAAAATATAATTTCCCAATTAACAGAAGTCGAGAACAATATAAATGAATATAATAATAAACTAAAAACACTGGATGATGAATTGTTCTCAAAGGATTTTGAAGAAAAACTGAAAAAACAAATAAGTATTTTTAATAAATATTTTTCAACAGTATCTTATGAATTGTATGGTGAAAGATATGCATTAACGCATAACAAATCAATCAACAAGAATGGACAGCAATTATTTAAATTTAGTTCTTTTAATACTAATTTGAGTTCAGAAAAAAACAAGGGGAAATATTATGTTTTGATTTAGCATATATAATTTTTGCAGAAGAACAAAATATACCTTGCTTACATTTCTTATTGAATGACAAAAAGGAACTTATGCATGATAATCAGTTAATAATGGTGGCAGATTTCTTAAAAGATAGAAATATTCAATTGCTTTTATATTAATTTTGGTATTTTATAATTTAAAGGAAATAAAAAAGAATCCAATGATTTATACTTTAAATTGCTGGATTCTTTTATAATACAACAAACAATTACATGTCTAATTTATCAGCTTCCTCCTGACTCAAATACCCATATTCAACCATAGAACGAATAACTTTTCTTTGTCTACTTTTAGCTAGGTCAGGGTTAACAGTAGGAGCATAAACAGAAGGTGCATTTGGAATTCCTGCAAGCATACTTGCTTCATATAAAGTTAAATCCTTTGGTTCTTTTTTATAATATCCTTTTGAAGCTTCTCTAACACCATAATAACCTTCTCCAAAGTAAATAGTGTTAAAATATAATTCTAAAATTTCATCTTTTGAATAATTATTTTCTAAATCAAAAGCCAAAAAGATTTCAGCAATTTTCCTATAAACAAAATTCTTTTCAGTAATAAAATACAAATTTTTAGCAACCTGTTGCGTAATTGTACTACCACCTTCATTTAACTCTCTAGCCTGAATATTAGAAACTAAAGCTCTCCCAATAGAAATTATATCAATAGCACCATGCTCTTTAAACCTATGGTCCTCAACAGCAATTATAGCCTCCCCATAATATTTAGGAACATCCTCTATTTTAACAAAATTTACATCATTTTTAATATTAGAAACCTTCTTATCTAAACTAACCTCAGAAATGGCATTCTTGTACATATTATATCCATTAAAAATAATAAAAGAAGAAACAAGAACAATAATAACTAAAATAAATAATAGCAATCTTCTAACAAATTTCATAACTCATCCTCCTTTGTTCTATAAATGCATTATATAACAAAAAAGTTAAAAAATATATAATAATTTATTAAAATTTTATTAATTTAAGGAAAGAATTGCAATAACAAAAGTGTTAATATATAATAGATAACGAAAAGGAGAAGAAGCAATGAATATAGGTATAGATATAGATAATGTAATAGCAAGTTTTGACAATGCACTGTTAAAAGAATGTTTGAATCATGATAAACAGATAAGAAACACAGGAATTATTAATGAAAAAGCAAGTTACATAAGGAGAGGAATGTTTGATTGGTCAAATGAAGAGGAAGAAAAATTTTATAAAGAAAATATAGAAAGAATAGCAATTAATTTGAAACCAATTCATAGAGCTAGTGAAACAATAAAGAAACTAAAAAAAGATGGAAATAAAATATACATTATTACAGGAAGAGAAAATGGAGAATATACAAATGCAAAAGAAATGACAAGAAATTGGCTTGAAAAATATAATATAGAATATGATAAATTAATTTTTACAGATGCATATGATAGCCATGCTAAGACAGTAGAATGCATTAAAAATAATATAGATATAATGGTTGAAGATAGTACAAGAATATGTAAAGATTTAAATGAAAATGGAATAAAAGTACTACAAATGGAAACTAGGTTTAATGAAAAAGTAAAAGGCATAGAAAGAGTAAATTCTTGGAGCGGAATATATTCTAAAATTTCACAATTATATATTAATAATGAAATAGAAAAAATAAATGTTATATTAGATATAGATATATATAATGAAGCAGATGACCAATTTGCACTTAGCTATTTATTAACTTCACAAAATAGATTTAATATAGAAGCAATAACAATAGCACCATATCAACATGATAACGATTTGTCGATACAAGAAGGACAAGAAAAAAGTTATCAAGAAGTGCTAAAAATATGTAAATGGCTTAACTTCAACACAGAAGATAAAGTATTTAAAGGCTCAAGGGACTATGCACAAGAAGGATACAATGAAACTAATGATGCAGTAAACAAAATAATAGAAGTAGCTTTAAAAAATGAAAAAACATATATAATGGCAATTGGAGCAATAACAAATATAGCAATGGCGATAAAAAGAGAACCTAGTATAATAGAAAGAATAGAAGTAATTTGGTTAGGAGGCCATAGTTTATTAAATAAAGACAATATAGAATTCAATTTTAGACAAGATGTACAAGCAGTAAGAGAAGTATTTGCATCAAAAGTAAAACTAACAATAATACCTTGTAAAAATGTAGCATCAAACCTAAAAACAACAATCTATGAAGTTGAACATCATTTGAAAAACAAAAGTAAGCTAGGAAATTATTTATGTGGTAGGTTCTATAATGATGGAAAACATGGAATTCAAACAAGAAGAGTAATTTGGGATATTAGTGTAATAGCATATTTAATAAATAAGAATTGGTTTGAAACTATGGAAATAAGCACACCAAATATCAAAGAAGATACATCATATGAAATAACAAATGGAAAGCACAAAATAACTATGGTAAATTGGTTAGATTCAGATAAAATATATGAAGATTTATTCGAAAAAATAGGAGGAACATGTGAAAGTAAAATACTATAAAGATGAGATTATAGAAAATGAAAAATCAATAGTTTTATGTGGGCCAACTCCAAGAGATACTACCACAATTAGTTGGAGACCAGAGGCACTAAAAATATTAGAAAAGTTAAACTATGATGGAATAGTGTATGTACCAGAATATGAAAATGAAAAAGAATATGATAGTGATTTTGAAAAAGTAAAATATAGTTGGGAAAGAAATACATACCTAAATTCTACAGTAATTATATTTTGGGTTCCTAGAAAAATTCCAAATATGCTAGGTCTAACAACGAATGTAGAATTTGGATACTGGCTTAAAAGTGGAAAATGTATATATGGAAGACCAGACTATGCTCAAAGGATAGCATATCTTGATTGGCTATATAATTTAGAATATAAAAAAGAGCCACATAATAATTTAGAAGAATTGTTAAAAGAAGCTATTATATTAGCAAGTAAGGAGGAATGATATAATGAAAAATATTATGATTTTCGGAATATGTAGAACAGGTAAAACTACATTTTCGAGAATGATACAAGAAAATTTTGAAAATTATCAAATTATTGAAGTAGATACAATAATTTCAGCATTGCAAAGGACAGTCCAAAATGTACAAATTGGTTTTATACATGATAATGTAAAAGAAAATAAATTGCCACAATTTTTAAGTTTACTAATTGAAAAAAATGTAGTAAAAAATGGAAAATATATGAATTTTGTTATTAATGGAGATTCAATAATGCCACATGATTTAATTAAATATTTCAATTTAGAAAATACAATAGTATATTATTTTGTTAATTCAAAATTAACACCAGAGGAAATTTTAGAAAATTGTAGAAAATATGATGATAGTACAGAATGGACAAACAGGAGGACAGATGAACAAATATTAAATCATATGAAATTTTATAAAGATATAGAAAAACAAATAATAGAAGAATGTGATAAGTATAAAATAAATTGTATAGATACATCAGAAAATAGACAAAAAATATTTGAAAAATTAATACAGGATATAAGAAAAGAAATACAATAATAGAGAATAAGGAGACAATAGAAATGAAATTAACGAGTGATGAAGCATTAAAAATGCTTAAAGAAATGGAAAAAAGTGCAAAGTGTACAGGTTGGATTTATCACTCAATATGTGTTGGAGATTCAGCAGGAAAAATAGCTAAAGAATTAAAATTAAATGTAGATAAAGCAAAAGCATTAGGATATATTCATGATATAGGGAAAGGTGTAGGAGAATTTGAATCACATGTTATAAATGGCTATAAGTATATGAAAGAATTAGGATATGATGATGAATATGCTAATATATGCTTAACACACTCATATTTAAATAATGACATATATTGTACAGCAGGTGGAATTCCAGACGATATTCCATTTAGAACAGAATTTATAAAAAATCATGAATACACAATTTATGAAAAAATAATAAACTTATGTGATTTAATGTGTACTAATATTAATATGACATTAGAAGCAAGGCTAATAGAATTAATGATAAGAAAAGGTGTATACGAAAATACAGTATACCACATAAAAGAAGCACAGAAATTAAAAAAAGAAATCGACGAAAAGCTAGGCCATAATGTATATGATTTATTTCCAGATGTTTTAGATAATTAGAAAAGGCAGAAAGATTTGAAAAATTTGGAACGAAAGATTTGGGAAAGAATTGGGATGCGTCCCAATTCTTTCATTTTTAACTTTAATGCCTGTAATTAAAAAAATATTAATGAATTATTGAAAAAATATACAAATTATGGTAAACTAGAAAGAGTAATAATTAAAATTAAAAGGAGAAAATATGTTAAAAGATTTATGTTTTGAAGTAATACAAACTTGTCCAAATAAATGCAAATTTTGTTCATCAAATGCATCTATGGAAAAAACAAAAATAATAACATTGGAAAATTTTAAAAAAGTAATAGACCACTTTATGAATCAAGGAGGAATAGAAGAACTATCAATTTCAGGTGGAGAACCATTTTTACACTCAGAATTATTTGAAATGGTAAAATATAGTAAAGAAAAAGGAATTAGAACAGTAGTATTTACAAGTGGAATAAAAGAAGCAGAGGAAGTGCCAATAGAAGTAATAGAATATTATAAAAATAAATGTCAAAAAGATTTACAAGAAATTGAAGAACATGAGCCATGGAATGAAAGGGCTAAAAAGGGTATAAAAGCATATTATGAAAGATGTATGAAACCACAACAATTTCGAGGAATAACAAGAGAAGAATTTGAAAAACTAAAACAATTAGGGTTAGATAAAATAGTATTTGATTGGCAAGCTTTACAAACAGAAATTGATAATGATTTAATGGGAAGAAAAAACCTAAATACATATTTAATGGATTCATTAATAAGGGCAAGCTTAACAGGATTAAATATAGATGTACATTTTATACCAATGAAACCAAATTATAAAGAATTTCCAGACATATTAGAAATGCTAGAAGTAGCAAAAATAAAAAATATAAGCGTATTAAACTTTGTACCACAGGCAAGAGGAAAAGAAAACGAAGAAGAATTAATGCTAAGTAAAGAAGAACTACAAGAATTTGGAAAAATTATAGAAAAAGTTAAAAAACATTATACAGGAAATATAAGAATAGGAATACCACTAAATGGTACAATAGCACACTTATGTACAGCAGGAACAGAAAAATTAGATATAAAATATGATGGAACAGTTTTACCATGCCCTGCATTTAAAGAACTAAATGTAGAAACAATGAAGAAATATGGAATAAGACTGCACAACATATATGAAGATTTAGAAAAAGTAGTAGTCTATAAAGGAAAAAGAAAAACACCATTATGTAGGCAAGTATATGGTTTTAAAAACGAATTAGTAAATAGTGATGAAGAACAAAGATAAAATTAAACAATATAGTAACTACTATAAAGCAACATTATGTTGATTTTATTTAAGAAATATGCTAAAATTATATTAGAATATGCAATAAACTTTATAAAAAAGGAGGATATTTGTTATGAATAAATATTCAAACAAAAAAGCAAGTCGGAACATAAAGGTTGTAGCAACTATAATGTTAGTACTATTTGTACTAAACAGAATAGGAAATTTACTTCTTCTTAAAGCGACATGTTCAGGTGAGCACATAGTAATAGCTATAATGTGGCAGACAATAGTTGGTGCAGTAACTGTAGGAGCAGGAGTACTTATTCTACTTATAGTTTGTTTTGTGTTTTATGAATTATACCAACATTTTGCGAAAAGGAAGAAATAAAAGAAAAAGGCATATAGCAAATAAAAAAAGCTATATGTCTTTTTCTTTAACTTTAGAATTGAATTATCTACAATTATTATTATTGTTTTCATTATTGTTATTTCTGTTTTGATTGTTTTGGTTATTTTTTTGGTTATTCTTATTATTTTTGTTGTTTTTGTTATTTTTTTCTGACATAAAAATGCACCTACCTTTCTATTACAATTATATTGTGACCTAAAAATTATAAATATATACAAAAAATAAAATGTAAAAAAATGTCACAAAAATTTGTTTGACAAGTATAAAATTCTATGTTATTATGAATAATATAATATAAAAAAGGAGAACAAGAAAAAATGATTACAAGCATATATGATTTTAGAGATGAAAATGGCAATATAATGTCATATGAAGAATATGAAGAAAGAAAAATAATGGAAGCAGTAGAAATAGCAGAAAAATTGGAAAGAGGTGAAATTGAAGGAATTCCAATTGAAGAAGCAATGAAAAGACTAGATGAAACAATAAGAAAAATTGAAGAAGAACACAAAAATAAAAAAATTAAGGAAGAAGAACATGTTATATAAATACAAAGTAATTATTTCTTCTTTCTGTCTGGAAGATTTAGACCAATATGTTAAAAAGATTTCCAAATATTCATTTTCATTATCTCGAAAAATCAAAGAAAAATTTTATTCTAAAATCCCATATTTACAAGAATATCCTAAAATGTATCAAGTAATAAAAATAATCAATCAAAAAATATGTTATTTTGTATTCTATAAATAATAACATTGTTAATATCTTAAATATATATCCGCAAAAATCAAATTACATAAACTTAATCAAAATCTAAACTATCCTATTTTACAAATACAAAAAATATGTTATAATGCCTTTATAAACAAAAAGCAAGATATAAAAAGGAAATGATAATATGAAAAATATAGTAATAGGAATAGAAGGTTTAGTAGGAAGTGGAAAAACCTCAATATGTAGGGAATTACTTTCTAAAATGCCAAATAGTGTAATCTTTCATGGAGGAAACTTATATAGAGGCATAGTATATGCATTTATGACTAAAAATAAGAGCCTCAAAACATTACAAAATATCGATATTACAAAAATAATGAAAGAGTTAGACGTAAAAATTGAACTTGAAAACAACGAAACAGTAGTATACATAGGAAATAAAAAAATAGAAGAAGAAAAATTGCAAAACAAAGAAACATCAATGGCAGTATCAGTTGTAGCAAATAAGGCAAACAACGCCGAAATGTTTATTTTTGCAAGAAACATCATAAATAATTTAAAAGAAAAATATAATGTAATAGTATCAGGAAGAGCACTTATGGAAATATATCCAAACTTAGACTATCACTTTTTCATAACAGCATCTTTAGAAGAACGAGCAAAAAGAAAGTTAAATCAATATGATGGAAAAGTAAGTTTAGAAGAACTAAAAGAACATATTGCAAAAAGGGATGAACTACAAGAAAAAACAGGATTTTATAAGAAATATCCAAACACAATAACAGTTGATGTAACCGAATGTAAAACAGCATTAGAATCAACTGATAAAGTATGTGAATATATAAGAAAAATCGCAACAATATCTTGAAACTAGAAAGAAAATAAAACAATAGAAAAGATGTAGGGGTAGCTACTAGCTGTCCGTGCCCCATCGGAATTACCCAAATAAATTTGGGGGAATTTCTTCGAAGAGCGGACAGCTGCTAGCTGCCCCTACAAACATAACATACAATTAATAAGGGGAGAAAAAACAAATGGAATTTAAAAACGAAAAATTAGAACAATTTAATAAATTTGCTAGTGGAAAGAAAATAGCAATTATAGGGCTAGGAGTGAGCAACTTACCACTTTTAGACTATTTTCATAATCTATCTTGCAAAATATCTGTTTTCGATAATAGAACAAAAGAAGAACTAAATAAAGAAACAATAGAAAAAATAGATAGATATGGAATAAAATATTTTGGAGGAGAAAATAACCTAGAAAATTTAAAAGGTTTTGACATTATTTTTCGTTCACCAATAGTAATGCCATATAGAAAAGAGATAAAGGCAGAAGTAGAAAGAGGTGCATTAGTAACCTCTGAAATTGAAATGTTACTAAAATTGACGCCAAGTAAAGTGATAGGAATAACAGGAACAGAAGGAAAAACAACAACAACATCAATAATATATGAAATAATAAAAAAAGCAGGTTACAAATGTTTTTTAGGAGGAAATATAGGAAAGCCAATTTTTACTGAAGTAAAGAACATGAAACCAGAAGATATAATAGTTTTAGAAATGAGTAGTTTTCAATTAACTAATATGGATATTAGCCCTAAAATTAGTATTGTAACCAATATATTCCCAGATCACTTAAATGTACACAGTTCTTATGAAGAATATAGAGAAGAAAAGAAAAATATATTTAAACATCAAAATGAAAATGGAATGTTAATAGTAAATTATGATAATGAATACACTCGTGAATTTGCAAAAGAAGCAAATGGAAAAGTAATATTTTTTAGTAGCAAAGAAAAATTAGAAGATGGATTTATATATGACAATAATGATGGAATAATAAAATATTGTGAAGATGGAGTTAGAAGACATTTAATAAAAAAAGAAGAAATAAAATTAAGAGGAATCCATAACTACGAAAATATATGTACAGCATTAGCAGCAACAAGCTCTTTAGTAAGTTTAGAAACAGCGATTCAAACTATAAAAGAATTTAATGGAGTAGAACATAGGCTAGAATTTGTAAGAGAAAAAAATAATGTCAAATGGTATAATGATTCAATAGGAACAAGCCCAGCAAGCACAATAGCAGGACTAAACGCATTTGATGAAAATATCATATTATTAGCAGGTGGCTCAGACAAAGGCTTAGACTACAAAGAAGTAGGAGAGGTTGTAGCAACTAAAGTGCAAACATTAATACTAACAGGGCCAACAGCAACAAAAATAGAAGAAGCAACAAGAAAAGCACCAAAAGGAGAAAAAGTAGAAATATGTTATGTAGAAAATATGCGGAGAAGCAGTAAAACTAGCAAACAAAAAAGCAAAACCAGGAGATATAGTACTACTTTCACCAGCAAGTGCAAGCTTTGATGCATTTAAAAACTTTGAAGAAAGAGGAAATAAATTTAAGGAATTTGTAAAACAATTATAAAATATAATATACAAGGCTATTTTATATTACAATTTTTATTATATAATTTATCAAAGGCTGATAATAATCATAATAACTAACGAGATATTCAAAATACTATTCTATTACAAAAAAACTTATGACCTGTATTAATAGAATTATTAAAAATATGTATTGAAATTATTTATAAAGAAATTTTGAGTAATAAATAATCAATTATAAAATTTACATAGTATATTTAACAATAAAAAACGTAGTATGCTGGTATTTAAAACAATGAAATAACTAAAAGCTAGAAAATAGCAATTTTCACATAATTAATAAAAAGTTATATAGAATAATGAAACGAAAAAAAGAAGGTAAAACCATATGAAAAAATATTTAGACTTTAAAAATAATATAGAATATGAAAAATTAAAAGAAATGGGAGAAACAATACAAAAAGGTGAAATAGGCATATTCCCAACAGAAACAGTATATGCAATTGGAACAAATGGTTTAGATGAAGAAGCTATAAAAAAGTTATATAAAATAAAACAAAGACCACTTGATAAGCCAACCAGTTTACTAGTTTCTGATATGGAAATGGTAGAAACCTTGGTAGCAGATATAACAGAAAAAGAATATAAATTAATGAAAGCATTTTTTCCAGGGCCATTAACAATTATACTAAAAAAGAAAGATATAGTTCCAAACATATTAACAGGAAACACAAATACAATAGGGATAAGAATGCCAGAAAATGAAATTGCAAGAAAACTTATTGAATATGCAAATGTTCCAATTGCAGCTCCAAGTGCCAATATATCAAATAAACCATCAGGAACAAATATAGAAAATATAATAAATGACTTTAAAGAAACAGTAGATTACTATATAGATGGAGGAGAAAGCAAAATAGGCTTAAGCTCTACAATAGTAAAAATTGAAAATAATGTTCCAATAATTTTAAGAGAGGGGAGTATAACAAAAGAACAAATATATGAATGTTTAAAGTAAAAGTGACAGGAAAGACGTCCAAATCCTTCCCACTAATACATTGTTAATTAAAGTATCACACAAAATAAGTATACTGAATAAGATAATGTATAAAAGTATAAGGAGGAAAACTATGTATTATCAAAATTATGAAGATTATATGAGAAGTGTTCTTGGATATCCAGTACAAACTACATATGATAATTACATTATTGAAAGCAGAGATTATAATGTAAACTATCAAAACAATAGTGAATTAGAAAGTATGTATCCTGAAATTTATAAAAAAATAAACCCAGTGGTATGTGAAGTATGTGAAAGAAGTAAAACACCTATTACAAAAGAAATAATAGAAAATATGGTTGAAGAAGTATACCAAAAGATAGAAATAAATAATGAAATATGGCTAAAAATAAATGTAGATGAAAACATTACACAAAAAGAAATACAAAATAGAACTACAAATACAAATACAAATTCAAAAACAAATTCAGTCCGAAATGTTCCAGAAGTAGAATCGGCAAGGCAAATAGGGCAAACTGAAAATAGGCAAAGAAGACCAAACAACCCATTATTAAGAGATTTAATAAGAATATTAATACTAAACAGAATATTAGGAGGAGGTTTTCCAAATAGACCACCACGCCCAAGACCACCATTCCCAGGACCAGGAAGACCACCATTTCCAGGGGGACCAGGAGGAATGCCACCACGCCCACAATCTAGAGAATATGAGGACTATTTTAAATTTTAAAATATAAGGAAAGAGGCTTCCTCATGCACATCGCCAAAGGCTGTAAAGATTATAAAAAATCGCTTTTTTCTTTTAAATAAAAAACAAGAATAAAATTTTCTAAGCTCATTCTTCGCTAAGAAAATCTAATTCTTCCATAACTATCTTCTTAGGAAACTCACCGCTATCGCGGATGACTTTCCTAAGAATATAAAAAAGTGCAAAAATACCTAAGTAAAACTACTTAGGTATTTTTGCAGATGTCCACCAGAAACACTCCTCAAAAGGAAGTTAAATAGGCGATCCTAGGATTTGTCCTCAAAAGGACTTATCACCTTAATAGGGCAAGGAAGAATCGAACTTACCGTTTCTACACTTGTGGGTGTAGCGTGCTTCCAACTTACACCACTGCCCTAAGATAAACGTAAATTTACGCTATAACAGCCCAGACGGGATTTGAACCCGCAACTACTCAGTTGACTCCCGAGAGCTTTAACCATTAAGCTACTGGACTTAAAAATAAATGTAAAATATTTATATCATAATTTTATATATATGTCAACCTTTTTCTGAAAGAAATGTTAAAAATTGACATAAAGTGAAGAAGCTGATATAATAATATTGTAAGTATATGTACATAAATCATTAAAAAACAGAAGACTTTAACCTTTCAATATATTAAGAAAGAAGGTAATTATTGATGAGTAATGTAGAAGATGTTAAAAAGTATATAAGTAGTTTAGGGTTTGATATAGATTTAGAAATTGATATATATAAAGAAGCAATAAAGTACTTTTTAGATAAGCAAGACTTAAATGGATTAATTCATTATATATCGCAATTGCAAAATTGTGGGGGATATGCATTAGAAATACCAACATGCATTTGGCCTGTAAAAGAATACACATTTGAAGAAAAAGTATTAAGGATATTAGAATTGTATCCATTTGTTAGATTATTATCAACTGGAGAAATTAAAGATAACGAATATGTAGTACTATATAGAGCAAAAGAAGGTGGACACCACTTTATAAAAATCAAAGATAGTGGCGAAATAGTAGAGAAGAACGAAAGTAATATGCCACAGAAATTTTGTGGATGGGATAATCTAGAAGATGCGCCAGAAGCGGTTTTTGCAGTAGTAAAACAAGAATATAGAGATGAAAAGATGAAAAAATTACCACAATGTAATACAAACATATATTTAGATCAGAACGCTTATGAATATGAAGAAGATGGATACAAAGATATATGTAAAAAAAATGCACGGAACACCATCTACATTTGAAATAAAATTGCAAGAGTCATATAACAATAGAAAATCTTCATTTACATATAATAATAAAACATTTTATTTAAAACATAAAAAAGGAGAGGACTTAATATACATATGTGACGAAAATAAAGTACTAGGTGTGACTTGCACAGATGGAGAAACATTTATAATAGAAATAGAAGAAGAAAACAAAAATGAAATATATGGTTTTGAGGTTGCAATTGAAAGTTTAACAAAAAATAATAATCTAAAAGATGATTCAAATAATGAAATAGAAAAGTAAAACTATATAACTTTTAAATTAAAATAACTCCAAATAGTTAGTAAAACTCTAATTATTTGGAGTATTTTATGCAAATAAAGAATACTAAAAATTAAACGATGTTAACCTTGACAAACAAATATAATTGATATATAATGTTAACTGAAGTTAACAAAAGGAGAAAAACATGGTATCAAAAGCATTAGAAGAGTATTTAAAAACAATGTATATACTAAAAAAGCAAAATAATAATATACGTGTTACAGACATTGCAGAAAAAATGAACTGTACAAAAGCAAGTGTAAACAAAGCAATATATAATTTAAAAGATAATGGCCTTTTAAACTATGAATCTTATGGAACAATAGAACTGACAGAAGAAGGAGAAAATTTGGCTAAAAAGATATTAGAAGCATATGATATTGTTTATTTGTTTTTAAAAGATGTTCTAAATATAGAAGAAGAGAAAGCTAAGAAAGAAGCAGAAAATATAAAATCTTCAATAACAGATGAAACAGTAAATAAACTTGCTAAATATGTGCATAAGGTTTTAGATTTAAATAGTTTAGATTGCGATTATGATATTAATAAGGAAAAATGTAGGAGTTGTGCACGTAGAACCAATAAAAAGTAAATAATTATAATTTTGTAGGGGTCGCTACTAAAGGGCGACTCACACTCCAACGAAATTGCTTAAATAAAATATATTTAGGGTATGTTCTTCGAAGAGCGAGTCGCTTGAAAAGGCGGAGACCACTAAAATAAAACAATTTAATTTATAAACTATAATAAACTAAATTAAGGAAGGGAAAATATGGAAAATACATTATTAGAAATAAAAGATTTATATGTAAATGCAGAAAATAAGGAAATTTTAAAAGGAATAAATTTAAAAATAAATAAAGGAGAAATTCATGTAATAATGGGACCAAATGGCTCAGGAAAAACTACAACAGCAAATGCAATACTAAATAATCCAGAATACACGAAAACAAAAGGAACCATAAATTTTGAAAAAGAAGATATAACAAACTTAAAAACAGACGAAATAGCAAGAAAAGGAATATTCATGTCATTCCAACTACCAGAAGAAATACCAGGAGTAACAGTTACAAACTTCCTAAAATATGCAAAAAACAAAATAACAGGAAAACCAGTAAAAATATTTGAATTTAAAGAAGAACTTGCAAAATATATGAAAGAACTAAACATGAACTCAAAAAACATGGAAAGAAGTTTAAACGTAGGATTTTCAGGAGGAGAAAAAAAGAAAAACGAAATACTTCAAATGCTAGTACTAAACCCAAAACTAGCAATACTAGACGAAACAGACTCAGGGCTAGACGTAGACGCAATAAAAACAGTTTCAAAAGGAATAGAAATGTTCAAAAATGAAGAAAATGGAATATTAATAATAACCCACAACACAAAAATATTGCACAGCCTAAAAGTAGACTACGTCCACATATTAGTAAACGGTAAAATAGTAAAAACAGGTACACAAGAACTAGCAAAACAAATAGAAGAAAATGGGTATTCACAATATAAATAAATTAGCACTGGGGACTGTCCCTGAATGGGTGCAGAAAAACTAGATTGGGTAACTTAAACAAGACAGAAACTAAAAAATAATACAAAACAAAAATAATGTAAAAAAATAACAAATGTACCCAATCGGAAACCAAGAAATAAAAATAACAAGGATAGAAAAAAACAAGAAGTAAAAAACCAAAAGCACCCCCTTAGGTAATCGAAGATGTCCCAAGAGGGACTGTCCCCAATGCGGAAACAAGATAGAGAAGAACGACGAGTAACAAACAAAAATAATCGGAACAAACAAGTAGTAGCAAAAAAATAACCCACTCAAGTCGCATTCGTCATTACATAAATTTATAATTATATCTACACTTTGAACTACTCTACATTAGTTAGATTAACAATTAAAAATATAAAGTTTAAAAATAAAACTTAAATGATAAGCAAAATAAAAAACAAGGGCATTTAACCCTTGCTCATTGTACAACCAGCAACAATACCAATACCAATACAAAGTGGAATTATCATTGCAGGTTGGTGGAACAAAATAAGAAGAACCACCGAGGAACTAGCCATGGATGAACCTACACCTATAAGAAACTTTCTACTCATATATAGTACCTCCTAAAATAAAGTATATAAATATTATATGATATTTTACATAAAAAGTCAAATTTAGAAAGGAACCAAAAATGTCAAAAACAAACCTACAAGAAATAAACCGAAACATCTATGACATAAAAAACAAAGACAAATACGAATACAAAATAAAAAAAGGGTTAACTAAAGAAATAATAGAAGAACTATCAAAACAAAAAAACGACCCCGACTGGATGAAAGAATTTAGACTAAAAGCACTAGAAGTCTACAACAAATTAGAATTACCAACTTGGGGACCAGACCTATCAGAACTTAACATGGACGAAATATCAACCTATGTAAAACCACAATCAAAACTAAATAACTCTTGGGAAGAAGTACCAGAAGATATAAAAGACACATTTGAAAAACTAGGAATTCCAGAGGCAGAAAAAACATCACTAGCAGGAGTAGGAGCGCAATACGACTCAGAAGTAGTATACCACAGTATGAAAGAAGAACTAATAAAACAGGGTGTAATATACACAGACATGGAAACAGCAGTAAGGGAATACCCAGAGCTAGTAAAAGCACACTTCATGAAATGTGTACCAGTACATGACCACAAATTCGTAGCACTACATGGAGCAGTATGGTCAGGAGGTTCATTTGTATATGTACCAAAAAATGTACACGTAGATATACCACTTCAATCATACTTCAGACTAAACTCACCAGAATCAGGTCAATTTGAACACACACTAATAATAGTAGAGAACAACGCAAGCCTTCACTTTATAGAAGGTTGTAGTGCACCAAAATATAACAAAGTAAACTTACACGCAGGATGTGTAGAACTATATGTAAAAGACAACGCATATTTAAGATACTCAACAATAGAAAACTGGTCAAAAAACATGTTAAATCTAAACACAAAAAAGGCGATATGCGGAAAAAATGCACAAATAGACTGGGTATCAGGCTCATTCGGCTCAAAAATATCAATGCTATATCCAATGAGTATATTAAACGGAGAAGGAGCAAAAACAGAATTCACAGGAATATCATTTGCAGGAGCAGGGCAAAACCTAGACAATGGCTTCAAAGTAGTACACAATGCGCCAAACACATCAAGTGTAGTAAACGCAAAATCAATATCAAAAAACGGAGGAAAATGTACCTACCGTTCACTAGTAAGAATAAACGAAAACGCCGAAGGCTCAAAATCATCAGTCTCATGTGAATCACTAATGCTAGACGACAAATCAATATCAGACACAATACCGACCAGTGACATAAAAGCAGACGATGTAGAGTTCTCACACGAAGCAAAAATAGGAAAGATAAGTGACAAAACAATATTTTACCTAATGAGTAGAGGACTATCAGAAGAAGACGCCAAAGCTATGATAGTAAGAGGCTTTGCTTACCCAATATCAAAAGAACTTCCAATAGAATACGCCGTAGAAATGAACAACCTAATAAATTTAGAACTAGAAGGCTCAATAGGGTAAAGAAGGAAATTGATTTGCCACCTTTGCGTGTTAAATTATCCGCTCCCAGTAAGCAATATATTTTATTTTTTCCATTTCGCCCTCCAAGACAAGAGGTATTCCCCCGCCTCAAAGGGCTGTTGGGACTTCATTACAAAAATAAAATATATTACTCACTTCGCGCTACTCTATAACTTTAAATATAGTACTTTACTATAGTATAAAAAAATACTGTCTCAATTCCTGAGACAGTAATGAGAGTTTATAAGAGCTATGTTTTTACTTACCATCAAATATGGTAAAAGTGCTGAACAATAAAAAAGCTACAATAACGAATACAACGTTTAAAATTGAAAATCCCATATAGACTAATCCGATAACACAAATCAAAAATTCAATAGCCACAGCAGTACTCTTCTTCATAAAGCAAACCTCTCTTCAAATATAAGTTGTTGACTGTTACACTACCAGTATAACATATTTCACATAAATATGTAAACATAGAAAGGAAAACCAAAATGTCAAACCTAAAATTAAACGAAACCCCATTAAGAACCACACGAAACTACAACATAAACAATATAAAACTAGAAAATGTAAATATCCCAGAACAAATAGGAGAGTTTAAAAATGTTTCTATAACAGGTGCAAACTATACAAATAACATAACTACCTTAAAATTAACCTATGGACTATCACAAGAATTAGAAACACAAGTAGCAAACAAATCAAATCAAAAAATAAAAATACAAGTACAAAATAACGAAAATGCCCAAATAGACTTCAAATTTGATAAACAAAACACTAGGTTAGTAGAAAACATTGAAATAGTATCCAAAGAAAACTCACGGAGGGACAATAACAATAAAATATGAATCAGTTGAAGATATAAAAGCCTACCACAACGGAATAATAAACGTAATAGCAAAGCCAAACTCTAATCTGAATATAATACTAGTAAACTTAATAGATACAAAATCAAACAACTTCCTATCAATCCAAAATACACTAGAAGAAAATGCAAAAGTAACATATTGGATAATAGACTTTGGAGGAAAAAACAGCATAACAAACTACTACTCAAACCTAAAAGGGAATTTCTCAGAAAATAATATAAACACAATCTACTTAGGAAAAGAAGAACAACAATTTGACTTAAACTACATAACACATCTACAAGGCGAAAAAACAAAAGTAAACATAGAAGTACAAGGAGCCCTAACAGACAAAGCCAAAAAGAACTTCAAAGGAACCATAGACTTCAAGAAAGGTTCAAAAAAAGCAATACGGAAACGAAGCAGAAGCATGTACACTATTATCAAGCACAGCAAAATCAAAAGCCCTACCAATGCTACTATGTTCGGAAGAAGATGTACAAGGAAACCACAGCACAAGCACACGGAAAAATAGGCCAAAAAGAGCTATTCTATATAATGAGTAGAGGGCTAACACAAAAAGAAGCCAGCAAACTAATAGTAAGAGCTAAATTCAACAAAATAATAGAAACAATACCAAACGAAGACCTAAAATGCCAAATAATAAAAGAAATAGACAAAAGACTAGACTAGCACATTAGGCAGTCGCTAGCATTGGGAACTGCCCCTGAATGGGTGCCGAAAAAACAAGAGAGGGTAGCATTGGGGACGGTTCGTAATCGGAAACAAGATAGAGAAGCACCTCAAGTCGTAAACAAAAATAATCTGGCTAGATTAGGAACTGTCCCCAATGCGGACACAAGTGCAAAACATAAATAATACCAAAAAAAGAAATCACAAATAAAAAAAGGAGAAAAAACATGAAATTTTACATAGGCTCAGGATTCAAAAATGCAGAATTAGTAAACGAATTCTCAAAAAAATTACAAAGCCATGGCTGGGAACACACATTCAATTGGACAAAATATATAAGCGAATATGAAACAATAGAAGACCTAATAAAATATTCAGAACTAGAACAAAAAGGAATAGAAGAATCAGATGTCGTTATAATAATACTGCCAGCAGGACGAGGAACACACATAGAATTAGGAATGGCAATAGCATTAAACAAAAAGATATATTTATACTCTAACAAAAAAGAAGAATTCGACATAGAAAACACAGTAAATTTCTATCAAATTCCAAGTATCAAAAGAATTGTTGGAGATATAGACTATGCCATTAAAGAAATAACAAAGTAGTTGGAGGAGAAAATGAAACCATCAGAAATGAAGCAAATAGTTAATATGCTATATAATGAATGGAATTTAGGAAAAAAAGAAGCAAAAGCAAAGGGAAAAATATGTGCATGGATATATCTATTTGAAGTGCTTGAAGAAACTGAAAAAGTAGTATTGGAAAAAGAAAATAATAAAGTTATAGGAATGTGCGGATATGCAAAGTGGAATTCTAAAAAATACATACTAAGAAAGAAATTTTTTAAATTATTAAAAATTATATGTATAAACAGTCCGTTAATAAAAGATAAAAAAGCAATCATAAAGTATAGTAAAGACTATGACTACACTCCAGTAGAACTAGAAAATCATTTTGATGGTGAAATAAGCTTATTAATAGTAGACGAAAATTATCGAGGGAAAGGTATTGGCAAAAAAATGATAAACAAAATATTTGAATATGCGAAAAAAGACAATATGAAAAATATTGAAATACTTACAGATGAAAGTTGTAACTTTAAATTTTATGAAAATTGTGGTTGCAAAAAGGTATTTGAGAAAATTATACCAAATAGAGAGCCAGATATACTAGGAAATGAAACAAGCGAAAAAGGCTATATTTATGAAAAAGTATTATAAAGATATGAATAAAAGAATATTTACAGGAAATTATGAAGAATGTAAAGTTGGAAATTTAATTTCTATTTCAGGTGATAGAGGAAAAAGTGTAGGATTTAATGGAAAAGCAATACCACAACTTGCACCCAAACGAGAATTTTGGAACATATGGCATGAAAATATTGGTAAAATTCCAGAAGAAGAAAATACAAGATATTATATAAACGAATATTATAAACAAGTATTATCAAAGGTAGATATAGAAGAATTACTTAAAGTTGAAAAAGACCCAATATTATTATGCTTTGAAAAAGGACAACAATTTTGCCATAGACATATTCTAGCTGAATATATAGAAATGAAATATAAAATAAAAGTTATAGATATTAAAATAGATGAAAATTTAAACATTACAGAGAATAAAAGACCAGAAAATATAAGAAGAATATTAGAAGAAATAATTCAAAAAGAAATGGAGGCATTACAAATATGGATGCAAACCAAATAAAAAAAGACTTCCCAATATTGCAAAATAAAGAAATTACATACCTAGATAGTGGAGCAACAACCCAAAAACCAACACAAGTAATAAAAGCAGTAGAAGAATTCTACGAAAAATACAATGCAAACCCACATAGAGGAGCATATTCATTAAGCATAGAAGCCACAGAAGCTTACGAAAATACTAGAAAAAAAATAGCAAAATTTATAAATGCAAAATATCCAGAAGAAATAATATTTTCAAAAAATGCCACAGAAAGTTTAAACTTACTAGCATATTCATATGGAATGGAAAACTTAAGAAAAGAAGATGAAATAGTAATATCAATAATGGAACATCACTCAAACCTAGTACCATGGCAAAAAGTATGTAAGCAAACAGGTGCAAAGCTAAACTATATGTACATAAATAATGAATTTGAAATAACAGAAGAAGAAATAGAAAGCAAAATAACAGACAAAACAAAAATAGTTAGTATAACACATGTTTCAAACGTATTAGGAACAATAAACAACATAGAAAAAATAATAAAATGTGCCCATAAAAAAGGTGCAATAGTAATAGTAGATGCTTCACAAAGTATACCACATATGAAAATAGATGTAGAAAAGCTTCGGCTGTGACTTCTTAATATTCTCAGGACATAAAATGCTAGCACCACTAGGAATAGGAGTTCTATATGGAAAAAAAGAATTATTAAACAAAATGACACCTTTCCTAATGGGTGGAGATATGATAGAATATGTATATGAACAAGAAACAACCTTTGCACCACTGCCAAATAAATTCGAAGCAGGAACACAGAACATAGAAGGAGTAATAGGCTTAGGAGCAGCAATAGACTATATAGAAAATATAGGGTATGATAATATACAAAAAATAGAAAAAGAAATAGTAGAATACGCAAAACAAGAGTTGTCAAAACTAGATTATTTAGAGCTATATATAACACCAAACAGTAGCAATCATTCAGGAGTAATATCATTCAATATAAAAGGAATACACCCACATGACGTAGCCAGTATATTAGATAGCAAAGGAATATGTATTCGTTCAGGAAACCACTGTGCACAACCACTAATGAGATTTTTAGGAATAGACTCAACCTGTAGAGCAAGTTTTTATTTTTACAACACGAAGGATGATGTAGATAGGTTAGTTGAAGGATTAAACAAAGCTTATGAAATATTTAAAAAATATATGAAAGGTTAGAAATAAAATGAAAAAAAGATTAATTATAGTAATAAGTGCAATTTTAATTATAAGCATATCAATTATAGGAATAATATTTTTAGCAAAAAGGAAACAAACATATACTTTTGAGCAAATAACGGGAGTTAATCTTGATGATGTTGCCTATATTTTAGATGAAACTCCTTGGAAAGATGATGAAGAAAAAGATAAAATTAATACAGAAAAGTGGATAATTAGCTTGAAAAATGCTATTTATAAAGAATGCAATGAATATCATGAAAGTATGATGGCTATAGTAAATTATGTTGCATATGATAAAGAGAATAATAAATTATTTGAGCTTGGTATAGGAAATCATTTGGGGTTTTCACCAGATAAATTTGATAAAGCATATCAAAGAATAAAGTAGGAGAAAATTATGGAAGATTTATCAGATATATATAATGAATTAATAATGGAACACAGTATGAACTCATACAATAAGAAAAAACTAGAAAAAGCAGACTATCAGCAAATAGGGCATAACCCAAATTGTGGAGATGAAATTACACTAGAATTAAAATTAAATGGAAATATAATTGAAGACATGGCATTTTCAGGACATGGCTGTGCCATATCACAAGCATCAACTTCAATAATGATAGATACATTAAAAGGAAAAACACTAGAAGAAGCAAAAGAGATTGTACAAACATTTATAAGAATGATAAAAAGAGAAATAGAAGACGAAGAAGCCTTAAAAAAACTAGAAGATGCAATAGCTTTCAAAAATGTATCAAACATGCCAGCAAGAGTAAAATGCGCACTACTTGCATGGCATACTATTGAAAAATTAATATAAGTATAGTATAATGTTAATACTATTAGTAACTATAAACCTTAGTCAAATGGCAGGAGGTAATTTTATGAGCTTAGTATTAGCAAATATAGAAATAGCATTAATACTTATTCCTACTAGCATTGTTATTATGACAGCACGTGCTAAGTGGAAAGATTTAGTAAATCCAATAAATACTAAGGAAGACAAAGATTCACTTTGGTTTTATGAAACTAAAACGGAGAAAACAAGAAAGATATTTTAACAAATAAAAGTCTAAAAGAATGTATATCCTGTTTTACATTAAAATTTTATATCAACTATAGTAAAATTATTTTTTTCAGGAAGGAGAAATTTTTTATGTCTAATGTTGTAATTGGAATCATAGTACTTTTTCATGTTTTTTGTATTGAAATAGTTGTGTGTGCTTTAGCTGTTAAACTAGTAAATAAAGTTATCAACAAACAAAATACAGATATCACAACATATATATCATCAGTACGGACTTTACATGTAGTAGCACTAATTGGATTAATTTATTTTATTCCTTTGGTAGCATTAGTTATATGTTTAGCTCTAGATTCTATATTAGTAGGACCAATTATATTGTTACTTCTTTTGTCACCAATATGGGTAACAAATAAAATTATAATACCTATTTCAGAAGCAAAACATATACAATTAATACAAAAATACTATGGAGAAGATTCAGAGTATGCAAAATTTTTGATTGAAAAACAACAAAAAAGACATTAAAATTGTAAAAGAGATTCTTTACTATGGAATCTCTTTTATTCTTATTTTTTAATAATTATTAAAAAATATTGAATGTTCGCTTGTTTTTTATAAAAAAAGAAAGTATACTTTTATAAGAAGATGAACAAAACAGAGTGTGACGTGTCGTTTCCTAAATGAAAGGAGGCGATGCTATATGTTATTAGAACAAGTTTATTTATACTTTATATACATACTTTTTATTGAACTTGCAATAGTAACTGTTGTCGCAGCCAACTTATTTGTGGCACTTGTTGTTACAATAAGAAAATTAGACAACGAAAAAAACACATCTCTGTCTGGTCAATAGAGATGTATTTAAAACTTTTTTAAATCACTTGAATGGCACGCCACACTTCTGTGGTCGTTCATCTTCTATAATTATTATACTCAATAAAATTATAAAAGTCAACTAAAAAATTAAATAAATATAAAATAGAGGAAAAAGAAAATGGAAAATAAAAAAGTACTATTAGGTATGAGCGGTGGAGTAGATAGTTCAGTAGCAGCCGTCTTACTACAAGAACAGGGTTATGAAGTAATAGGAACAACACTAGAACTATTTACAGGAAGTAGTTGTTGCAATATAAATACATATATAGATGCGAAAAATGTATGCAATTCAATAGGAGTGCCACACTTTACCTACGATTATAAAGAAGAATTTAAAAAACATGTAATAGGTGATTTTATAGAATGTTACGCAAACTGCAAAACTCCAAATCCATGTATAGAATGTAACAAATACATGAAATTTGGTGCTATGTATGAAAAAGCAAAAGAATTAGGTTGCAAATATATATCAACTGGTCACTATGCTAAAACAGAATATAGTGAAGAATACGACAGATGGGTGCTAAAAAAATCAAATGCAGGTAAAAAAGATCAAAGCTATGTATTATGGAATATACCAAAAGATTTGATTGAGTATGTGCTATTTCCACTAGCAAACTTTGAAAATAAAGAACAAATAAGGCAAATAGCAAGAGAAAAACAATTAAAAGTAGCAAACAAACCAGATAGTGAAGATATCTGCTTTGTACCAGACGGAAACTATAAAAAGTTCTTAGAAAATAATTCGCAAATAAAACCAAAAGAAGGAAATATAGTAAACAAAAAAGGAGAAGTCCTAGGAAAGCATACAGGCTTATATAACTACACAATAGGTCAAAGAAAAGGTTTAGGAATTTCAAATGCAGTACCACTTTTTGTACTAGGTTTTAATAAAGAAAAAAATGAAGTAATAGTAGGTGAAGAAAAAGAATTATATAAGAAAGAGATATTAGTAACAGAGATAAACATGTTATTAGTAGATGAGATAAAAGAAGAAATGGAAGTAGAAGTAAAAACAAGATATTCAGCAAAACAAGCTAAAGCAAAAATATCAAAAGATGGAGATAAAATAAAAGTAATATTTAATGAGCCACAAAGAGCAATAACCCCAGGGCAATCAGCAGTATTTTATATAAATGATATTGTACTTGGAGGAGGAAAAATAATTTAGAAAATTATGTTTACAAAAAGCACAAAATGTGATATAAATAGATTATTCTATTTAGCACATTTAGTGCTTTTAAAATTTATTTAGAAATTTTACTTCAAAATATTAAAAATTAATTCAAAAATTTTTAATCTATAAAAATCAAATTAAATGAAATCAAAAAATAAGTACGGAGGGAGGTGTATTTACTATATAGAGTATAAATATGCTACATAGAAAATAAATTTTTTACAAGGAGAAAAATTATATGGAAAAAAAGAAAGAATTACTAAAACCGAAGAATGATATAGTATTTCAAAGCTTATTTACACAAAAGAATGAAAGAATAACTAAAAATTTTATTTCAGCACTAATGGAAGAAAATATAACAAAGATAGAAATAAATACAGAAAAAGAATTATATAGAGAAAGACCGGAGGATAAATTAGGAATATTAGACTTAGAAGCAGAAATAAATTATAAAGAAAAAGTTGATATAGAAGTACAATTAATTGACAGAAAAAATTTAGTAGAAAGAATGTTATTCTATTTTTCAAAATTATATGCAAGTACAATAGATAAAGGAGAAGATTACATAGGCGCAAAGAAGGTAGTAATAATAGCAATAATAGATTATAATTTAGATTTAACAAAAGAAATAAAAGAAATGGAAACAGTATGGAATATAATAGAAAGAAAAAATAAGAACTTAATGTTGACAGATAAGTTAGAATTACATATAATTGAACTAAGTAAAGCAAAGGAAGAATACATGAAAAATAAAACAAGCAAAAAAGCACAATGGATGATTTTCATAAATAATCCAAATGAAATGGAGGTGCAAGAAATAATGAATGAAAATAAAGAAATAGAAGAAGCAGTAGTAGTAATAAAAGAAATGACTGAAGACGAAAAATTAGAAAGACTTGCATTTTTAAGGCAAAAAGCCATAATGGATGAAAAAGCAATATATGCAGCAGGATTAGATAAGGGTGAATTACGTGGTAAAGAAAAAGGAATAAAACAAGAAAAAATAGAAACAGCTAAAAAAATGAAAGCAAAAAATATGGACATAAATACAATAATGGAAATAACAGAACTAACAAAAGAAGAAATTGAAAAATTATAGTTTATGTTTAATTATTCAATTTGCTATTTTAAATATTTTCTATTTAGTCAAATTATAGAAAAAATTAGGGACTGTTAATAATATAGCTAAAGTAAAAATTTGATATTGAAGGACAGCATGCAATTATAACTAGTATTCCACATAATATAAACATACATCAAATTCGAAACGTGGCCAAACACCATCTACAGTTTGATATGGAATATTGAATGAAAGAATTCCAGTTTTTTTATCATAATTTTTATTTATATATTCATGCACTCGATTATCAGGAGTACCTTTGGCTCCTGTAAGATAAACAGATTTTAAATCAATTGCAAAATTTTCGCAAGAAAATAGTTCAAAACCGTGGATATGAAGATACATTATATGAATAATTACCACCATCTCTTCCAAGATAAGTCTCACTTGCAAGAATTATTTTTTTTAATGTACCTGTATTTTTACTATTGGGGAACATAGTTATCTATTTCATTACTCAATTTTGATATTTCTAGAACTTCTTGTTCTGCAGCATTTTCATACTTTTCTTTTGCAATTTTAGCATATTTTATAATACTATTTTCTCCTAATAACATATTTATTACTATTCCTGCTAAAATTAGTAAAATAATTATTGTTATTGTTAAGCTCATTAATGTTATTCCATAAATTGAATTTAAGTTAATATTTCCTTTTATTTTTCTATTATGGCTAGTCTTCATTATTTCTTTTGTTCCTCCTATTTTATATTTTGTTCAGAATTTATAAAATTATTATATTATAACCTTAAGGTATTTATAAGTACCTTATTCGTATATTTTTTGATTTAAATCATTTTTATTACTAATTGTTATGATAAAAATAGAACAAAAAAATAAAGAAGAAAGATGAATTTATATAATTAGTGCATCAGAAATTAGGATAAATGTTGATTTTTCAAGCACTATAATATAATATGCTTTAAAAAATTAAATTTAGCTTAATTGAAATATTATTTCTTTTAAGATTTTTTCTTAAGAATTCCTAAACATTATTAATAAATTCTTAAACCTCTTAAAAAACAAATAAATTGCTATATAATAAAAACAGAAAATTAAATGAAAGAGGGAAAGTAAATGGAAATAGTAAAAGTAGAAAACTTAAAAAAATATTATGGAAAAGGAGACACATGTGTAAAAGCTTTAGATGATGTTTCCTTTTTAATAGAAAAAGGTGAATTTGTTGCAATAGTAGGCCCATCAGGCTCACGGAAAATCAACAATGTTACATATGCTAGGGGGTGTAGATAGGCCAACTTCTGGAAAAGTATATATAAATGGAACAGATATAAATTCTTTAAAACAAGATGAACTAGCAATATTTAGAAGAAGAGAAATAGGCTTAATATATCAATTTTATAACTTAATACCAGTACTAAATGTAGAAGAAAATATAACACTTCCAGTTTTATTAGATAAAAAACAAGTAGATAAAAAAGACTTAGAAGAAATTCTGCAAATTCTAGGATTAAATGCAAGAAGAAAGCATTTACCAAATCAATTATCAGGAGGGCAACAACAACGTGTATCAATAGGAAGAAGCCTAATTACACACCCTTCAATAATATTAGCAGATGAGCCAACAGGAAACTTAGACAGTAAAAACTCAAGAGAAATACTAGACTTACTAAAAGAATCAAACAAACAATATAATCAAACCCTAATAATGATTACCCATGACATGAACATTGCCAAAGAAGCAGATAGAATAATATGGGTAGAAGACGGAAAAGTACGAGAGAATAGGGGGTAAGAATTTTGAAAATATTAAATGAAATAACAAAAAAATACTTGAAGTTAAATAAGAAAAGAAGCCTAGTAACTCTAATAGGAATAATTTTATCAGGAGCAATGATTAGTGCAGTAACAACACTTGCAGTAACTTTTCAAAGGTTTATGCTAGATGTAGAAATATCACAAAGTGGAGAATGGGAAGCTATAATAGAAAATGTAAATTTAGAAGAATTACAAGAAATAAAGGAAAACAAAAAATTAAAAGAAATACTAATAATGGAGCCGTTATCAATAGCAAAAAATGAGTATTCGGATGATGAATTCATAATGTTATATAAATATAGTAAAGATGCCCTAACAAAAATGAATGGCGAAGTACTAGAAGGAAGAATGCCACAAAACGAAAATGAAATAGTTTTAAGTTCTACATTTTTTGATGGAAAAGAAAATGAGCCCAAAATAGGAGAAAAAGTAACCTTTACCTTAGGAAAAAGAATGGACGAAGGATATGAACTGCTATCACAAACCAAAAGTAAAACAGAAGAATTTATAGAAAGTGAAGAACGAACATTTACAGTATGTGGAAAAATGTATAGACCAGTATTTGAAAGTTATACAGACCATTATACCTCAGGAATAACCCTTCTAGAAAATGAAGAAAAAATAACATCAAATTTAGTAGATATAGGAATAATAAATAAAAAAGCAAAAGATGTATATAAAAATACAGAAGAAATTTGTCAAAATTTAAGTACTGAAACTACTCACAAAACTGACTATAACACATATGTACTAGCATATAAAGGGGTAAATCACAAAGCAGAATTTAATACAACATTATATAGCATTTGTGCAATATTAATAAGTGTTATAATAGTAGGTTCAGTATTAGTTATTTACAATAGTTTTGCAATATCAGTATCAGAAAGAAAAAAACAATTCGGAATGTTATCATCAATAGGAGCAACTAAAAAACAAATAAAAAGAAGTGTTGTATACGAAGCAGTAGTTTTAGGAAGTATAGGAATACCAGTAGGAATATTATCAGGAATAGTAGGAATAGGAATCACATTAAAACTTGTAGATAATTTACTAAAACCAATGCTAGTAGATACAAACTGGGGCTTCAAACTTACAATATCTTGGCCATCAATACTAATAGCAGCAATATTAATAGGATTTACAATATATCTATCTGTAATAATACCAGCAAAAAGAGCAAGTAAAATAAGCCCTATCGAAGCAATTAGGCAAACTACAGATATAAAAGTAAAACCAAAAAAACTAAGAACGCCAAAAATAATAAGAAAAATATTTGGAATTCAAGGAGAGCTTGCACTTAAAAATTTAAAAAGAAGTAAAAAAAGGTATAGAACAACAGTAATATCATTAGTAATAAGTATAGTATTATTCATGGCAACAACAGGTTTTGTAGGCTATATGTTTGAAGGGTTTGACACAATATATAAAACAGTAGACTATGACTATGAAATACGACTAAACCAAACCGAAAAAACGCAAGAACTATATGAAAAGATAAGTAATATAGAAAAAGTAGAAGATATAATTAAATATAAATATATAGGAAAAACAATAGAGGTGCCAGTAAATAAATTAGATGAAAAGTTAAAAAATACAATTAATGAAAATAGAAAAAAATATGAACAAAAGCCATTAGATGAAAACGGTAATTATAATTTATCAGCGTATATATATTGTTTAGACGAAAAAACATATAAAAACTATTTAAAAGAAATAGGAATAAATAACTTGAATCAAGATGAATTTATACTAGTAAATTATGCTAATTTGTTGCAAGAATACAAAATAGAAACAGAAATATTAAATTATAAAAATGGTGATGAAATAAAAGTAACAAGATATAAATATGAATATGACGAATATGGAGATGAAACAAATAAAACAGAAGCTGGCAGTTTTAAAATAAAATTTGCAAAAATAACTCAAAAACTACCATTTGGAATAGAAGGCTCAAGTTTTATAGGAAATGCAATATTCATAACTTCAAAGGAGAATTTTGAAAAAGTAAATAAAGAAGATATGGAATTAGAAGAAACAGTAAGAATAAAAACAAAAGATGTAGCCTTACTAGAAGAGCAAATAGGAATGTTAAAAGAAAAGTATACAAACGAAGGGTTAGAAAATACTATAAATATAAAAGAGCAAATAGAACAAATGAAAAACTTAAAAATAATAATTCAAATATTCCTATATGGCTTCATATTCCTAATATCAGCAATAGGAGTATCAAATGTATTTAATACAATATCAACAAACATAACACTAAGAAGAAGAGAATTTGCAAACCTAAAATCAATAGGAATGACAAACAAACAATTCAAACAAATGCTAGACTTAGAATGCATATTCTATGGAAGCAAGGCACTACTATATGGCTTGCCACTAGGAATACTAGTATGTTACCTACTAAATAATGCATTTAGTGACATGATAGAGTTTATGTTTAGAATACCATGGAAGAGTATAATAATATGTGTAATAGCAATATACTTAGTAGTGTATGTGACAATGGTGTATGCAAGTAGAAAGGTGAAAAAGGAGAATATAATAGATGTAATAAGGGATGACAACATTTAACTTCTTGATAGGTTCCCATTGGGGACGTTTCCCAATGGGGTATCTGGTACAAGTGGGGTATCTGTCACTTTTGGGAACATATATAATAATAAAATTATATTGTAGGGGTCGCTGTTTCAGCGACCTACTCTTTCTACGCAATTACCCTAGAATGTCTAATAATATACATAAAATTGCAAATAAATATTGAAAAATTATGTAAAATGATATATAATTGAATTAATCTTCTTTAAAAAATTCCTTTTACATTTTTAGGATAACAAGAAGAAATAAAAAATTGGAGGAATTAATAAATGGAAAATTATTCAAACACAACATTTCTTGGAGGAACATGCAATGAATCAACTTGGCGGGAAGAATTAATAGAAAGACTTAATGATAAAGTCGAATATTTTAACCCCGTAGTAGACGACTGGACACCTGAATGTCAAATAAAAGAAGACAAGGTTCGCGATGAGGGCAGATATGTTCTTTTCGTAATTACTTCTCAAATGACAGGTGTGTTCTCTATTGCAGAAGTAGTTGATTGCAGTAATAAGCGTCCTGAAAGCACACTATTCTGCGTACTTCCTGATGGATTTAATGAAGGCGAGTTACGGTCATTAAAAGCAACCGCAAATATGGTAAAACGAAATGGAGCAAAAGTGTTTGAAACACTGGAAGAAATAGCAATTTTCCTGAATTCGGCATATAAATAAAGCCGAAAGGTGGGCATTAATACAAAATATGTATTGATGCTCACTTGTATTTTGATAATAATATACATAAAATACGAAATACCTATTGCAAATTATGTGAAGTGTGATATAATAAGTACATAGGTAAATACTTGTAACAATTAACAAAAAATTCAATGCTAATTAGCAAGGAGGAAAACAAAATGAAAATTGAATATGTATGTTCTATTTGTGGAAAGAAAAATGTGAAGCTTTGGCGGCCATATGGAGACTCAGCTCCATTAATCTGTGCTGAATGTGCAGAGAAGCGGCAGTCACCACGTAAATATAGGGAAAAAGTGTGGTCTAAAGTAGGAGAGGAGCATTTTTCTGGGGAATATACTGACAAAGAACTTCCTTTGCCTAAGTGGGAGGTCAATGAAAAGGGTAAAATCCCCACAAATATGGGACCTGCCCCTGAGGGAATGACTATGATACCTATGACAGACCAGCTTATTGTTGACCTTTCAGATGTTTCTAAAGCATATTCGTCAGGAAGTACTACAATGATACCAGCTTGCCTAACTGCTGAAGAAGATAACTTTTGGTGCTATACAGTAGTGCCAGAAGATGTATGTAAATGGTGGGAAGAGTTACCTACCAGATAAAGTAAAAGAGCAAAATGCAAACGTTGAGTCAAAAAAGACTCAACGTTTGTTTAGATTTATTCTTTTTGCTGAATTTGTATGTAAAACATTGACAATATAAAATTTAAGCGATAAAATAATTATGTAACCAACATTAAAATCCTTTAACAATTATAGGAGGAAAACATATGCTTTTAGTAATTTTGGTCTTAGTAAATTTAGTTATTGCAGTTGTGGGTGTAACCTACTGTGTACGAAACTATGCTACAGACTCAATTGCAGAACTGCGGTATATGCTCCGCAGTAGAAAATCAATAAGGGAGGAATTAGAACAAGCAGAAGAAAATGAAAACATCAAAAAACTAAAAGAAGAATTAGAAAAAGAAATTATGGAGCTGGAAGTTAAAATAAATAACCATTGGGGTAGAAGGATTGTTCGCAAAGGCCCTGCTGCGGTTAGCACATTTGACATACTTGACATACGTTGACATTCTAAATAGCACATAAATTCGATAAAAAAGTTGTAGCTTGTAAGTTACAACTTTTTTATATTTTAAGAAAATACGTTATTTCAAGTTATAATTGTAGGGACTTAATCGATTATGAAAAATTAGGAGCATTTACTGAATTACCCCTTTTTTCTTAAATATGAAACATTATAAAATTATTATAAAAATTGAATATATTTAATTTTATAAAAATATTAATGTTTTCTTATAACTGTTGAAATTATAAGTATTTAATAGTAAAATAATAATATACTATAATTAAAGGGGAAATTATGAAAAAAATATATATTATTTTAACACATACAGGAACTGTGTTATCGAAAATAGTGAAATACTATACAAAATATGAATATTCGCATATTTCAATAGGTTTAGACAAAGAATTAAATAGAATGTACAGCTTTGGAAGGCTAAATCCATACAATCCATTTTGGGCAGGTTTTGTGCATGAATATATTGACAAAGGAACATTTAAAAGATTTAAAAATACTAAAACAGAGGTGTATTCTTTAGAAATAACTGACGAACAATACAGCAATATAGAAAAATTAATAGAAAAAATGATAGAACATAGAAAAAAATATAAATTTAACATTTTAGGATTATTCGCAGTAAGCATTAATAAAAAAGTATCAACAAAAAATTCATTTTATTGTGCTGAATTTGTTAAATATGTAGTTGAAAATGCAGGAATACAAATGACCCTACCAGAAATTATAAAACCACAAGATTTTAGAAATCAAAGAAATATGGAAATAGTATATACAGGGTTATTAAGAGATTATAATAGAGGTGAAAGAACATGCCTGAACCAATAGAAATAACCAATATGAAAAAAAACTCAGATAATAGAGAATATGTATTAAATACAGTAAAAGAAAATGGAAAATTATTAGAATTTGCATCAGATACATTAAAAAATGACAGAGAAATAGTATGTGAAGCAGTAAAGAATAACCCAGAGGCTTTAGAATTTGCAAGTAACATATTAAAAGGTGATAGAGAAATAGTATATGAATCAGTAAGCAAGCTAGGTTGGACATATTGCTATGCTGGGGAAAATTTGCTATTAGATAAAGAACTATTAATAGCAGGTTTAAAGAAAAGTGGTCAAATACTATATTTTTCACACCCAGATATGAGAGATAATAAAGAAGTGGTATTAGAAGCAGTAAAAAACAAAGGAATAATAGTAAAATATGCAAGTTCAAGGTTAAGAGATGACAAAGAAGTAGCAATAGAAGCAATGAAACAAGATAAAAGTTGTTATATATTTTTAGGAGAAAATATAAAAAAAGACGAAGAAATATTAGAACTTAAAGGATAAAACTAAACAGTAACTGTGAATGCAAAAGCAAATACCAAAAAATGTAAAAAAAACCATTAAATATTGACATAAATATAAAATAGTTATATAATTGCAAATACAAAAATAAACCCAAGGAGGTATGTTGTATGAGTATACTTGTATTAAAAATGACTATTTTTTTAGTAACATTTATGTCTTTCAGATTGGGAGAATATTCCAAATTAAATCGGAGTAAGTATATTGTTTCAGGAATAAGTGGGTTAGCATTATTTCTTATTGTTCAATTAGTATATTTTACATCATTTTCGGTAGGAAATATATTATTACTACTTACATCAGTAATTATTATAGTTACTAAAGGAAATAAAGAATTACAAGCACAATATACACTACCATTTATATTATTCACTATAGTCGCATATGAAATAGCAATTTTTTTGTAGGAACAATTTTTTCTTATTTCTTCGATCGATAGCGAGTTAAAAGTGTGTCAAAAGGAACAAATTTACTTATTCCTTTTGATACACTTCATTTTTTGGCAAAATTATCCAATATTGTAAATATAAAATTATAAAATTAATATAACATACAAAAAAATAAATTGGACAAAATAATAAATAGTTAGATTTTTTCTAATATATTTTAATTTGAAAGGTGGTTTAATAATGAAAGTAAAAGATTGTATGTGTAATGAAGTTTGTTATGTTACACCAAATAACACAGTATGTGATTGTGCAAAACTAATGTGTAATAATCATGTAGGATGTATACCAGTATGTGATGAAACAAAAAATATTGTGGGGCTAATTACAGATAGAGATGTTATATTAAGAACTATAGCATGTGAAAAAGATGCAACTAAAACACCAGTGAGTGAAATAATGACTAGTAAAGTTTGCTGTTGTACTTCAGATGTAGATATAAAAGAGGCAGAAGACTTAATGTGTAAATATCAAATAAGAAGACTACCAGTAGTTGATGATAATAATAAAATAGTAGGAATAATAACATTAGGAGATTTGGCAAAAAATAATAATGTAAGTAATGAAAGTGTTTCAAATACACTAGAAAACATTTGTAAATGCAATGACAAAAATGCTGAATAGAAGTTAGAGACTGGAAGTTAGAAGTTGGAATATAGGGTAAATACTTCGAAGAAATTACTTAAAGTCCAACCTCCAACTTCTAATTTCTAACCTCCATTACGTATATTTTTAGGACAAACTACATACAATTATATAAAAAGAAGAAATAGGGGAATATAATATGGTTGTAGATATGAATTATTGGTCTAAAGTATTTAGAAAATTATTAATATTATTATTCACAATATTAGGTGTATACGTAGCTTTCAAATTTGCTATATTTTATATGCCTTTTTTAATTGCATTTGTTCTATCACTCATTATAGAACCAGTTATTCGTTTTTTTATGCGAAATTTTAAACTTAAACGAAAAGCCAGTAGTATTATAGTTTTTATTATAGCACTTTCGTTAATAATTGGCCTATTAGTTTGGGGAGTAATTTCACTAATTTCAGAAGCTTCTAATTTGTTAAATGGACTTAATGATTATTTTGTACTCATTTCAAATAAATTTAATAGCTTGATGAATAATATAGATTTAGAAAAATTGAATTTGTCAAGTGATATAATTAATACTATTCAAAGTTCAGCAATTGATGTACTTAGCTCTGTTACAGAGTGGGCAAAAGGTGTACTTAGTAATTTATTAGAAATTATTACATCGATACCTACAATTATGATCTATGTGGTAATTACCATACTTTCATTATATTTCATATGTACCGATAAAATATATATGATAGATCAACTAGAACATCATTTGCCTAAAATATGGGTAAAGAAGATTTCGAGATTTATAAAAGAAGTTTCTAGTTCATTAGGCTGTCTTTTAAAAGCAGAAGTTATATTAGTTTTTGTCTCATTTATTATATGTTTGGTAGGATTATCTATTTTTAAAATGGCAGGGCTAAATGTTACTTATCCACTTTTAGCAGCATTAGGAATAGCATTTGTAGACGCACTTCCAATTTTTGGTTCAGCAGCAGCTATAATACCTTGGGCAATAATAAGTGCATGTAATGGAAACTTAACACTTGCTATAGCACTTCTTGTATTACTTGCTATAATGGGGATAGTAAGGCAAACATTAGAACCAAAAATAGTTGCAGGTCAAATAGGAATACATCCAATATTTACATTAATTGCAATGTATACAGGTTTTAGGTTTATTGGAGTAATAGGTATGCTATTAGGGCCTATAATACTAATAATTTTAAAAAATGTATTTGGAGCAATGATAGATAAAGGTGTAGCAAAATCAATTTTCGAAAGGGATTAGTTAGTTACTATTTAAATCCTAAAAGATATTTAATATTAGCCATGAATAGTAACAACAGTTCATTAATTAACATTTTTTTCCAAAAAGTCTTGCAACATATTCTAAATTGTGTTATATTATATAAGTAACTAAAAAACGTACAAAACTCCAGGAGGTAATTGCCAATGGGAAAATTGAAAGTAAAAAGTAACGTATTGACACCAGCACAAGTGGCATTAGCACAACAAGATGTGAACACATTGTCAGAAGAGTTAAAGGCAACAAATCTGGCAATAATAAGCCGAATACAAGGCATTTATGGTCAACCCACGATATTATCATATGAGAATGGGGAGTATGTTATAACAATAGGATAATTTTATCAAAGAACCCTCAAAAAAGTTGTTTTTTTGAGGGTTCTTTGATAAAATAAAATAGAAAAAGTCACCTTGTAGCACATAGAACTAACAAGTGACTTATGTGGTTAGTTTAATTTTCTAAAAGCATTTTTTAATATCTTTATTAGAATTTTATAAAATTACAGAAGTAGGAATGTAATTTTCATCAGGAGGATATACATATTCATCATTAGGTTTCTCTATTTGTTTTAAAGAGTTTATTTCAAGAATTGGCATATCTCCATGATAGTTTCCTTTTGTAATAGTACCCTCTATTTCAATCCATACATTATCCCTTAAAGTTTCCGCTTCTTTATAATGACATAAAAAGCCAACTACAACAGTTTGAAAGTCTGATGAAATAATCATATTTCTACCTAAAACAAATTGTTCCTTATCTAAATCATAAACTCTATATACAAAACCAGAAAACTTTATTTTTTGTCCAACATAAGTATCAACATTTTCATGAACAGTTTTTAAAATTGAAGAATAATTCTTATTTGTAAGTTTAGGTATACCACTACAACTTATATCATCATTAACTGTAACGCTAGCTTTATAAAGTTTATAACCTACAACACCACACAGAAAAATCACAAAAGCTATAATTATTATAAATATAAATTTAAACATTTTAGTACCACTCAATTTTATATTATATATAAACATATAAATACCTTCTTTCAAATGGAGGTTGGAAACCTCATTCTAAAATCTTTTATTAATATATATGTATTTTTATTTATAAATATACTTGTAAATTACAGTAAAAAATAGTATATTATAGAATAATATAAGTAGAAAAAAAGAAAGAAGATGAATCAAAATTGTTTTCAGGTTTAGGAAAATATGCACCATGTGGAATATTTACAAAAGGACATTTTGCTTTATTTAGTTTAACAATATTAAGTATTGTTGTGGCACTAAAATATTCTATAAACAAAAGTAAAGAAGAAATATATATAATAATTAAAAGAATAACAATAGTCATGTGTATATTAGAAGTTATAAAAATAATTTATAGTATGTCAGTAAATTCACTACATGATGTAGAAACATACTTGCCATTATATTATTGTAGCATGTTATTATATGCAGGTTTGCTTAGTTCGTTTGGAAAAGGTAAAGTAAAAAAGGTAGGGGATGTATTCTTAATGACTGGCTCAGTAATAGGAGGAATAGTATTTATAATATATCCTTCAACTTCATTGCCACGTTACCCAGCATTTCATATATTAAGCATACATAGCTTTTTATATCATGGTATAATGGTATATTTAGGCTTATTATTAAATAGTGCAAGGTATATAGAATTAAAAAAAGAAGATATTAAATATTTTGCAAGTTTAGTAGGAATGCTTTGTATAATAGCTCTAATTGTAAACAATATTTTTCGGAAGTAACCTAATGTTTATATCAAAGAATTCTTCCATTTTACCAATTGAATTATTATACAAAATAACAAATGGGAGCATTCTATTTAGTATAACTATAACATTAGCACAAATGACAATACCATTCTATATTTCTTATTATATAATAAAGAAAATAGATTCTTTAAAAGAACAAATTACAATAGAAAGTGAAAATGTAAGAATCTAAACAACAAAATTTTATATTTAATAATGTAGGGGCGATTATTAATCGCCTCTACATTATTAAAAAACAGATTCAAATTATTTTTTAAATAAACGGTTGCATAATATACATAAAAATGATATAATACACATTGTCAATTATATAAAATCCTTTTGTACCTAGGAAACTTCCTAGCTTATATATAAGTAACTATTAACTTTGATTATAAGAAAGAAGGTAAAAAATATGAAAAAATCATTAAGATGGACACTGTTAACAACCATTGCTGTAATTGCATTCTCTACTATTTCATTTATTATCCAATTTTATTTATCCTCAAGTGGCATTGTAGACATAATTTTAAGATCTATTTTGGGGTGTGGAAGTATAGCATTGTTGGTTGCAATGGCATTTTGTTTGATTAGTTTGGAAATTGAAAATTATAATACAATGCAAAAAAGGCAATTGACTATTTTAAAAATCCTTTTGGCTATGTTAGCTATTTCGGGTTTATTGTTTATATCAATAGGAAATAATATTGCCATTCAAATTTTTCTTATAATTAGTTTGGTATTAACAACAGTATATGGAATATATCTTACTATTAAAGGTTATTAAAATGAAAAAGCAGGAGGAAAACATTAGCATTGTTTATAATTGATGTATTATATATTTTCATAGCATTAAGCATATCGTATTTTAAAAAGTAAAAAATCAAGAAAAACAAGTAATAAAATATTGCTTGTTTTTCTTGATTTTTACGATAAAGAGTGATATAGTTTAACTTGTTAAAAAAGCAAAAAACGGAAAGGAAGAAAAACATGGGATTATTTAAAACATATAGTGAAAAAGAAGTAAAAAGGGTAATGCCAATAATTACTAAAATAAATAGTTTAGAAGAGGAAATTTCTAAATTAACTGATATAGAATTAAAAAATAAAACAAACGAATTTAAAGAAAGGTTAAACAAAGGTGAGAGCCTAGATGATATATTACCAGAAGCTTTTGCAGTAGTTAGAGAAGCTTCTAAAAGAGTGCTTGGAATGCGTCATTTTGATGTGCAATTAATAGGTGGAATTATACTTCACCAAGGTAGAATTGCTGAAATGAAAACAGGAGAGGGAAAAACATTAGTTGCAACATTACCAGTATACCTAAATGCACTTACAGGTAAAGGAGTACATGTAGTTACAGTAAACGACTACCTAGCAAAACGTGATAGCGAATGGATGGGAAAACTATATCGCTTTTTAGGTTTAAGTGTAGGTCTTGTAATAGCTGGAATGAATCCATCAGAAAAGCAACAAGCATATAATTGTGATATAACATATGGAACAAATAATGAATATGGTTTCGACTACTTAAGAGACAACATGGTTATATATAAAAATCAATTAGTACAAAGAAAACTTCACTATGCAATAGTAGATGAGATAGATAGTATTTTAATAGACGAAGCACGTACACCACTTATAATTTCAGGAAGAGCAAATAAATCATCAGACCTATACAAAAAGGCAGATAACTTTGTAAAAAGATTAAAAGCAAAAGTTATAGTAGAAGAAGATGTTAAGAATTTTGAACAAGCAGAAGATAATGAAAAATATGACTACATAGTAGATTTAAAGGCAAAATCAGCTTCGTTGACACAAAAAGGAATTAAAAAGGCAGAAGAAGAATTCCACTTAGAAAACTTTAATGATATAGAAAACTCTGAATTAGTACATAATGTAAACCAAGCTTTACGTGCACATGGTATTATGAAAAAGGATATAGACTATATAGTAAAAGATGGGGAAGTTCTAATAGTAGACGAATTTACAGGACGTATAATGTATGGAAGAAGATACAACAATGGTCTTCACCAAGCAATAGAAGCAAAAGAAAATGTAAAAATTGCAGATGAATCAAAAACACTAGCAACAATTACATTTCAAAACTACTTCAGAATGTATGATAAATTATCAGGAATGACAGGTACAGCTATGACAGAAGAACCAGAATTCCAAGAGATTTATCACTTAGATGTTATAGAAATACCAACAAACAAAGAAATGGTACGTATAGATAATCATGACATAATATACAAAAATGAAAATGCAAAATTTAGAGCAGTAATAGAAGAAATTAAAAAGAGCCACGAAAAAGGTCAACCAGTGTTAGTTGGTACAGTATCAATAGAAAAATCTGAAAAATTAAGTAGTATGCTTAAAAGAGAAGGAATAAAACACGAAGTATTAAATGCTAAATTCCATGAAAAAGAAGCAGAAATAATTGCACAGGCAGGTAAGTTTGGAGCAGTAACAATTGCAACAAACATGGCAGGTCGTGGTACCGATATTATGCTAGGTGGAAACAGTGAATATTTAGCAAAACAAGAAATGAGAAAGCTAAAATACACAGAAGAATTAATAGACCAAGCAACAGCATTTAATGAAACAGACAATCAAGATATATTAAATGCAAGAAAGAAATTTAAAGAACTAGAAGCAAAATATAATGAACAAATAAAAGACGAAAAACAAAAAGTATTAGAAGCAGGCGGACTAAAAATAATTGGTACAGAAAGACACGAATCAAGAAGAATTGATAATCAGCTTCGTGGACGTAGTGGACGTCAAGGAGACCCAGGAGAATCAAGGTTCTATATAGGCTTAGACGATGACCTGATGAAAATATTTGGTGGAGACAAAATAACAACAGTATACAATATGCTAGGTGCAGATGAAAACATGCCAATAGAATCAAAAATGATTTCAAAATCAGTAGAATCAGCACAAAGAAGAGTAGAAGACAGAAACTTCAGTATCAGAAAAAATGTACTTAACTATGATGATGTAATGAACACACAAAGAGAAATTATATATAAACAAAGAAGAGAAGTACTAGATGGAGAAAACCTAAAAGAACAAATACAAAAAATGATGGATTCAGTAGCAGAAGAGCTAACAAACACATATCTATCAGAAGAAACAGTAAATAAAGAAGCATTTATGCAAGATATAAAATCAACCTTTGGAATAGAAAAATTACATTCATTAAAAGAAGAAAAAGTAAATAGTATAGATGTATTAAATGAAATAAAAGAAACAATACACGAAAAATATGAGCAAAAAGAAGCAGAATTTGGTTCAGAAAATTTAAGAGAACTAGAAAGAGTTATAATGCTAAAAATAGTAGACCAAAAGTGGATGGACCACATTGACGCAATGGACGAACTAAAAAACGGAATAGGACTTCGTGCTTATGGACAAAAAGACCCAGTAGTTCAATACAGAATTGAAGGTTTTGATATGTTTGATGAAATGATAGCAAACATAAAAATAGATGTAGTAAGATTTTTATTAAACGCAAGAAAAAGAGAAGACGGAGCACAAGTTTCAAGACAAGAATCAGCTCAAATAACAAACGCAAGCCTAGAAGATACAGCAATAAGGTCATTAGATGGAAGCACACCTAAAAAAGAAAATACACCAGTAGTAAATAATGGCCCAAAAGTAGGAAGAAACGACCCATGCATTTGCCGGAAGTGGAAAAAAATATAAGAATTGTTGTGGTAAGTAGTATCGACATGAACTATTTTATTTCTTATCTATGCCTACAGAGTACCAGCTATATCACAAAAAAGAACAAGTTTAAAGAGTCGTTAAAAATAATAGCAATAAATACAAAAATAACACCTGTTCCTCAAGAAGTAGAAATAGTGAAGGATAATAAAATGTTAAGTTTTTTCATTTTACCTTGAATATTATGGAAATTAATGTTATACTAATAGTATAGATGAGTAAATAAATGCTCTCGGTAAATTTCGAGGGCACAAGTCCTCGAAAAAATAAGAATTTATTTAAGGAGGAAATGATTTATGACAACATTATCTAGAATAGGGAAGGTACTTGATAACTTAATAGAAATGAAAGCTATTGGAAAGGACTTTCAAATGACTTATTCCGAAAGGACTAAATTTGTAAAAATCTTAATTTGCAATAACAGCAGCACAATGGAAGCTCGGAAAGTTGCAGATGTTTTAGACGAAGAATTCGGGGAGAACTTGGAAGCTTTGTGTTTTGACGAAAATGATACAAAGGTAGAAGTTTCAATATTGTTATGATCAGATACAAAACACATTTAGAAATAGATGTGTTTTGTATTGCTTTTATAAAAAATATTAGTTTTTCTTTTTTAGTGAAATATGGCAAATAGAATTGACATAATACTAAAATAGTGATACAATACTATCGAAACTTTATATAAACAATTTTTTATGTTTAAAGGAGGATACTTTATATGGGAAGACAAGTAGATAATGATCAGCAGCGGACAAATGAACTTGGAGCAGAGGGATTTGGATTAGAAATATCCATGCCTAAAGCAGATGCAACAGCTGTTGTTCCATTGAACTATCAAAAAGCATTTGCCAGTTTTTCTGAGGCAGAAAAGCAAGAAGTAATGGCACTTTCGGACAGTATTGATCTTACAAAAGTAGATAATGTTATGAACTATGGTGCTGCACCTTTTATAGATACCTTCGAGCAATGTGGAGAGTTCTTAAAAAAAGAGAGAGGTTCTTCAGCAGATCAAGCAGTTATAAAAGAAGTAATTGAGTTATCAAAAAAGGTTACTGCAAGCAATGAGGAATTTAATCTAATCTTAAAGGAGCCAAATGTCTTACAAAAAATATTTTTGAAAGCATTTTTTGGAGATAAAAAAAGTGCTACACAGAAAATTAAGAATTCTGCAATAACAGCATATGACTTGATAGGACAGTTAAAATCTTCTTATAGATTATGGCTTGAAACATTAAAAGACGGTATGGAAGAAATAGGTTATTCAGCAATAAGCGATATAGAAGCTATAAAATTACTGGAAAAGTACATAATAGCAGGAAAAATTGCAGAACCTCGTTTGACAAATGAACTTCAACAATCTGAAACTGAAGCTAACGAGACAGGCTTAATTTCAGTAGAATATGAAAAACTCAAAGAAGGTTATGAAATATTTTCCAGGAGAATGGGGCACTTAGAAGATGCTAGAATTATGTATCGTTTAAGTGTAGCAGAAGTTATGCTTATAGGGAAAAGCAATAGAAATACTCAAGAGGCTATTATTACTCAAAAAGAGCTAACTACAACATTTATTGAACTTCAAATTAGAAATGCAATGTTAAATGCAAAAGTTAAGGAAGTAGTTGAGGGGCATAAAGCTATTACTAAATTAGGTGATGAACTTGTTAAAGAAGTTTCCAAAAATATAGGACGTACAGCAGAAGAAACAGAGGCACTTATTTATGCTTCAATTTGTAATCCAGAAGCTGGAAAGGAAGCGGTAGAGAACGTCATTAAAAGTTGTGAAGTAATAAAGAATACAGCAAATGAAATGCTACCAAAATTAAAAGCTGCTAGGGAACAGAACAATGAATTGATTAAGAAACTAGAGCCTATTGTAAACTCTGCTGTAAATTCAACACAAACATTAAAAATTGAAAGTCAAAACACATCTTCAATTAAGAGTGTTGGAACGAAGTTAGAATTCTAATTAAATGTAATGGAGGTCACTTGATAAGGTGATCTCCATTACTTTAGTGCAATAGGTAGTTTTTTAGAAGAATGGATCATCAAAGACTGCGACCTCTTACAATTTGAACTAAAAAAATCAATAATTTATATTCTTGCTTAATTTTAACGTAAAAAGAGTGAATTTTACATAAATTCACTCTTTTTGCTTGAAATAACATAAAACATATGATATAATGCTATACATAATGTTACGTATAAACTAATTAAAATTAGAAAGGAGAAATATTATGATTATAAGTTCTCAGGGATTTGGTCATTTTACAGATGGAAAGAACAACCAAGATTTTGGAATTGAAACTCCACGGATGTTACTCATTTTAGATGGGTGCAGTGGAGCAAAGTATTCTGAGGTTGGAACCAGGCTATTTGCACAGTTATTCTCAAGAAAGGATAAGTGGGATAGTTTAGAGAATTTCGAAGAAAATGTTAAAAGCGTTTTCGATGATATTATTGAAATGACAGGGAAATATTATAAAACACGTGAAGATTTAGAAAGAGATTTCATTATGGAAGACCTTCTATTTACCATCATTAGTTGCTTTGAAACAGAAGATAAGTATGTTGTAAAGCTTTTTGGAGATGGGTATATCATTACTAAAAATAATCGAGGAAGTATAAGTTATATGAAGTTTTCATATGGGAAATGCCCTCCATATTTTGCATATAAGTATTGCAACGATTTACAAGCAATGGACTTTAAAGGTTATCAATTTAAAACTTTTAGCTTTGATAAAAAGGTATTTCCAAATGTAGTTATTGCTACAGATGGAATTTTTCCAATTGCAAAAGGTATAGTAACTGGAGCTGGACTTGATAAAGCTATAATTAATGGAAATGAGGCACTTATACGAATGGCTATTAAAAATAATATTCAAAACTTTGATGATGATATTACAATTGGAACATTTGGTACAATAGGAAAATTTGGAGGGAAAAAATAATGAAAATTTTGGGATCAAAAAATAAGGCAAAAAATGAAAAAAAATGGAGCAGACCAGCAAAAACAACTGGTATTAAGCAGGAGAAGAAGAAAGAAGAAAAGAAGGCGATCAAGGAAACTATTAGTGTACAAACTGAAGTTATTACTGAAACTATAGAAGAGAAACCTTCTGAAACTCTGAAAGACTCCGCAATTGAACAAGATGATTTTGAAACCACATCTAAAATTTCTAAATATGCATATAAGTGGTTAGTAAGTAAAAAACTTACAATTCTATTATTAGAAACTACCGCCGAAGTAGCAGTAGAAAAGGAAAATATAATTAAAATTTTTAAAAGTCTTGTAACATCAGGTATGCTAGTTGTTATCAATTATGGAAGCCATGTAACAGTAAGTGAAACTTTTGATGTATCAAATTTTAATAATAATACTGACTTTTCATATTATGAAGTAACAGGCAATGAAGCGTGTTTATATGATGCTTTAGTAGAGCTGGAAAATGTAGTAAGTAAAATGTATATGAGAATGGAAGAAACAGATAAAGAAAAAATACTGATTAAGAATATTGAAATTATAGGTATTGGAACATGCAAAGATAACCATTCTAAAGTTTCGAAAGAAATCGGAATTGATAGTTTTACTACAGCAACTTCTAAACCCGATATTGTAACAAAGTATTTCTGCATTACAGATGCTAACTTCATAGATGCAGCAGAAATAGGTTTCAGGTCAATAGGTGCAATTTCAAAAAAATATCAATAGCAAGATGGGAGTGATACTGTTTTGAAGATGATTAGAAAAATTTTCGGCTTTTTTAACCCCAAATTTTTACTTGCAGATAATGAAGCAAATGAAGATGAACCAATGTTGGAACAATTGAATAACGAAATAGTATTAGAACAATTAGTTAATGAAACTACACAAAGTGAGGAAGAAGAAAGAATTAATGCCTCTAAAAAAACATTGATTACTAGACTTTACATAGTAGAGCAAGAAATATCTATGTTTAAAGAGAGTTTTCCTAAAGAGTATGAAGCTTTTAAGGAAAGGATAGAACTTTTACGGCAAGAATATACTAATACCTTAGACGAATTAACCAAAACACTAACATTTGAAATTGACCCAGAAACTGATGGTTATAAAATCGGAAAAGTAGTAAAACTTGAAAAAGAGGTAAAAGCATTTCTTGAAAAAGAAGTAAAGTTCGATATTATTTCTAAGCGAATACAAAAGTTAATATTGAAACTGAATATTTTATATAATGTTTCCATTTTTCATTCTAAGGAATATGAAAAAAACAAAGTACTTTCTAGGCTTGAGCAAGCTTTAGAAGTAGAAATAGAAATAACAAATCAGTTTAAAGAATGTGATTATATCGTAAATGATACGCAGCTAAAAGAAAGAATGATAGAGCTACTATCATATGCAGACTATGAAATATTAAAAACAACGCTAAGGAATAGTTCTTTTAAAGAACAACCTTGTAATGTAATTAAAAAGTTGGTTATGATACAACAGTTTGATGAATTTGACTATGTAACTGCATTTAAATCTTTTATGAAAGAAGAGTTATCTGATTTTAGTGAATTACTTCTGCAAATTAGTAATACTGAATGTAGAAAAGTATTTAAACAAAAATTAGATAAAATTCTAGAAGATATAACATATTGCGATAATCTGGAAGCAAAGTTTTTAGATGTTAATTTTTGGAATACTTTCTTAAATTTTGAAGCAAACTTACTTGGAATTCTCAATGAAAACAATATAGAAAAAGAAAAAGTTAAAGTAAAACTAATTGCTAGAATGAATATAGGTGTAAGTGAAAATGAAGTTTTAACTATGCCTGTAACTAACGCATACTTAGCTTTAATAAATCTTTTTTATATATCTCATGATGAAAGAATTTTGTTAGTTATTAGGTTGCTAAAAAATGTGTCAAAAGATGTAACATATAAAGAAATATACTTTTTATTGTTACTTTTTGATGTAATTGAAGTAACTAAAAATACTCCAAATGAACTTATTAAACATATAGAAAAATATATAAATAAGTATCCATATAATAGAAAGGAGATTACTGAAAAGAAAAAAAGTGTAATTAGTTCTCAAAATAATAAAGAGTATGTAGTTGTATTTGCTTTAGATAATCGCGAGCAAGAAACAATTAAGGCTCTTGAAAAACTGAATATTGACTTTAAGGTTATAGATGGAAATGTATATATGAATACTTTCTATTTCAACGCCTTAACCAATGTACTTAGAACTTTACAAACAAACACAAAAAATATTATATAATATGGAGGTAAAATATTATGGCAAATTTTTATGATTTCTCTTCTGACAAAATTGATACTTATATGTTTCTCGTTGATGGGTCTAGTTCTATGGCTGGTGATACAAAAAATGTAGAAAAAGGACTTAAAGGATACAAGGAAAGTTTTGAAAGCTTTCCGGATGTTAATTCTATTTCAGTATCTGTTAGCCAGTTTAATGGAGAAGTATACCTAAATGACTTTACTAAGATAAGCCAAATGAGTACTAGGCATGTGGCAGATGGTGCAACAGCAATATATTATGCAATTGAGAAAGGAACAGAACATCTTCTTAAATATATTGAAAAGGTAACAGAAAAAGCAGGCGTTACTCCTAAAGCAACATTCATTGTTTTCTCGGATGGCGAGCCTTGCAAGGATAGGGCAAATATGAGCGATGCAAAAAAAGCTATTAGTAAGCTAAATTATGCAGGTGTAACCACAGTATTTGTTGCTTTTGGAAGTGCTATAAATTCAAGCTTTGGAAAGAAACTAGGATTTATGTCTACAAAAGATGTGACGAATAGAGAAGTTATAGTGGAGTTTTTAAGTGAAGAGCTTTCAAAGTCTTGTAAGGAACAGTCTAAAAGCTACAAAGCTTTAGGCGCAAACTTCTTTAGTCAAGCAGTTAATAGTAGCTCTAAAGGCTATTCTCAAGCAACTGCGCAGGTATTAGAAGATGATTCCTGGATTAATGACATTTAATAATAATTTGTAACAACCAACAGGGGAACGTTTTTAATGTTCCCCTTCTCTTAAAAATATAAAAGGAGAGGCAGAGTTTATGTTTAATGAGTGGAAAAACAAAATTTCTTACAACCATATAAAACGGCACTATTGCAATATTTCTGAAGTAGATGATATTGAAGAAGTATATTATGCAGAGAACAAACTAGTTGTTGTAGTAAATGATGAAGAGATAAGCAAACAAATTTATGATATTATAATAACTCTTAAATATAAGGGAGAAATAATTTCTACAAAAGTTTTTAACAAAAACTTAAACTTTAAAGTAAGTAAATATATTGCTGATAAACACAATAGAATACGTATGTTTTATATAGATGTTAATTTTGAAGCAAATTGGAATGAACTTTCAAAATTACAAAAACTTCAGGAAGTAACAGGATTAATAACTGATATGGAAAGTAAAGGTTATATTCTTGACAATTCGAAGTTTGAAAATGAGAAACTAAATTCTATATCTACATTTTTATCATTATTTTCATTAAATACTGATGATGCAGACTCATCAAAAGAATATCTTATAAAGTATATTCATTACATTCTTTCAGGCGAAGATTTAGAAAAATATTACGAAAAGGTTGTTGATAATGTAATTACTGAAGTATGTAATTTCTCATATACTTTTCCTGTAATTGCAATGTGTTACAATTATTTTGCAAAAAATGCTAAATATTCTTTAGAAGAGATTAATGCAATTCTGAGAAGTGAAGAATTACAAGAAATGATTCAATCTTCAGAGGATGATAATTATCTACTAACAAGTATAGATATACTTAAAAATAAGCTTACTGAAACTGAAAGCAACGATAAGTATACAATTTATGATGGAAATATAAAAATTTATCATAATATGTCAGAAGACTTTAAGAGATTTTTGAAATATTATGATAAGTGCGATGTTAGAGTTAGAGAGAGAATAAATCCTATAGAAAAATTAAGCGGAATAATTATGGATTTTAGCGGAAATATTATAGGATACAAATTCTATATAGAAAAAATGGACTGTATACAAACAATTTTTGAGAAAGACTTAAAAAGTCAACATGCAATTTTTGACTTTATATCTGAAATTGATAGAGCCTGTAAGTATATTATGATGGAAACTTCGAAATTTGAATACAATAAATTTTATTATGATTTTAAAATTGAAGAATCGATTATTTGCTATAATAATAAATTAATTATTACCAAAATTGACAAAGTCTTTGACTTTATTAATACTTATAAAGATTATATTAAATATGAGATTATCTCCATATTCTTCAAAATATATGTAGCGTTTTTAAAACAAAAATATGGAGAAATGCATAAAGAAGAAGAACTCTTAAGCAAGGAAGAAGTTAGATTTTTAAGCCCAGTTATTGCAAAGAACTTTATTAATTACGCTTTAGAAAGAAATCAGTCCTATTTAGATTATGATTTAACAGCAGAAGAACTTTTTGAATTTCTCTATAATACAAAATCTTCTGATACTTATTCTGAACATTTATATGATTCAAGATTTGAATATAACCCAATAAAAACTCCATTCATATTTGACTATGAAGCAGAAGAAAAGTATGGAGTTAAGATCAAAAGTGGAATGAATGAGAAATTAGCAGATGGTAGGTCAATTATAACATTTAAGAGAAAAAAGAAAATCTCTAAACTAAAAAATGCAGAAGATACAATACGAAAAGAGATTTCTCGTAAATTCTTAGATCTAGAAGATGACAATATAAAAGTTGTTGGAATTTCTGAAATAATTTATTCTACAACTCTAAACGATGATAATATGTATAAGCTTGTAGGATATATAACTGAACCTATCAAAGGAACAAAGCTTACAGAGGAAAGGCTTCTTGAATTTAATAATAAGGAGTTACTCAAAGTATTTGCGTATCTATTTAGCAAGTTTAGTGGAGGGTATGCAAATTATATTCCTTTAGATGTTATATGGATGGATGATAATTATACATTCTACATTAATATTATGGACGACAATTTCAAGATAGAGACATGTACTGAGGAAAGTTTTCCAAAATTTATGATAAAGAAACTAGTAAAAAAAGGTTATAACCCAAATTCTTTTATAGACTTAGCAGACATTTATAGCAAAAACTCTTTACTAATACAATCAAATAGTTTTGATACTTATTGTAAAGTGCATAATATATTCTATGATAGTTCAAATAAAATGTGCCCAGCATGTTCTCAATTAATTTACTCTGTGCCAGATGACTTTGAAAAAACCGAGATTTTGGAAGATACATATGCAAAACACTATCGAATTGACAATAAGTACAATCTCAAAGTATATAAGGCATCTTGCCCAAATATGAAAAAGATAGAGAAAAGTATTGAAGGCATTGTAAGTAGAAGACTCAATAAAGAACTAAGTTATGGCTACTTTACAAAAGAGATGGACTCATTAAAAGAGGTTGATTTCGTACAAGAATGTTTTATACCATACAAAAAAGCAGTGAATTCTAACAATGAATTTATAGGCTATATTTACAAAGCTGCCAATTTTGATGGTACTACTGGTAATGTATGCGTTGACATAAGTGATTTAAGTAGATTACGCAATTTACCTAGGATAATGCGTATAATTAGGTTAATACAGCAAGTTCAGGAATTTACAGACAAAGAATTTAGCTTTATACAAAATCCTTTTACTCATGTTTTCTTAGCCAAAGATTATAAAAATCAAGTTCAAATATGCAATATTGAATTTTTAGGTGAAGAAGGAAGTATAAAGGACACTATAAAATGGACCTATAAATATGTAGAAAACATCTTAGCTTTAGATGATTCTATTGTGATAGACATGCCAAATGACTCTTCTGATTTAGATTCTCTTTTGACGAGGCTACAAGCTTTAGCAAAAGATATGACAAAATGTTGCAAGATTCATAATATGTATTACAGCAATAAACATATATTTTGTCCTAAATGTGTAGATAAGAAAAAGATGAAGGATATTATTATAGAAGATGTAAAGCTCAAAAACATTACTAGTCAAAAGAAGGATGATGAAGGCGGAGAGTCAGTTATTTACCCTTATGGTAACAATAAAGTTGCTAAAATATTTAGGGAAAAAGAGATAGATTATGATTATAAAAATGTAGTTTTGTCTCGGATTTTCAGTAAAAAAGATATATTGGAGGAACTTAACCGTAAAGCAAATAAATACACATATGTTATTCCACAAAAACTGCTTATAGATAATGACTCACATAATATTTTAGGTTACACTATGAAGAAAGTAAAAGGAATGCCAATTTCTATTTTAAGGGACAAAGAACAAGTTGCAAAACTTGAAATAACCACGAAAGATGTATTAGAAATACTAATTACAATAGGCAAAGGAATTGAAGAATTGCATACAAAAGCCAACATCTTTATAGGAGACCTGAATAATAGGAATATTCTATTTGACACTCAAAACAATGTATACTTCTTAGATTTTGACGGAATGGGAATTGATGAAATAGCGCCTATGTTTTTAACTGATGGTTTCATTGATCCTGTATCTCAGAAAAATGATACTGTTTCAATGAAAGATGACTGGTATTCATTTGCCATTCAAGCTTTCTACTATCTTACATTTACTCATCCATTTAATGGCATTTATTATGCTATTAATGAAGAAAGCAAAGGTAAAGAAAAAGTAAATATGCCAATTCCAGAAAGAATGGAGCTTAGAATATCTTTACTTGGAAATCATGGAATAAAACCACCTACAATAGCAAAATCTTGGAACTGGATGGACAAAGAACTAAAAGATGCATTTTTAAATATCTTCGAAGGAGATAATAGGGAAAGTATAGTGCCATATCTTATTAATCAATACCAAAAATTATATCAAAGGCAGCCTAACTTTTCTGGTAAAATTAATGTTAACTCAAAATTTGTAGCTAAAGAGATTAATCCTTTCAAGGGTGACGTAGTTCGTATTATAAACCCATATGCTGCAATATGTTTTAATGATAATTATTATACTACCATATTGGTAGAAGATGAAAATGAACAGTATGATATTAACTTCCCAAATTGTATCGAAATTAGAGATATATTACTAGTTAAAAATACATCTATTGCTATTGCAATTTATCCTAATAAAGTAATTGCTATCGATTTAAAAACAGATCTAGAGATATACAGCGAAGAAATATTAGGAATGGGGGATGTATGCCTAAATGATACGACTTTATACTGTTCTGGTCTTTCAAGAGGAGAAGAAAATGTAATTTTTCAAAGGGAATTTAAGCCTAATGGAGAAGTTAAAGAAGACAAAATTAAGTTTTTAGTAGATAAGCAAACAAAAAGTTTTTTAGCTAAGTTCAACTCAAAGTTCGTATTAATTAAGCAGGCTTCAGAATATATAGACGAAATTTATTGCAATAGTGAAAAACTTTGCAATATAGCTTGCAATAACTCTAATACAAAGTACAACACTCTTTATGACACTGCCACAAAGTCATGGCTAGTAATAAACAGTGAAGGAAATGCTTGTATTATTAAGGCATCAGGAAATGGAGAATACGAAACGATTAATGTTCCAAAAGAAAATATTAATGATACTAATATAGGAAATATTACCTTTGATAAAGGAGTTATTTATATTCCAAATCAAAATTTCCTATATATAATTAATGTAAATGACCAACTAATTAGCAAGAAGATGGAGTGTAATACAATTATGACTCCAAACTCAAAGATATACAATAATAGCGCTAAAGGTTTTAGTGTTATAAATAATGGCATCGCTTACGAAGTTCGTAAACGATAGGAATAAAAAAATAGAATGGGCTATAAAATGTCTATTCTATTTTTTTATTCCATTGTTTTTAATTAATCTCTTGAAAAAAATGGCATAGCTTACGTCATGTGCACAGAGGTATTCCAACAAACGATGCCTGTACATTATAAAATATTTTTATGCTGTAAATTCTAATAAGAACAAAATTAATAGAAAATTTTAAAAATTTATAGATTTTATATATATAACTAGTATATAATAATGATTACAAAAGGAGAGTGATAAAAATGTTAGATTTAGAAGAAAATTCCAAAAAACTAAATACGTTACAATTAAAATTAAAAGAAATAGGTGAGTCACTTTGACATTTCAAAATTAGAAAATGAATTGTTAGAGTTAGAAGATAAGACAACAATTCCAGAGTTTTGGGATGATAGTAAAACATCATCTATTATATTAAAACAAATAAGTAATTTGAAAGCTAAAACAGAAGAATATAAAAAAGTAAGCAATGACCTTAAAGACACTATTGAGTTAATAGAATTGTTGAAATTAGAAGCGGACGAGAAATGCTTGCCCCTACAAGATGAATTAAACATCTCCGTAAATAAGTTAGAAAGGGATATAGAAAAATTAGAAATAAATACTTTATTATCAGGTAAATATGATAGTAATAATGCAATAATAACTCTTCACCCAGGAGCTGGTGGAACTGAAAGTTGTGATTGGGTGCAAATGCTATATAGAATGTATACTAGGTGGGCTTCTTCAAATGGATATGAAGTAAAAGAACTTGATTACTTAGATGGAGAAGAGGCAGGCATAAAAAGTGTTACTGCATTAATATCTGGTCCATATGCTTATGGCTATTTAAAAGGAGAAATGGGAGTACATAGGTTAGTTAGAATTTCACCATTTGATAGTGGAGGAAGAAGGCATACATCATTTGCTTCATTAGAAGTATTGCCAGAAATAACAGAAGATGTAGAAATAGAAATAAACCCAGATGACTTACGAATAGATACATATAGAGCCTCACGGAGCAGGTGGTCAACATGTAAATAAAACATCTTCAGCAGTAAGAATAACTCATATACCAACAAATACAGTAGTATCTTGCCAATCTGAACGTTCACAAATACAAAATAGAGAAACAGCAATGAAAATGCTAAAGTCTAAACTATTGGATATGAAAGAAAAAGAGCATAAAGATAAAATAGAAGACCTAAAAGGCAACCAAATGGATATAGCATGGGGAAGTCAAATACGTTCATATGTATTTTGTCCATATACAATGGTAAAAGACCACAGAACAAATTATGAAGTGGGAAATGTACAAGGTGTAATGGATGGAGATTTAAATGAATTTATTAATAGTTATTTAAAATGGAATAAGCAAAATAAAGAGGAATAGAAAATGAAGTGGAATGAATTATATGAAAAAAATAAATGTAGAAAATTAAGAGAAATAGAAAACGTAAAAAATGATATAATACTAAAAGCAAGACTTAAAAACTTTATAAATGAATACTCAAAAAAAATATATATAACTATATTAATAGTTTCATTATTAATAATTATATCCTTTTATTCTAATATAAACACATTAATAACTACTTTTTTGATGTTAATAACAATAATGCTTTGCACTATATACTTTAATACATTTACAATTATTTGTAAGAATAATAAAATAATAGTGAAACAAAATAACCAAAAATTGCAAATAGACTATTCAAATTTAAAAAATATTTATATTGAGAAAAAACAAACGAGAATATTTTTCAAAAAAACAGATAGCTTTTTTTTGATGATACTATATAAAGCTCCTAATGGCAATATTAGCAATGTACAGTTACCTACATTGTTTTTAAATAAAAATAATGTTCAAAAGTTTTTAGACACTTTTGAAATTAAACAAAGTAAAACTAATAACATATTGCAAGCACAGAAGTATCAATTAAAAAGACTATTAATAAAGATAATTCTATTTATACTTGTATGGATAGTAATTATAATTACTACAATACTAAAATAAAAATACATAAAATGGTTCATAATTTCAATTATTTGTTATAAAATATCATAGCAAAATGTTAAAGTTATTATATCTAAAAATAAAATAACATCATTTAAAATGACCGAAACATATAAATATTTTGATTTTGAAAATTAAAAGCATAAGAATAATGTAAATATAAAAGGGGCTGTAAAAAAAGGAAAGATTTGGGACGCGTCCCAAATCTTTCCTTTTTTTTACTAATAATTCCTAAGTTACAGTTCTAAAATAGACAAGACCTGAATATATATTTATTAATACAATTAGTTTCAAAGGAGGTAGGGTGGTATATGCCTATAGAAGATAGAAAAATGATGAATACCAATGTTATACAAAATTTAGTATTAGAAAATAGAGAAAAACTTAGTATATCAGGGGTACTTGATGTTCTTAGTTTTGATGATCAGGTAGTAATTGTAGAAACAGAGCTTCGGTCTACTTACTGTAAAAGGCGATAATTTAAGAATAAACAAATTAAGCTTAGATACTTCAGAAGTAGTAGTTGAAGGTGAAATATACAATTTAGCATATAGTGAAAATGACTTAGATAAAAAGCAATCAAGTATATTAGGTAAAATATTTAAATAGAAGGTGATGAATTTGGATAATACAATAGCAATGCAATTATATTCTTTATTAATTTTTACCATTAGTGGAGTTGCTATTGGTATATTTTTTGATATTTTTAGAATATTAAGAAAAACATTCAAAACGCCAGATATAATTACATATATAGAAGACACAATATTTTGGATTTGTACTGGCATATTTTTCTTATTTCTTTTATTCAAATTCAATAATGGAGAAATAAGAAATTATGTGATTATAGGAATAATAATGGGAATAGTTATCTATATATTAACAATAAGTAAATATTTTATAAAGATAAATGTTAGTATTATTAATTTTTTAAAAAAAATATTATTATATCCTATAAAATTAATATGTACTATATTAAGTAAAATATTAAAACCTTTTTCATTTATAGTAATAAATACAAATAATCTTTTTCGAAAAAATGTAGAAAAATGTTTGAAAAGTAAAAAAGATATGAAAAAATGTAAAAAACAATTAGGGAAAGAAGGATTTTAAAGAAAAATGTAGAAAATTATAATATAGGGTATAAAAATAATTAAAAAGTTGGAGAGTGTAAATATACATATGAAAATAATAAAAAAGCATTATAAAAAGATATTAATATTTATAGCAGTAGCTTATATAATAAACATTTTTATTTCACAACAAAAAATGTTAAATTCTTATAATTCTGAAATAAAAGTATATCAAGCACAAATAGATAAAGAAAAAGAAACAAAAGAATCATTAAACAATATAAAAGAAAACGTAAATTCTCCTGAATACATAGAAAAGATTGCAAGAGAAAGGTTAGATATGTATTTACCAAACGAAAAAGTATATATAGATATAGGAAAATAAATGAAAATACCAAAAAATGTAAATAGTTATTTACATTTTTTTTTTAATATGTTATAATAGTATCAGTTATATCAAAGAGGTTAATTTCTTAAATAAACCCAATAAGAAACATTAAAAAAATAATAATATAAGTAATTAACAAAATAAAAATAAGGGGGATAAATATATGAATTTAGAGGCTAGTACACTTGTTGAATTGCGCCAAATAGCAAAAGAACAAGGAATAAAAAATGTATCAAAATTAAAAAAAGAAGAACTAATAGAAATGCTTTCTTCAAATGAAACTAAAAAAGAGGAAGAAACAACAACAACAACAACTACTACTACACAAACCGAAACAAAAAGAAACTTTTACCCACATTTAAGAACAGAAGAAACAGACAACGAGCCTGTTTTGGAAGCAGGGGAAGGGTATAAATTAACAAGTGAAGATGATAGAATAGTACAAGGAGTATTAGAAATTTTACCTGATGGATATGGATTTTTAAGAGGAGAAAATTATTTATCAACACCAAGGGATATATATGTTTCACCAGTACAAATAAGAAGATTTAGACTAGATAAAGGAGACAAAATAAAAGGAATTGCAAGACTTCCAAAAGAAGGAGAAAAATTCCCAGCACTAATATTTGTAGGAGAAGTAAATGGTGAAGCACCAGAAAAGGCATATAGACGTATTAAATTTGATGACCTAACACCAATATACCCAGAAGAAAGAATTCGCTTAGAAACATCACCAAATGAATATTCTATGAGAATAATAGACTTAATGTCACCAATAGGAAAAGGGGGAAGAGGTCAAATAGTTGCACCACCAAAAGTTGGTAAAACAACATTACTTAAAAAAATAGCAAATAGTATAAGTACAAATAACCCTGAAGTTGAATTAATAGTTCTTTTAATAGATGAGCGTCCAGAAGAAGTAACAGATATGAAACGTTCAATAAAAGGAGAAGTTATATATTCAACATTTGATGAATTACCAGAAAACCATGTAAAAGTTGCAGAAATGGTATTAGAAAGAGCCAAAAGGCTAGTAGAGCATAAAAAAGATGTAGTTATATTATTAGATAGTATAACAAGGCTTGCACGTGCATACAACCTAGTAGTACCATCATCAGGAAGAACATTATCAGGAGGTATAGACCCAGCGTCACTACACAAACCAAAAAAATTCTTTGGAGCAGCAAGAAATATAGAAAATGGCGGAAGTCTTACAATCCTTGCAACATCACTAATAGAAACAGGAAGTAGAATGGATGATGTTATATTTGAAGAATTCAAAGGAACAGGAAACATGGAAGTACACTTAAACAGAGCACTTTCAGAAAAACGAATATTCCCAGCAATAGACATCAACAAATCAGGAACAAGAAGAGAAGAAAAACTATTAACTCATAAAGAATTAGGAACAGTATTTGCATTAAGAAAAGCAATGTCAAGCATGAGTACAGAAGATGTAACAGAACAACTAATAACAGAAATGACAAGGACAAAAAACAATAAAGAATTTATTGATAAGATGGATATATTTTTAAGAAGATTTAAAGACTAAAAACACAAAAACAAATGTATATCAAGTTAGAAAAAAATAATTCTATAATTATATATAAATAGTAAAGCGGTATTATAACCGCTTTTACATAAATATATTAATGTTTTGATGTAACATTTCATTTAGAACTTCATTGTTCATTTTCCTCATTTGTATATATGGTTCTATTGAAATCCTTAATTTTATGCATATTATAAAAAGTATGACTATTATTATTATTATTATTACATATTTTAAATATTTCATTTATTTCTCCTTTTTAATACATTATAATATAAATCTTTTAAAAATATTGTCGAACGGTGTCGTTATTTTATATTTTTTTATTATTACATTGTTAACATAAGTATGACATAATTTATTTTAGTTAATATGAAAGGGGGATAATTATGTTTGATACTGATAATATAATACCTAAACAAATAGAATTATTAGACGGTCAAATAGATATAATTTTACGTGCATTAGAATTATATGCTTTTAATCTTCATAATACTTGGAGCGTTAATGTTGACGATAAAAAAGAAGAATTAAGAAACGCTTTGTTATTTCATACATATGAAGGTTTATTATCTCAAAAGAATGGAGAATATAAAATTTCATATGATGTAATAGAAGAATATCTTTTAGAAAAAGAACGTAAAAGAAAGAAAATTTATTTAGCCAGAAAAAATATTGCGTAAATTTTAAAAAAGTATTGACACGTGTAAATATTTATTATATTATTAGTTCAATAGAAGTACTAATTTATTTTAAACATTATTTATATAATTAGGTTGATTAAAATATTAGGGAGTATATGAGGTATGTACTCTTAAAAATAAAAATATAACATTGCACAAAATCAAAGAGTTTAGCAAAGTTATATTACATAACATTGCGCAAAATGAAACGAAAATGTAAAGTTATATGCAATTATCAGTATTAAACATTCACGATTAGAGAAATCTAGTCGTTTTTTTTGTACCTAAAAATAATTTAAGGAGGTTTTTGTATGAGATTTGAACGTGCTGACAATAGCGAAGAGCAATTTATTTTTATGGGTTTTTCTGTTGAGAAGATAGAAAAGCAAGATTTTATTAAATTAAATGTTTACGTTGATAAATCTAATATTATTATTTCGATATACAAGAAATATACTGACGATCTTTACGATGAAATTGCAAGTTTAGAGCAATTTAAAGTTCTTGATAGGAATATATTTATTGTTTACAAAAATGGCAAGTTAAAATTTGATTTTGACCTATCAAGATAGGTTTAAAATAAAAATTTCGTTTAGGAGGTGTTTATATGGAAGGGTCTGCTGCAACTGGTCTTTCTAGTTTTGTTGGAGAATTAACAACAGGTTTATCTGCAACAAATTTATGGGGTGCAATTGCTCCAATAGCTGGACTAATTATAATAGTAACATTAGTAGCTATCGGTAGAAGGGTTTTAAACAAAAACTTAAATTCTGCTAAGAGCGGTAAAGCTGGTAAAGCTTAATATTAGGTTAGAGGTTTTGCCCTCTAACTTATTTTTTATTGGAGGTAATTATGGAGAGTTATATATGGCAAATTGCCACAGTTTTTATAAAGGTTTTAATACCTTTTGTAACAGTAAAATTTGTTTTTAATTATTTAAGGCAATTTTTATTTAATGATTAGGAGGGTGTAATATGGAAAATTCAGTTTTTAATGTAGATAATACATATTCTATTTTTTTACCAAAAGAATATTTGAGTTATAAATATATGATAAGTTGTACGTCTGATTATATTGATTTAATAGATACACCGTCTATACCTTCTAATTCTAGTTATACATATATTAGAGTTTATGCAAATAGGGAAGGTTTTGTGCAAGAAAGGACTGCAAATACTGGATATTATACTACTACCGGTTATGAGGTAAATGTAAGCAATTCGTTTTTTGCTAGACAAGACGCAAGTAATATTTGTATTACTGCTTTCGCTTTTTTATTTGTAATTATTCTCATATTTAATTGTTTAACAGAGTTTATAAGTAGGGGAGGTTTATTTAAATGGACATAATCTATTTAATTTTAACTAATTTAAGAAGATTATTAAGAAAGAAAAAAATAATAACTTTAATTATTTTATTATTTTTAATATTAAATTTACTAAATTTAATATTTGAATGTAGTGTAAAAGCATCAAGTGACAATATAGATAATATTAGGCATTTAATAGTAAATGCTTTTTCAGGTAAAATTGGTTCTTATGAATATGGAACTATTGACGAAAATGCATTTAATCAAGATTTGGGAGCTGATAAAACTCTTGTTTTGTATTTTATCTATAATAATCCTACAAATAAATATTTTGATATTATTGTTTTAATGACTGGTAATACAGCTATTAAAACTGGTACAAACGGTTTTATTAAAGATAATAATGCAAATTTAGAGCATATTGTATATCAAAATTGGCGTACTGCTGATTGGCGTTCTACTGTTGAATTTAAACATATTATAGTTGATTATAATTATAATTTTATTAATTATGAAAATAGCCGTATAGAGAGAACTCCAATAGGTTCTTATAATATTAATACCCTTTTTAATATAAATAATATTACATATGATAATTTGCTAATGGTTAGTCCTAATTATAAAGGTACTTTTTTAAAGATTTTTCCTAATTTTCAAGAACGTAAAATTGCTTATTTTAAAGAACCTTCCATTGATACTGCTGTTAGTTCTTTTAAATATTGGAATTTTAATAGTGTTGAGATTAATGGAGGAAGTTTTGATTTAAATAAGGGCGATATGGATTTTATTATTAGTTATTATAATCAAATTGGTTCTAGTGATGAAAGTCCTTTCCAAAAATATGAAACAAGTACAAAAATTAAGTTAGATAAAAGTTCTCCATATGTAAATATTAATGAGGAAAATGGGGAATGTTTTTTTACTGCTAGTATTCCACGTAATGAATTATTAAAAAGTGTTAATCTTCGTAATGGGGCTTATATTGATATTGGTTTACACGGCTCTTATTATGCTAGTAATTTACCCAACGGAGAAATAACATTTTATTCAGGAGAAACTGGTATTTCTCTTGTTTTAGATAGCAATTACGAAGAAGATTTACAAAAAGAAAAAGAAAGTCAAGAAAGGCAAGAACTTATTAATAATCAAAAAGAAACTAACGAGAAGTTGGACGAAAATAACAAAAAGTTAGAAGAAACAAATAATAATATTAAAGATACAAACGATTTTTTAAAAAATGATAATGTCCCAGACGATAACGAATTTAATTTGCCTTCTGTTGATATAGACGACCCTACTGCAAACTTTTTCGATACTATGTTTATTTGTTTATATAATGCTGTTAATGTGGAGGGCAACCAACAAATTTCATTTAAAATATTTTCAAAGGATATTGTTATTAATTCTGATGATTTTAACTTTTTAGTTGGTAATGAATGGGGAATATTACGCATTATTTTAACAAGTTCTTGGGTTTTTGGTATAGGCATATTCATTTTAAAAGATATTAGAAAAATGATAGATAAAATAAAGTCAGGTAATATTGATAGTGTCGCTACTGACGATATTAAGGCTGATATGGTATAGGGGGTGTTTATATGCTAAGTATGTTAATTAAAGTAGTTTTTACAATTATTACAAAATTATTTTCAGTTATATTACAACCTATATTAAGTGTTATATTGGCCTTATTTCCAGATTTATCGCAAATTGTTAATACAATTTTAACATTTTTCAATAACTATGTATTCCATTATGTTTCATTTTTATTGAAAATGTTAGAAAATTTAGTATTCTTGCCACATTGGTTAATTGTATTTTTATTTGATTATTTTTTAATTAAATATACTATTCATATAACCGTACAAGCTGTTAGATTTGGTATTCAAGTTTATAACAAATTAAAACCATAAGGAGGGTTATTGGTATGGTAATTATTTTAATTTTAATAGCAATTTTTGTTGTTTTTATGTTGTATATAATAAAAAATCATATTAGGGTAGATTTTAAAAGTTTTTTCCGTAAGGGTTTTAAAAAAACTGATAGTAAATTTGGTCTTTTTTGCTACACAGGAAAGCAAGGAAAAGGCAAGACATATAGTGCTGTTAATTTTTGCATTAAGCAAAAACTTGCAAATGATTATAAAATTTTAACAAATGTAAAAAGTTTTAAGGTTTTTGACGATACTATGTACATTGATAATATACAAGATATTATAAAATATTGTACTAAATTTAAAGATAATGACGAAAATATTTTAATATTTTTTGATGAGATTTTCACAGTTTTGGAAAAGGGCGGTAATTTAAGTAAAGAGGTATTAAGTTTTATATCACAATTACGTAAAAGAAAAATAATTTTTGTAACAACTGCACAAGAGTGGTCAGAAATACAAATAACATTTCGAAGATATGTTCGCTTTCAAATTAGTTGCAATATGTTATCATTGCCATTTACTAAAACTGCAATAATTATTAATCAAGTTAATGACGGCGACCTTATTAGGTGGGATAATGATTTGCAAGATTTTGTTGCACCTATAATACAAACGAACATTGAAAAAGGTAAGTTGTCAATTATAGAGAGTTATGACACATTTGAGACTATTGCAATAACTAATTCTATAAATGCAATTAAAAAGAGATACTAATATATTGTTTAACTGCTAGGGCGTAAGCCCGACAATTTTTTAAATACTTTTAAAAAATTATTTTGCTACTTTTTGGAAAAGTAGTTTGGCGTCAAGTGACGCCAAAAAACATGTTACTATACTTGACATAGTAACATGTTAGAGACGCTTTATATTAGGGGGGCTATTTTATGAATATATTCGATATATTTAAAAGTAGTGATATTTACGAAGATACATTTAGACTTTATCATTATCAAGAAGACGTGTTCAGATTAGTTTATTACAGTAAAAGACAAAAGGGATTTGAGAGGGTATTAGAGAAACCAGTTAGCGATGGTTATAATATATATGATTTATCAGATTATAAATATGATATACCACAAGAAAAAGTAACTAATCAGAATGAAATAGAGAGAATAAGTTTAAGTAGGACTAAGAGAAAGATAAAAGAAATATGTTTATGCAATAATTTTAAATATTTTGTAACTTTAACTATTAATAGTAAAAATGCTGATAGATTTAGTTTACAAGAATGTCAAGATAAATTATCTAAATTAATAAAAGCATATTCAAAGAGATTTTCAAGGCGTGATTTAAAATTTCATTATATTTTAATTACAGAAAAACATAAAAATGGTGCTTTTCATTTTCACGGTTTATTTAGTGATTTATTGGAAAATGATATATACATAAATTCAAATGGTTATATTTCTTCGTATTTTTTTGATAATGGTCTTGGTTTTTGTAGTTTTAGTCCTATAAAAGATATATTAAAATGTTCTAATTATATAACTAAATATATAACAAAAGAATGTATAAAAAATGAACATAACCAAATTTATATGTGTTCTAAGGGTTTATTACGTGCGGAGGTTTACGACCTTCCCGCACGTAAAGTATTACAAAATTCTACAATTACTGAAAATTTTTGGACTTATTCAAATGATCATTGTAAAATAAAAGATTTTCATTATAATGATTTAAACGATAAAGATAAAATGTTTTTGTTTATGAATTATTCTCAATTGAAATAGGGGGCTTATAGCTCTCTTTTATTATGCTTTCTATTTCTTCTAAATTATAATAATTATTTACCTTTATTCTATGTAATGGAATATTTACTTTTTTAAACAATTCGTTCTTAAAATTATCATTCTTAATTACTTTTTTTCTATTGTGCGTATAATCGTCTAATTCTATACAACATATTATTTTACAATTTTTATTATTAACAATAGTATAGTCTATGCTTCTTGATTTAATTCTATTTCTATCAGTTATATTGTTATCTACAACATTTACTATTCTTTCAAGATTTACTTGTGGGAATATGCTTAATTCTAATTTATCGGTTACTTTTTTAAGTTCTCTATAAAATTGTAATTCTGTTTGTGTCATTAGATAATTATTAGTAGTGTATTTTGATAGATTATTATTTTCTTCTTTTTTATTTTCTTTTTTAAATTTGTTTTTATTACTATTATAAATATTAATAACATATAATATAATTATAAATATTACTACATACCACATATTAGCACCTCCTAGTATTATTATACCATACATTTAACATAATGTCACTATTTATTGACACGTTAACATAATTATGATATAATTTTATTGCATATAACTTAAAAAGGGGGAGATATGTATTATTTAAATGATAAACATAGCAAATATGAATATGCTATATATTGTAGGGTAGGTAGTGCTTGTCCTTATATCCAAAAAGTTTTTAGTAGTATTGACGACGTTTATAGACAAATTATAGAAATAGAGAAAAAACATAATCATTATAGACAAATGTTTTATATAGACAATAATTTTTATGACAATAAATATAATTTGAATTGTGGAGGAACATATTATAAAATTTTAAGACGTCCAGTTTTTGACTGGGAAGATAATTGGGAAGAGATAGAACAAAATTCATACAATTATAATAATGTTATAAATTTTTATAGATAAATTTTGAATATTGTATTGACATTTAATAAATTTATATATAGAATGTGGCTAGGTAAGAAAATCGTGAATGAATAAGATTGCACAAAATCAAAGTTTTGTGCAAAACGAGATAGGATCAAAAATAGAACTATACGAATATAGTCCTACTCTTGAAATTCTGCTATTCCTTGCCATTACGCCTATTTCAGCTTATTATTACAACAACATACTATATGTCTATTTTATAAAAACGGCTTAAAATCGATTCTCGTGACTCGCTTTTTCAGCCATTTTTCGGTACTTTTTATAACTGCCTAAAAATCAACATTTTACTAAAATTGTACTATAAAGATTAGATTTTATTAGATACACATCAAATCTTATTAAGATTATATAATTTTGTTAATTTATCGACATTTATTTTAGTTTATATATAAAGAATTAAAAATGGGGCTGTAAAAAAAAGTGTGTCAAATGGGACGGGGATATTGACACACTTTATCTTTTAAAGATGTGTCAATATCCCCTGTCCATAGAGATAGGATCAAAAGTAGAGCCTATTCCCCACTCCATTCTTTAATTTATAACTTTGTATAAACTTCATAAATTAAGCTATTTGCTTCTATTTTGATATACTTTTAATATTCAACATATTGTTTATGAAACTCTATAAAAGATTCCTTTGAAGAAAAGTCCAAAATTTTGCCATATTTTTTCATCATAAGTTGGATTAAAGCCATGCTTCTGGCTTGACAATTTGTACTAACCTCTGGGTCTAATGCTACATCAGTAAAGTATCTATATTTGAGTATAGATTGCAAGTCATCATTAGTTAATATTTGTTTTGCAGCATCAATATATATATAGTCATAAAAAGCTGTTTTAGGATCTGTAGACCATATTTCTCCATCAAATATATATTTTATTACTTTTCCAGAATTAAATTTCCGTGGGTCTTTTTTTACATCTAATGGTTTCATGTGAGTCCAGTCTTTATATGGACCTCCTTTTTCAAATACTTTAGCTGCTTGGAATATACATTCTAAACAACTTCCTTTATATGGAATTCGAAATGCACTCAAACTCTTTCCTAATGCATTATCTGAATATGAACTTACTTCTAAAAAGGCTTCATCCCCCATGAATTCTTTTAATAGTTCAAAGATTTCTGAATTTTTATTTGTAATAGGATTAATAAAAATATCTAGCCCTGTTACCTTTCCTAGCTCTGTGGTAAAAGCAGTTCTTCTAGTTTTTGAACATGAATTAATTGTTAACATATGATTTCCTCCTTAAAATAATTATTTTACTTAGGATAATAAATATTAATTATAAGTTACTTGAATATTATACTATTATTTCTTTAAAATGTCAAATACTTATGTAATTATTGACATTTTATGTTTATTAAGCTATAATAAGCATGTAACTTTTTTCAAAATTAGAATATAATTTTATTCTAACATTTTATGGAGGGAATATCATATGGAAGAAAATTGATATTTTGTATCACTTAAAGCTTTCCAAAATGGTAAAATAATATTGTATTGATGATATTAATTTCTATCAATCCTTTGCTAGATACTACTTGGAAAGACTCAGAATATATATTTCATTTTTAATCTTAATAAATAATAGGAGGAAAAAGTTATGCTATTCGATCAAAATATTAATACAACTAAAGAACTTTTAAATTTAGGATATAAAACAGATTATGATCATCATATTCATACTAAATATTCTGATGGTTCTTTTTCCTTAAAAGAAATTATTGAATTTGCAAAAGAAACACAACTAAAGAGAATTGTTATTACAGACCACAATAGTATTTTAGGATGTTCGAATGAATTAGAAACTATTTCTAAAGATGAATTAGGTTCTATAAAGGTTTTTGTAGGGTCTGAGATTGCTTGTAAGGTTTTAGATCAAAAAACTGGTATGTACATTCCAATTGAGTTACTTTATTATGGTCCTAATCCTAAAAATATACAAGATTTTATTGATAAATATCATTATGATATGGTTCCTCAAGATGAACAACTTAGGTTTTTAGTCAAGCAATGTGAAAAATACAATTTAAAGCATTCTGAAAACTTGCATGTACCAAAAGGAATGTTTGCTACTGAATATTTATGTAAGGATTTAATAAAATATCCAGAAAACAAATCTTTTTTTGATTCAACATATCCAATTGTATATTCTACTCCAAAGTTGTTCTTCAAAAAGTTTTGTATTCATCCTAGTAGTGATTTCTATATTGATACTACTAAGAATTTACCAATGGCAAAAGATGTTGCAAATATGGCTCTTGAAAATGGTGGAATTACAATTGCTGCCCATCCTTGTTTATATATTTATGAAACTAAAAGTGATGTTTTGTCATTTTTGGAATATATTATAGAAACAACTAAAACGGCTGGTATAGAAGTATTTCATTCTTCACATACATTTGAGCAAAGAGACTATTTATATCAATTTGCAAAACAATATAACCTTTTAATAAGTGGTGGTAGCGATTTCCATTCTGGTCCACAAACAGTTGTTGGATTTGGAAGAACAAATCAAATACTTTCTTTATCTGGTCATGACTTCGATTGGATTGAAGATGTTTTTATAAGCTAATATTTATTAAATACACGTTTTATACAAACAAATCCTAATGAAATTTTTTAAAATTTCATTAGGATTTGTTTGTTTATCTTTTTCTATATAAACATTCTTTCTCTGCTTTTTGTAAATCTCTAAGTTTTTTCTCCTCATCACGGATACTTAATCTTTGAGCAAATTCTTTTAATCTATATCTTAACTCTCCAATTCTCTTACGTACTCTATAGTTTGGACTATATTTTTAATACTAAAACAAATAAGTTTTACAAAACATTGCACAAAATTTCTTAAAACTATTTCTTTTAGTATGTATTTATTATATAATTAATGATATAATTATCAAAATAAATTATAAATATGGAGAGTGATTTCTAATGATAAGTCGTGAAGATAACCCTGAATTTGTTAATTCTTTTTTAGACTATTCTATTACTATATTAAATAAATCCCCTAACTCTGTTAAGGAATATAATTATGACCTTGCTATGTTTCTTAAATATATGAAAATTCATTTTAAAATGACAGATGAAAGTGACTTTAATAAAATTAGTATTAATGATTTTGATGTTAGTTACCTAAATAAAATTACTTTAAATGATATACATGCCTTTGTTTCTTATTTGGCAACTAACAATCATAGTAGGTCTGCTACTCGTGCTAGAAAGATATCTACTATTCGTATATTTTTTAAATATTTGTCTCAAAAAACGGACCTTATTGAAGTAAACCCTGCTCAAAACTTAGAAACTCCAAAACAAGAAAAAAGGATGCCTAAGTATTTGTCTTTAGAGGATAGTAAAAAATTATTAGATATTTCATGTAGTGAAGACAATAGAAATAAAGAACGTGATTTTGCAATAATTACTTTATTTTTAAATTGTGGTATGCGTTTGTCTGAACTTGTTGGTATTAATATTAAAGATATTATTTTTAGCGAATGTAAAATGACAGTTATAGGTAAAGGTAATAAAGAACGTACTATTTATTTAAATAAAGCTTGTATGAATGCAATTAACGCTTATTTAAATGTGAGGCCTAAAGAAGGCATTAAATACGACTCAAAAAATGCATTATTTTTAAGCGAAAGGCGTGAAAGAATTAGTAATAGAACTGTTCAATATATTGTAAAACAAGAACTTTTAAAGGCAGGTTTAGATATTACTAAATATTCTGTTCATAAACTAAGACATACTGCTGCAACTCTTATGTATCAATATGGACAAGTTGATATTAGAGCTTTGCAAGAACTGTTAGGACATGCTAGTATTTCTACTACTGAAATATATACTCATGTTAATAATGAACAAGTTAGAAATGCTGTTGAAAGCAACCCCTTAGCTAATATGTGATTAGTTCTTAAAATGGAATATTATTTTAAGAAAACTATATATTTTTTTAACATTGTAACTATTTAAAGCTATTTTATAGAAGTATCGGGCGATTGCTAATCGCCCCTACATCTTAAAGACCGTTTTTCTTTTTAAAATAAGTGATAGAATTATTCATAAACTGGAATTTCTATTTTTTGACCTTCATAAATATAGCTACTGCTTAAATTATTTTTATATTTTATATCTTCTACAATTTGCCCTACTTTTTTATTTTTGTAGTATTCATTTGAGTTTTGTTCTAAAACTGCAATATCCCATAATGTATCCCCACTTGATATATATATTATTTTAGTTTTACTTTCTATATATGAAAAACTATGTTTAGTTAATAATATTGTAAATATTATTATTAATGTTAATATTGATAATGATAATATAAATTTTTTTCTATTTTTTATTTTCATATTAGTCCCTCCCAAATTACAAACATTGTTTTGCATTTACAAATATATAATAAACGAACATTTTTTCTTTGTCAATACTTTTTGAGAAAAAATGTTCGAAAAAACGGCATTAATTTTAATATAACAAAAAAGAGCGTAATTTGGTAAATTCTCACATATGTACCTTACCCAATTACACCCATACATTTCAACTTTAATGCATAGTATTATTTAATTTTTTTAAGTCTAACAATTGAAATTATAGCAACAATTCCCCAAATAACTTGCAATGCAAATGAAAACCATGCATTTTTTGGAAATAACCCTACAGCCATAAATATAGCCGCTACTAAATTTAGAAATTGATACAAAAGTCCATTTTTAATTTTATTAGTAGATAATAATATGTAAGCAACTAATACTAAAATCATACCAATCCATCCTATGATATCAAAAAACATTTTATATCCCCCCTAATCTATATTAACTAACTCATATTCTCTAGTTCCAAATTCCAATTCAGCTGCTGCTTGTATTGTGTGAATTCCGTTTTGTCTTTCTACTCTTTCTACGAAGTGATCTCTTCCTGGGTCTTTTGAGTTGTATACTAAATCTATACATGCTTGGTCTATTGCTATTGGGTCTGTACTTGCAAGTATTCCTATATCTTTCATGCATGGGTCTTCGGCTACTGCACAACAATCGCAGTCTACACTCATATTACACATAACATTAATATATACTATATTTTCTCCAAAAAATTCTACAACAGATTTTGCACTATCTGCCATTGCTTCTAAGAATTTATTTTGTTCTGCTACACGATCCCATAATTCATTTTGATTCTTTGTTTCACCTGCTGAATGAATCCATGCTTTTCCTTCTGATGATGCAACACCTATTGATAATTGTTTTAATGCTCCGCCATATCCTCCCATTGGGTGACCTTTAAAGTGTGATAGTACTAACATTGAATCATAATTATCAATGTTTTTTCCTACATAATTTTCTTTTATTACTTTTCCATTTGATATTTCTAATACTTTATCTGGTCCTTCTGCGTCCATAATGTCTACATCAAAGTATTTAGTCCAGCCATGTTTTTCCATTAACTTCTTGTGTTTGTCTGTTGTATTTCTTGCTCCATCATATGCTGTATTACATTCTACAACTGTTCCATTTACTTTTTCTACAATTGCTTTTGCAAATTCAGGTCTTAAATAATTTTGATTTCCTTCTTCTCCTGAATGTAACTTAACTGCTACTTTTCCTTTTAATTTTACTCCCAGTGCCTCATAAATTTTGACTAAACTTTCTGGTGTAATTTCTTTTGTAAAATATACTTTTGATTTTTCCATTTTACTTTTATCTCCTTTCTATTATTATTTTTAATGTATTAATCTTATTATTTTTAATGTATTAATCTTTCTCCATTTACTAATGGATTTAATGCTCTTGCTTTTATATTATCTATGCTTATTTCTGGTATATTTTCTTTTTTTATATTCATAAATTTTATTATTTTTTTAGTTATTTCTTTATTGTTGCAATTTTTTAAAATATCTATTAATTCTTTTTCATTTAATATGTATAAATCATTATATGATATATACTTATTTTGTATAGCTTCTCTTGTTATACTTGCAAGTAGCTCCATCATATAATTATCTTCTTTTGAATGACAAAATATATCTATAGTTTTGCTTACTTTTAAAACAAAATTTGCAATTTCACTAGATTTAAATCCTATTTCTTGATTTCCTTCTTCATTTATTACTATTTGTGTATCATGAATTATATTTTTTGCATCATTAATATTAATTGCCTTTGGCCAAAATAGTGCTGTTAATATTAATCCATCTAGTCTGTCAGTACATAATTTTGGTCTGTCATTATCTACAATAGTATATTTTTTAAAGTCTGTTATATCTTCTAGTAATATGTTATCTTGTTTTAAACATTTATTCAAATATGTATCTTCTTTTAAAATCTTTTCTGTATATTCTTCTGTGCTTTCTTGATTTTCATAATCTTTGTTCATATAGTCAATTACATGAGAAAAACATGGTGTTGCTATATCATGAAAAAGACCTGCAAGTGTTTGTTTTTCATTTTTTGTATAATGCCATGTTAAAAGTGCAACAGTTAATGAATGATCATATCTTGATATATATTCATCAAAACAATATATTTGCTTAGAGGCATAATCCATCCCACAAAAATATCCAATATTTTTAAGTCTTAATAAACTTGGCGTTTGTAAATATTTATCTAAAAATTGTGGTTTTTTATTATATTCTAATATATCGAAATATTGCTCTAATATTGATTTCATAATATCTCCTTTATATTTCTATCTTTTACTATTTTTATATTTATCTATAAAATGTTTAGTTGGTGTGTATATATTACTTGGTAAATTGTCTAAGTGATACCATTTCCATTCATCTTCTTTAGTAGGTTCCATTATTTTTAAGTCTCCTGAGTATTTATTAGCAATTATTTGTATTGTAACATAATGCTTATTAGGCTGAATATCATCTGAAACACTAAAAACTTCTAATTCAGAAATATCTAGGTTTGTTTCTTCTTTCACTTCTCTAATTGCACCTTCTAGTACTGTTTCATTATATTCTTGCTTTCCTCCTGGAAATGTCCATGTGTCTGGTTCGTGTATTCCACCAGTATCTTTTCTTGTTTTTGCTCTATGTCCTAGTAGTATTTTGTTTCCATCTTTTATCATTATTCCTAGTCCAACTTTTATTATATTTTCTATATTTAATACTCCTTAAATCAGCATTTTTTTGTTTTATTTAAAATTTCTAAATATTATATTCATATATTTTACAATTTTCACATGTAAATAAAGTATTATCAATCCCATTAAAATACCAATAAATTGCTCTCGATACTCCACCATGAGTTACTAATAATATATTTTTATCTTTATACTTTTCTTTAAGTTCATCTAAAAAACTAGCCACTCTCTTATATACATTTTTCATTGATTCTAATTTAGTATATTTTGTTTCTGAATCATATCCCCAAAATATTTCCCAATCTATATCATCAAAACTTACTTTTTCATATGCTCCAACGTCTCGTTCTTTTATTCTATCATCTATAATTACAGGAATATCCTTTTTTAGATTAAGTAACTCTAGTGTATGTTTTGCTCTTCCAATAGGAGAACAGTATATTAAGTCTATATTTAGAGAATTTAACTCTTTTCCAACATTAATTGCTTGTTCTTTTCCTTTTTCATTTAAAGGTTCTTCAACAGTAGCGATAACTCTGTTTTTACCCATATCAGTTTCTCCATGTCTTATTACATATAATTTCATTATTAGTTTTCTCCTTCTTTTTAATATCCTTTATCCTAATGCCACATCTAAAATCATCATAATAACAAATCCTATTGCTACTCCTATTGTTCCTATGTTTGAGTGTTCACCTTCTTGTGATTCTGGTATTAGTTCTTCTACTACAACATATATCATTGCTCCTGCTGCAAATGATAGTAGGTATGGAAGTATTGGTATTACTATATTTGTTAATAATATTGTTATTATTGCTCCTACTGGTTCTACTATTCCAGATAGTGTTCCATATAAAAATGCTTTTGATTTTGACATTCCTTCACTTTTTAATGGCATTGATATTATTGCTCCTTCTGGAAAGTTTTGTATTGCAATTCCAATAGATAATATAAATGCTCCTGCTACTGTAATTCCGCTATTTCCGAGAATAGCACCAGCAAATGTTACTCCTACTGCCATTCCTTCTGGCAAATTATGAAGTGTTACTGCAAGAATTAGCATTGTTGTTTTCTTTAAACGTGACTTCATTCCTTCTGGCTTAGTGCTTTCTAAGTGCATATGTGGAATTATACTATCTAAAGTTAATAAAAATACTATTCCAAATAAGAAACCTATTGCAGATGGAACCCAGCCATTTTTTCCTTGTTCCTCTGACATGTTTAGTGATGGTATAAGTAGTGACCAAATTGATGCTGCTATCATTACTCCTGCTGCAAAACCTAAAAGTAGTTTTTTTATTTTATTATTTATTTTATTTCTCATAAAAAATACCATTGCTGAACCTAACATTGTACCTATAAATGGTATTATTAATCCAATAACTAACCCGCATATAATTCTTCCTTTCTTTTCATTCTTATTTTTTATTATTTGTAAAATGAAAGAAAGTTATTTAAGTTTTTCTCATGATATTCAATATTTTTTATCTTTTTTACAGCTCTCATAGTATATTTTGTTTTATTTTTTAGAATTATTTTTATCTTTTTATATACTATATCTTCATTTTTTATAATTACTTTTTCTATGTCATCATTATTTATAAAAATATAATTATCTATATCAATTTTGTTTTTTGTTAAAGTATCTGAAACTATTGGTATAAGGCATATTCCTTTATCAAACTTATTAAATAAATATCCCATTACATTTTTGTTTCTTTTTATTTCAATAATTGCTCCAACTGCTCCAAATAACATAGGAAGTATTGATGGTTCTATTTGGCATGTGAAGCAATAATTATATTCTCCATAGCAATCTACTTTTTTAAAATATTCTTCTAATTTTTCTAGTGTATTTATATCTTCCATTACAATATTAACTCCATTTTTTCTAATTTTCATTTTCTTTTAAAAGCCTATCTAAATCATATACTCCATTTGCAGTTTTATTTTTCTCCTTATTTACTTATTATTATTTTATAATTAAATATTAGCACACGCATAAATAAATATCAATAAAAAATAGAATTATATTCTGTTTATAATTTTTGTACTTTAAAAGGAGCAAAAATTTTGCTCCTTTTACATCATATGCAATTTTAATCTTAATTTTCTTTCTTCACACGGTAATAAGTGTAGAAACAGCCTTTGAAAATTCTTTTATATTCAAAAAATTCTTCTTTATCTTTGAAATTCATAAAAATTATAACTATATCATCTATAAGCCTAGCATAAAAATTAGCATGTTCAATTAATACTATATCACATATTTCTTTAATTGGTTGTACTTCTATATATTCATTTGATGACAAATATTTTTCAACGTATATTTCGCTTCTTTTAGCCTTTTCTGAATCTTCAAATGCCATAGGTAGTAGAAACCTTCGCATAATAAATATTAGTGTAGTAATTAGCAAAATTGCTATTAATAAAGGAATTATAGATTCTACTTCTGCTATTACATAGATAAATCCTAATACCCCAATGAACAATATACATATACTAAATATAAAGGTCTTCTTTTCCCAGAATGTTTTTAGGCTACGAATCCAAATATAAAAGCCTGTGGGAATTATTGTTACAACGCAGAACAAATAAATTAAATCTGCTGAAAGTTGCTGAAACTCCCATAAAATTGCAAGAAAAATTTAGCTAATTTTGTAAGCTTATTTGCTCTTCTTTTATTGTAGGGTATTTTATAAGTTCACTGCTGTCTAAATTTTCCTTATTCATATCTATCGCTGTAATTTGATGATTATCATAAGTTGTATAATAATATATTCCTTTATTTGTATTGCAACATGATGTATATATTGTTATTTCATATTTGCCATCTCCTAAATTGCAGCAACCTCTTTGTTGGTCTACTGAATTTAATATGTGAAAGAATTGGCTAACACTTTCTTTTTCTCCTTCTAAAGAAATTGAGTTTAATTTTACAAATGCTGCGCGTACAAATCTTGATTGTGATGACAAGTCTCCTGGTAGGCCTATTGCTCCCATTCCGCGGCTATATGTTTTTAAATTTATGCCTTTTGAAAATGTATTTTGTGGCTCTTTTGTTGATAAACTCATATAGTTATTTAGGTTAAACATTTGCATATCAAAGGGTGGATTATTGGTTAATACTCCTACTGGGTTTTCATATATTTTTATACCTTCTTTTAAAGGTTCTACTGTTATTGTTTCTGTGCTATCTGATATAATATAGTGAAGCTGGGCTACTGGTAAATTTTCATTAAATTGTCTATCTAATAAATTCATTTTTTCTATTAGTTTTCGTGCTTCTTTTACTGTGGCACATTTACTTAAAATCCATGGTATGAATTCAAATTGGTTTATATTATTTTTTCCTTCTATCTTTTTATTGTAGTAGCTATTACCTACAAAATTTAGACCTGCCATTGCTAATCCTTTTTCATTTACTCCATCATAATATAATGGGTAATTTTCTATTACATGAGCCATACCAATTATGGCATAATGAGTATCTATATTTCCTTCTTCTATAAAATGAAATGGATAATTTCTCGGAGTTATTGTTACATCATCTCCATAGGAAAATTCATAGTCTAGTGTTCGTCCAAAATAAAAGTCTTTTGTTTTATATGTTACTGCTGTACACATTCGTATCCCTCCTTTAATTATTTATATTATAATTATGATATATATTCTTATAAAAAATACCATAAAATAAAGTTTACATTTTAACTATTGAGATTAAGCAACTTTTATGTTATAAATATTATGTACTAATAAATATACTATAAAGGATAGAAATAAATATGAAAAGATTATTAAGAGTAAGTTTTGATATATTGATAACATCGATAGTTCCTATTGCCTCGTGGTTTTTACTCGGAATTATATTGGATAATCATTTAATTAATATATTCTCATTAACATACCCACTTCAATGTTTAATGGGTATGATTATTGCGATATTTGGTGTTGGAGCTAATATTAGCATTTATAGAGATAATAATAAAAATGGTGGAGATAATGGGATTTTTTATGGAATTATATTTAGTATTTTAGTTTTTGGCTTCATTATTTTTAACAATGATAATTATATAAATTTTATGAATATGGATACTAAAATATATAAAATATTTTGCATATATTCTATGTTTCAAATTTTCTTTCATACAGTATTAGAGTTAATATTAACTAAACTTTATTATAAGGAGGAAAATAAGAAAGCAAATAAAATAGCTGTTTTATTTAATTCTATTAACTTTGTAAGTTTAATAGGTATAGCAATTATTACAAAAAATCAATTAATAACTGCAATTATATCTGGTATTCTAATGTTTATGATGATTGTTTTTTTAGTAATAAAAAATGTTGAAAAAATCGATTTTAAAATTAATTTAAAAAATTGGTTTAAATATAACTCTGTTGCATTTAGTGTAAGCCTTATGTTTTTTGTTATATACTTTTTTGGATTTAGCAATTCTTTTGAATATGGCGAAAAATATATGATAGCAATAACATTTGCTACATTAGTAACAGATATGCAGTGGGATATTACAGATGCAGTAAAAACAGTAGCAAAAGTAGATATTGCAAAGAAAAAGTTTAATTATAATGAACATTTAAGAAATGCTATAAAATTATATATGTTGCTTATTTTATCAGTATTGTTAATGTCACTTATATTGTATCCTTTTTATAAACCCGACTTAAAAATTGTAAGTATTTTTATTTCTTTACATATATTAGACTTTATGTTTGGACCATTTATAGAAATAAAAATTTGTTTTTTACAATTAGAAGATTCCGCTTTAAAAATGACTACAAATATGATAATTGCCTATTTAATTAGAACAGCTGCATCATTTATACCAACACCTTTTTGTACAATTATAGGGCAAATGTGCTCTACTTCTTATGAATTTATTTGTACCAAAATAAATTATAGAAAATATAAGCTTAAAAATATTTCGACATCCAATAATTTAGTGGGAGTAGATTTGAAAAATATATAAACGTTTTTATATCTAATAACAAAAAACAAAATAAGTTTAAATTAACAAAAATGCTGATTTAAACTTATCTTGTTTTTTTTTTGCATATTATTTTCTAAAAATATCAATAATTTTTCTCTATTGCTTCTTTTTCTTAGGTTTTGGCATAGGTGTAACTTCCTCTATTTTGCTTACAACATTCTTGCAAAATTCTGAATCATCAATATCTAATATATAATGTTCTTTTGCTCCTTTATATGGGTATCCTAGTTTTGAATCTTTCATCATTTCTTCTATACATTCTAATTTTTTAACAAATGCATTGTTATCACAAACTATAATAATTGGCTTATCATTAACATATACCATAAATTCTCCAAACATTTTCTTATACCTAATAGCCCCAATTCCATTTATTTGTTCACATACATATTCTATATACTCATTTGTAGTTGCCATTTCTTATTTCTCCTTTTATAATTTTTAATTAATTATTATATATAAACATTAGAAATTGTATTGTTATATATAACTCTTATATTTTTACATAATTGATTCTACATATTCTTCTAAACACATTCCTAATTCATTTATCTTTTTAGCATTTTCTTTTCCAACATACCTCCAATGCCATGGCTCATAGGTTACTTTTGTAATATTTTCTTTTTCTTTTGGGTACCTTAAAATAAAGCCATACTCTTCTCCATTCTCTTTTAACCATTTGAATGCTTTTGTTTCTTCAAAGTCACCATTAACATAGTTAAAATCTACTGCTAGTCCCAAACTATGCTCACTATGCCCTGGTTTATTAATTGTTTCTTCTGTAAGTCTTTTGGCTTCTTTCTCAGTTTTGCCTTGTTCTTTATAGTATTTAACTTTATTGTTGTATACTGTTTCTTGTTCTTCTACACTTCTATATGATGATTGTACCCATATATTACTTACTCCTTCTTCTCTCATGTCTTCTATCATATCTTGTAAATATTTTATTGCTCTACTATCAAATTTTCTATATTGGTCAATACTGGATAATTTCATTTCATAATTTTCTGGTAATTTGTTAGCCTGGTTTACAAGGGTAAGTTTCCAATCTAACTTTTTATTATTTATAACACTATTATTTTCTTCAACATTTGTTTTTGAAACTTTTGCTACTTCAACTGTATTGTTATTTCCCGTAGTTTCCTTTTTAGGGATAATCAATTTTATAATTATAAAAACTAATAATATGAATGTAGAAATTATTAATATATTTCTTTTTACTATTCTTTTATTAAACTTTATTTTTCTTTTTCTATTTTGTTCTTCCATTTAATTTTATCCTTTCGTATAATACTTGTCCAATATAATTATATATCATAAATATTAAAATTGCATTACAGAAAAATTAATATTTTGTAAGCTTTTTGTAAGGAATTTTTAATATTCGTTTAAATTAATTCATTTCTATTTTTCTGACTTAATTATAATACTTAAATTCATTTTAGGCAACTTTAAATTTAAAGTTAACTTTTATTTTACATTTTGCATTAATTTGACTTTGTTTTATTTTTATGTTAACATATAAATATATCAATTATATAATGAAGGGAGAAATAAAAATGACTCGGAACTTATTTGTTATTGTAATTTTCTTTTTTGGTGCTATAATTTTGGCAAACATTATAATTCGTATTTATGCCTATTGCAAAATGCAAAAGTTATATGACGAATTATCTATTATGATTTCAGATTTTGACAATCCTCAACCTTATGCACAAAAATATGTCGAAATGCTAGCATTTTGGAGGAAATTCCATCATTTTTTGAGTTATGAAGTGAGAGTACTGCAATTCAAATCCTATTCTAGGAGTTGTGCAATGTTTTATCCTGAATTCGCAAAGAAGATCCATTCTTTGTATTTAAGATAATCTCTTTAAAAGAAGATGCTATTATTTAGCATCTTCTTTTATATGAATTTTTAATTATTTTATAAATAGCATTCCTATATATGAAACATACATTAAGCAATATAATACTCCATTTAATCTACTCATTTCCTTTTTAGGTGGTATATATGGGAAGATTGCTAGTATTATTGTTGAAACGACTAAAAGCATTAAATCAAAATTATATGATATATTATATATAATAGGTTTTATTATTGCTGAAACTCCTAGTATTAGTAATATATTAAATATATTTGAACCTATTATATTACCTATTGCAATGTCACTGTCCCCTTTTAATGCAGCCACTACACTTGTTACAAGTTCTGGAAGGCTTGTCCCTATTGCGAGTATTGTTAAGCTTATTATTTTTTCACTTAGTCCTACAATTTTTGCAACATTTACAGCATTATTTACTGCTAAGTCTCCTCCTATTTTCAAACCTATAATTCCTATTATTATAAATATTATATTTTTTAATATATTATTTTGCTTTTTGTCCTCTTTCTCTAATTCAACTAATGCATTATTTATACTTTGCTTTTTTGCCATAATTATTGTATATCCGATAAATAATATAAATAGAATTAATAAGCCTATTGCTTCTACTTTTGATATTGTACTTCCTGTACTTGCAAATATCATAAGTATTATTGTAAATATTAAGCACATTGGTATTTCATATTTTATTGTTTCTTTTTGGAATTTGACAGGTCTTAAAATACTTGCTAATCCTAAAATTAATAATAAATTACACAAATTACTTCCTACAACATTTCCTATTGCCATATCTGAATAGCCATCTATTGCAGAAGTTATACTTACAAATAACTCTGGCATAGAAGTTCCAATAGAAACAATTGTAAGCCCTATTATTATTTCTGGTATATGAAACTTTTTAGCTACTCCACTTGCTCCATTTACTAACATATCTGCTCCTACAATAAGCAAAATAAATCCAACTATTATTAATATAATTGATAAAAACATTGTAAATTCCTCCTATTTTTAAATCTATTATACTATATATCATAAGTCAATATTTTTCAATAGTAATATTTTTTGATATGAATAATATTTTATATTTGATATTTTACATAATGTATTATATAATGGTTTTGTCACTTTTTTTATAACTGTCTTAAAATTTTAAGGAGGTTTAGTATGAAAATAGTAGGAATAATTGGTGGAATGAGTTATGAGTCTTCTAAACATTATTATGAAAGAATTAATACTATTATTAATAATAAGCTTGGTAACTTAAATACTGCTGAAATAATAATGTATAGTGTTAATTTTCAAGATATTGAGCCCTATATGCGGGAAAACAATTGGAAACCAATTGAAGAAAAGTTATGTGATATAGCTAAGAAACTTGAACTTATTGGAGCTGATATCATTGTTATTGCAACAAATACAATACATAAATTAGCAGATAAAATACAAAGTTCTATTAATATCCCTATATTACATATAGCAGATTGTGTTTCTGCTGAGTGTTTAAATCAAAATGTAAGAAAAGTTGGATTACTAGGAACGAAATACACTATGACAGAAAATTTTTTGAAAGATAGATTGGCAAAAAATGGCTTAACAGTATATGTTCCACAAAGTGATGAAGATATTGCCGAAATAGATAGGATAATATTTAAAGAACTATGTATTGGTAATACTGAAAGCACTTCTAAAGAATACTATATAAATGTGATTAATAATATGGTAAAAAACTTTGGAATAAAAGGTGTAATACTCGGTTGTACTGAAATTGAAATGCTTATACAACCGCAAGATTTAGAAATACCTATTTTCGATACCACCCAAGCGCATATAAATTCAATTGTAAATTATATTTTGAAAAATATTTAATAAGAAATTATTTTATACTACTATAAACATACAAATAGAGGGAAACTAATTATAGTTTCCCTCTATTTGTTTACTTCTCATACTCATCATCGCAGCACCATAACCGTTGCCGTTCTCTTTGTTCTCTTTCGAATCCTATTTTGCTTAGAAAAGATGACCTTATATATTCTGTATCATCTCTGCCACAATAAAATAAGCTTTCTGCAACAGTTGCAAGGGCAATTATAAGAGATATGCTAATTTTAGCCTACTTTTCTTTTGTTCTTTGAAAAAGCATTAGTAAGTATAATAAAGAATATACTAAATAAAACAATTACTCCCATATTAGTAAATACTGGCATTAAAGTTTCTATGTTGAATACTTCTATTGCTTTAATTAGTTCATTTGTTTGAATGTACCAATATGTTGGTATAATATGTGCTATTGTTAGTACAGTTTTTGGTAGCCATTCTACTGGTACAAATGCTCCACATAAGAAGCTTGAACCTAGTGCTATTACATTTACTATTCCATTTATTGCGTTTTTGTTGTTTATTATTGTTGCTATTAAAAATGCTATTGTTAAAGCACACATTGTAAATATAAATGAATTTACTATATATATTAGTCCGTGCTATGCTAAACATTGCTTTTCCTACTATTGCAAAACTTATTAACACATAAAATAACCATAACATTGTTGCAAATAGACCATTTGAAAGTAATAATATTCTATTATGCTTTTTATAATTCATACTACTTATAATTGTTCTTTTTCGTATACTTTTTTCATTAAAACTTGATAATATTAAGCATATTACATATATTGCACCTGCTAATATGCTATAGCTTGCAAAATTATAGTAAAAGCTTGCTTTTGATAAACTATTTGTGTCTAACTTTGATGTAACTTCTATTTGTGTTTCATTTTCTAAACTATTATTTATTTTTTCTATTAGTTCCGCTTCATTACTTATCTCATTTGAATATATAGTTTGTATTTTTATATATCTTGAAAGTAGCATTTCTGAATAGCTTGATTGATAGTCTCCTGTACTTTTTATTTGTATTTCTGGTGTTTCACCATTTAATACAGTTTGCCTATAATTTTCTGGTATGTATATAATGTAATTTACATCTCTATAAAATAATGCATCATTAATGCTATCATCTTCTAGTTTTATATCTATTATATTTGAGTTTTCTTTTATATACTCTATCAAATTTTTTGTTAAGCCTATTTCTTGATCTTTATTTATTATTAAAATATCTGGTTTAGCTGCTATGAAGTTTGTATTATTTTCGCTTGTTGACATATTGAATACGCCAAATACTAGTAATATTATTGTATATAAAAGTACAACAAATTTATTTTTATTTAATATTTTTAAAAATGTTTTAAATACTGTCATTTTTTTCCTTTCCCTTCCCATTTGGGACAGATTTCCCATTTGGGACAGATTTCCCATTTGGAAACGTCCCCAATGGAACTTTGTTTTTACAATGTCTCAAATTTTTGTTTTCTTAATTGTACAATTGATATTCCTATCATAATTGTGCTAAATATTAGTAAACTTATGATATTTATATAATATCTACTAAAAGTATCATAATAATATAAAGAATATAATCCATCTGTTATCATACTTGCAGGGTTTAATTTATTTATAATTGGTACGTTTTTATCTACTATATATTTCATTGTTATCCCCATCATTCCAGATAAGAAACAACCAAACATTGTAACTGCAATTAGTATTCCTGTTTTTGTATTTTCGTTTGTTTTTAGGGTTGTTGCAACTACTATTCCAAGTGAAAGCCCTGCTAAACTTCCTGCTAGGGTTAATAATATAATTAAAGGTAAGTTACTACCATAATCTACTTTTAGTAAAAATATTGTATATATGAATAATAAAGCAATTCCAATTAACTGTGTTATATAGCTCGCTAAAACGCTAGAGATTATTAGTTTTCCTTTACTAATTGGTGCTACTGCTGTTCTTTTCCCCACGTTCCCCATATTAGCTAAACTATTATTTATTGCTGTCATTGCTAATATTGCACCATATAGGCATGCCATAGCTATTAATGTGTAAAATTCTATCATAGTATAACTTAAATTTGCATTTGATATATTTTTTAATTTCACATCATCTTTCATTGCTATTTCTAATGCTTCTTTATATATTTTTTCGTAGTCAATTTGCGTTTTTCCTTGCATATGTGCTTCTACTATTTTACCATTTGCTAAATCTTCTACTACTTTACTTGTTTGGTTTATTTCTTCTGTAACATATTTTAATATAGTTGCATTTATTCCGTTTGATTTTATTACTATTTTAGGCGTATTTTCTTCTAGTTTTAAATATCCTGTTATTTCGTCATTTTCTAATAGTTCTTTTGCCTTTGTTTCTTCTACATATTTTAAAGAAAATAGTCTATCTTCATTTTCTTCGTCACTTAAAGTTTCAAAAGATTGTTTTAATATTTCGTTATTTTTAAATTCTTCACTTTCTACTATTGCTATATCAATAATACTTAATTTTTCACTATTTTCTATATTTGAAAATGCTAAGTTGAAAAATGTTGCCATTATAATTGGAAATGCAAAGGTCCAAAATATTAGTATTTTGTTTCCAAATAGTGTTTTTAAGGTATACTTAAAATTATGTATAAACATTAATCTCTAAGCTCCTTTCCTGTTAATTCTAAGAATACATCATTTAGAGTTGGTCTTTCTGAATATATTTTATTGTATTTTATTTCTTCTTTTTTCAAATGATTTGTTAATTCTCCTAAATTGTTTTCTCCTTGTTTGTATGTAATAATTAAGTTGTTAACATTATATTTAACTTCTTCTACATTTTGTAGATTTCTTATTTTATCTATTTGCTCTTCTTTTAAGTTATTAACTTCTACTGTAACTTTCTCTTTTATTCTAGCTTTTTTCTTAAGCTCATCTGCTGTTCCACTTGCAAGTATTTTTCCTTTATCTAAAATGATAATTCTATCACATAAAATTTCTACTTCTTCCATATAGTGAGTTGTATATACAATAGTAGCTCCAGCTTCTCTTAATTTCTTTATTCCATCTAATATATTGTTTCTACTTTGTGGGTCTACTGCTACTGTTGGCTCATCTAAGAAAATTAGTTTTGGTTTATGTGCAATTCCACAAGCTATGTTTAGTCTTCTTAATAAGCCACCTGATAGTTGTTTTGGATAGAACTTTTTAAAATCTTCTAAACTTACTAGTTTAATTGCTTCTTCTATGTAGTTTTTTCTAGTAGTTTTATCTTTTATATAAAGTCCACAAAAATAGTCTATATTTTCATATACTGTTAGTTCATCAAATACTGCTACTTCTTGAAATATTACTCCTATATCTCTTTTTATATCATAAGAATTTGGTTTCATTTCTTTTCCAAATATTTGTATACTTCCTTTACTAAATTTTAGTAAAGATAATATACAGTTTATAGTAGTAGTTTTTCCACTTCCATTAGGTCCGAAGTAAACCTAATATTTCCCCTTCGTGTACTTCAAAAGATATATCATCTACTGCTTTAAAAGTTTTGTATTCTTTGGTTAAATTTTTGACTTCTATTACATTGTTCATTTTATAAAATCTTCCTTTCTATTATTGTTGAGATTATGGCATATATAATCCAGTTCCATATATTAATAATTACCATTCAAAAAATTGCTAAATAACAATTTGTAGAGTAACCTTATGTGTTTATATATATTAAAATCAAAATTGAAGCCCGACAGCCCGCAGATTGCGGGGGAATACCCGTGAGCTTGGAGGGTTCGATTTTTATTTTAATATATATAAATACATAATGTGGCTAATTTTAAAGCTATTTCTTCGAAGAGCGGACGATTGCTAATCGCCCCTACATCAAAATTATTATTTCTACGAGTTTTTATATCCTATTATTAATTTTTTTACAGTTTCTGTTAGTAATTCTTCTATTTCTACATCTGAAAATTTTACTGTATTTGTGGCAACTAAACATGCTATTCCATGTGTAAATATCCATACTTTTACATGGAATTTCTTTTGTTCTTCAAAAGAAAGCCCTGTTAATATTTGGCCTTTCTCTATTACATCATCTCCTACATTATCTGCCATTATAAAATTTTCTGCATTAAGGTTTGTTTTTTGCATAAATATAATTTTAAAAAATTCTGGGTAATCTTTTGCAAATTTAATATATGATAACCCCATTTTTTTATATGCCTGTTCTTCATTTGCACCACTTAGCATGTATTCTTTATATTTTGCACATATCTTTTCATATACTGCTTTTTTTAGTTCTTCCATATCTTTAAAGTGCTTAAAAATCGGATGAACAGAAGCATTTAACTCTTTTGCAATTCTACGAGCATTTAGTCCATCGAAGCCTTCATTTCGCACTATATTATATGCAATATTAAGTACTTGCTCTTTTTCAAATATAGTTCTTGGTGGCAATTTGTATCATCTCCTTTTTAAAATAACATACGTTACCTAACTTTTGTTAGTATATCATTTTGTTTGTGTTTTGTATATAGTTTTTGGGAAATTTGTTGGTCAAACATGTACATAAAGAATTATTTAGAGCTTTATAACAAAAATTTAAATAATTAAAAATAAAGTAAGTTTAAGATATCAAGAGCTGTTGCTCAAGTTTTTCTTAAACTTACTTTATTTTAGTCATTTACTTTTTTCTTTTATTAATAAGCGTTTTAACATCTGAAAATACATCAAAAAGTGATTTTAATAAAAAGAATATTGCTACACTAAGGTAAAATGAGAGAATACTCATAGTAATTTTATCAGCATCTTTACACTGCTGTTTATATGTCTCAAAATTTTCTAGTTAGGAGATTATAAATATTAAAAACAGTTTTATTTTATCATGTGCTTATGTAAAACACAACTATTTTCTATCAAATTATTGCATTTTACGTAAATTTCTTATATAATACATATCATATATAATGTATTAAAATTCTATAAAATAATGTATATAGGAGGATAACAATATGGTTGAAAGATATCAAAGTAAAGTAGCAGTTTTTTTAGTATTAACAAGAGAAGTAAATGGAAACACGCAAATTTTACTTCAAGAAAGATGTAATACTGGATATATGGATGGTAAATATGATACAGCATGTAGTGGTCATCTTGAGAAAAACGAATCACTAGCTATGGCACTATGTAGAGAAGCTAAGGAAGAAATTGGACTTAATATAGATGAACACGATTTAAAACTAGTTGCTCTTATTCATGAATACCAAGATGAGTATATTAATGTATTTTTCACAGCGGATAAATATGAAGGAACTCCAAAAATAATGGAACCTGATAAATGTGATAATCTACAATGGTTTAATATTGATGAATTGCCTGAAAATACCATTATGCGTGTTAGAAATGTGCTTACAAATATGCAAAAAGGAATTATTTATGATGATGGAAATTTTTCACATCAAAAAGCCAAGAGTTAAATTAATAAAAATGATTTGTACAAAAAATGTACAAATCATTTTTATTAATTTAACTCTTATTACAACTCCTACAATAAGGACATTCTACACACTCATTCTTATTTTTCTTAAATAAAGCTCTTATTATTACTATTACTAAACCTACAATTATTGCTATAAACACTATATCTACAATGTTAAATATTTCCTTTTCTATTCTATTTCCTATTTGATACACAAATGTTGCGAGTACCCATGCTAAGCCTGTTTGGAAGGCTAGGGCTTTTAGTAGTTTTTTGGTGCTTCCTAGTTCTCTTTTCATTGCTCCTATTGCTCCGAAGCATGGTGCTGAAAATAGGTTAAATACCATGAATGCATAGGCTGATGATGCTGTGAAGAAACCAAATGCTCCGTCTTTTACAAATATTTCTGCTCCTTCGCTTGCATCTTCTTCCAAGCCATTTATTACTGCCATTGAGGATACTACTTGTTCTTTTGCAACTAGTCCTTGCAACGCTGATACTGCCGCCTCCCAACTGTTCTCTCCAAGCATTGGCTTAAATACCCATGAAATTTTATTTCCTATACTTGCTAATATACTTTCTTCTACATCTACCCCATATTCCATTTTAAATGAAAATGAAAGTAAAAACCAAATTATAATTGAACATAGTAAAATAATTGTTCCTGCTCTTTTTATAAATGCCATTACTTTGTCGAATACATCTTTTAATATGTATTTTGCACTTGGCAGTTTGTATTCTGGTAGTTCTGAAATATATGTACTTGATGTATGTTTGAATACAAATTTTTTCATAATTAATGCACTTATAATTATTACTGCTATTGCAAAAAAGTATAATGAACTTGAAACTATACCTGATGAGTTTGGAAAGAAGTACCCTGCAAATAGTGCTATTATTGGCAGTTTAGCACTACATGGAATAAATGGGGTAAGTATTGCTGTCATTTTTCTTTCGTCTTCATTTTCTATAATTCTTGTTCCCATTATTCCTGGAACAGAGCAACCTGAACCTACTATAAATGGTATTAGGCTTTTTCCACTTAAACCTAATTTTCTAAATAATTTGTCTAATAGTAGTGATATTCTTGACATATAACCTGTGGTTTCCAACAAGGCTATACATAAGAATAATATTATAAGCTGTGGTACAAAGCCTAGTACTGCTCCTACTCCTGATATAATTCCATCTACAACTAAACTATTTAGCCATTCAGATAGTCCTATGTTTTCCATTAAGCTTCCTACCCATTCTCCAAAACTTCCTACTGCGTCTCCTACTAGGTCGACTGTAAAATTTCCAACTATTCCTACTGATAGATAATATATTAAGAACATAATTATTATAAATATAGGGAATGCAAGCCATCTATTTAAAAAGATTTTATCTAATCTATCTGATATTGCTTCAGGTCTTTTTTTCTTCTTTATACAAGTTTCTACTACTCTACTTATAAATGAATACTTTTGATTTACGATTTCTTCATATTTTTCAATATCATAATCTTTACTTAGGTATTCAGGAATAACTTTATTTTCCTTCCTTTTTATTGGTTTATCTATTTCTTTTATAAGCTCTTCTATTCCCGTTTCCTTTAAGGCTGATATTTTAATTACTTTTGTTCCTAGCATTTCTTCCATTTTCTTTTCATCTATGCTTAACCCTTTTTCTTCTAGCTTGTCTGCCATATTTAGTGCAACTATTACTTTACAGTTTGATTCTAATAATTGAGTTGTTAAAAATAAGCTTCTTTCTAAACATGTTGCATCTACTATGTTTATTATTACATCTGGGTTTTCATTAAACACAAAGTTTCTTGAAACTTCTTCTTCAGCAGAGTATGGGCTTAAAGAATATATTCCTGGTAAGTCTGTTATTTCATGTTTTGTGCCTTTTATTGTTCCAAGCTTTTTTTCAATTGTAACTCCTGGCCAATTTCCTATTTTTGCGTTCATACCAGTTAAACAGTTAAATAATGTTGTTTTACCACTATTTTGATTTCCAACTAGTCCAACTTTCATTTATTTTATTACCTCCACTTCTATTTGTTTTAAATCTGCTTTTCTTATTGCAAGTTCATAGCCTCTTAGTAGAATATCAATTGGGTCGCCCATAGGTGCTATTTTCTTTATTGTTACATTAGTTCCTTTGGTTAGTCCCATATCTAGTAAATGCCTTTTTACATTCTTATTTACAATATTTATGCTTTTTACTACCGCTGTTTGTCCAATTTTTAGTTCTGATAAGCTACAATTTTCACCTATTGTTTTCATTTGTTACCTCCTTTTATGAAATTTATTTCACATTTCGTTTTTATTATATCATTATAAATTTTGTTGTCAATAGAATATGAATAAAATTTCATATTGCTTTAATTTTATTTTTGTATTATAATAACTATATTATTAAAGGAAGTGTAAAAATATGAGTGAAAACGAAATAAGAGAACCTATTCAAAAACGTTCTATTGAAAAAAAGGAAAAAATAATAAAGGCTGGGTTTGAATTAATATGTGAAGTTCGGCTATTATAATACAAATACTGCTGAAATTGCAAAAGCTGCTGGTGTTTCTACTGGTATTGTTTATCAATATTTTAAGGATAAACATGATATTCTAATTGCTGGGCTAGAAAGATATTCTAATGATATTTTCTTTCCTATTTTTGATATTAATAATACTAATTTTGATAGAAATAATATTGAAAATATGATAAAAGAAATGATTGACGAATTTATTAAAAATCATAAACTATCAAAACAAGCTCATGAAGAAATTACTGCTATGGTGCATTTAGATGAAGATGTTGCCAAGTTCTTTTATGAAAGGGAAATGTATAGTACAAATGCTTTAACTGATGTGCTTGTCAAGAATAATATAAATGTAGAGCATATGCAAGAAAAAGTACATATAGCTTTAAGTTTAATTGATGATTTGTGTCATGAAATTATTTATCATAAACATAGCGGAATTGATTATGAGGTTATGAAGGATGAGGTTGCTCAGCTCATTGTGGGGTTACTTAGAAATTAAAGCAAAAATCAAGATTGCCATTTGGTAATCTTGATTTTTTTACTTTATTCAAATAATTTTTCACACTCTGCTAAATATGCTTCTTTGTATTCTTCTCCGAATATTTTGTAAAGATATTTTATCCAATGTTCACTTGACCAAGTAGTATAAAGTACATCAAAATCACATAGTCTAAAAGTATCTATTACATCAGAATTACTTTTATCGTATACTGTTACATCAAATTCTTTAAGTATTTGATGATAATCAAAGTCATACCTATAAAAATTTTCTGGATATATTCCTTTTAAAAAATCTTTTACTTGTTTCCTAGTTAACCGTTCTATGAACATATTCTTTACCTCCTGCTATTTAGCTTTTAGATGGTTGATAGTTACTTTTTATGTTATATATTTTAACATAATATAGTTTTATTTGCAATAGTTTTCTCTTTACTTATAAAGCTCAAAGTTGTAATATGCTAGCTTTTAACATATTACAACTTTGAGTAAACTATATGAAGTTCTTCATTAATCTAAAGGTTATTTGTTATTCATTCTATATTCTCCGCTTCTTGCTCCGTCAAATATCCATATTTAATCATCTTCTTCATTACTTGCTTTCTTCTTTGTTTTGCAAGTTCTGGATTTTTCGTAGGTGCATATACTGATGGTGCATTTGGTATTCCTGCAAGTAGTATTGCTTCGGCTTTTGTCATTTCTTTTAGCTCTTTATTAAAGTACCCGTTTGCAGGCTTCTTTTATGGTGTAGTATCCATCGCCATAGTAACTTGTGTTTAAATATAGTTCTAATATTTCATCTTTTTCATAATTTTTTTCTATTTCAAATGCCATAAATACTTCTGCTATTTTTCTTGTTATTTCTTTTTCTTGTGTGAAGTATATATTTTTTGATAATTGCTGAGGTATTGTGCTTCCTCCTTCTACAAAGCTCATTGCTTTTATATCATTTATGGCAGCTCTTGTTATTGCAATTATATCAATTCCATTATGTTTATAAAATCTGTGGTCTTCTACTGATATTACAGCATCTATATATATTTGTGGTACTTCTTCTATTTTAGTATAATTTTCTTTTTTTCGTATATTTTCTACTTTTTCTGTTAAAGGTATTTCATCTATTGCATTTTTGTACATTTCATATCCATTTTTTATTAAGATTGCTCCTGTGACTAATGCTATTAATGTTATTATAATTATTATTCTTTTTATTATTTTCATTTTTTATCACCTTGACTTTCAGTATTTTTTTATTTATGTATTGCATTTTATGTAAATTATGTTATTATTTGGTATAGAACTGTTAACAATTAATCAAAGATGTAAAATACATCTAAGAAAATTAGGAGGGCTATGTTATGGCAAACTATTTATTGCAAAAAGGTGACAAAATTCGGTTAGAGAAAGGTATGAGAGTATATGCTCCAATCCCCAGCAAATTTTTATTTGCTAATACCCCTTTTTCTACTGGAGTATACGAATCCAAAGCTATTGAAATTGGCAGAGTTTACCGTAAGCAGGTAGTTACAAAAGAGGAATTACTAAATAAGTCTATGGATGCTATTGCTGGAGTTCTTCATATATCAGCAGAAGAGCTTAACAAGATGTCAAGAAAAGAAATGGAAACTTTTATTGACTCTCTTAACCTCAACTTTAATGAAGAAGAGTTTGATAGCTCGATATATGCTGGCGAATATATGGTAGAATACGTTTCTTTTGGAGGTGGCGGAGTTCAGGGAACACCTAGCGGTTATGAAACATATGCTCATGGGTGGCGCGTTTTTGCGTAAAGCTTGATAATCCTTCCATTCGGGTGAATTTTTATCAGACAGGTTCCTTTACAGCAACAATTCCGGATATTTGCCCAATTAATCAATAATAACTTTTTTAAAAAAGAAGATGTTGATACTTAGCATCTTCTTTTTTGATATATTAATAATTTTTCTCTTGGCTTCCGATTGGGGACAGTTCCTAATCTAGCCAGATTATTTTTGTTTTTTAGTTTGAGGTTCTTCTCTATCTTGTTTCCGATTACGAACCGTCCCCAATCTACTGTCTCTACTCTATTTTATTGTTCATAGTTTGTTCTTACTTTCTCTGGCAATTCTTCTAATTGCACTTCTTCCCAATTTCTTACACCTGCTATGTTAAGGAATTCTAATTTTAAGTATGCTCCTTCTCGTAATTGTCTGCTAGTTTTGAATTTTATTTCTCTTGATTTTCCTTGTTCACTATAACAAGTTAATGTATATTCATAGTTCATATCTTCTGTTGCTGGAAGTGCTTGTATTCTTGTGTTATCTATTTTTGTGTAGTACTCATATACTTGCTCACATATTACGTAATAGGCAGATATACAGAGTGCTATTAGTATTATTATTCCTATTATAAATGGTATCTTTTCTTTTATGCTATCCATCTTAAATCCCTCCTATTGTGTTATAATATCAATGTTTCCTTTAAAATTATCTAATTTAAGTGTCAAGTAATAGCTAACTCCTCCTACATATATATTATCTTCATACTCTCCAGTATCACTAATTAAAGTAGTTTCATTATTTCCTAATTTAGCAATTACATTAATATTACCACTTTCTTTTTCTATTTTTATTTTTACCTTTATATGGTCTCCATTTTTCCTTGAAATAGCAGTTCCACCAAATATTGTTTCTTCGCCTGAATAATTATCATAATTTGCTATATATGTTCCAACATATTTATCTATTCCATATTTTCTTTTACCTTTTAATCTCATATTACTTGTTAAACCTGCTGTATCAAAACTTTGAATAAATGAATTATAAGTGTTTATTATTTTGTCCTTTGGATTTTCTCCTATTCCTATATTAAAAATTGTAATCCATAATATTATTACTAGAGTTATTATACCTAAAAATATCATTTTAAATATTCCAAGCATATCTTAGTCCTCCTCTTTTATAATAGTTTTACTTCCTAAATATGTAGCTAAGAAGTATGCTCCATATATTGCTCCCATTACTAGAACTGTGGCTATAATTGATGGCACTAATTCTTCTTTTTTTGCTATTCCTTCTAACATTGAAAGTACAAATTGTATTCCAAATACCGAGTGAATTATTGCTAGTATTAATGGCATTATAAAGAATATTCCTATTTGACTAAATAGTGCTTTGTTTATCATTTTTTCGTCGCAACCTATTTTTCTTAAAATAGCATATCTTTGTTTATTATCTGCACTTTCAGTTAGTTGTTTTAGTGCTAGTATTGCACTACTTGCTATTAAGAATATTATACCTAGGTATATTGCAATAAATGTTATTATTGTGGCTAAACCTATGCTTGCTTCCATTAATGATATTTTTGTAAATCCATCAATTTTGATTCCTTTATTTGCTATATTATCTATTAAATTAGAATTTGTTCCTGCAAATATTTTTTCTATTTCTTCTTTTTCTTCATCTGTATTTGCATTATAATTTGCTATTAATAAAGCTTGTTCTTTATTGCTTTCTGTTAAAGGGCATGTATCTGGTACTAGTATAATACCTGTATTTGTATGGCTAGTTGACATCATTACAAAACCTGATTTACATTCGTTATATTTTGATTTATATTTTTTTCCTGCAATTTCTAAACTATTTTCTCCTTCTTTTAATACTGTATTTCGTAATTCTTTCATTGAGTCGAAGTCACAAAGCATAATATATTCATCGTCATTTAAAGAATATTTTTCTGTTCCATAAGCTAACGCTATTTTATTATAGTCTGATATTTTTATAATTTGTTCAGCTGTTTCATAAACAAGCATTGGAAATTTTTGTTTTACTTCATCAATTTTATTTCCGAAGAATTTTCCCCAATTTAAATTTTTATCAGTATATATTGTTATTTCTGTTATGTCTTTTAGTACATTTATATCAACGCCATTTTGTTTTAGCGTTTGACTTATAGGTAATCTAGAATCTTCTATTTGCTCTTTTGTATATGTTATTTCTTTACCTCTCCCATTTATATATTTTTCTGGTAAATTTGCTGTTTTATAAAGGTTCAAATCTACTGGGGTCATTTCTATAAGTTCCCTTTGCATTGTGTTTCTTAATGCTAAGCTTGAAGATAATATTGTTATTGTCATAAATAGCATTAAACATATTACGCTCATGCTTATTACTGTTGTGTTAATTTTATTGTTTAATTGTCTTAATACAAACATATTTGTTCCTTTTAAATATGTTTTTTTCATACTTTTAACTATGTGCAATATAAATCCTGATAAAGACCAGAATATTCCTATTGTTCCTACTATTCCCATTAATATAGGTGGTAACATTTTTTGGGCTGTAGAAAGTGAACGTACATCTCCTGTTACTTTCCAATATGCATAGCCTAATATTGTGCTTGATACCATAAATACTAGTATTGATATAAATGGATTTTTTATTTTTACTCTTTCATTCTTCTTGTTTGCATTTAATAGGTTTATTAGTTTGTACCTAGATACTGTTATTGTATTAAAAAACATTACTGCAAGATACATTACTGCAAAATATATACATGTTTTTATTGTGCTATCTACTGAAAATATAAATTGGAATTTGCTCATATCTGCTTCAAACATTTTTGCAACTAGTACTGACATGAATTGTGATGCAAATACTCCTACCCCTATACCTACTGCAAGTGATATTATTCCTACAAAAATTGTTTCCATTAATATTATTTTTGATATTTGCCATTTTCCCATTCCTAGGCTCATGTATATTCCAAATTCTTTTTTTCTTCTATTTATTAGGAAATTATTTGCATATACAATTAATAGTCCTAGTACTATTGCTACAAATGTTGATACAAAGCTTAACATTGTTATCATTAATTTAATAATGCTTCTTTGCGATTCTGATACTTGTAGCATGGCTTGCTGGCTATCTAATGAGTTAAACATATAAAATATTGCTACACCTAGTACTAATGTTAAAAAGTAGATACTGTAATCTTTTATACTTTTTTTCATATTATTAAAAGATAATTTAAATAACATCGTTTAGGTCACCTCCAAGAAGTGTTTGGACTTCTATTATTTTTTCGAAGAATTGTTTTCTTGTGTCATTTCCTTTTATTAGTTCATTAAATACTTTTCCATCTTTTATAAATAGTATTCTATTTGCATAAGAAGCGGTAAAAGCGTCATGTGTAACCATTAAAATTGTAGCTTTTAGCTCGTTATTTAGGTATTCAAAGTTTTCTAATAATTGCCTAGCTGATTTTGAATCTAATGCTCCTGTTGGTTCATCTGCTAATACTAGTTTTGGATTTGTTATTATTGCTCTTGATGAAGCCACCCTTTGCTTTTGACCCCCTGATAATTGGTATGGGTATTTTTTTAAAGTATCTTTAATGCCTAGTTTTTCTGCAACATTATTTACTTTTTTATTAATTTCTTTTGGGTTTACCTTTTGAATGGTTAATGCTAGTGCAATATTTTCATATGCAGTTAATGTATCTAGTAAGTTGAAGTCTTGGAAAATGAAGCCTAGCTCTTCCCTTCTGAATTTATTTAATTTGTTTCCTTTTAGTTTTGTTATATCTTCTCCATTAATTATAATATGTCCTGCTGTTACTTTATCTATTGTTGATATACAATTTAAAAGAGTAGTTTTTCCAGAGCCACTTGCTCCCATTATTCCAACAAACTCTCCTTTTTCTACATTAAAGCTTATATTGTCTATTGCCTTTGTTAAGTTTGATTTGTTTCCATAGTATTTTTCTATGTTTTTTACTTCTAAAATTTTTTCCACTTTAAAAACTCCTTTCATTTGTTATACATATTATAACCGTTATTTTATATAGTTGCCATCGATTTTGCTTACATTAAGGTTACATTTTTGTAAAGATTAAATAAATACCACAAAAAATAAATCAAGATTACTAGTTAGCAATCTTGATTTATAGGATTTAATACTCGTCATCCAAGTCGTCATACATCCTCGACTCCATTTCAGCTTCAACCTCTGCCCAGTATGCTCTTTCATATTCTTCTTCATACTCTTTGTTCATACGTGCAGTTGCTGCTATCCTTTCTGCTTCTTTAGCTGTTGCAGTTGCTCTAGTGAATATCTTCTCCTTTTCACCTTTTACCACTACTTTGTCAGCATCATATGAAGTAATAGTATCTCCTTCACAGAAGTAATCTCCGCTTGCACCGTTATAGCTAAAATGAACCATTGGTCGCTTCTCTGCACATGCAGTCCAATATGCATCATCTTTAAATGCATGAACAGTTACTTCTCCTCCTGCAAATTTTCTTCCATTATACATAAAGAATGGTGCTTCAAGAACTGTCCGAAGCTGTGCAATAACTAAGTCAAGAGTTTCATCATTTAAAGTCCACTGAATTTTCATATATTATCCTCCTTACCTTACAAGGCAAATCAATTTTACTTGTTATCTGCTATATATTTTATCACATTTACATAAAAAAGTACAGCCTTTTAATAAAATTTCGTATAAATATATATTATTTCTAGTATAATAGTATTATATAAATAGAAATTTTAACATTTTTATTAACAAAGTCAAATCACGATGTTATACTATTCTTCTATTAACTTTCTAAATATTTCTGAAAATTCTAGTATTCTATTTTTATATTTCTCTACTATTTTAGAACTATTAAAATATTCATAGTATTCTTTTATACAATAAAACATATTGTCATCTTCTTCATATTCTTTTTCAAATATTATATTGTCATATTTCGTTATAGTTAATTTTCCATTTTGTATTTTATTAAATTGTTTATCATATATTACAAATTTAGCATTTATTAAAATTCCATCTTCACATATTATGCATATTTGTTTTATTATATTGTTTGTACATAAGTCACTTTCATGTATTATTATCTTTTCATCTTGCTTTAATATTATTTTTCCATATCCATGTTTTTTTAAGTATAAATTATTATAATATAGGTCATTTTGTTCTTTTAATATTATTTGCGTTTTTGCATTTGTTCCTAATAAATAATTTACTAAATAAATTTGATGTGGTATTTCTACTTCAAAGTTCTGTGTTATTTTATTTGACATTCCTCTTCTTGATATACTTTCTTCTATTCTATTTTTAGAAAAGTTAGTGTATATTGACTTTATATTATAATTATTATCGTTTATTATTTTTTTAATTTCATTTGTAATTTTAGAGTACAAGTAATTTTGTATCATTATAATATTTAATTCATCATATTTTGAAAAGAATTCATTTGTTGCTATAAATGGCTTTTCTACTATTATATTACTTATATTTAGGCTAATACATTGCTCTATAACATTATAAAATTCCTCTTTTGGAATACATATATCTACTATAACATTTTTCACATCTATTTTTTCGTTTATTATTGCTTCTTTTATTGAACAATATGCTTTGTTTGCTTTTATATTAGGGTTGTTAATTTTTCCATTAATATCTACATAATAAATTTCTCCTTTATTATTTAATTTATTATATGCATTTGTATGTAAATAGCCCGCTTTACTTGTTCCTACTATTATTATATCTTTCATTTTTTCCTCTTCTAATTTAAATTTTTACTTTAATATTTTATCATATTTTGCACTTAACGTCTATACTTTATGTTAAATTTGTATGTATCATTCACAGTTTAAAAATATTGTAGAGGTTGTAAATTGTAACTACCAGATGATAGTTTTAACTATTAATCCAAAAACAAAAAACTACTTAAAAAAGAATAACTTCTTTAAGTAGTTTTTTGCTTTTTTACTTACTCTTATAAGAATAATTTATAATCATGTTTTAACAATTCCTTGCTCAATAAACTCTTTTAAAATCGCTTTTCTTTCAAGCAATTCTTTTGAAAAGTTTCTACAGTTTAAGCAGTCTTCGTCATAGAAGAATGTTGCTGAGGCAATTGCGGTTGCTCCTGCTAAAAATGCTTGTATCATTGCATCATTTGAAGTCATACAGCCTCCTGTTGCAATTACTGGAATTGAAACAGCATTTTTTACTGTTTTTACAATTAATAGTGTTGCTGGCAACATTGATACTCCTGTATATCCACCTTTAAAGTTTCCTAACAGTGGCTCTCCTATTTGATATGAAAAACCATTTTTGTAAGTATTTAAGCCTGTGTAGTATCCTGTCCCAGGAAAAATGTTTGAAACTGTTATTGCATCTGCTCCATTAATCTCTGCTACTTTTGATATGTTTGAAACATCTGCATTCCAGCCAGTTAGCTTAACTGCTACTATTTTTTCTGTTTCTTTTAATATTTCTGTAACTTTGCTTACAATTTTCCCTACTAAGCTTGCATTTTGTGCCAGAAGCTCTGTTTTTTGCTTTTCGCCTGCTACTTGATGAGGGCAAGATAAGTTAAGTTCTATGCCATCAACTGGTATTTCTTTTAACTTTTTTGCCATTATCTCAAACTCTTGTACTGGATCTTCAAATTTTACAGAAGCAATACTTATTATTACAGATTGCTCAGGGTGCTTTTCCTTAAACTTCTTAATTTCTTCTATGGTATTTTCAAGCCCAGGGTTTCTCATTCCACTTGCTACTAAAAATCCATTATAGAAGTCGCAAATACGTGGCTGTTTATAGCCTTCCCGTGGCTCTATTGTAGTAGTCTTCCATATGATAGAACCTAGTTTTCCATATTTTATTACTTCCTCTGCTTGCTTACATGTGCTTACTAAATCGCTAGAGCCAACAAAAAACGGATTTTCAAAAACTTTTTCCCCTATTTTGATACTATGTTCTTTCATCACTCTAATTCCTTTCCCTCTAAAATGTTTTCACCTTTGCCATGTCCATATCCTTCACTTGCACCACCATGCTCGGTAATTACATTTGCCATTATGTGTGCTGTTTCAAGAAGTGCTTCTATGAATTTGTCAACATCATTATCAAACTCACTTAAGTCATATAAGTCTGTTTGGAAAATCATTTTTTGTAAATCGTCCATTGGAACTATGTCCTTATCTGCTATTTCAGGAAATTTTTGTATTATTTTTCTATATAGCGGTGTTCCTGGTAATACTAATAGCCGATTTACTCGTATTTTGTCTAGTCCCATTTTATTTAGTTTTTTTACAAATTCAATATGATTTTTAAGGCTTTCTTTATTCTCTCCTGGAAGTCCTACAATAAAACTTGCGTCTATGTCTATTCCATTATTTAGTACATTTTTAGTAGCGGTTTCATATACCTGAACATTAGCATGTTTTCCTATGTTTTTTAATATTCTGTCATCTCCTGCTTCATATCCTATAAATACCATTCTGAAATGCAAACTTTTCAGCACTTCTATTACGTCTTGTCTTAATAACTGGTCTGCTCGTGAATATGTTTTGAAAGTTGTTTTTCCATTTGAGAAGCGGTCTGTTTGCAAGTTTAGTTCTTTTGCAAATTCTTTAAGCCATACTACATTTTGAATAAATGAGTCACTTCTGTCCCATACTTCGGTAAGCTCATATTTTTCTGTGTAATGTGCTACTTCTCTTGCGTATTCTTTTGGATCTCTGAACCTCATTCCATCATCATATCGTCCACAAAATACGCATAATGGGTGATTTGCACAGCCTCTTTGGGAAGTGAATTGTAACATTCTAAAGCCTTTTCCAAATACTTCTTCTTGCAATGCAAAATATGGCTGTAAATCCATCATTTCGTATTCTACTGGATACATTTGCTTTAAATCAAAGGTTCTTATTGTGTTTACTTTTACTTCTGCCTCTTTTCGATAAGCTAAGTTTGGTACTTCTTCAATGCTTATTAGTCCTTTAACATAGTTAATGTATTGCTGCCACTGCTCTTCACCATCATTTATTCCAACAAAGTCATATGACTTCTGATTGTTTAATATCTGTTTATACATGTTAGAAGCATGGTTTGAGCCACAGCCTATTTTCACATTGCTGTTACAACTTTTAGCAAAGTTTGCTAATTCTACTGATGTGTTGTAATTAGTGAAATCTACACTAAAACCAATAATATCATAGTTTTCTTTTGCAATTTTAGCACAGATTTCTTCAGCACTTTTATGGTGCCCATCACATAAGTGTACTTCTACATCGTCAAAAGAGTTTTTTATATGTGTGCCTAAGCATAGTAAACTTAAGTGTGGAGTTACTCCTGCATCCCGAATTTTTTCATATTCCTTGCTAACTGGTGGATAACAAATCATTACTTTCATCTTTTTACCTCCTGTTTGAGCATAACTGTTTTACGGTTTCATATTGTTCTTTTCCAAACTTTTCTTTTATATGTTCAAGCCATTGTTCAATTGTTATTTTAAAGTTATCATTTCTTGCCTCGTGGGAATAGTCTTCAATTAAGTCAAGAATTAATTCTTTATTTTGATGAAGTTCAGAATTTAGCCATATCGCTTTTACTACTTCAGTATCTATAACTGTTGGCAATAGGTTATTTTCCTCGGCAAACATGATGGATAGTACTTTTTCATAAGAAATATTTTGCTTTTCGCAAATTTCACCAATAGCTGTCATTCTGTGAAATAGGTTGAAGTCATAATATATTTTTTCATATGCTCCTTCGCCATATTTCTTATTGAAATTTTTCTTTATTTCATCTGTTTTGTCATAGCAGATTCCATCTATTATTTGCTCATTTCTTGTTTTTTGTTCCATAGAGTAGGCTAACAGTTTTACTGTTGGCTGTATTAATGCATAAGCACTATGAAATGTTGCTTGTTCATTTTCTGGTAAAAATGCTTGTCCGATGTAGGCTCTTAAAAATACATAGTCTAAGAACTTAATGTCATGTGGGCTGTTGTTATTCCTTATTCTTCGTGCAAGCCTACCTTCTATTAGCTGTTTTAAATATAATGCATCTACATTTCCCCAAACTTCTAATATATTCATGTTGTCATCATTTACACCAGGAATACCTTCCTCTAAATGGTATATGGCATGAAATAACTCTTGACAGAAATTTGCCTTACTATCGTCTACAAAAACAATATTTGTACCTTTTAATGTACTTCCAAATTGAAACATAGGGTTTACACCTTTGAATTTGCAGAAATATACATCACTTGCATACGACTTCCTTATAAAGGTTTTTAAGTGTTCAAATTCCTTTCGTATTGGCATACTTGAAATATTTACTTTTTGTATTTCAAAGTCTAAATTCCATTTGCCATTTTGCTGATTTCTTTTGTAGTCTTCAAGTACAAACTGGAAAGCTTTGTATTGTTCTTCAGTTGTTGCTTTGTAGCCAAAGAAATCATATAAGTGAAGTCTTTTTGCTGTTTTATTCATTAATTCATATAAGGTTATTTCGTTAGTAGAAATTTTGGTAATTGTTTCTTTAATTTGCCGTTTAAGGTAAAAAGTTTTTATTTCTGAATCATATTCAAAATTTTCGCTTATCTCACTTAAATGTGGATATCGAAATTCTGAAGTGTCACCTGCTATTCTTTGTGAATAGCTACTGTTCCTCTCATATTCACTTTTTTCTTGCTCAAGTAATTGTTTAAAATAATCCATGTTTTTTCCTCCTTTTTTGTGAAACAAATTATTGTTTTGGAGCTTTATAATTAGTTGACAGAATTATATCACTTTTGCACAGTTATGTCAATTGAGTTCTTGACTTTTTAGTTTTTCTTTAATTTTTAGTATATCTGAAAACACTAAGCCCTTATAACCTTTTTCTACTAATTTTAATATTTTGTTAGCTTTTCTTTCTATTTCTTTCTTTAATTCTTTATTTACATTTACATATCTATTTTGCTTTATGTATGCTTCAATTATATATTCTTTCGTTGTTGGAAACATATTTTGAATTAGGAAGGCTCTTTTTTCACCTTCTACATATCCAAATACAATATTATCTACAATTTTATACTTTTGCATTTTATAATTATAAATTTTACTGTATTTTTCTACCTTACTACTTATTGGTATGAACCATAATATATCACTATTTTTTAAGTCTTTAAAGCAATAGTAGCATGGTCTTTTATTTTCATCTCCTTTGTTTTTCAATAATAATTCATCTTTTACTTTCTCAAAAAATTCTTGTTTTATAAAATAAAATTTTCCTTCTTCTACTTTCATATTTTACTCCTTTCCGATAGAATAGAAGTGGCTTTGCCACACGGGCGATTGTACTAAAGCATAACTTAGCTCTAACTCGCTACTCGCTCGAAGAGCTAAGAAAATAATCGCCCCTACAATCTCAAATTGAAATAGTATCCTTTTCTAAGATATAAAAAAATAGAGCCAAAACATTTTATTGTTTTAGCCCCATATTAAATTTGTTCATTAGGCTTTATTTTATTTGCTCCCTAATTAGCAAAACATTATTTGTTCATTAGGCTTTATTTTATTTGCTCCCTAATTAGCAAAACATTATTTGTTAAAATAATATTAACATGTGTAATATTATTTGTCAATACTATTTTATGTATATTTTATTTTTTTATGCAATATCAACATAGCTACCTTTTGGAAATACTAGCCTTACCTCTGTTCCTTCATTTTGGGTAGAATTAAGTTCTATTGCTATTCCTAGTTTGTTACATAGTTTTTTGCATAGGTATAAGCCTATTCCTGTGGATTTTTTGTTTGCTTCTCTTCCGTTTGTTCCTGTGAAGCCTTTTTCGAATACTCTTGTTATTTCTCCTTTTTTTATTCCTATTCCATTGTCTTTTATATATAATATTACGTTTTCTTTCTGCTGTTTTGCATATATTTCTATTTCTAATGGTTGACCACTTTTCATATATTTAACGCTATTTTGTATAATTTGGTTTAATATAAATACTATCCATTTGCTGTCTGTGTTTACTTCTCTCTCTAAGTCATGAATATTTAAGGATATTTTTTGTTCTATTAATATATTTTTGTTTTTCTTTATGCTTTCATTAACAATATCTTGAAGATTTGTTTTTCTTATATAATAGTCTTTTTCTACGTTACTACTTCGTGCATAAAATAACGCTTGTTCTATATAGTTTTCTATTTTTTCTATTTCTTCGTCTATGTTTTTTGTTACTTCATTTTTATTGTTTTCTATAATCATTTTACTTGTTGCAATTGGCATTTTTATTTCGTGAATCCATAATTCTATGTATTCCTTATAGTCTTCTAACATATATTTGTATTTATTTACATTTTCTATCATTGATTTATTTATTTGCTCTAATGAATTCTTTAGTATTTTTCCTTCTATGAAATTAGGAGATTTTACTATTTCTGTAATTAAGTATTTGTCTTCTAATTCTTCTAGTGTCATTATTAAATTTTTGTAAAATTGTTTTTTCACTAAATATTCTATTGCAATTCCAATTATATAAAGTACTAACGTTATTACGGCTATATATATTCTTATAAAATTAGCAATTGGATATGCAATTAGAAATATTTCTATTGTTAAAATTGCTAATAGTAATAAAATTGTTGTTATAATTTTATCTTTTAAAAAATCTTTGAATTTCATAATATTCTCCTATTGGCTTCCGATTGGGGACAGTTCCTAATCTAGCCAGATTATTTTTGCTTTTTAAGCTCTAGGTTCTTCTCTATCTTGTTTCCGATTACGAACCGTCCCCAATCTACTTTTCTGCCTTGTTTGGGATTATGGACTGTCTTAATTTATTATTTATCTTCTTAGTATATAACCTTGGCCTCTTCTTGTTTCTAACAATTCTTTTAAATTTAACTCTTCTAATTTGTTTCTTAGTCTTGTTATATTTACAGTTAAAGTATTATCATCTATAAAGCTTTCTGTTTCCCATAGGCAGTCCATTATTTCTTCTCTTGATACTATTTTTTCTCTGTTTTGTACTAAATATTTTAGAATTTTGTATTCGTTTTTTGTAAGTTCTATTATTTTTCCTTGTTTTTCTATAGTGCTGTTTGATGTATTTATTATGAAATCTTTTGCATCTATTTTATCTGAAACTTCTCCGCTTGCATTTGTTCTTCTTAATAATGATGCTATTTTTGCAAGCAATATTTGTATATTGTATGGTTTTGTAATGTAATGGTCTGCTCCATAGTTTATTGAAAGTAATTCATCTATTTCGCTATCTCTGCTTGTTACTATTATAATTCCCATATTTGATGTTTTTCTTATTTCTTTACATACATATTGACCATCTACATTTGGCAAATTTATATCTAATAAAACTATGTCAGGTTTTATATTTAAAATGTCTTGTATTGTATTTTTGAAATTTTCTAAAACTTCTACTTTATATCCATTTTTTTCTAAAAATATTTTTAGTTCATTTCTTAGTTTTTCGTCATCTTCTACTATTAGTATCTTTTGCATTATTATCAACTCCACTTTTATTATAGCATACTTTTATTAAAATAACCTTACATTTTTGTAACATTTATCTTATTTAGAATAACATACTTTTTAGTGTAAAATAAAAGTAACTTTACCATGTGTATGATTGGTACCCCTCTTCTACAACAAAGAATAAGACCTCCAATTTTGGTGGTCTTGTTTCTACTTGACTCTCTTTTCTACAGACTTAAGTTGCTGATTAATTGTTGTTATATAGCTACAACCAGATTTTTATAATCTGAACGCATACGTTTTAAAAACATTTCATAAGTTGCTAAAACTTGCTTTGGTATTTTATACTATCTGTAAGCATCTTTTATTGTGTTCAACATAATTTTTTAACCTTTTTGCGTAAAAATATGTGATTTCACACATATTTATTTTTTTTACGAAACTTATTAACTTTTCTTTTAATTGTTTGTATGATCTTAGCATGTTAAAAGGAAGAAAATTGTGAGCTTTTATTTTATTCTAAAAAAATACTCTATTTCAATTCTTCTTCTATATTTAATAATCTATTATATTTTGCTACCCTATCTGTTCTACATGGTGCCCCTGTTTTTATTTGCATAGCATTTGTCCCAACAGCTATATCTGCTATGGTAGTATCTTCCGTTTCTCCTGAGCGATGTGATATTATAGTTTTATATCCATTAGTTTTAGCAAGTTCTATACATTCTAAAGTTTCTGAAATAGTACCTATTTGATTTGGTTTTATTAATATTGCATTTGCAACATTATTTTTTATTCCATATAAAAGTCTTTTCTTATTAGTTACAAATAAATCGTCGCCTACTAATTGTACTCCTTTTCTTATTTTTTTCGTTAATATTTCCCATGATTTCCAATCTTCTTCTGCTAGTGCATCTTCTACTGAAATAATTGGATATTTATTTGTAAGTTCTATAATATATTCTATCATTTCTTCTTTTGTTCTAAATATATCTTTTTTCCAGAAATAGTATCCCTCTTTTCCTATTTTTTGTGCTTCATCCCACATTTCTGTGGCTGCTACATCTAAGGCAAGTGCAACTTCTTCTCCTGGAATGTATCCCGCTTTTTCTATAGCCTCTAATATAACTTCTATCGCCTCTTCTTCGCCATTTAAATTTGGTGCAAATCCTCCTTCATCTCCTACTGCCGTAATATGTCCTTTTTCCTTTAGTACTTTTTTTAATGTATGATATACTTGTACCCCCATTTCCATTCTTTCTTTAAATGTTGCCACCCCTATTGGCATGATCATAAATTCTTGTATACTTATATTATTATCAGAATGTTTTCCTCCATTTAAAATATTCATCATTGGAATTGGAAGCTTACTAGCATTTACTCCACCTAAATAGTTATATAAACTCATACCTAATGAATTTGCTGCTGCTCTTGCTACTGCAATAGATACTCCTAATGTAGCATTTGCACCTAAGACACTTTTATTTTCTGTTCCATCAATTTTTATTAATTCATTATCTATTGCTATTTGATTATATACATTCATTTTATTTAATGCTTTATCTATTTTTGTATTTACATTTTTTACAGCTTTGCTTACACCTTTTCCATTTAATCTATCTTTTTCTCTATCTCTTAATTCTACTGCTTCAAAACTTCCTGTTGAAGCTCCTGAAGGTACCATTGCTATACCACTAAAACCACCTTCAGTTATTACTTCTACTTGAACAGTTGGGTTCCCCCTTGAATCAAAAATTTCTAATGCTTTTACGCTTTCAATACCTAAATAATCTCTCACTTTACATTCTCCTTTTTTATAATTTTAATTATATTATTTCCATATTTTATATATTATTTCAAAAATTATAAAAAATTCATTGCTTTATACTAGATTTTTATTTTTTATTATGATATGATATGTTTGATCAAATTTACAATTACATTGGGGTATCGCCAAGCGGTAAGGCATCGGACTCTGACTCCGACATTCCTGTGTTCGAATCACAGTACCCCAGCCACATAAGTGCGAATTTTACAATTCGCAGTGAATAATTAAAAATGAATAATGAATAGTGAATAATTTAAATTAGGTACTAAGAGCACTTATAATTATTCACTATTCATTATTCAATATTAACTATTCACTAATTTAATTTTTATTTGTAAATTGTTAAAATAAAAAGCATTGTTGACAGTTCTTAATTTAAATAGAAAGAAATTACATTTACTATTGTATATCTTTCTATTTATACATTTTATACTAATTTTCTATTAGCTTTAGGCTACTTTCTTTGCTTGCAATTTGAATTCTCCCATATTGGTTTTTGCATAAATATTTAAGTTGTTTCCTACTAATTCTCCTGTTATATCATACTTTATTGTTAGCATATTATTTTTCATTTCACCTTGAAAAAAACATTTATTTCCATTTACCTTTCCTTGTGTAAGTGCGTTTTTTGAGCCCATTATTTCTACCATTCCATTTATAATATCTCCTGTTTGTTTTAATGCTATTCTTGCATTGATATTGCCCATTGGTGTATTTATACCTGTTTCATATACTCCATCCATATTTTATTACCTCCTAAATTAATTATATTCAGTTTTTCTAAATAGTTGAATAGAGTTTTAATATTTGAACTTTTATTATTAATTTAGTATTTATTTTCCTTTTTTTCTTTACTTACCATGATATTTTTTCTATATGAACAGCAGTAGCTTAATTTTGTTTACTTTATGAATTTATGGCTTTCATTAATTGCTTCAATTTATTCCTTTTTTGTATGATTTGGTTTTGATATAGTTTTATAATTTTCTTTTTGTCTGTTCTTTCTATGTCATTTAATGTAATTTGTCCAGTTTTCAATTTCCTTTGTAAATTTTCTATTCTCATATCAACTTTCAATTTTTCTTTAAAGATATTCTCATTTTGCATTTTTATATTTTCTATTTTCTGATTATTTTTTATATTATCAGGTTTCCTATTTTTCTTCAATAAGCTTATAAACATTGCCCTTATTTTAACAAAAATGTTTTTATTATTTTTAGTCATTTTTACATTTTCCTCTTCTTTTGCTTTTTTCATTTATTGTCTCCCTTCTTACTATGATAGCTCAATTGTTCCATTATTTCTTTGTTCTAAAACTTTTTCTGCTTCTAATATTTCTTTATCTAGTCTGCTATCTTCTTTCATTAAGTCTTTTAATTGTTTATCATATTCAGGTTCTACAATCTCAACTTCTTTTGGCTTGCTTTCGTAATATTTTGCTTCTGCTTTTTCGTTTTCATATCCAATACATTTTATAGATTGTTTTTCAATATTACCTATACCTTCCGTTTTTATTTTATTTATTCTATTTACAATATCTTTACAAAAGTCATATTCATGTGGTGTCTTGTTATATCCAAATGTTAAATCAGATTTCCTTCCATCTTCTAATTCTATACTATATGTATAATCTGTAAAGTTGTCTTTAGTTATAATTATAGTATCATTATTCTCTATTTCTATATTTTGCCCTCTTAATTGTAATAGTCCATCTTCATAAGACAATTCTATTGGTTTTTCTAACTTATCTACAGTTTCTGTTTCTTCTATTCCGCCTTTTGCACTTTTTATTCTAAGTTTAAATTCTTTTATATCTTGATTTTTATTATCTTGGATTATTGGTATAGTGCTATATCTATTATTAGCATTTTCTCCCATTGCTAAAACTGGAGTATTATCCTTTGTATATATTTTAGGATATACATATTTTTCTGTACTTTTTCTTGGTGAATCAAAAAAATTTTTAGACGTATTTTTTTCTCTTTCTGTAGTTATACAAAATATTTCTTGTTCATCATCTGAAACAATTATAGATGGCTCCAATACATCTTTTAACATATTATTTATTGTATTTTCCATGTTTTCGCGATCCAATGACTTCATTATTTTAGTGTCTTCAGATAAACTTATACCCCCGATATGATTTAATAATTTTTTTTCTATAGCTTGATTTATTGTTAAAACCTTCATATTATTCTCCTTTTTTCTTTTTTTCTTCTTTATAATACTAATAATATCATACCATTTTTTTCCAATATTTTGCTTGGTATGATGATTTCTCTCGTATGGAGCTACTGGGGAGAATCGAACTCCCGACCTACAGGTTACGAATCTGTTGCTCTACCAACTGAGCTACAATAGCATATATAGAGTAGCTCTTCTTAGCTACCTATATTATAATTAAACTTTAAATTTTATTTTGAATGTCTTCCTTTTCCTTTTTTTCTTGTTTTCTCTTCTTGATATTCATTATCAAATAATTCATCTACTTTTGTTTTCTTATTATCTTCCTTGTCTTCTTTGTTTTCTATTTCCTCTGCCTCTTCATTTTGTGTTTGTTTTTCTTTATCATCTAAATTGTCATCATATACATAATCAACATTTGACTTTTCATTTCCGTTTTACATATTTAACTATTAATAATATTATTAATGCTAATATTAATAAAGCTATTGCACCATAAATTATAATATTTTTTATATTTAGCTTATTTTCAATATTTTGTGCTTCCTGCTTTAATTTATTGGCTTTTATTTGATAATTGACTGTTTGAGTTCCATCTGCTGAAGATACCATTATTGTTATTAAATGTTCGCCATCTTCATTTAAGTTTTCATTTCCAGATATTTCTATTATTGCTCCTTCTTGATTTGCAATAGCTTCTATCTCTAGTTTTTCTAAATCTCTAAAACTTACTTCATATTCAAATTTATCTGGTGAAAAACCTTTTAATTCTACATCTTTTATTTTTAAAGATTGCAATCCTAATGATGTTGTTTCTTTTTCGTTTATTAGTATTATTTTATATGTCTTTTTTGTTCCATCTTCTGCTGTTACTTCTGCTGTTATTATATTTTCTCCTACTACAATATTTGTATTTCCTTCTACTTTTACTGTAGATTTTGTATCTTCTGCCTCTGCTATTACTTTTATTTCTTTTTCTTCATATCCATTTATTTTTCCAGTATATTGTAATACATCTGCACTAAATACTGGTGATAGTTCTACATTTTCTATACTTAAAGTTTTTAAGTTTGTATTGTTTGATTTTTCTTCTGGCTTTTTCTCAGTTACTAAATTATTTACAACATATTTAATTTGCCCATTATATGTTACCCTATACCATACATAACCATTTACTTTTTCAGTAGATGTTCCTGTTAGCTTTAGTTCAGTTCCTTTTCCTACTTTTGTTGCACTGCTAGAAGTTGACCAACTTGAACGTAGGTTTATATCTCCAGTAGCATATACAGTTTTGCTTACAGATGTGAATTTCGGTTCTGTTACTGGAGGTTTGCTAGTTGTCCCACCATTATTTCCTGTATTTCCTCCTTGATTGTTTCCTGTGTTACCACCATCTGGTGGTTTTGGTGTTTCTTTTGCTTTTACTGTTACTGTAGACGTCGTTGTTGTATCTGTCTCAGTATCCATATTATATACATAAAATTTAACACTGTATTTTTTGGTTTCAGATACTTCTGGAACTTTAAATGTATATGTTGCTAAGGTTGTAGAAGAACTCTCACTTGATGCACCATTAATTGTTGTTCCATTTGTGCTTCCAACAAAAATTGAATTTCTAACTACTGACTGAAATGTCAGTCCTCCTGCATCTGATAATTCTATTTTAAAACATGAAACTGCTGTTGAAGTACTTACCGTTATTTTAACTGTTCCTCCTGATTCTACTGTTGGATCGTTAGTACTTGCTTTTCCATATGAAAAATGGTTATTTCCCATAATAATTGTTATCATAATAAATATCCAAATACATAATATTAAAGTTTTTCTTTTCATTAGTTTCCTCCCTATTATTCTTATATATTAAATTCTTCTAATCCCACATCATATTTCAGTAATGCTAAAGCATCAACTGTATTAATCTTACCATCTTTATTAACATCTAATGCTTGTTTTTGTGTATCAGTTAAATTAACTATTCCTACGTCAAATTTCAATGCATTTAAAGCATCAATTGTATTAACTTTTCCATCACTATTTATATCTCCCATTTTTACAACTGTATATGTTTGATTATCAATAGTCACAGTATAACCTGTTCCAATGTTTCCACTACTTATAGTCTCTCCTTTTGCATTTTTTACTGTTACCTGTTTACCACTATTTTTTTCTTTTATTGTCTCTACTGTTGTTTCTGGCTCACATATTAATTTATCATTTTCTAATTTAAATTTATTATTTGGTTCTAGTATTTTTATATAATTTTGTGCAATATACCCTTGTCTTCCATCTGGTAGTTTCACTCTATCCCAAATATAACCATTTAAATTATATTGATTTTTCTCTATTCTTGTTAGTTTTTGTCCTGCATTTAGTAGGGTTATTGCTGTTTCATCTGTTCCTGGACCATTTCTTAAATATACTCCTGTAGTTGTTACTACATTTTCATTGCAATTTGTTATATCGTCAATTTGTGTTAAGTACCCACTTGATACATATCCTTTTCTTCCATCTGGTAAAACTACTTTATCCCAATATATTCCGCCTGTCGCAGTATTAGCCTTTTCTATTCTTAATAGAGTATAACCTCTATTAAGCTCTACTACTATATTTTCATCTGATGCAGTACTTGTAGTGCTTCTTACTCTCACACTATTTCCTTCTATTTTTACATTCTGTGTAACTATATCTTTTGATACAGGTTCTCTACAAGGTATGCTTGGCATATTTTTGTATACAGGTATTCTAAATTCTATTACATTTTCTATAAAGCCTAATTCTTTATAAGTGTTTCTTGCTGTTCTTCCTTCTGTTAAACATACTGAAACATTTTGCATATATTGATATGTAAATAAAGTATTATCTCCTAAGCAATCTACATCAAACTTTTGTAAGTATATTGTATCAGCTCCATCATTTATATAATCTTTTGCTAAAACTTTTGCTCCTTCTTTTATAGATATTTCAGGGTTTGTCCAACCTTTGTCTTTTGCATGTTGCAAACCTTTTCTTATAACTTCATCATCTTTTTTTCCTGATGCTTTTATATTCATAAAATTGTAATATCCTATAAATCCAGGGTATTCTCCTGTAGCTGTAGAACCTGGTTTACTACCAGTTCCTTGTTCTTGTTTTAGCCTAGCTGCCAAATGATATGGACTTATTTTTGCTTCTATAGCTGCTTCCATTATTATTTGTGCATAACTTTTTTGTAAAGTACCTATACTTCCATCTGTTTTTCTATATGTATTTGTTTGCATATATCCCATATTTGCAATTATTTTTTGTACTCCCTCAATTGTATGAATTTTTTCATTATATGATAAATTTTCAAATTGGAATATATATTCATCATTTATCCAGTTTCTAGGATCTATGTAGTAAGATATTGCTGCTTCTGATGCACATCTCCAAGAACTTCCTCCGTACAGGGTTATTTCCACATGTGCTACATCTCCATTCACTTGACTTATAATCTGGAACGACATTTCTTCCATGTACTTTTTCTTCTTCTATAAGTTTACTCCATTCAATATCAGTATAAAATACTGTAAATTTCCAATTAGGATGAGCTTTTTTCATTGCTTCTATTAATTCTTTATACCCTGGATAGTTTGATATTTTATTTGCATCATATTCTTCATTTGATTGATGATATATATCCCTATATAGTATTGCTTGTACCTTATTTTCATTTATAAAATTTATTAATATATATGTTACTAAAGTTAGAATAGTTATTATACTCACTAATTTACTGCCTATAATTTTAACCCTATTTTTCACTTTAATTCCTCCTTATTTTTTGACAAATTTCTACAATAGAAGTATATCATTAAGGTAAAATCAAGTCAATAAATTTGATTAAACTTACAAAAATGTAATATTTTAGTAATATAATGAACAAAAAGAGGCTGTAAAAAAGGAAAGTTTTGAACGCGTCCCAAATCTTTCCTTTTTTACAGCCTCTTTTTGTACTATACTAGCAGCCTCTGCCACATCCACAACCAAAGTTTGTAAATAATAGTAAGAATATTATTATGAAGAATAATATTTCAGAGTCTCCATTACATCCACAGCCACCAAAAAGATTACTTAAAAATCCGCCATTATTTCCACAGCCACAATTGTTATTGCATCCACAGTTATTGTTGCATCCGCAACTATCATTACATCCACAGTTTCTTATTTCTTCTTGCATGTTTAGCCCTCCCTTTTTTATTTTCATAGTTTTTCTATGATTATTATATAATATAGTATGCTTTTTCTAATTTTTGTGTTACAATTAAGTTAGCTATTATGAGCAGAAGGCACAGTACCCCGTGCCCCTACAATATAACAAATATATAAATAATTATAAATGAAGGGATAAATATATGAAAAAAATTGAATTACTTTCTCCAGTTGGAGATTTTGAATGTTTAAAAGCCGCTGTACAAAATGGTGCAGACAGTGTATATTTTGGAGCTTCTAATTTTAATGCTAGAGCCTCTGCTACTAACTTTGATTTAAGTAATTTAAAAGAAGCTATTACTTATGCTAATCAAAGAGGTGTTAGTACTCACCTTACTTTAAATACATTAATAAAAAATGAAGAATTTGAAGATGCTGTGGTGCTTGCTTCAAAAGCTTATGAATTTGGAATTGATGCAATTATTGTTCAAGACTTAGGCCTAGCTAAAACTTTAATAGAAAACTTTCCAGATTTACCAATACATGCAAGCACTCAAATGACCATACATAATTTAGAAGGTGTGCTTGAAGCAGAGAAACTAGGTTTTAAACGTGTTGTACTTTCAAGAGAACTTTCACTAGAAGAAATTACATATATTTGTGCACATTCTAATATTGAAATAGAAACTTTCATACATGGCGCACTATGCATTTCATATTCAGGGCAATGCTTATTTTCTAGCATGGTTGGTGGAAGGTCTCGGAAACCGTGGTAGATGTGCCCAGCCATGCAGGCTTCCATATAAACTTGAAACAAAAGGGATAGACTTCCCATTAGGGACGTTTCCTAATGGGAACTTCCCAAAAGGGACAGATTCCCCAAAAGGAAACGTCCCTAATGGGAATGGTTACCTGCTAAGTACTAGAGACTTATGTGGTTTGGAGTTTATTCCTGATTTGATTAACGCTGGGGTTATGTGTTTTAAAATTGAGGGTAGAATGAAATCGCCTGAATATGTTGCTACTGTTACTAGAATTTATAGAAAATATATTGATTTAGCTTTATCTGATAAGCCATATATCGTTGATGAGAAAGATAAAAAGGAACTTATGCAAGTTTTTAACCGTGGTGGCTTTTCTCGGTGGACATCTTGCTAATACTGCTAATAAAGATTTGGTTTATAGCAAAAAACCTAATCACATGGGTATTTATATTGGTAATGTTTCTAATTTTAAACCTAATAAAGGTCATATTTTCTTTAACTTAACTGATTCTATTTCTATTGGTGATACCATTGGTTTTGAAAACGAGACTACTAAATATACTGTTTCTGAACTTATGATTAAGGGTAAAAATGTTACTACTGCTAATAAAAAGCAGTTAGTGGAAATTGGTAGAATGAAAGGTAATATTCATATTGGTGATAGAATTTATAAACTTGCTAGCAAAGAACTTTCTACTAAAGCTAAACTTTCTTATAGTACAGAAAATAAGAAAATTTTACTTTCAGCTTTTGTAAAGGTTATAGAAAATGAGCCTATTGAACTTACTGTTACTACTAACAATTCTGATAATGAAATTTTTAATAATATAACTGTTCATCAAAAAACTGATATAGTAGCAGTTAAAGCTAATTCTAGGCCTATTGATGAAGAAAGAATTCGCACTCAAATTTCTAAAACTAATAATACTATTTTTAGTTTTGGAGCTATTAACATTGATTTAGAAGATAATTTGTTTATTCCTTCTATTAGTGTTTTAAATGAACTTAGAAGAAACTGCTTAGATGAAATTTTAGCTATTTCCAATTCTAGAATTTTTAGAAAAGGTAAAAATGTTAAATTAGGTTTATCTTCTTGTAGTAAGAAAGTAAGTATAAAAAATAGGAAAATTTCTCTTCTTCTTAATGTTATAAATAAAGATATTGATTATACTTTAATTAAAAATGTTGATAATGTGTATATACCTTTAAAATATTTTTCTAATAAGAAGCTTGAGGATACTTTGCATTCTATTTGTGATAATTTTAAAGCTTACATTTATTTACCTACAGTTATAAAGGCTAATTATAAAAACCTTTTAAATAATATTGTTTCAAATTCTATTGATAAATTTAACATTAAAGGATTTGTTATTTCTAACATTTCTTCATGTATATTTATTAATAATTTAAAAGAAAAATACGGTGATAAATTTGAGTATATTGCAAATTATACTTTAAATGTTTATAACAATTATACTGATAAAGTTCTTCAAGGTTTAGGTGTAAGCAAAATTACTTTATCTCCTGAACTTAATAGTTCTACTATTAATTCTATTTGTGAGCATAAGGTATCTGATAATGAACTTATTGTTTATGGAAGAACTCCATTAATGACTTCTAACTACTGCTTACTTGGAGGTACTAACAAATGCTACCCTACTTGTGGTAGTAAATGTAAAGAAGATGTTAAATACTATTTAAAAGATAGACTAGGCTTCAGTTTTAGAATTATACCTGATAGTATTCAAACAGTTACTACTATTTATAATAGTAAAATAACTTCTATTAATGGTTCAGATTTTAATGTTAATTCTTACAGGATTGATGTTATAGATGAAAGTATTGATGAAATAAATGATATTGTTAATGTGGTTTTAGAAGGCAATAGATTAGAGGGTAAAGATTATACTAATGGGAATTTGAATAGAGAGATTTAAAAGAATAATAAAGTGGCTTCGCCACTTTATTATTCTTTTATTTTTAATTAATGTTTTGCACTTAATTTTATTATTAAGTCCATGTCGTCGTCTTTTGCTGTTTTATTTTTTCTAATTAGCCCACATTTTTTACATTTGAATATTATTATATATCCTTTTTTACTATCTATTTCTAGTCCTATTGGCTCTAATGTTCCGTGGCATTCTTCTAGCCTATCTCCTGGGTTTATATCTACGTGTTTTGAGTGTAAACAGTGTGGACAGTGGTTTCTGCATGAATATCCTAGTTTTTCTACTTTTTCTCCACAATTTTCACATATAAATTTTTCATCTATTTCTGTAAATTTACCTGCCATTTTTCTTCTTCCTAACTTTCTTTTAAATTATATATATTAAATAATTAATTTGTTATTTAGTAAATTAAAAGAGATGCACATTCATCTCTCCTAATTTACTTCATTTATTTTTATATCTCTTACATGTTCTATTTTTTCCCAACTTGTTTCCCTTTTAAATAAACATTTAAAGTTTATTAATAGCCATGAACCTAAAAATAGTGGATAGAATAGTAAGCCTTTTAGCATTGGTTTTATTGGCTTTTTGTCTAACATCATTATTAATATTGCTGTTAATATTGGGAATATGAATGTTGGTATTAAATATCTTAGTATATTTATTCCTAGTTCTGCAAGTGTCATTCCTTTTGCTGCAAATACTATAAAGTTCATTAATATTAGTATTAGTGTTAGTACAAACATTGGAATACTTCCTAATATATATAATAAACCGTCAAAGTTCATTAATGTTTTCTTTTCTTTTACGGCAAGTGCTAGCATTCCTGTGTATTCTTTCATACATTGTATATGGCCTACTGTCCACCTTGACCTTTGTGACCATGATTGTTTAAATCCTGTTGGTTGCTCATCATATACTATTGCATCTGTTGCCCAACCTAATTTTCTCCCTTCTATTATGTTTTTTAGTGAAAATTCTATGTCTTCGGTTAATGTTTTTGTGTCCCAGCCTGTTGGTTTTATTACGTCAAATCTGACCATAAAACCTGTACCATTTAATAGTGGTGATAGTCCTAGGTTATACCTTGCTAAGTGATAGAAACGGTTCATTGTCCAGTAGAATATTGCATATCCTGCTGTTATCCAGTTGTCTGTTGGGTTTTTTATGTCTCTATAGCCTTGTACTACATTTTCGCCTTGACATAGCTTTTTGTTCATTGCTTTTAGGAAGTTTTTGTCTGCTATGTTATCTGCATCAAATACACAAAATGCATCATAAGGAGCATCTTCTTCTATTTTTTGTGCTAGGAACCATTGCAAAGCATATCCTTTTGTTTTTTTGTTTTCGTCAAATCTTTCATATACTATTGCTCCTGCTTCTTTTGCTACTTGTGCGGTTTTGTCTGTACAGTTGTCGGCTATTACGTATATGTCGTATAGCTCTTTTGGATAATTTTGGTTTTTTAGGCTTTCTACTAAGTTTGCTACTACTGCTTCTTCGTTGTGCGCTGGTATTATTGCCATAAACCTGTTTTCTTTTTCTTCGATTATTGGTTTTTCTTTAAATTTTATTAGTGAGCATATACTTACTATGAATTGATATGCCCAGAATATTGTTAATATCCATACTAATGCCATTTGTATTATATATAAATATTCCATCTTTTTTCTCTCCTTATTTATAGTATCTAGTTTATTTGGATACCATAAATATTATACTATTTTTGGTGCTTTTTTTCAAGGTTTTAAGAAAATCTTAAGATTGTTGCTCTGTTTCCGCATTGGGGACAGTTCCTAATCTAGCCAGATTATTTTTGTATTTTTTCTTGAGGTTCTTCTTTATCTTGTTTCCGATTACGAACCGTCCTAAATAGCTACTCCTGTGCTAATTTTCTTCGTGTGTGCCTGCTTCTAGGTCTTTCATGCTTAGGTTTATTCGGCCTTGGTGGTCTATTTCTAGTACTTTTACTGTTATTTCGTCTCCTACTGCTAGTACGTCTTCTACTTTTTCTACTCTTTTACTTGATATTTTTGATATGTGTAGTAAGCCTTCTTTTCCGCCTCCTAGGTCTACAAATGCTCCAAATGTTGCTAGTTTTGTTACTGTTCCATCATATATTTTTCCTGCTTCTATTTCTCTTGTTATTTCTTCTATCATTTTTAGTGCTTTTTTACCATCTTGTCCTTCTACTTCATATATGCATACATTTCCGTCTTCTTCTATGTCTATTTTTACTCCTTTTGCTTCTTCTATTATTTTGTTTATCATTTTTCCGCCAGGTCCGATTACGTCTTTTATTTTGTCTACTGGTATTTTGGCCATCATTATTTTTGGTGCATATTTTGATAGTTCTTTTCTTGGCTCTGCTATTACTGGTGCCATTATTTCGTCTAGTATATAGTCTCTTGCTACTTTTGTTCTACTAAAGGCTTCTTCTATTATTTCATATGTTAGTCCATCACATTTGATATCTACTTGTATTGCTGTTATTCCGTCTTTTGTTCCTCCTACTTTGAAGTCCATATCTCCGAAGAAGTCTTCTATTCCTTGTATGTCTGTTAACATTATATATTCTTCTGGATTTTCTTTGTTTGTTACTAGTCCTGTTGATATTCCTGCTACTGGTTTTCTTATTGGTACTCCTGCATCCATTAGTGCTAGTGTACTTCCACATATGCTTGCTTGCGATGTTGATCCATTTGATGATAGTATTTCTGATACTACTCTTATTGCATATGGAAATTCCTCTTCTGATGGTATTACTGGTACTAGGGCTTTTTCAGCTAAAGCCCCATGTCCTATTTCTCTTCTTCCTGGTCCACGTGATGGACGTGCTTCTCCTACTGAGTATGATGGGAAGTTGTATTGGTGCATATAACGTTTTGAGTCTTCTTCGTCTACTCCATCTAGCATTTGTTCTTCACTTTTCATTCCTAGTGTTACTATTGACATTGCTTGTGTTTGACCTCTTGTGAATATCGCACTTCCATGTACTCGTGGTAGGACTCCTACTTCACATGATAGTGGTCTTAATTCATCTATTTTTCTTCCGTCTGGACGTTTATGTTCTACATATATCATTTCTCTTACACATTCTTTTTCTAGATCGTGTACTGTGTCTGCTATATCTTGTTTACGCTCTTCGGCTACTTCTTCTCCATATTTTTCTATCACATAGTTTGTAATATCTTGAGTTATTTTGTCCATGTTTTCGTCACGTGTTTCTTTGTCTTCTGCTTGTACATCTTGATACATCCTTTGCTTAAATTCTTTTCTTATTTCTTCAAAGAATTCTGGTTCTACTCCAAAATGTTTATATTCAAATTTTGGTTTTCCTATTTCTTCTTGTATTTTTCTAATAAAACTACATAATTTTTTGATTTCTACATGAGCTTCTTTTATTGCTCTTAACATTTCATCATTTGGTAGTTCGTCTGCTCCTGCTTCTATCATTGTTATTTTTTCTTCTGTTCCAGCAAGTGTTAATGTTAATCTTGACTTTTCTCTTTGTTCTACTGTTGGGTTTATTACAACCTTACCATCTACATATCCTACTGCTACTGCTGCTGTTGGTCCTCCAAATGGTATGTCTGATATTGCTAAGCTGCACGCTGCACCTATCATGCTACAAACTTCTGGTGAGTTATCTTGCTCTACTGATAGTACTGTTGCTACTACACATACATCGTTTCTAAAGTCTTTTGGGAATAGTGGACGTAGTGGCCTATCTATTGCTCTTGATGTTAGTATTGCTTTGTCTGTTGGTTTTCCTTCTCTTTTTGTAAAGCTTCCTGGTATTTTTCCTACTGCATATAATTTTTCTTCATAATCTACTGAAAGTGGGAAGAAATCTATTCCATCTTTTGGTTCTTTTGCTGCTGTAACGTTTACCATTACAACTGTGTCCCCATATCTTACCATTACACTTCCATTTGCTAATCCTGCTATTTTTCCTGTTTCTATTGTTAATTTTCTTCCTGCTAATTCTGTTTCGTATTGTTTAAACATAATTTTTTACCTCTTTTCCTATTTTTAGTATTTCTATTATACTTTTTATTATACAATACTTATTAATTAGAGTAACCTCTACAATGTATTGGAATTATTTATTATTTGTTGTAGGGGTCGCCGCCTTCGGCGGCCCGCATTTCCTTAATTATTTTTGATTTTTTAAATTTAGGTGGTTATCGGGTCGCCGATGGCGGCGACCCCTACAACGTTATTTTGCATATTTCTACTTCCAATATATTGTACAAGCTACTTTCTAATTATAAGCATTGTTTTTTACACACCTTTAATGTAATGGGCACAGCTCAAGTCATGTCCTACGAGATATTCTAAGCAAACGATGCCCCTACATTTAAAATTTGTTCTTATTTATTTTTAAAAATGGACGTTTTACTTTTTGAAGTTAAAACGTCCTGTTTAAAGTTTTTGCTAAATATTTTTTTATTTTCTTAGTCCTAATTTAGCAACTATTTCTCTATATCTTTCAACATCTTTGTCACTTAAATATTTAAGTAAGCTACGTCTTGAACCTACCATTTTTAAAAGACCTCTTCTTGAATGATTGTCTTTTTTATGTACTTTTAAGTGTTCTGTTAATTCATTAATTCTTTCTGTTAAAAGAGCTATTTGTACTTCTGGTGAACCTGTATCTTTTTCATCTCTTTTATAAGTATTAATGATTTCTTGTTTTCTTTGACTTGTCATTTTACTACACCTCCTATATTTTTTCATTTGCCTTAAACTGAGTTCTAGATTAGGTGTGTATTTTCCTAAAACTAAGTATAAGGTAATTTTTTAACATATTTATATTACCACATTTTTCTAAAATATGCAATAGTTAATGTTTAATTTTATCTTTGTATTTTTACTTTCTTTGCTTGTTAAGTTTCAAAATGGTGAGGAAAAAATATATAATATGAAGGACATGCTAAAATTTGATTATTATAAAAATTTGAGAGATATAGAAGTTTTTAAAACTGTTTGTGTTTATGGAATAACTTTAAAATGGTGTACTGGTCAAGATATTGCACCAGAGAAGATTTATTTTGATAGTGTTCCCTTGGCGGAGTTTGGGTTTGAGGTTAAGGAAATGAAATAAATAATAAAAAGAAACACACTACTTTCTTTATGTAATGTGTTTCTTTTTATTTTATTTAATTATTATTCCTTTTCTATTTCTTTTTGCAAAGCATTATTAAAACGCCTTTTTTCATCTTTAATCCTTATGAATACTTTCTTTGGTATTAAAATAATAAATAGAAATATGTCTGCTAACGCTTCTGCTACAAGCTTAATATTGTTAATAAAATCCTTTATTATAGTTCCTCTTTTTAAGTATTTTATGAAATCCTTTATTATTTCAACTATAAGAATAATAGTTAATAGTGTCATTACAACTAGCATAAATCCAGTCATAATATTATAAAAATAATAAAAGACTATACTGCCTTCAAATGTTGTTGATGATCCTATTAATTCTAAAAATATAGAACCTATGAAGTTACAAATTATCAGTAACACTGGTAGCCATACAATAAAAGAATATCGTTTTAAAATTACTTTAAATATTGCGTTTCTCCGCTTGCTCTTTGTTTCGTTTGAAAAATTTTTCATATACGAAATCCTCCTTATAAAAAATATGTTTTTAGTTACTTGTATTATATTATCATACTTTATGTAGTTTTGCAATAATAAAAGGGCGTAATTCGGTAAATTCTTTTTGGTATTCCTTACCGATTAAGCCCCTATATTTTTATTATTTATGTTTTAATTTTCTATCTTGTTCCCTCTATTTAGGGCAGTTTCTAATCTAGACAGATTAATTTTATTTTTTGCCTTGAGGTTCTTCTCTATCTGGTTTCCAATTACGAACCGTCCCCCAAACTACCCTCTCTTGTTTTTAGGCATCCGTTTAGGAAACACCCCAAAAGCTACTTCCATTAGTTAGTTTAGATATTTCTTTAAAAACTTACCTGTATAACTTTGTTCATTTCGTACTATTTGTTGTGGTGAGCCTACTGCTATTATCTGGCCACCTTTGTCCCCGCCTTCTGGACCTAGATCTATTATATAGTCGGCGGTTTTTATTAGGTCTAAGTTATGCTCTATTACTATTATACTATTTCCTGTATCTACTAGTCTTTGTAAGATGTCTACTAGTTTGTGTACATCGGCTATGTGAAGGCCTGTTGTTGGTTCGTCTAGGATGTATAGTGTTTTTCCTGTTGCTTTTTTTGATAGTTCGGTTGCTAATTTTACACGTTGGGCTTCTCCACCAGATAAGGTTGTTGATGGTTGTCCGAAGTTTAATGTAACCTAAGCCTACGTCATATAGTGTTTGTATTTTATTTTTTATTTTTGGTAGGTTTTTGAAGAATTCTAGTGCTTCTTCTACTGTCATATCTAGCACATCTGCTATTGTTTTTCCTTTATATTTTACTTCTAAGGTTTCTTTATTATACCTTTTTCCATGGCATACTTCACATGGTACATATACATCTGATAAGAAGTGCATTTCTATTTTTAGTATACCATCTCCATTACATGCTTCACACCTTCCTCCTGCTACGTTGAAGCTGAATCTTCCTTTGTCATATCCACGCATTTTTGCTTCGTTTGTTCCTGCAAATAAGTCTCTTATAAAGTCAAATACTCCTGTATATGTTGCTGGATTTGAACGTGGTGTTCTTCCTATTGGTGATTGGTCTATGTTTATTATTTTGTCTATGTTTTCTAGTCCTTTTACTTCTTTACATTTTCCTGGTTTTTCATTTGAGCCATTTAGGTCTCTTGCTACACTTTTATATAGTATTTCGTTTACTAGTGTACTTTTTCCTGAACCTGAAACTCCTGTTACACATACAAATTGACCTAATGGAAATTTTACATTTACATTTTTTAAGTTGTTTTGCGTAGCTCCCTTTACTTCTATAGATCTACCATTTGATTTTCTTCTTTTTGAAGGGACTTTTATTTGTTTTCTTCCACTTAAGTAGTCTCCTGTAACTGAGCCCTCTACTTTTTTAATTTCTTCGGCAGTTCCGCTGTGCCATTACTTTTCCACCATGTATACCTGCTCCTGGTCCTATGTCTATTATTTGGTCTGCTGCATACATTGTGTCCTCATCGTGTTCTACTACTAATACAGTGTTTCCTAAGTCTCTTAATTTTTTTAGGGTTGCTATTAGTTTGTCATTATCTCTTTGATGAAGTCCTATACTTGGTTCGTCTAGTATATATAGTACTCCTGTTAAGCCAGAGCCTATTTGTGTTGCTAAACGTATACGTTGTGCTTCCCCTCCTGATAGGCTTCCTGCATTTCTTGATAGTGTTAAATATTCTAGTCCTACATCCATTAAGAATTGTAACCTTTTATCTAGCTCTTTTAAAATTTGGTCTGCTATCATTGCATCTTTTTTACTTAATGTTAGGCTATTTAAGTAGTTTTTTATTTTATCTATTGACATGTCTGTTAGTTCGTTTATGTTTTTTTCTCCAACTTTTACTGATAAACTGTTTTTACTTAAACGTGCTCCATTACATGTAGTACAATCACTTTCGCTCATGTACATTTCATAAAAATCACGCATTCCTTGTGATTTTGTTTCACTATGACGTCTTTCTAATGTTGGTATTACTCCTTCAAAAGGCCCGAGAAAACTTTCTAGTTCCTGCAAATGATGTGTATTCAAAGTCTATTACTTCATCTCCTGTACCATATAATATTTTCTCCATGAAATCTCTTGGTAGTTTTTTTATTGGTACATCTTTTATTTTTACCCCATAGTGTTTAGCTATACTTTCAAAATACATTTTTGCCATAGTATCGCCTTTTTTCATAGTACTTGAACCAAATGCTTTTACTCCATCATATAGTGTTTTGTTTTTGTCTGGTATTATTAGTTCTTCGTCCATTTTCATTAAAAAGCCTATTCCACTACAACTTGGACATGCTCCATATGGGTTATTAAATGAGAACATTCTTGGGGTTAGTTCTCCTATACTTATTCCACAGTCCGGACAAGCATAGTTTCCACTATATAGTGTTTCTGTTTTGTTAGTTGCATTTTCTATTAAAACTAGCTTTTCTGCATATTTAAAAGCCATTTCAATATCTTCTGCAAGTCTACTTCTTATATCTTCTTTGACAACTAGTCTGTCTATAATAAGTTCTATATTGTGCTTTTTCTTTCTATCTAGGTTTAAGTCATCTGAAAGCTCGTAAGTTTCTCCATCTACCCTAGCACGTACAAAACCTTCTTTTTGGTAGCCTTCTAGTTGTTTTACAAACTCACCTTTTCTACCTCTAACTATTGGAGCTAAAACTTGAAGTTTTGTTCCTTCTTCTAATTCCATAACCATATCTACTATTTGATCTACTGTTTGTTTTTGTATTTTTTTACCACAGTTTGGGCAATATGGTACACCTATTCTTGCATAAAGAAGACGAATGTAATCATATATTTCTGTTACTGTACCTACTGTAGAACGTGGATTTTTCGAAGTTGTTTTTTGGTCTATTGATATTGCTGGTGAAAGTCCTACTATTGATTCTACTTCTGGCTTTTCCATTATACCTAAGAATTGCCTTGCATAGCTAGATAAGCTTTCTACATATCTTCTTTGACCTTCTGCATATAGTGTATCAAAAGCAAGTGATGATTTTCCTGAACCTGATAGACCTGTTATTACTACCAACTTGTCTCGTGGTATTTCTATATTTATATCTTTTAAGTTATGTTCTTTTGCGCCTTTTATTATTATTTTATCGTTCATTTTTTCCTCCTAAATTGCCATTTGGGACATTGTCTCTGCCTAAGTCATCTGTAACTCACATTCGTTCTAATAGCTAACTTATCCAAATGGGAAATCTGTCCCTTTTGGGAACATTATACTATATTATTTTATAAAAAACAAGAGTTTGGTAATTATTTCCTATAAACCAAAAAATCAACCTTATTTAAAGTTGATTTTTCGGTTTTATTATTTAATTTTGTTTATTAGCCATTTTGAATTTTATTAAATCTTCTATTGTCACATATTGCCTTTTTAGCAGTTCTTCTGAAAGTTTTAGCGGTATCGAATCACTTTCGACAACTAAATCTCCTACTTTAACACTATAGTGTGAAGCTTTTTTGTATTTTCTACCTGTTGTAGGGTCGATATAGCTATATCCATCTTTCTCTTTAATTTCTCTTAAAATTTTATAACTATCAAATGTTAATTTTATAGTACTGCCCATTGTCAATAATGTCTCTCCAAAATACTCCTTATCAATACATCTACTCATTTTACAAGCAACTAATTCATTCAAAGGTATTTTGGTATTTAAGAATTCTTGTTGTTTCCGTCTTTCTTTTTCCTGTTTTTTCCTTTCTAAATATTTCATAATCCAATTCATCTTGTGTACCCTCCTTTAATTAAAATAGAGTTCATATATTTGTTCTCATTAGTCGAAATTATATTATAAATTTATGTTAATGTCAATAGTATTTTTGCTGCCGCTATTGTATTTTATGTTAATTTATGTTACAATTATGTTATTGCAATTTATAAATTATATAGAAATATATTGTTTCTATGTGTTTTTAGTACTTTAAAGGAGGGTACTTTATGAGTAAATTATTAACACCATTAGAGCAGCGGCTTATTTCTGAGGCAGAGTTTGGGCTTTTTTATCTTTATGATAAGATAACTCTAAAAAAGGCAAAAGAATTAAGAAAGGAAGGGTTTGTTGTAACAGATTCTCATGAAAATAGGAGTTCTCCACGCCTTCATAAAATATGTTGGAAATGCGCTGGAGTTGGTGTCTTTGACTATGAAAACATTAATAATCTTGATGAAAATAATATGCAATATTCTTTTGCACAAAGGCTTTGGATAATTTCTGAAAAAAATCAGCCGAGCATAAAGCAGTTATATGGATAATATATAAAAATAAGATTTTCTAGCTATAAAAAATTACAACTAGAAAATCTTATTTTTTTACGTTAGTTATCTCTCCTGGAATTCCTACTACTGTTGAATTTTCTGGTATATCTTTTATCACTACTGCGTTTGCTCCTATTTTTACATTATTACCTATTTTTATTGGACCGAAGTACTTTTGCTCCACAGCCTACTACTACATTGTTTCCTATGTCTGGATGTCTTTTGTTTTTGTCTTTTCCTGTTCCTCCTAAAGTTACATTATGGTATATTGTACAATTATTTCCAATTGTTGTTGTTTCACCTATTACTATTCCCATTCCATGATCTATAAATAATTTTCTTCCTATTTTTGCTCCTGGATGTATTTCTATTCCTGTAAAAAACCTACCTAACTGTGAGTTTAGCCTTGCTAGAAATAATAGTTTATGTTTGTATAAAAAGTGTGATATTCTATGAAATACCAGTATGTGAAATCCGTGGGTACAATATTATTACTTCTAATATATTTCTACAAGCTGGGTCCTTTTTTTGTATATTTTTAGCATCTTCGTATAATTCTTTAAAAAAATTCATATATCTCACCTTTAATATTATATGAATTTCTAGTTAAATTGTTATCTTTACTTGGTTTTTATGTTAATCAATGATATAATACTATCATTGAAACTGTTTATTAGATAGATTTTACTTTTTCTATCTGCCACAATTTTAACTATTCTAAAACCTAAGGAGGATTTTAACTATGATGAAATTACGGAAATGGAGTTCTTTAAACAAAGCTGAAAAACTCGGAAGAAAAAGAGCATTCGTGGCATCAGTTGTTTTTGCAATTATAATTTTTATACTATTATGTTTCTATGTTGTTGTCATTGCAACAGTTGCTAATGTAGGTCTTATTGTTGCACTTAATGTATTTTTTAAAGGGTCATCTAAGATATTTACACTTATCCTACAATTTGGCTTCCCCATATGTTGCTACTTTCTTACGAAAAATTACGCGATAAACCTTGCTTATGATGAGTTGAAGGAAGATTTTAGCCAAAAGCTTGCTGAAAAGATGTTGGTTCGTGGTGAGCCTACTAAAGTAAAGCTTATTAAAACACGAGATGGATATTATGAAGATTTTCTTTTAAACGATTTGTTTGGTAGAGTTGAATATTATGCTGTACTAGAAGAAAATCGGAATGTCATTGTAATTTATACCAAATTCTCTGATGAAAGCGAAGAAGATTTCTTTAATGATATTAGCAATAAAAAAAGAAAGCATTTTGATTTTATCGGGATGGAGGAATTTTCAAGTTTCTGTGAGTTATTGTAATTTCTAAACACTTTCATTAAATAATTTTAAAGGAGGAAATTATATGTTTGGAAGTAAAAATGAAAAACAGTCCAAGTTAAAAATGTTATATAACTATATTTTTAAGAAAAAATATAGGCGGTATAAACTAAGCAAACTCTATGTAGCTGAAATATCTGAGGCTATAGATAAATCTTTTAATGGATTTATAGGTTCTAGTATGAATTATACTTATGATGTTTCTTATCAATATTCAAAAATTCTGTACCTTAATTTTGATTCTTCTTATTATATTGATCCTTTAACAAAGGAAAAGTATAGGAAGAAACCTTACTTTGTTGGTGACCTGTTTTGTTATAGATTAAAGAATATCTCTACATATTTTGATATTCCTGATGAAGTTTTGCTTCGTGGAGATTATTTAACTTTAGAGGAAATACTTGAATATTCAAAAAAGTTAAAAGAAATTAAATAATATTTTTTAAAAGAGTTGCAACCTAATTTGGTTGTAACTCTTTGATTTTATCACGTATTTCTGCTGCTTTTTCGAATTCCATTGCTTGTGCATATTTTAGCATTTCATCTGTTAATTTATCTATTATTTCTTGCATGCTTGCTTCTTCTGATAAATTATATTCTTCTTGCGCTTCTTCTATTATGCTTGCTTTTATTGTATCTCTTATTGATTTTTTGATTGTTTGTGGTACTATTCCATGTTCCTCATTGTATTTTGATTGTATAGCTCTTCTCCTATTTGTTTCTGTAATTGCTTTTTCCATACTTTCGGTTAACTCATCTGCATACATTATTACTTTTCCTTCAGTGTTTCTTGCAGCACGTCCTATAGTTTGTATTAATGAACGTTCTGAACGTAAGAAACCTTCTTTATCTGCGTCTAATATTGCTACTAGTGAAACTTCTGGAATATCTAAACCTTCTCTTAAAAGGTTTATTCCTACTAGTACGTCAAACTCACCTAAACGCAAGTCTCTTATTATTTCCATTCTTTCTAGGGCTTTTATGTCTGAGTGCATATATCTTACTTTTATTCCTATTCCAGCTAAGTAGCTACTTAGGTCTTCTGCCATTTTTTTAGTTAGTGTTGTTACTAGTACTCTATCGCCTTTTTCTATTCTTTGCCTTATTTGCTCTATTAAGTCATCTATTTGGTTTGCTACTGGTTTTACTTCTATTATTGGGTCTAATAGTCCTGTTGGACGTATTATTTGTTCTACTACATTTTCTTTTGAATGTTCTTTTTCATAGTCTGCTGGTGTTGCACTTACAAATACACATTGATTTATTCTTTGCTCAAATTCTTCAAATTTAAGTGGCCTATTGTCAAAAGCTGATGGAAGCCTGAAACCATATTGTACTAACGATTCTTTTCTTGCTCTATCTCCATTATACATTGCCCTTACTTGTGGAACTGTGGCATGCGATTCATCTATTAGTAATAAAAAATCTTTTGGAAAATAATCAAATAATGTAAATGGTGGGCTTCCTTCCTCTCTTCCACTTATATGTCTTGAATAGTTTTCTATTCCTTGGCAAAAACCAGTTTCTTTCATCATTTCTATGTCAAAGTTTGTTCTTTCCTCTATTCTTTGTGCTTCTATTAGCTTTCCTATTGATTTAAAATATTCTACTCTTTCTTCTTTTTCCTTATCAATAGTTTCTATCGCTCTTTCCATTTTCTCACTAGTCGTTACATAATGTGAGTTTGGGAATATTGTAATGTGCTTTCTTGAAGCCTCTGCTTTTCCTGTTAATGGATTTATTTCGGATATTTTTTCTATTTCATCTCCCCAAAATTCTACACGTATTGCTGTTTCTGATTCATCTGATGGATATATTTCCACAATATCTCCCTTTGCTCTAAATGTCCCTCTTTTAAAATCTAGTTCATTTCTTGTATATTGCATATTTATTAATTTTTTAAGCATTTTATTTCTTTCAACCTGCATACCTGGTCTTAAAGAAACTGCCATATTTTCATAGTCAATAGGGTCACCTAAACCATATATGCATGAAACAGATGCAACTATTATTGTGTCTCTTGTTTCAAAAAGAGAAGCTGTTGCACTATGACGAAGCTTGTCTATCTCATCATTAACTGAAGAATCCTTTTCTATATATGTGTCTGACTGTGGAATGTAGGCTTCTGGTTGGTAATAATCATAATAAGACACAAAGTATTCAACGTTATTTTCTGGAAAGAACTCTTTGAATTCGGAATATAATTGCCCTGCTAGTGTCTTATTATGTGCTAAAACAAGTGTTGGTTTTTGTACTTTTTCAATTATATTTGCCATTGTAAAAGTTTTTCCGTGAGCCCGTAACCCCTAGAAGTGTCTGGAATTTCTTACCCTCTTCTATTCCTTTTGATAGGTATTCTATTGCCTGTGGTTGGTCACCAGTTGGCTTATAATCTGAGTGTAATTTAAACATTTTTTCCTCCTTTGTGACCTAAAAAGTGATTAATATCAACCACGAAAATTCGTGTAATTGTCGAAAAATTCGTGTAATTTGCATTTTTAAAATTCAAAATTCTTCACATAAAATGATTTTACACGAATTAGGTCACAAACTTTATTTTTTAAAACTAAATAACATTAAATAAACCTAAATAATATTAAATAATTTTAGTATATTATTTATACCATTTTTTCCATAAAAATACAAGGTATTCACTATACCTTGTAAATGTAATTCTATTTTTTATGCTACCATTTCCAATGTACTCATAATTCGTCCTCCTTAAAAAAATAATATTTTTTTGATATAACTGTCTTGCTATTCTTCCTGATATACCATCTATTTCAATTCCATACATTTTCCTTTTCTAACCTTACTTCTATTTTAACTTGTTTTAGTTCTATTTAGTTTTTAGGCTTATTTAGTCATTCTTCATTAAATTATTAGTATATTTAACAACGTTGCATATTTCATTTTCTAATTCATCGATACTAAATATAAAACATTCAATATTATCTTTTCCAGCATTATATTGACATTCTTTAATAAATGAAATTGCTTTTTTTATATCATCTTCTATTATATTTATGTTGCTTATTTCATTAGCCTTCTCTACTAAATTTTTACTAAAATGTGGAATATCTATTTTGTATTTACTAAAAATATATGATTGAAATTTTTTAAATTCTAAATGTTTATCTCTAAGAGATTCTTCTACTGTTTTTTCTATAAATTCATTATCTTTATTTTTATATCCGAATAAAATTATTTTTAGTATCAAATACATATTTTTCTTCAAATTTTTTATTAAAACAGTAGTCAGTAATTAAATGCGTAAAATACCCTAATATTACTGGATTATCAAATTTTAGTTTATATATATTATAAAAGTTCTCATATACACAATTTCCATTAGAAAAATCATAATGGTTTATTTTATGATCAACTATATTAGAAATATTCGGTACTAAATATCCATCTTGCAAATCTGGTAATATATTACCAAATAGGAAAGAATTTTTGTCTATGTTTATTTTTTTCTCTAATATTTTATTAGCAACTGCTAAATGAACTCCCCATGTTGGCATATTCATTCTCCTTTTATTTATTAAAAATTCTTTTATGTAGTTCATATCAACTAACATTACATATTTCTACTTTTTTTAATGTTAGAACTTTAATATTATTTTATGTTATTACATCAGTTTAAATATTTAAAAATATGTATTTAAGTAAAAAATTATATTATAGTTATTATAATATAATTTTTATTACTTTTCAACTAATTTTTCAAAACATGAACTTTAAACTTAAATCCTTTATATTTATTAATAAGTATATATATGATATTAGGCTATTGAATTATATTTATATTATATTTTTTAAATTATATATAAAAACCATAAATATTTTTAACAAATATAATAGTAAAAATATTTATGGTTTTCCTATCTTATTTTTTATAAATACTTAAAATTCCTATGCTCTTGCCAAGCCATCTACTGATAAAACTACTCCTGATATGTAGCTTGCCATGTCACTTCCTAAAAATAGGAATGCATTTGCTATATCTCTTGGCTCACCTATTCTTGCAAGTGGTATTGTTTTTATCAATGGTTCTATTGTCTCTTTTGGCAAGCTTGCTACCATGTCTGTTTTTGTTATTCCTGGTGCTACTGCATTTACTCTAATATTAAATGGTGCTAGTTCACGTGCAAGTGATACTGTAAAACCGTTAACTGCAAATTTACTTGTTGGGTAACCAATTCCTGCTGGTTGACCATATTTGCTTACCATTGACGAGGTATTTAATATTACTCCATTTTTTGCTTCTTTCATATATGGAATTACTGCTTTTGATACATTAAACATAGCATTTACATTTAATTTCATAATTTTTTCAAACTCTTCACATGTTGTATTATCTATTGTTTTATTGGCAGATATTCCTGCATTATTAATTAGTACATCTATTCTTCCATATTTTTTATAAATTTCACTTATAGTTTTTTCTACTTCTTCGAAGTTATTTAAGTTAGGGTAATAACCTTCTACTTCTATGTTTTCTTCTTTTAATTTTTCTATTGCAGTTGAAACTGTTTCTTGTTTTGAACCAAATAAAATTACCTTAGCATTATTTTCTTTAAATGCTTTTACAGTTTCTAAACCAATTCCTCTTGTTCCTCCTGTTACTATCACTACTTTTCCTTCATAATTAATCATTCTCATATCCCTCTTTCTTTTTTTCATTACTCGTATTTGGTATTCATCTTCATAATTATTCACTATTCATTAATTTGAAACAAATGCTAACATTCACATTATACTACTGCTGTTATTCACTTTCCAATATCTTTTTCATTTCTTCTTGTCTTTTTATTTTCTTAGTTGTTGTTTTTATAAGTTCTTCACTTGTTAAAATCATATTTTGTATATGTTTGTATCTTGGAAATGATTTATTTAATTCTTTTATTTGTTCCCATATAATTTGATATAATTCTTCTTCTGATTTATCTTTGTATTTTTCTTTAACTATCTCTTTATTGTATGAAATTTTCACTGAAACTTTTACATCATTTTTATCTTCTTTACTTGGCATACCAAATACCATTGATTCTTCTACTAATTCTAGTCTATTTACTAATAGTTCAAGTTCTTCTGGAAATACTTTCTTCCCATTTCTTAATACTATCATATTTTTATTTCTTCCTGTTATATATAAATAACCATCTTTATCAAAGCACCCTAAATCTCCTGTATAAAACCATCCTTCTTTTAAGACTTCATTTGTAATCTCTGGCATTTCATAATATCCTAACATTACATTTGGGCCTTTTACTCTTATTTCGCCAATTCCGTTTTCGTCTTTATTTACTATTTCTATTGTATCGTTTATCATAGGTACACCAACAGTGCCATTTTTTAATGCTTTATCATTTTCTGCTGCTATAACTGGTGATGTTTCACTTAAACCATATCCTTGTACTGTTTTTATTCCTAAATCATTAAACCCTTTTGATATTTTAGGGTCCGCTGGGGCTCCTCCTGAAATAATAAATCTTAATTCTCCCCCTAATGCATCAATTATTTGTTTGAATATTTTTCTTCTAATATCAATGTGTAATTTTAATAACATATTGCTAATTAGTGTTGCTATTTTTATTATTTTAGTTTTGCCTTGTTTCTCAATCTCCTTCATTATAGTTTTATAAATAGCTTCTACTAAAACAGGTACTCCAACAAATAATGTTACTTTATATTCTTTTAAGTTTTGTTTAATATATCTTAAACCATCTGGGAATACAGTTTTTACGCCACATGCAAGCATCATTATTATACATGTTGAACCAAATATATGGTGGAATGGTAAAAATGCAATATTTGTGTCTGTGTTTGTAATATCTTCTACACATTGCATTGCATATATGTTTGATGCAATGTTTTTTTGTGAAAGCATAACTGCTTTTGATTTTGATGTAGTTCCTGATGTAAATAATAATATATTCATTATATTTTCATCAATTTTCGCCTCTATATATTCTGTATTTCCTTTTTCTATCAAATCTTCTCCTTGTTTTATAAGCTCTTCTACTGTTTCAAATCCTTCTATTTTACTCATACATATGTAGTTTGTTAAATTAGTATTATTTTCTTCTTTAATTCTTGTTATTTGAGCTGTTAATTTTTCGTCAAATATTATACAGTCTGCTTTACTTCTTATAATAGAGTTTTCTAATTCATCATATTGTAAGTCTTTATCTAATGGAACAGAAACTATGCCTCCTAAAAGGTTTGAAAGGTGAGAAACTACCCATTCATATCTGTTTTTTCCTATAATTGCTACTCTTTTTTTGTTAAGTCCTTTATTATATAAGGCTGTTCCAAAACCATTAATGTCTTTTAATAGTTTTTTATATGTAATGTTCTCATATGTTACTTTTTTATTTTCTTGATGTTTTATTACAAATGCAATTTGATTTGAAAATTTTTTAGCAGAATTATAAATAATCTCTTTTATATTATTAAATTCTGTTGCTTCATATAGCATATTTTTTGCTTTTTCCATAAACTTTTCCTCTCTTAAGGAATTTGATATTCCTATTTTATATATTTTTAAAGACAGTACATATTGTTTTGTACTGTCTTTTACTATTCATATTCTATCATATGCTCTTTAATTCTTCAAGCATACTGACTAATTATTCGGATTTTATACAAAATAATAATTTATTTGTGATGTAGGGGCTTATATTGTATTTCATATTTTTTATTATTTGTTTTTATTTATATATCATAAAAATAAGTTGCTTCTAAATCTGCTTCATGTGTTAATAATGCGATTGGGTATTTTTTGTATGCTGAACCTATTGTTGTATATAGTTCTTTTGGTTCTGTAAAGCCCATATGCCAACGTATTGCATATCTTTCTTCTGGAGTTAGCTTTATAAATTCTGATATCATCATTACAGATTTTTCACCATGACCATATGGTATTGTATCGTCTATTGTATAGTATGGTACCTTTTCCCATACTCCTAGTTCATTTTTTGCATTTCTGTAATCTACTTTATAAAAGTTTGCTTTGCATATATCGTGTAATAATGCTATTATTCGCACGTGCTCACTATCTCCTGATTTTTCTTTTAATATTTCATATACTTTCATACTATGTTCTAATAAACCACCTTCAAACGCACCATGGAACCTTGTGCTTGCAGGTGCTTTAAAAAAATCTGAATGTTCTAAAAATTCTATTAGTTTGTCCATTCCTTCTCTATTTGTTTCTTTTAATAATTGTATAAATTGTTCTTTCATTTTCTATTCCTCTTTTCTATTTATAATATATTTGTAGGGGTCGTCGCCTTTGGCGACCCGCTCTTCGAAGAAATCGTTAAAAATATATTTATTTAAGCAAGTTCGTTGGAGCACGGGTCGCCAATGGCGACGAACCCTACATTTTTTTATTTCCTATATGAAATATATAAAATATATTAATATTTCTACAACTAATATTGCTGGCATTCCTATTGTGAATCTTTTTTTCTTAGTTTTATGCCTAAATGTATACATTCCTATCATGCCACCAATACTTCCTCCAAGTATTCCAAGTCCAAGTAAAGTCGGTTCACTAATTCTCCACTTTCCTTTTTCAGCCTTTCTTTTGTCTATCCACATTGCTAAAAATGTTATTATATTTATTATAAGTAAATATATAATTACATTTTGAATTGTAAATATTTTTATTCCTGCATCTAACATATTTTTCTCCTTTCAATAACATAGTAATTATAACAATAATGTATAAAAAATGCAATAATTTGCATTTTTTTGTATTTTCTGTTATAATTAATATAGAAATGTGTTTATGTTAATCCAAGGAGGTGTGTTAAGTTGTCAGAAATATATCAAACTTTTTCTTTATCTGATTGTGAAGATTGGAATAAAAGATATGATAAAGCTACTCATGATAATAATAAAAAAGAAATCATGAGTTTACTTTCTGAGGCTAATCACCTTTATTTTGATGAATATTTTATTTATAGCACAATTACAAAATTAAATAACAATGAATTTTCTGAAGATGAGAAAAATCATTTAATAGATAGTTTTAATAGGTCAAGAATTGTTAAATTTACAAGTAAGCAAAATGATTACATTTCTATAAATACAAGAGCTAACTGCATAAAGGTTGCTAAACTTTCTGATATTGTACCAGAAACATTAAATGATAGGAATGATAAAGCAAGTGTTGTTAGAAAAGATAAATTTAGTGCTGAATATATTTCTCAGTTGCTTACATTTCCTAATAGTATTGTTACTGGGTATGTTTATGGTATTTCAGATAAGTCTAAAAAAATGCATACTTGGGTTGAATTTAAGAATAATAATAATCAAGAGTTTGTAATAGATTATGATGATAACACTGTTTATAATAAAGAAGGTTTTTACTTTTTAAAACATGTTGAGCCTTTGAAAAAGGTAAATTCTGATGATTTAAAAGGTAAAAGCTCAGTAAGTAAGGCAGGCAGTGCTTCTGAGGTTTCTAATGAGATTATTGATATTGAAATTGATATGGGTGATGAAAGATAATAAGAGCACTATTTCTAGTACTCTTACTTTTTTTGTTTAGAAAAGCTAGACAGGGTGACCTTCCTATATCTCCTAACTAATGGGTGGCGGCTGGCTGTTCCGCCCTCAGAACTTTTCTATTATTCTATTTATGATATTACTTCCCAAAAGTGACAGACTTCCCATTTGGAAACGTCCCCAATGGGAATTTAGCCAAATAGGCTCATTTGGTTGCTTTGGCTCATGCCTTCTAGGCAGCCCATTTTCTTTAGTAGGTCTACTACTGAGTTTCCTATTTTTGAGCGGATTTTCATGTCGTCTATTGACATGAATTTTCCGTCTTTTTTGGCTTCTTCTATTCCTTCGGCTGCTACTGTTCCTAAGCCTGGTACGCTGTTTAGTGGTGGGCGTATTCCGGTCTTCTTCTATTTGGAATTTTGTTGCGTGTGATTTATATAAGTCTATTGGAAGGAATTTTATTCCTCTTTCATACATTTCTAGTACTAGCTCTAGTATTGCATACATGTTCTTGTCTTTTGTTGTTGCGTTGTTTCCGGCTAAATCTATTTCTTTCATTTTGTTTTTTACTTTTTCTTTTCCATAGCACATTATTTCACTGTCGAATTCGTCGGCACGTATTGTGAAATATGCTGTGTAATATGCTTTTGGCTGGTGTACTTTAAACCATGCTATTCTGAATGCGTTTGTTACATATGCTGCTGCATGGGCTTTTGGGAACATGTATTTTATTTTTTCACAAGATTTTATATACCAGTCTGGTACATTGTGTTCTTTCATTAATGCTACATTTTGTGCCCATTTTTCTTTGTCTTTTAATGCCTTTCCTTTACGTACTGTTTCCATTATTTTGAAGGCTGGGTTTGGTGGCACTCCTTTTTTTATTAAGTATATCATTATATCATCACGACAACATATAGAATCTTGAAGTGTTGTTGTTCCTTCTTCTATTAAGCTCTGCGCATTTCCTAACCATACGTCTGTACCATGTGATAGACCTGATATACGTATTAGTTCATCAAAGGTTGTTGGTTTTGTGTCTACTAACATTCCTCTTACAAATTTTGTTCCGAATTCTGGTATTCCGGTAACTTCCTACTTTACTTCCTATTTGCTCTGGTGTTACTCCTAAGGCATCTGTTGAGCTAAATATACTCATAGTTTCTTTGTCATCTAGTGGTACTTTTGTTGGGTCTATTCCTGTTAGGTCATAAAGCATACGTATTACAGTTGGATCGTCGTGTCCTAGTATATCTAGTTTTAATAAGTTTTGGTCTATTGAGTGGTAATCAAAGTGTGTTGTTACTATATCTGAGTTTGGGTCATCTGCGGGATGTTGTACTGGGGTGAATTCATATATTTCTCTTCCTTTTGGTACAACTATTATTCCTCCTGGATGTTGACCTGTTGTTCTTTTTATTCCTGTGCATCCTTGTGATATTCTTATTACTTCTGCATTATTTACTGGCACTCCTCTTTCTTCATAGTATTTTTTTACATATCCAAAAGCTGTTTTATCTGCTACGGTTCCTACTGTTCCTGCTTTAAAGGTTGTTCCTTTTCCAAATATTACTTCTGTATATTTATGTGCTTTTGCTTGATATTCCCCTGAAAAGTTTAAGTCGATATCTGGTTCTTTATCTCCGTTAAAGCCTAAAAATGTTTCAAATGGTATGTCTATTCCATCTTTTACCATTTGTGTTCCACATTTTGGGCATTCCTTGTCTGGTAGGTCGAAACCACATTGGTAACCGTAGTCAGTAAAGTCTGAATATTTACAATTTGGGCACCTGTAATGTGGTGGAAGTGAGTTTACTTCTGTTATACCTGTCATGTTTGCAACAAATGATGAACCTACAGACCCTCTTGAACCTACTATGTAGCCATCTTCATTAGATTTCCACACTAGTTTTTGTGCTATTATGTACATAACTGAGAAGCCATTTTTTATAATTGAGTTTAGTTCTTTATCTAACCTTTCTTGTACTATTTCTGGTAGTGGGTCACCATATAATTCGTGTGCTTTATCAAAGGCTATATCTTTTATTGTTTGTTCACAACCTTCTATGTGTGGTGGGCATTTTTCTGGTGATATTGGGCTTATTCTTTCACACATGTCAGATACTTTATTTGTGTTTGTTACAACTACTTCATATGCTTTTTGTTCTCCTAAATATTCGAATTCTTTTAGCATTTCTTCTGTTGTACGTAAGTATAGTGGTGCTTGTTCGTCTGCGTCATCATAACCTTGACCCGCCATTAATATTCTTCTATATATTTCGTCTTGTGGGTCTATAAAGTGAACGTCACAAGTTGCTACTACTAGTTTTCCTAGTTTTTCTCCTAAGGCTACTATTTTTCTGTTTATATCTTCTACTGCTCTTGCGTCTGGCAATGTTCCATTTCTTACCATGTACATATTGTTTCCTGTTGGTTGTATTTCTAGGTAGTCATAGTCTTTTGCTATTTCTTCTACTTCATCATCATCTTTTCCTTCTACTATTGCCCTATATAGTTCTCCTGCTTCACAGGCACTTCCTAATATTAAACCTTCTGAATATTTTTTGTATATTGATTTTAATATACGTGGCTTTTTGTAGAAATAGTGTAAGTGTGAAAGTGATACTAGTTTATATAAGTTTTTTAAGCCTACATAATTTTTAGCAAGTATTATTGCGTGGTAGCTTGGTAACTTTTTAAAGTCTACTTGTGCTTTGTTATCAATATCATCTAAGGTTTTTACTCCATCTTCTTTTAACATATTAAACATTACATTTAGAACTTTTACAGTTGTATCAACATCATCTAACGCTCTATGTGCTACTTCAACTACTATTCCTAGCTTGTCTGCTATTATTCCTAGTTTATATTTCTTAAAGTCTGGGAATAGCTGTTTTGCTAAACGCAAAGTGTCCATATATGTATTATCTAGTGTGTAGCCTAGTTCTTTTGCATTGTGTTTTAAAAAGCCTATGTCAAAATCCGCATTATGGGCAACAAGTACGCTGTCGCCTACAAATTCTAGTATTTTTGGAAATACTTTGTCTATCGTCTCTGCATCTTTTACCATTTCATCTGTTATGTTTGTAACTTCTACAACTTTTGGTGGTATTGGCTTTTCTGGGTTTACAAAACAGCTAAATTCATCTATTACTTCTCCGTTTTTTACTTTCATTATTCCTACTTCTGTTATTTTTTCTGTCCTAAATGAAAGTCCTGTTGTTTCTAAGTCTAGTACACAATATGTTGTATCTTCTAAACTTTGATTTTTTGAATTTGTTACTATATTTGATTTGTCTGGTACTAAATATGCTTCTACACCATATATTACTTTCATGTCTGGGTTATCGAAGCCTAGCATTTTATGGGCATCTGGGAAAGATTGTACTACTCCATGGTCTGTAATTGCTATTGATTTCATTCCCCATTTCATAGCTCTTTTTATTAGCTCTGCCACTGGTGTTACTGCATCCATTTGGCTCATTTGAGTGTGCATGTGAAGTTCTACTCTTTTTACTTCTGAGTTGTCCATTCTTACTTCTCTTTTTATTCCATTTGATACTACAATTGTATTTGCCATAATAGTAACTTCATTTGAGAAAGTATCCATTCCTGCTTTTCCTGCAAGTTTTATTCCTTTTGCACCTTTTATTTTCCCTATTACTTTTTTGCTGTTATCTTTAGTTAAGAAAGCTTTACAAGTCATTGTGCTTGTACCATCATAAATAGATAGGCTTAAAAGTATTTTTCCTCCTTTTAGCTCTCTATCTTCCATAGCGATGACCTCACCATCTATGCATACATTTCCAGATTCTATTCCTACATCTTGTACTTTTATTAGAGGTTCTTTTATTTCTGGGTTCATTCCTAATATTAGCGGAGAATCATCATCTTCTGTTGGAAGTTTTGGGAAGTTTTCTCCATTTATTTCTACTATTATATTTGACATTACAGTAACATCACCTGCAAATGCATCTAACCCTGCTTTTCCTATTGTTTTAATTCCGCTTGCATTTCGTATTTTTTCGGCTACTTCATTTCCTTCTTTTGCGTCGGTTGTAAATGATTTACATGTTATAATTCCTGTTCCATCATATAAGTCAAATATTATCATTCCTTTACCTGTTTTTGTTTCTCTACATTCACAGGTAACTACTCTACCTTCTATTGTTATACGTTTGTTTTCTGCTGATATTTCTTTTATTTTTACTTTGTTTTCTTTAGCTTTTGAAGGTTTTCCTAAAATATAGTTTTTCGTATCTTCCATTTCTTCTAATTCTTGTAGATAGTCTTCTTCTGCCACTGGCATAGGTGGTGCTTCTCCAAAATAGCTATCATCAAATGGAATATCTGTTGGTGGTGGAGGCATACTATTTTCTCCTTTTGTAGGCGTCTCCGCCATCGGCGACCCGCCTCTTACGTCAGCCCCGCCATATTCTCCTTCATTTTGTTTGCTCTCAATTTGCAAATTTCGTATAGCTTCTTCTTCTCTTTTTAGAGTATATTCTTGATATTTCTTTATATCCTCTTCACTTACATTTTCTGTACAAGTAACTTTGTATCTTGCTCCATATATGTTAAATATGCTACTACTTAAAATTTCGTCAAACTTTTTAACGTCTAAAAAGTCCTTTCCTTTTTTAGAAAGAAGTACATTTATATTTTTGTTATCTATTGAAATAGTACTTTTAGCTAAAATTGCCTTAAACATAGGATGTTTGTACGCCATATACTCAATTATATCTTCCCACTGCTTTTCTATCTTACTTCCTATTTCATCTATTCCAGTTGTTTCGCATACATTATCTTCTACGTTTTGTTCTATATTTTCATTCTCAATTTTAATTTTTATGTTAGCTATACCAAAACGAACTTCTAAATACTTCTCAAAAGCATATACACCTTTAACTTCTATCAAACTACTAGACATCAAAGTTATTTCCAAAGTATTTGTTTTCTTAAACAAATTTATAGCCTTTACTCTAGCTTCCATTATATGCTGATTACTTGAACTAAAATCTCTAAAAACTTCTCTTACGTACTTATATTCCTGATTTTCATTCATGTTTAAATGCCCCCAAAAATCTCTTACTTAACTGTCATTCATTATATTACATCAAAATGAAAATATCAATAAAAAATAAGTAATAAAATGACGAATCTCTGAAAAATTTGTTACAATATTTAAAAAACAGAAAAGATTTGAAAGATTTGGGACGCATCCAAATCTTTCCTTAAATAATAAGAGATTTTCGGGTGCATCCCAAAAATCTCCGTCCCAAAAATCTCTAAATTTTTAGCACTCCTCCTATTGTTCTGTTCATTGTGTTACTTTTTTCATTATGTGTTGATAGTATTGAGGCTCCTCCTGCTATTACTACTATGTCGTCTGTTTTTACATATTCTCTTTGTTTTGCTATTTTTATTCCTTCTTCTATTACATCATTTGGATTTTCTTTATTTGTTATAAGTATTGGTTTTATATTCCATGCTAGTGCTAATTGTTTATATGTTTTTGTGTTTGTTGTTACTGCATATATTGGGCATGCTGGTAAAAAGCTTGCTACCATTCTTGGTGTATCTCCTGTTTGTGTGTATGCAAATATTGCGGTCGCTTTCATGTCTCTTGCTGTGTTTGATATACTATGACATAGGTTAAATTCATAGTTTAAGTTTGAGCGGTCTTCTTCTCTTCTTATTATTCTTTTCCAATAGTTTATGTTTGGTTCTACTGTTTTTGCTATTTTACTCATTGTGTTTACACATTCTATTGGGTATTTTCCCATTGCACTTTCACCTGATAGCATTATTGCTCCTGTTACATCAAATATTGCATTTGCTACATCACTTACTTCTGCTCTTGTTGCCCTAGGGTTTGATATCATTGATTCTAACATTTGTGTTGCTGTTATTACTGGCTTTCCTTCTTCTGTACATCTTTTTATAAATCTTTTTTGAACTATTGGCACTTGTTCCATTGGTATTTCAACACCCATGTCTCCTCTTGCTACCATTATTCCATCTGATATTTCTAGTATTTCTTCGAAGTTATCTATTCCTTCTTGACTTTCTATTTTTGATATTATTTTTATGTTTTCTCCACCATTTGCTTTTAGTAGGTCTTTTATTTCTTTAACATCTGATGCTCTTCTTACAAATGATGCTGCAATATAGTCAAAATCTGCTTTTATTCCATTTGTTATGTCTGTTATGTCTTTCTCTGATAACGCTGGTAAGTTTAGTTTTAAACCTGGTACATTTACTGTTTTTCTGCTTCCTAGTTTTGCTGTATTTAGTGCTTTACATATAATGTCTTTTTCTTTTATTTCTAATATTTCAAATTCTAAGGCACCATCATCTACTAATATTTTGCTACCTACTTTTACATCTTCATACAAGTTTTTATAGCTTATAGATGTTTTTGTTTCATTTCCTATTATTTCATCATTTACAAATGTAAATGTATTTCCCTCATTTATAGTTACTTTTTCATTTCCTGTTTCTAGTACTCCTGTTCTAATTTCAGGTCCTTTTGTGTCTAGCATAAGTGCTACTGGCATATTTAGTTCTTCTCTTGCTTTTTTTACATTTTCTATTTTTTCCTTATTTTCTTCATAACCTCCATGTGAAAAGTTTATTCTTGCTACATTCATTCCTGCACCAATCATTTTTTTAAGCATTTCCACACTTTCAGTTGCTGGTCCTATTGTACATACTATTTTTGTTTTTCTCATATTTTGTTCCTCCTATATTACTATATTCTTCTCTTCTTAACTTGGTTATTATACCATTAATTTATTCTAACTTCAAGACAAATTTTTTAAAACAATATAACAAAAGGTAAGAATCGAGTAAATTTCCTCGATTCTTACCTTTTTATTACAACTTTTCACTATCACACTTTAATTTTTTGACATTTATAGTAATAGTTTATTTCTGAGCATTCATACGTTTCAATATTATTTTCAGATACTAGTTCTCCATCATAGGAATATAAATCCAAACACCTAGTATGTAAAAAATGATCTTCATAACTATACACATTATCATATACTTTTCCAAAGGCATCATATCCTCTAAACTTATAATCGCTCACATACCCTTTTGGTTTATATTGTACTTCTACTCGCTTTACTGCTTTAATTACATCCTTGCATATTATAATATTCCTATATATGTGTGGTGGAATAATAAGTTTTCCTTCACGTGAATACAAAGCCCAAGTTAAATCTTTTTTATAGTATATATTAAAGAAATGGTCTTCTACCCAGCCTATGTTATTCTTTATATTATAAGAGTCATTTCCGCATTCCTCAATATATTTTTCTTTACTTTTATATATCTTTCCAGTATTTTTATTGCAATATACTGTTTGGCGTTCCTTATATGCATCTATATTTGAGAGACTAATATATACATCTGAAGCGTTTTGCATTGGTATAACATACTTTTTTTCTGCATACAGTATATTCCAGCTTTATTATATCTTAAACCATTCCATATATCCTCATAAAAATATCGACGTGTCATTTTGTTTATTGCTTCTTTTACACTTTCATCTGTCAAGTTATCAACCAATATATAGCCAAAAACCTCTGTTCCCTGAAGTACAATTTTTTTCATTTTTAATCCAACCATTACATTTTTAGTCATGGGAAATAAAATTCCTCCTCTTAAAGAATAAACTCCCGTTTCTATATATGAGTCATATTTTTTCATAGCTATAATTGCTTGACCAAAAAAACCATCCATATAATTGGCTATTTCAATGCAATCAAATTCAATTGGAAGTATGAATTTTTCATTTATTATTGAATATACTCCCTTCTTATTTGTGTTTTTATCTTCCAACAATATAATATCTTCTCGATATAAATTATCATTTGACCATACTGAGAACCTATGCATAAATATCACTTTTAAATTGTCAATTTCTTTAATGTCGGTTCCTTCAAAATTGATTTCAATCTGCTCTTTCCGTTCGTAGCCAGTTTTTATTAAAGCTTTCATATTTTTCCTCCTTTTATTATATTAATAATAAAACGATATCAATTAGTTACACTTAATATACTAACATATTTTTTTATTTTTACAATACCTATTTTTAATTACAAGCAATTTTTTGTAGGGGCGATTTTAATCGCCCGCAAGTTACAACGGCATACTAAAAAAATATTTATTTAAGTATTTTTTAGAAATAAGTTATACTAAAGCATAACTTATTTCTAACTCGCTGTTGCTCGAAAAACTAAGAAGAAAAGGGCGTAACTCGGTAAATACTCTTAGGTATTCCTAACCGATTAAGCCCCTACAATTTTAACTTTAAATATAGTATTTTTCTAGTATCTAAAATATAGGGAGATTATTTCTCCCTATATCTTTCCAAAGTATTTATTCACATTTTCTACTTCTAATGGAATTTCTGTTCCTTCAGCTGTTCTTATTACTATATTGTCTTCCTTTATGCTTATTTCAATATTTCTTTTTTCTAAGCTAATATCGAATAAAAGCTTATTTATGTCTTTATCTTTACAGTATATTTCATCGAATTTGCCTTCTTTTATTAAAGTTATAATACTTTTTGCTTTCAAGTCATTACTTTTTGCATTTTCTAATTTTTGTATATCATTTTGTATGTCTCCATTAAAAGCGATAACTACCAAACATATACACAATATTGCAGCTACAATTACTCCTACGTATCCAAAAGTAATCTCCCTAGAAGCAAGTACTATACATGTCCCGATAATTACCATTGATATAACAAATACTATTATTGATATATTTAGTGCCTTTTTGCAAATTTTTAGTTCTTCCATTGTAAGTTTACTCTTATTAACTTTAAATACATTTAAAATTTTTTTAATCATATTTCTTCCTCCTGTCAATTGACTTTTCATATTGCTCGTTAATAGTTACCTATCCAAACTCCTAATGTTGCCTTTTGGAGATTATAAAATTATATTTATTATGTTATCATATTTTTTTCATTTTTGCAAGCATTTTTCTATTTTTCTATCCATTTAACTAAATTCAAATTCTCTGCATCTAATATCATTTCGTGTTTTGGCATTACTCTAAATGTATAGCCATATTCTCCTCCTGTTGTTAGCTCTATTTGTGCTTCATAATAATATTTTCTTTGTTCCTCATTTTCTTCATACATTTCCATTGGTATTACTGCTATTTTCTCTACCATTCCATTATCTTTTATTCTTCCATAATATGCTTGTACTTCTATGTTTTCTGGTGATATATTTGGCAAAGTTATTTCACATTTTACTTTTATTACTTCTCCAGCATCTACTGCTATATTATTCATATTATCTTGTTCTTTTATTTCTATGGCATTCCAATTTCTATAAAATTCTCTTTTTAATTCTTCAAATTCTCCAACATTATTTAAGTTTGTATAATATTTGTTGTAAAGGTTTGCAAGTGGCATATATAGTTTGTTTGAGTAATCTACTAACATTCTTGATGTGCTATATTCTCCTCCTGTACTTTTTATAGAGTTTTTCATTAGTTCTAACCATTTTTCCGATATTCCATTTTCGTCTTTTTCATAATATGCTGGTATTATTTTGTTTTCTAATATATTGTATATGCTTTGGCTGTCTTCATTATCTTGTATGTCATAATTTTCGTATTCTTTATTTGCTCCTATTGCCCAGCCATTTTTTTGATTGTAAGCTTCTGCCCACCAACCGTCTAATATACTAAAGTTTACTACTCCATTTACTGATGCCTTTTCTCCACTTGTTCCAGAAGCTTCCATTGGTCTTCTTGGAGTATTAAGCCATACATCTACACCACTTATTAAAAGTCTTGACATTCCCATGTTATAGTTTTCAAGCAAGAATATTTTTCCTTTAAATTGTGGTTTTAATGATATTTCATGTATATATTTTATTAGGTCTTGTCCTTCTTTATCCCTTGGATGTGCTTTTCCTGCTATTAATATTTGAACTGGTCTTTTTTCATTATTTAATATTTCTGTTATTCTTTCTAAGTCTTTAAATAGTAATGTTCCTCTTTTATATGTTGCAAACCTTCTTGCAAAACCTATTGTTAATGCATTTGGATCTAATTTTGATGTTATTTCATTTATTTCTTCATATGGGTAATGTTCTCTTCTTAGCCTTTGGCTAACATTATTTTTTACATATTCAATTAATTTTTGTTTTCTTTGCATATGTTCTTTCCAAAGTTTTTCGTTTGGAATAGAGTCTATTTTTTCCCAAGTTTCATTTTTATGAATGTTATCTTGCCAATATGGCATTAAATATTCGTTATATAATTCTTTTAAGTTTTGTGCAAGCCAACTACATGTGTGTATTCCATTTGTTATATGTGTAATTGGAGATTCATCTGGTGAAATTTCTGGCCATACTTCTGAGAATAGTTCCCTTGATACTGCTCCGGTGTAATTTACTTACTCCATTTTTCTTTCCTGCTACTTTTAATGCTAATATTCCCATATTAAAGCCTGAGTTTTCTTCTGGGTTTGGCTTCATTCCCATTTGCATAAATTCTTCTTTTGTTATTCCAAATCTTTCCCAGTAATCTTTAAAATACTTTTCTACTAAGTTTATTGGGAATATATCATTTCCTGCTGGCACTGGTGTGTGTGTTGTGAATACTGTTTTTGATGATACTATATCTTTTGCCATTTCAAATGATAATTCTTTTTCTTTTATTGTATTTTTTATAAGTTCTAATATTAAGAATGACGAATGCCCTTCATTCATATGGTAAACAGTTGGGGTTAAACCTAATGTTTTAAGAAGGCGCACTCCTCCCATTCCAAGTATTATTTCTTGAGAAATTCTCATTTCTTGGTCTCCACCATATAAAGTTTTAGTTATATTTCTATATTCTTCTGTATTTTCTTCTATATCTGAGTCCATTAAATATAGTTTTACTCTTCCTACATTTATTTGCCATACTTTTAGGTATAATCTTCTTTCTGGGAATTTTACATATATTATTAGATCTTTTCCTTCTTCATCTTTTACTGGAAGTATTGGAAGTGTGTGCATATCTATATTTTTATATTCTGTTTGTTGCTCTCCATACCCATTTATTTTTTGGTTAAAATAGCCATTTTTATATAATAGACCTACTGCAACTAATGGAAGCCCTAAGTCACTTGCAGATTTTAAGTGGTCTCCTGATAGTATTCCAAGGCCTCCTGAATATATTGGAAGTATTTGGTCTAAACCATATTCTGCTGAAAAATATGCAATTATATCTTTTTCATTTTGTGGGTAAGTTTTTGAAAACCATGTATTTTTACTATTCATATAACTTTCAAAATTTTCTACTATTTTGTCATATTCTTTTAAAAAGTTATTATTTTTTGCCGCCTCTTCTAATTTTTCTTGTGATACAAGTTTTAAAAATTTAACTGGATTTTTTTCTACCGTTTCCCATAAATCTATATCTATTTTTTTAAACAACCTTAAAAATTCTGTATTCCATGACCACCATAAGTTATTTGCAATTTTCTCCAAATTTTCTATTCTTTTTGGTAATTGTGGATTTACAGTTATTCTATTAAATATGTACATTATTTAATTTCCTCCTTTGTATTTTAAACCTTTTACTTTTGTTTTTCTTATATATTATCTATTAACTTTTTGAATTTGTCAAATGTTTTATAAAATTTCTCGTTTTCCATAACTTTCCATTTTTAAGCCTACTGTGCCCTTCATATAATCTAGCAGTAGAGCCATTGCTATAAGTGATACTAAGCCTATTACTATTAATGTATAATTTATAGGTATAATCTTTAAAATAAATGATGCTCCAAATATTAATATAGATGCTATCAAGTTTTCAACTATATTATTTACTGTTGCTATTTTTACTCTTTTTTCACTATTGGTAAAATTATTGAAATATCTTTTTATAAGTACATGGTATGGACCTTTCATTATATATTGAATTGTAAATAATATTAGTATAATTGGTATAGATATTTTTGTATCTATTTTAAACATTAATAATATTCCTAAAATTAGGCATGAAATGGTAGTTGGCATGCTTAAAAATGTAAGTGTTCTGTTTCGATATTTCTTATGTATTTTATCTTGATTTTTAGTAGCTATTCCTGATATTATTCCAAGCACTGCAAATATTATTCCGAAGTATTGTTCCTTCATTCCTACTTCTAATAATACTGTATTTCTTAGGTTTTGGAGAATTTTTATTATTGCAACCATTAAGCCATTAAATAGTAATAAGCTTTTTAGTCGTTTTGATTTAAAAATATTTCTAAATGAATATTTTAAATTTCTGAATTCTTCACTAATTTTACTTTTTTGTAATTTTCCTTGTATATCTTCAAATTTAGTAGAAAGAATTGCAACTGCAAGTAGTATTAAAAAGCAAAGTACCATTGGTATATATGGGTTTATTACAAATAGAAATCCTGATATAACTGCTGAAATGGCTTCTATGTAATAATGCCTTGATGTTGCTTTTCCGTCTATTTTTGCAAAAACCGATCCTCTTTTTTCGCCATGCTCTATGGAATCGTATAATAAATCTGTTTCGCAAGTAGCTTTTATAACAAAACCTATTGCACATAAAAATTGTGATGCTAAAAGCCAAGTAAAATTTGGGGCAAAAATTATAATAAGTGCATGTATTACTACTATAAAGTTTGCTATTATTATACTTTTTCGTTTTCCTATTTTTTGTATTAGTATTGTTGATGGTATTTGAGTTAAAAATTTAAAAAATATATAAAATGCATCAAATTGTAAAACTTGAGTTGCTGTTATTCCTTTTTCTATAGTTAAAAATAGATATATTATTGCATAATAGAATAATAAGTCATATGAAAATGCTCTATATGATTTATATAGTTCTATATTTTTTTGTTTTTTGCTTTTTATTATTTTATCTTCTAATATTTCATTTGCTGTTTTTTCATTTATTCTTGTTTCTAATTCCATATCATTTCTCCATTTATTTTTATATTTGAATTTTACTATAACATTAATAAGTTTACAAGTATATTTTCCAATTATTTAGAAAATGCACGTTAGGGACGGTCTTTAGCGTCCCTAACGTGCACACATGCGCAACCTACTAAAAAAGAACTTTATTCTAAATTTTTGGAATAAAGTTCTTTTTTAGTTTTACAGCTTATTAATCAATTTTCTTATTTCTTCTTCGTTGTTTCTTATATGCCTTTGTGTTTCTCTTAGTTCCTTTCCTGTTGTATGAAGGAGCCATAACATAGGTGCTAAAAAGAGCGTACAGAACAAAATTATAAATACTGTTACTACTATTATTGTTGCAGAATCCATGTTTTTTCTTCCTAATTTGTTTCTATTTTAGAAAGATGTATTTTTACGCATCTTTCTGTTCCTGCTATGCTCAAAGTTCCTTCTATTGTATACTTATTTTCTTTAGCATAGTTTTCAACGTCTTCCTTTGTTAAGTACTTACCGTTTGGAAGTTTGGCTAAGCATATTTCTGCTGCTTTTAGCTGTCTTTTTCTCGCCTGTTCACAGACATACCGTATATAATCCTGTGCCATTTTATTGTGTATACTTTTATTATATCCAGTAGTTGCTGTTTCTTTGTACGTTTTTTTATACATATGCATCCTCCTTGTATTACTTAGAGTTTGCCCATCAGAAATTGTATTAAAATTATTTCATTGGGCTTTTATAAGTTTACATATTTCTATTTTATCATGTTTAATACAGCTTTTCAAGTATTTTTAAAATATTTCTTTTTAGTATTTCTAGTAGCATTTTATAATAACATCTTAATAGTTAGTTATATTAAATCGTATATCTAGTATTAGAATTCTTCTAATATATCTTCTACATTTGTTACTAATTTTGCACCTTGTTTTATTAGTTCATTTGTTCCTTCTGAGTTTTTACTTAGTATATTTCCTGGTACTGCAAATACTTCTTTTCCTTGCTCTAATGCAAAATCTACTGTTATCATTGTTCCGCTTTTCTTTTTTGCTTCTATTACTACTACTCCATTTGACATTCCACTTATTATTCGGTTTCTTGCTGGAAAATTCATTTTTTGTGGTTTTGTTCCTATTACGTATTCTGATATTATTGTTCCTCCATTTTTTATTATTTCTTTTGCTAGTTCTTTGTTTTCTTCTGGGTATATGTTATCTATTGAGCTTCCTATTACTGCTATTGTTTTTCCTTTTGCTCTTAGAGTTTCTTTATGTGCTATGCTATCTATTCCCCTTGCTAAACCACTTATTGTTACTATGTTATTTTTTGAAATTTGATATGACATATTTTTTGCTACCATTTCTCCATATTTTGTGTGTTCTCTACAGCCTATTATTGCTAAGGAAAATTCATTTAATATGCTTTTGTTTCCTTTAATATACAGTACTATTGGTTTATCATATATTTTTTTTAGTTTTTGTGGATAATATTTATCATATATATGTATTAGTTCTATATTATTTTGTTTCATATATGTTTCATATCTTTCTAATCCTATTCTATATTCTTCTTTTAATATTTGTTTTGCTGTTTCTTCTCCTATTGCTTCTATTTTTAGTAGTTCTTCCTTTTTAGCATTCCATATGTTTTTTGGATGTTTATATATTTCTAATAGTTTTTGTGTTTTTATGCTTCCTAGTTTTTCTATTCTTGTCATCCATATCCAATATTGTATTTCTGTCATTCTAAATTTACCTTCCTTATTTAAAAATATTTATCTTTTTCCCAATTTATAGGGTTATTTCTTATGTATTCTTTTATCTTTATATATTCTTTTTCATTTCTAATTATATGTTCATAATAATTTCTTTGCCATATAGAATATCCTATTTGTTTTGTTATTAGTGCTTTGTAATTATTTATTATTTTGCCTATTGTAGGATCTATTTTAAAAAGTTGATTTTTTGTATATAATAAAAAGAGCCTATCTTTTTTTGATATGCCCCTTATTTACTTTTTACTTATGTATTTTTTTCGCCTATTTATTTTTGTTCTAAGTGTTTTGTTGCTATTACTACATTGTTTAGTAACATTGCTATTGTCATTGGTCCTACTCCACCAGGTACTGGTGTTATGTATGATGCTTTTTCTTGTACTTTTTCATAGTCTACATCTCCTACTATTTCTCCTGTTTCTAGCCTGTTTATTCCTACATCTATTACTACTGCTCCTTGTTTTACCATATTTTCGGTTACATATTTTGGTTTTCCTATTGCTGAGATTATTATGTCTGCTTTTTTTGTTATTTCTTCTATGTTTTTTGTTTTTGAATGACATATTGTTACTGTTGCATCTTTATTTAGTAAGCACTGTGCTAGCGGTTTTCCTACTATGTTACTTCTTCCTAAAATTACTACATTTGCTCCTTGTAATTGTATTTTATATTCTTCTAACATTTTTATTATTCCATATGGCGTACATGATATAAATGTTTGTTTATTTAGCACTAGCCTTCCTATATTTATTGGGTGAAAACCATCTACATCCTTTCTGTAATCTATTGTTTGAAATGCTTTGTATATGTCTAAATGTTTTGGAATTGGACTTTGAAGTAATATTCCATGGATATCTTTTTTTTCATTTAATGTTCTTATAAGTTCCAATAGCTCGTCCATTTTTATATTCTCATTTAGTATAAATTCTTCATATTCAATTCCTACTTCATTACATGCTTTACTTTTATTTTTTAGGTATATTTTTGATGCTTTATCTTCTCCTACCATTATTACCGCAAGCTTCGGTTTTATTCTTTCTTTATTTAGTTCTTGTACTTTTTCTTTAACTTGCATTCTTATTTTTTTTGATAGTTCTTTTCCATTTATTATAGTTGCCATTTTATTTGATATATATTAACTTTTACAGTTAAATATTTTTTCCTTTCGTTTAATTTAGAAACTTTTTATCTTTCTTAATTTAAATTATTTTTCCCTTTTGTTTTTCTATTTTAATATTTTTTTTATTAATTGTCAACTGTTTTTTATGTAGCCTTGATAAATAAAATTTATCAAGGTCAAATAGTTAATTAGCATTTCTTTCTACAGCAAATAAGCATTATTATTCTTATGATAATTAACACTAGTAGTATAATAGCTATTGCTATAAATGCTCCTGCACCTAATAGTGCAAGTAAACCAGTAAGTGCTCCTAAGATTACACCTAAAATGAAGGCAAATAAAACTATTAGTACAAATAATATTATATCAATACAGCATTTTCTTTTTTTGCAGCATTCTTCTTCAAACATATTTGTCACCTCCTAATAGTATTTAAATAAATACTATTAATATATAATATGCTTGAATTACTGCTTGGTTAATATTTCTAGTCTTTAAATTTAATATTTTTGTCCAAATTTATTTTTCCTGCTCTAGTTATTTTGTCATAACCATATTTTTCTTTTAATGTATCTACTACTTTATCTAACTTGTTTTGTTTTTGAGATGTGTTATCAAATAGTGAAAGTTGTACTTCTTCTTTATTGCTTAATCTATCTACCCTTACTCCTATTAACCTTACCCTCTCTTTTTTATATAATTCATATAATAATTTTTTTGCTTCTTCTATAATTATTTTTGTGTTATCTGTTGGCATCATTAGCTTTTTTTGATGTGAATATACTTTGAATTCATTTGTTTTTATTTGTACATTTACTACTTCTGCAAGCATATTATAACTTCTTAAACGATATGTTACTTGTTCTACTAATGCTATTAAAACTTCTTCTATTTTTTCTATATTTGAATAGTCATATGGTAATGTTATTGAATTTCCTATTCCTTTTGGTTTTTCTTCTTCGTATATAACTCTACTTTCGTCTATTCCATTTGCATATTCCCATATCATTTTTCCGTATTTTCCAAATGATTTTATCATATAACTTTCTTCTTTTTGACTTAAGTCTTTTATTGTTTTTATTCCCATTTTGTATAGCTTTGGTAGGCTTTTCTTTCCTACCATAAATAGCTCTGATACTGGCAGGCTCCACATTTTTGTTTCTATTTCTTCTTTAAATAATGTATGCACTCTATCTGGCTTTTGAAAGTCTGATGCCATTTTTGCTAAAAGTTTGTTATGTGCTACTCCTATATTTACAGTAAAGCCTAATTCTTCTTTTACTCTTTTATTTATTTCATATGCTATTTGTAATAGTGTTTTTCCTTTTGGTAGATAACCTGTCATATCCATAAAACATTCGTCTATTGAAAAACGTTCTATTTTTTCTGTGTATTCTAATAATAAATTATATAATGCATTTGAATATTTTTTATATACACCAAAGTCACTTTTATATATTTGCAGGCTTGGACATTTCTTTCTTGCAAAATATATTGGTTCTCCTGTTTGTATTCCTACTTTTTTTGCTAAATTACTTTTTGCTAATACTATTCCATGTCTATTATCTTCTTCTCCACCTATTATTGCTGGAATTGTTCTTATATCTAAACTTTCACCATTTTTTAGCCTTTCTACCGCTGTCCATGATAAAAATGCATTATTTACATCTACATGTAATATTTGTTTTTCCATATTTAACACCTGTATTTATTATAAACATTTGTTTTGTTTTTGTCAATATGCTTTAATTATTCTTTATATTTTTTTAAAAGTTAATATTCCAGTATTTCAAAATTGAAATACTGGAATATTCTTCTTAGTTTGTTTAATTATAACTTTAAAGCTTTTTATATATTTCATTAGTTAATATTATATAGAAAATCCTGGTTGGATTCCATAATTCTGAGTTGCCCATTGATACTTACAAGCAAGTTGACCACTCGTATAGCAAAAACTGTTTTTATCATTATAAGCTGGTGAGCGAAGCCACCAACATGCAAGTGAATCAACTAGAGCTGTACTTTTAGTATCAGAATCAGCATCTATGTTTTTATAATACTTATATTGCTCTCCTTCTTTTGCTATCGCATAACCATAATATCCTTCTTTGTCACCATTATCCCAAATTTCTGAGCATGATAATAACCATAGTTTATCTTGTGAGGTTGTTACACTATCTATGTCATTATATGTTTGTATATAATGCTTTTTAACTTCTTTAATATATTCTACATTTTCTAAAGTATCATATATTGTACTATTTAATGTTTCTCTAAATTTACATGCTTCCCAACCGTCTGCATTTGTGCCACTACTATTCATTTGTGCATATTCTATAATCTTAGTAAACTGAAAACTTATTCCTGCATATTTATTTGAATTTGCTAATTGGTCATGGTTAAATCCTAATATTATTACTTTATTTCCATTAACAGTTGTCCAGTCTCCTATTCCTAATGTGTCTTCTTTTCCATTTATACTTACTGCTACTTCTACTGTATCATTATTTATTTTTCCTTGCTCTGTTCCATAATTGTCTGATATTACTTTTGCAATTGAATTTAATTCTTCCCAATTATATTGTATTTCTTTTGCTTCATGGTTATCTGCTCCTACTTCTATAGTTGGTGGAGGTGGCGGTGTTACTGTTATATTACATGTTGTATTTATTCCTTCTCCTCCATTTGCAGTTACTGTTATTGTTGCAGTTCCTTCTCCTACTGCTGTAACTAGTCCTGTTTCATCTACTGTTACTACATTTGTATCACTACTTGTATATGTTACACTTGTGTCTTTTGCATTTATCGGTAACACTGTTACAGTTAGTTTTTCTGTACTTCCTTTTCCTATACTTATTGTTGTTTTATTTAATGATATTTCTCTTACTGATGGTAACTCTGCCTTTATTGGTTTATCTGTCTGTTTTATTCTTTCTCCTTTATCATTTTCTACTTTTACTTCTATACTGTATTCATTATCTTGAGTTAGTCCTGTAAATTCATATTCGTTTTCTGATATTTGATTTGCTTTTACTGTATAGTTTGTTTCTCCTGCAGTTATGTTTTTTATTCCATATGTGAATTTTCCTCCATTTAATTGTGAACCAGTTATTTTTACTTTTATACTATTCGGAGTAACTTCTATTATTTGTATATTTGATATATTTGGCTTTCCATCAGCTTTTCCTAATATGCTAACTTCTAATTTTTCATTTATTTTGAAACTATATTCTTCTCCATTTAGTTTATATGTTCCTATTAATTCCTCATTTCCTTCTACATATTCTTCTAATGTTATATTTGTATCTTTATTTTCTATTATTTGTGCTATTTTCTTTAAGTCTAATTCTTCACCTTTCTGTATTTCTTCCATTTGCATTTGTAATATTATGCGTTCTATCGTTTCTTTTACTGCCTGCTCCTCATAATTTAATTTTGCTTCTTTTGTTCTTTTTAGTAAACCATTTTCCCCTAATGCCATATTTATTACTATTCCTGCTAATATTAGTAATAGAATTATTGTTATAACTAAAGTTATTAATGTTATACCTTTAGTATTATTCAATTTTTTAGCCATTTTGTTATTTCCCCTTTTTTTACTTATTTTGTTTGATTATATTTTTACATTTGTTATTTAACTTGATTTTATATATTTTGTTTAACTTTTTTAATACAATATATAAGTTTTATTCCTATTAAAGACTATTTGTTTCTATTTCACTTGTAGTTAATGTATTTATTTTTTTTGTTATTGCTCCAATATATTCATTTGTTACTTTATTTCTTAGTATTATATTTATAGTATACTCTGTTCCTTCATTTAAGTTTTTATATATATAATTTTCTGTTTCGCTTTGCCCTATTGCATCTTTCATTAATGTTCCATCTAAATAATATTCAAATTTTATTTGAGTTCCATCTTCTTTTGCAATATCTATTAAACTTCCTGTTATATCTGCTATTTGTATTTGATTATTACTTGGTTGCATATTCGCATCTATTCTTAGTTCATTACTAACTTCTTCTAATTGATACTTAGTTATCCAATAACCAGGTATTTGCTCTCCTTCTTCTTCTATACCATTACTGTTATTGTCCCACCAAAAGGCTTCTGGTACTTGATATGATGGAGTACAATTTTCATTTGTTATATCTGTGCCTATAAATTTTATTTCTGCTCTTTCTTTTAACGTATTTAGCCTATATTCGTATCTTGGTATCCATACGAAGTAAGTTTCTAACCCATTATTTCTTGTTACTATATTTGCCCAAATGTTGTTTGAATACTTGTACCATTTTTCTGGTGGTTCCATACTTATAGGAGTTTCATTATGTTCATTTCCACTTTCGTCCCACCATACATAGAATGTTGTATCTTGGTCAAATGAACTTGTATCAGGCCTTGCTGGCTCTTCTAGTTCTATTGTTACTGTATAGCTTCCTATTATTTCACCATTTTCATTTAATGCTGTTACATTTATTATTTGTTTTCCTTCACTTACATCTGTAAATGTATACCCATTGCTTTGATCTGTTAATTCTGCTTTTATTTCGCCATTTATTGCATATGTGCACTTTGTTACTTCTTCGTCTGAATTTATTGTTATATTCGTAAGTTCTACATTTGTCATATTTACTGCATAGTTATAGTCTACAATATATTCTGTTACTTCTGAAAGTTGATATTTGCTTATCCAATATCCTGGTATTATTGTATCTAATATTCCTTTTCCTGATGAATACATAGCATTTTCTGACCCCCAGAAAAACGCTTCTGGTATCTTGTAACCTTGAGCTTTTAATTCTTGCCATGAAGTTTTTACTCCTGTTTCACCGTCAATGTATTCATTATATACGTTAATAAATTTCACATCCATTCTTTCATTTCCGGCTCACAGAATTTTCGTTATCTATTTTATAGCAATAACGTGGTATCCATACATAATAACTACCTATTCCATCATTTTCTACATAAATGTTTGCCCATTCTTGTTCTTTATAGTTATACCAATTTTCAGGTTTTTCTCCATTTATCCAATTTCCTGGTACTAAGTTTTTATTCTTGTCTAAATATATATACCTTGTTTTATCTGTAGAAAATCCTGTTTTTACATCTGGTTCATTTACATATATACCATTATTTAGAGAATAATTTGCTTTTATACGTGGTATTTCAAAATCTAAAGCGTATTCATTTGAAGTAGAATCTTCAAATGATACTTTAAAATTATATCTATGGAAATCTTGCATTTTTAAATCTATTGCTACCTTATTTTTATTTTTTGGGTATATAGTTATTTCTTTATTTTCGTTATTTATATATGTTACACTACTTATTTTCTTTTCATTTTGAAAAGTTACTACAGTTTCCGCTTCATCAAAATCTTCGTTTAGGCTATATATTTTATATGAGAATTCTCTAATTTCTTGCATTTTTGCTTTTTTTATTACTTTATTTATTTGCATGACAGCAGTAGTTACAAGTGCAATTAAAATTATAGAAAAAATAATTACTATAAAAGCAAGTTTAGTACTTTGCTTTTTATTTAATTTTTGTAATTTTTTTATCATTCAAACTTGCCTCCATTCCATTACCTTGACTTTAATTATAAAAAAGTCTTTAATTTTTAAAATCCATTTCCTACAACAACTACTGCTCGGCTAGCCCAAAGTCTTCTTAAATCTGCATCTCCACCGTTAGTATATCCTCTACTAGACCCTTCATATGAGAATATACTGCCTGAATAGGCTCTTAATAATCCACTAGTATGTCCATAATTCATCCAATTAGATTTAGTACTTCCATGCCATCCTTTTGTTTCTGTTATTGCATCTCCTATTCTATACACATAAGGTACATCAGATCCACCTTTATAGTAATCTTTATATTTGTGATTAGCTTTTTTAAATAGTGGAAAGAAATTATCATAGTCAAAACTTCCTGCACATACCCATTCTGCTACCTTTTCTTTTTGATTATAATTATAAATATTCATATACACACCACTTTTATTTCCTGTTGTAGTTGATAAACTTCCATCACTTGTTTCATGTACTGGTGTTGATTTTCCATAACTTGAGCTTGATAGTATTGCCATTGCTCCATATTCTGTGTTTTTTTGCATGTGTATGTCTAAATTGTTTGATACTGGTAAATTATCATCATTTTCTAGTTCTTGATATAATAAAGCATGTCCATCTAAACCTAATGTTCCTCCTAGTGATTCCATTTCTCTTATTTCACTCATCCACTGGCTTATCGTTTTTTGTGTTGAAGTACTTCCATTTGCTTGCAAAGCTGCATTACTTTTTATTGGTATTAAAATTGCTAATAACAATATTGTTCCTATTAATGTTGTTAATAATTTTTCTTTTGATTTCATATTTTCCCTCCTTTTTTTCCTATTGCCTATTTTTAGTTTAACATTTGAATAAATATGAGTCAATATATAAGATTAAAACTTAATATAATTGTAATATTATTAACTTGTAAATGATATTTTCTAAGTATATAAACATATTCGAAAATTTATTTTATATATATATAAGACCATATAATGTCTTAAAGTTAGATAAAGTTAAATTTATATTCAAAATTATGTTATATGCAAAATGATGGAGCTATTCCTACTGAACTTGACATATTAGACTCAGCAATTATACCATTTGCTTGAATAAGTTGAAAACGATAACTATAAGCTGCTTGTAAGTTTCCTGAAGCGGTACGAAGCCACCAATTTGTTCTAGTACTATTAATTTTTTTAATTATTTTTTCATGTAAATCAGCAGTTTTATTAGCTTCTATATAATTTTTATAAAATTTGTATTGTGTTCCTTCAATATTTCTTGTACCATCGTTAGGAAGAGCTCCTAAAAGTTCTATGCATGATAATAACCATAATTCGTTTTCTACATAAGAAATATAATAACTTTTATATGACTTTCCATAAGGCTTTGTTACTTTCTTTATATATTGTCTTATTTGCGTTAGTGGGTTTAAAGTTTCATCAACTTCTTCTTTCTCTTCATTTAGTACTTTTCTTATTCTTCTAGTTTACCATCCTCCTGCATTAGTTGTATTTTTATCCATGTCATACATATCTGATTGCATTATACAATCTTGAAATTCAAAACTTATTCCAGCTTTATTTAATTTATTATATCCTTCTTCACTTATTTTATTATTGCTGTTTGTTGTATCTAAATATTCTTTCTTTAATGTTCCATCTTCATTTAGTATAATTTGTATCTTTATTTTCTATTATTTGTGCTATTTTCTTTAAGTCTAATTCTTCACCTTTTTGTATTTCTTCCATTTGCATTTGTAGTATTGTGCTTTCTATTGTTTCTTTTACTGCTCGCTCCTCATAATTTAATTTTGCTTCTTTTGCTCTTTTTATTAAACCATTTTTTCCTAATGCTATATTTACTACTACTCACGCTAGTATTATTAATAAAATTATTGTTATAACTAGTGTTATTAATGTTATAGCTCTTTTATCTTTAATTTTTTTCTAACATTTATTTTCTTCCTCTCTTTTTATATTATATATTTTTATTTTAACATTCATTTGAATGCCATTCAATATTTTAAACTAATTTGTAATCTAATTGTAATATTTTATCATTTATTTAAATGCATTTTTTATTATTTTTTTATATTAATGATAAAATTCTAATAAATTTATTTTAAAGAGGTTTATATATATGTATTTGAAACGTTTAAGAGAATTAAGAGAAGACTCAGATATATTAAGCAAGCTATTATTGCTCATTTACTAACTATTACGAGGCAACAGTATAGTTTATATGAGACTGGTAAAAGAACTATACCTGTAAGTTATATTAAAATACTTGCTAATTTTTATAATACTTCTTGTGATTATATTTTAGAAAATACAGATGAAATGAAACCATATAAAAGCAAAGTACAATAAAACACGTGTATAATTAAAACTAAATTATACACGTGTTTTATTATTGTGTATTATTCTACTAACTAATCTACTACGTTGATTTTATACTATTTTTTCAAGAAAATAGCTTAGCCATACGTGCGATTAAAATCGCTCTTACAATTTAAAATATTCTTAATATATCATTATATGTTACATATAATGCCAATACTATTAATAACGAAAAGCCTAATAGTTGTAAATTTATTTCTGTTTCTTGTTTTAGTTTTTTGCCCCTAATTAGTTCTAGTATTAATAGCACAAATTTTCCACCATCTAGTGCGGGAAATGGTAATAAGTTTGTTACTCCTAATGATAGGCTTATTAGTGCTAGTAAATATATGAAGTCTTCTATTCCGCTTGTACTTGCTACTGCTTCTGATATTCCTACTGGTCCCACCATTTGGTCTAAACCTACATTCCCTGTAAATAGCATTTTTAGGTTATCGGTTATTGTAAATACGAAATCTCTTGTTTCATATAATGCATAGTGCATATTATTTTGTATATTATTTTCTGCTGGTTTAAATTGTACTCCTATATAATAAGTATATATTGTATCTGGTATTACCTCTATATTTAAAACTTCATTTCCTCTTTCTACTGTAAATGTTAGTTTTTCATTGTCTTTGCTTGAAGTAACTTCATTTACTATATCTTCTCTTGTTTTTACTTCTATTCCATTTATTTTTTGTATTTTATCGTTTGCTTTTAAACCTTGTTTTTCTGCGCTACTTCCTTTTTCTACTGTTACTATTTTTGTAGAATTATCTCCACTTTTTAGGTATATTCCTGTACTTTTATTTTCCATTTTTGTTGGTGTTAATGTAATTTCTTGTTGCTCTCCATTTCTTTTTATTGTGATTTTTAAGTTTTCCCCATTTGATTTACTTAGTATTTTGTCTATATCTGATTTTACATTTATCTTTTTATCATTTATTTTTATTATTTCGTCTCCTAGCATTATTCCACTTTGCTCTGCTGCATAACCTTCAATAGTTTTATCTACAACAAGTGATGTATTATTTCCTATACTTGACATTAATATAAAATATACAAGCAAGCCAAATATAATATTTACTAAGCCACCTGCTACTATTATCGCCATTCTTTTTGGTATAGAAGCTTCACTAAATGAGTTTTTACTTTCTACTCGCTTATCTTCACCTTCTAAGTTTACAAAACCACCAAGTGGTATTAAACGTAAAGCGTATTTAGTTTCTTTTCCTTGTTTTTTCCATATTGTTGGGCCAAAACCTATTGCAAATTCGTTTACTTTTACTTTGCACATTTTTGCTACTAAAAAATGGCCTCCTTCATGTATTAATATTAGAAAGCCTAGTAGAAATATTACTTTTAGAACTACTATTATAAAATTAATCAAATTTATTCTTCCTTTCGTATTAGAAGTTGGAAGTGGAAAAGATTTGGGACGCGTCAAAAACTTTCCAACTTTTAAAAAGATATTCAAATTTTAATTTACTTGAAGCCGGAAAATTTTTGACGCGTCCAAAATCTTTCCAAATCTTTCCCACTCCCAACCTCCAACTTCTAAATCCACATTAATAAAGCATATGCAAATGGTGCTAAAAATATTAAACTATCTATTCTATCTAACATTCCCCCATGTCCTGGTATCATATTACTAAAGTCTTTTATTTCTACATATCTTTTTATGCTTGATGCTGCAAAGTCTCCAATTTGTCCAATTATGCTTAAAATTATTCCAATTAAAGCTATTATATAATAAGAAATTTCCATTCTCCAGAATTTATTTGCTATATATGTATATATAAGTATTATTGTAACTGCTCCTATTATTCCACCTATACAGCCTTCTATTGACTTTTTTGGGCTTACTTTACTAAATTTATGCCTTCCGATGGCTTTTCCTGTAAAATATGCAAATATATCTGTTCCCCATGCTGCTATTATTGCATACCATATTAGTATATTTCCATTATTTAATCCATTTATAAGCGCTATACACATTATAGGAAATATTATATATCCAATTCCGAAAAATGTATATACTATATCTTTAAAATTTGTTTTCATATTTGTTATTATTACTTGTAAAAATAGTATTAATAATATAAATGGAATTGCTAATATTGCTAAAGTACATAGACATTGTTGTGGTAATATATGTATTAAAGCTATACTTATACAGCTTAAATATCCTATCCATCTTACTGGATTACATTTATTTTTTATCGCATTTGTATATTCATGCATTGTTAAAATTGCAATTATTGTAAATGCTATATCTACTACATATTTATTTCTTATTAGCAGTATTATTAGTACTATTGGGAAACCTAATAATGCTGAAGTATATCTTTTCCACTCCATATTTTTTCATTCCTTCTATTACTTTATTTTATTGTGCTCCAAATTTTCTATTCCTATTTTGATATATTTGTATTGCATAATCTAAATCTGATTCATTAAAGTCTGGCCAGTTTTTATCAATAAATAAAAATTCAGAATATACTATTTGCCATGGCAAGAATCCACTTGTTCTTAGTTCTCCACTTGTTCTTATTAGTAAGTCTGGATCAGGCTGTCCTTCTGTATATAAAGCATTTGAAATAGTTTCTTCTGTAATATCGTCTATTTGTAGTTCATTTTCTTTAACTTTTTTAGCTATCTTTTTCGTAGCTTTTATAATTTCATCTCTTCCACCATAGTTTAAAGCAATATTAAAAGTAACACCTGTATTATCTTTTGTTCTTTCCATGCATTTTTTTATGCTTTTTTGCATTCCTTCTGATAAAGCCGTTATATCTCCTAAAATTTTTACTTTTATATTTTCAGTATCTGCTCTTTTACTATAATCGTCTAAATAATTTTGAAGAAGTAACATTAGCGCTCCTACTTCATCTGCTGTTCTTTTCCAGTTTTCTGTTGAAAATGCATATACTGTTATGTATTGCAGACCTATTTTATTTGCATATCGCACAATTTTTTCTAAGGTTTTTGCACCTTGTTTATGTCCTTGTTTTATATCTAAGTTTCTTTCTCTTGCCCATCTACGATTGCCATCCATTATAATGGCAATGTGTTTTGGCATGTTTGATTCGTTCATTTTTTTCACCTTTCTTTGAAGTTGGATGTCAGAAGTCAGAGGTCGGAAATTTAGGGTAATTTCTTCGAAGTGCAGGTCGCCGATGGCGGCGACCCCTACAATTTAATTTCACTATACCTATACTGTCATTATTTCTTTTTCTTTATTTTCTGTTATTTTGTCTATTTGTTCTACATATTTATCTGTTAATTTTTGTATTTGGTCTTCTGCTTGTTTTAGTTCGTCTTCTGTTATGCTTGAATCTTTTTGCATTTTTTTGAATTCGTCTATTCCGTCTCTTCTTACACTTCTTACTGCTACTTTTGCTTCTTCACTCATTTTTCTTATATCTTTTACTAATTCTTTTCTTCTTTCTTCGTTTAATTCTGGGAAGTTTAAACGTATTACTTTTCCATCATTATTTGGTGTTATTCCTATATCTGATGCTAATATTGCTCTTTCTATTTCTTTTAGTACACTCATATCCCATGGTTGTATTACTATTAGCCTTGCTTCTGGCACTGAAATTCCTGCCATTTGATTTATTGGTGTTGGTGTTCCATAGTAATTTACTGTTATTTTGTTTAATATTGCAGGGTTTGCTCTTCCTGCTCTTATTTCTGATAAATTCTCCTCATAAACATTTATTGTTTTTTTCATTCTTTCTTCTATATTTGTGTAATCCATAGTTACTCTACCTTACCTTTCATTTCTATATTTAATATTATTCTATTGTAGGGGCATTTTTTTAGTTCTTCGAGAAACATCAAATTAGAAATAATTTATATGTTAGTTAATAGCCTGTTCTTCGAAGCGCGAGCGATGCCATCATCGCCCCTACAATAATTTTCATTTATTTTCATCAATTATTTAATATATGTTCCTATTTTTTCGCCTTTTATTATTTTTACTATATTTTCTGGTTTATCTATTCCAAATACTATTAATGGTATTTGATTGTCTTTGCATAGTGATGTTGCTGTTGAGTCCATTACTTTTAGGTCTTTGTTTAAAATATCTAAATATCTTATTTCATCATATCTCTCAGCATCAGGATTTATTTTTGGGTCATCTGAATATACTGCATCTATTGTTTTAGCTAGTAATATTACATCTGCTTCTATTTCTGCTGACCTTAAGGCTGCTGCTGTATCTGTTGTGAAAAATGGGTTTCCTGTTCCACATGCAAATATTACTACTCTTCCTTTTTCTAAATGTCTGCATGCTTTTCTTCTAATGTATGGTTCTGCTATTTGTCTCATTTCTATTGCTGTTTGAAGCCTTGTAGATATTCCTCTTGCTTCTAGTGAGTCTTGTAGTGCTAAACCATTCATTGTTGTTGCTAGCATTCCCATATAGTCTGAGGTTGTTCTTTCCATTTGATGTCCATATCTACCTCTCCAAAAGTTGCCTCCACCTACAACTATTGCTACTTCTACTCCTAAGCCTACAATATTTTTTATTTGGTCACATATTTTGCCAAGAGTATCTGCATTTACTCCTCTTCCTTCGGCCCCTCCTATTGCTTCACCACTTAGTTTTAGAAGTACTCGTTTATACTTTATTTTGGACATGTATACACTCTCCTTCTTTATCTTTTATTTACATTTATTATTCTATCATCTATTATATAAAAAATAAACACTTTTATTAAGATTTTTTAATTTTTTCGTAACTATTCATCAGTTAGTATAAAATGTAACTTATAATAGATTAATTGTAGGTGCGATTATTTTAATATTTCACCTCTGAATAGTTACATTTTTTCTTCCATTTATATACATTATAAATAATAGATATATGCAAATACTATTATTATATTAGTATTTTCGTTTGGAGGATGTATGAATCAAATATTGTATAAATGTAATTTTGATAATTTTAATAATTCAAAAAACCCTAAAGAAAAAAAGAAATTTATTATTATATTAGTTTGTGCAATTATACTAATTTTTATTGCAATTTTTTTATATTTTTTTATTAAATATAATATGAATAAAAAGGAAAAACTTTCTAAAAATTTAGTATCAAATTTTAGTATTATGAATTTATATTCTAATACTAATGATAATTATGTTTCTCAGCAAATTTTAACAGAAAGAGAAATAGAGCCTTTTGTAATAGGCCTAATACAAATAGATGAAATTAAACTTACTTATCCTATACTTTCTACTACTAATGAAGAATTGCTAACAATTTCACCTTGTAGATTTTTTGGGCCTATGCCTAATGAAGTTCGGTAATCTTTGTATTGCTGGCCATAATTATATAGATAATAGACATTTTGGAAAAATTCATTCACTAACTATTGGAAATATTATTAAAATTTTTGATTTAAATGGTGATGTTTTAGAATATGAAATCTATAGTAAAAATGAAATTAGCGCTGATGACCTTTCTTGTACTAATCAGGAAACTAATGGTTTTAAGGAAATTACTTTAATTACTTGTAATAATGTTAAAGGTAATAGGGTTTGTATAAAGGCTAGAGAAAAAGTAGACTCTTAAAAGCCTACTTTTTACAATTATATATTATAATTTTTGTATTTTCTAAATGCATATATTGCTACTACTGCACATACTGCTATAAATAAAAATATTATATAGTCACTAGCATCTCCTGTTTGTGGAAGATTTGAATTTTGATTTCCTCCTGCTATAGTGTTTGTAGTTACAGTATTTGTTCTAATAGTATTTGTTGTTTGTGTGTTTGTTGTTGGAGTTGTTTGTGTATTGGTAGTTTGTGTATTAGTTGTAGGTGTTGTAGGATGTAATAAATTTATTGGTCCTGTTGCTTTTACTGTTGTTACACACATACATACTATTGAAATTAAAGTAAATAGTACTAATAATTTTTTTACACTTAATTTTCTCATAATATTTCTCCTTTTTCTTCTGAATTTTATATTAGTATTTAGTTTTATTGACTTAATTATTCATAATCTGATAATATTTTATCTCTTATATATTTTTTAGTCAATGCTTTTATTATGTTTTTTATATTACATTTGTGTTACAAATAAATACTATATTATTCTGCTGTTTCTTCGTTTTTTACTTCTTCTACTGCTTCTTCTTTTACTGTGTCAACAACTTCTTCTACAACTGGATTTTCTACTTCTACTGCTGGTGCTTCTTCTGGAGCTTCTTCTATTAATTCTTCTTTAACTGTTATTTCTTTGTTTTCAATTCTTGCTCCTAAGTTTTCCTTAGTTTTAGCAGCTTTTCCTACTCTGTCTCTTAAATAGTATAGTTTTGCTCTTCTTGCTTTTCCTACTCTTACTACTTCTATTTTTTCTACCATTGGTGAATGGATTAAGAATGTTTTTTCTACTCCTACGCCATATGCTACTCTTCTTACTGTAAATGTAGCGTTTACTCCGCCACCTTGTTTTTTTATTATTATTCCTTCGAATACTTGTATTCTTTCTCTATTTCCTTCTTTTATTCTTTGGTGAACTCTTATTGTATCACCTACATGAAGGTCTGGAATTTTATTCTTTAGTTGTTCGTGTTCTATTGATTTTATAATATCCATTTTTTTCTCCTTTCAATTTATGTTTTGTTCTACTCATTTTTATCTTCTCCACATTTCTTATCTATCTTGTTCTAATTCCTGACGGGGACACATCTTTTCCTAATACTCATTCTTCTAATTTCTAACAGGGACACATCTTTCCCATAAGTATTCCTGTAAGGACAAGATATGTCCCGCGCCGAGTATTCGGTTCTTTAAATTGTCCCGCGCGGGGTATTTCGATTATTTGAGTAAATCTGGTCTTTTTTGTTTTGTTATTTCTAATTGTTTTTCATATCTCCATTTACGAATATTTTCGTGATGCCCTGATAGCAACACTTCTGGAACTTTTCTTCCCATAAATTCTTCTGGTCTTGTATATTGTGGGTATTCTAAAAGATTATTAGAGAAGCTTTCTTCTTCTATTGATTCTTTTGTTAGTACTCCTTCTATATATCTTGACACTGAATCGATTAGTACCATTGCTGGAAGTTCTCCTCCTGTTAGGACATAATCTCCTATGGAAATTTCTTGGGCTTCAAGTTCGTCTAAAACTCTTTGGTCTATTCCTTCATAATGTCCGCAAATTAGAATTAAATGTGAATGTTTTGATAGTTCTTCTACTTTTTGTTGGTTTAGTTTTTTTCCTTGTGGAGACAAGTATATTATTTTTGCTTTATCATCTTTTACAGATGTATATGCATCATATACTACATCTGGTCTTATGACCATTCCTGCTCCTCCACCACAAGGAGTATCATCTACTTTTTTATGTTTATCTTTTGAAAAATCTCTAATATTTATTAAGTTAATATTTATTAAACCTTTTTCTTCTGCTTTTCCTAATATGCTTTGCTTTAATGGACTAAACATTTCTGGGAAAAGAGTTAAAACATCAAATTTCATTTTTTCTCCTTTTTTAGTTGGTCTCTCGGGTCGCTTGATAAGGCGACGACCCTTACGGGATGCAAAATATTTTTATATACATTAATGGAAATTAAATTTCCTTTGTAGGAGTCGCCGCCTTATCAAGCGACCCGATTGTACATAGCCATATTTTACGCTATACTAAACCTTTTAGTAGGTGAACTATTATTTTTTCTTTTTCTAAATCAATTTCTTTTATTACTTCTGGTATACTAGGAAGTAAAAGTTGTTTGCCTTTTTCATCTTTTACAACATATACATCATTAGCACCTGTTCTAAAAATATCATCTACTTTTCCTAAAAGTTCTTCTCTATCAGAATAAACTTCTAATCCAAGTAAATCGGCAATGAAGTATGTATCTTTTGGAAGTTTTTTTGCGTTTTTTCTATCTATTTTTAAATATAAACCTTTTACTTTTTCTGCTTCATTCATATCATCTATGCCTTTTACTTTTAGTAAAACCATATCTTTATGATATTTTACTTCTTCAATTTCTACTTCTTCTAGTTTTTCTTTTTTACATATATATACTTTTTTTAATTCTTCAAACCTGTTTGCATCATCAGTAAATGGCTTTACTTTTAGTATTCCTTTTACTCCAAATGTATTAACTATTTGACCTACTTCAAAATATTTTTGCATATATACCTCTAATCTTCTAAAAACTCTATATTTACTTTTTTGTGCTCTTTTCCTGCTATACTTTTCATAACAGTTCTAATTGATTTAGCAACTCTTCCTTGTTTTCCAATTACTTTGCCCATATCTTGGTTTGCTACTTTTACTTCAAAATTATGATATTTTTCATCTTCTTTTTCTGTAATTATAACTCCATTTTCATCTTCTACAAGGCTTTTTATTATTGTTTCTAAAATTTCTTTCATTTTTTAGAATCCTCCTAGTTTGCTTTTTCTATTAAAGCTTTAACTGTGTCTGTTGGCTTTGCACCATTTTTTATCCATGTAGCTACTTTTTCTTTGTCAAGAACTATTGTTGATGGTTCTGTCATTGGGTTATATGTTCCTATTTTTTCGATTATTTTACCATCTCTTGGGCTTTTTGAATCTGCAACTACTATGTGGTAGAATGGAGCTTTTTTTGCACCTACTCTTTGTAATCTGATTTTTACCATTTTCTAATTCACCTCCTGAAAATTGGAAGTTGGAAGTTGGAAGTTGGAGGTTAGATTATATAACCTTCAATTTCTAATTTCTTTCTTCACGAATTATATATTTTTAAAATTAATAACTTGTTTTTGATGTAGGGGCGATTAAGCTAACGCATAACTTATCTGTAACTCGCTTTGCCCCAACAGCTAAGAAATAATCGCCCCCTACATTAAATCGAATATTTATTTTTTTGAGGTTGGTTATTGAAAATTAGATGTTAGAATTTAGGTAAATTCTTCGAAGGTTTTACCCTATATTCCAACTTCCAACTTCTACATAAATTTTTTCAAATCATTTGGATTTATGCCTTTCATTAATTTCTTCATGTTTTTTCCGTCTTGCATTTTTTTCATCATTTTTTGTGTCATTTCAAATGTTTTCATGAATTGATTTATTTTTTGTACTGTTGTTCCGGCTTCCTTTTGCTATTCTTATTCTACGACTTGCATTTAGTATTTGTGGCTTTTTTCTTTCCTCTTTTGTCATAGAACATATTATAGCTTCTATCCTTACAAATTCTTTGTCATCTACTTTTAAGTCTTTTATATTTGCCATTCCTGGCATCATTTTTAGTATTGATGAAAATGAACCCATCTTTTTTACTTGCCTTAATTGCATTAAATAGTCATCTAAATCAAATTCTTTTTTTCGTAATTGTTTTTCTAGTTTTTCTGCTTCTTCTAAATCAAAACTTTCTTCTGCTTTTTCTATTATTGAAAGCACATCACCCATTCCTAATATTCTTCCTGCCATTCTTTCTGGGTGGAATACTTCTATGTCACTTAATTTCTCACCTGTTGCTGCATATTTTATTGGTCTTCCTGTTACTTTTTTTACTGATAATGCAGCACCACCACGTGTGTCGCCATCTAGTTTTGTTAGTATTATTCCATCTATTCCTAAGTTTTCATTAAATGATGTTGCTACATTTACTGCATCTTGTCCTGTCATTGAATCTACTACTAATAATATTTCGTGTGGTTTTACTCCTGATTTTACATTTTTTAGTTCGTTCATAAGCTCTTCATCTATGTGAAGACGCCCTGCTGTATCTAATATTATTACATCATTTAGTTTTGAATATGCTACATTTATTGCTTGTTTTGCTATGTGCAGAACATCTTTTGAGGTTTCATTTGCATATACTGGAATGTTAAGCTGATTTCCTACTACTTGTAATTGTTTTATAGCCGCTGGTCTATATATGTCGCAGGCTACTAATAGTGGTTTTTTCCCTTGTTTTCTTAGTATATTTGCAAGTTTACCTGCTGTTGTTGTTTTTCCGTGAACCTTGAAGACCAACTAACATTATTATTGTTGGTGGGTTTGGTGTGAAGTTTATTCTACTTTCTTCTCCTCCTAATAGTTCTACTAGTTCATCTTTTACTATTTTTATAACTTGCTGACCTGGAGTTAATGATTTTAGAACGTCTTGACCAAGGGCTTTTTCTTGTATTGTACTTATAAATTCTTTTACAATTTTATAGTTAACATCTGCTTCTAAAAGTGCAAGTTTTACTTCTCTTAACATTTCTTTTAAATCTGATTCTGTAATTCTTGCTTTTCCTCTAAGCTTTTTTGTAATTGATTGTAACTTTTCAGAAAGTCCTTCAAATGCCATGTTCTTATCTCCTTTTCTAATATGTTAGCATAATTGATTTTAGATGTAGGGGCGATTATCAATCGCCCGTGGCTCCAATGAAATTGCCCTAAAAATATTTTTTAAGCTAATGCTACGTAGGGTGGTCGATTACTAATCGTCCCTACATCAGTTTTATAATTTTGTGTTGTTTTTTCATATTACACTAAATAATTTAATTCTTTTCTTACGTGGTTTAATATCTTTTCTATTTTTTTGTCAGATGATACATCTTGTATCTTGCCTAACTCACTTAGTACTTCTTGTAGTAATTTTTCTTGTTTCATCATCTTTTCCATAATTTGTAGCTTTTCTTCTAGTTCGAAAAGTTTATTTTCCCCCTTTTTTATTATGTCTCTAACAGCTTGCCTTGTTATTTTATTATTTTCTGCTATTTCTGAAAGTGATAAATCGTTGTTATAGTAATCGTTTAAAACTTCAAGCTGTTTTTCTGTTAATAATTTGCCGTATATTTGGCATAACATACTTACTTTAACATTTTTCTCCATATTATCACCTCTTAATTTGTAATGCTAATTAACTTTACACCTTTTTTGTATTTTTGTCAAGTAGTTTTGAAAATTTTATTGCATTTTTGATAAGTTTATGGTATTATTAATTCATTAAATTTTGAAACTGTTAACCTTTTTTCATTCTTTTGAAAATGAGAAAGCACCTGATACAATGCCTAAGCATTTCCGCATTGAAAATGTTTTTATGAATTTAAACTCTGTTAGGCTTATGTTTGGAAGAATGGGAATTAAGGCTGACATCATTCCATTGTCTTCTTCTAATGGAGCTTCTTTTGAAGTGACATTAATATAGTAATTTAATAACATAGATATTTATTAATTACAAAGTAAAAATCGAGGAAATTTCCTCGATTTTTACTTTGTAAATTAGTTATTCTCCTTTACTTTTATACTCTATTTTTTATTCATAATTGTAATATTCAATTTATGAGTATTAACCTGTTTCAATATTATTTTCAGATAATAGTTCTCCATCATATGAATACATATCAAAACATCTTATGTATGAATAATAATCCTTATAACTGTACTGTTCAGAATATTTAGGTTCACATCTTTCATATCCAAGAAATTCATAACCACTTACATACTTTTTAAAATAGTGTTCCATTATTTCTCTTTTTACTGCTTTTATTCCATCTTTACATATTCTAATATCCATGTAAAAATGTGGTAGAATAATAATTTTTCCTTCGTGTGAGTATACAGCCCAAGTCAAATCTTTTTTATAGTATATATTAAAGAAACAGTTATTTTTCCCGTCTCCGCCATGCTCTATTCCATATGCTTTTATATTTTGGTTAGTAATATATACATCTGAAACTTTTTACATTGGTATAATATACTGTTTTTTTCTATGCAATATATACCAACTTTGTTATATTCTGCATAGAATTCCATCAGATAGCTATAGCTATAATACCGTTCTTCAGTAGATGCTATCTTATTTACACTTTTATCTGTTAAGTTTTTCACCTCTACATATCGAAAAACTTGGTTTCCTTGAAATTCAATAAGTTTTATTTTTGAGTTCACCATTACATTTTTAGTCATAGGAAATAAATTTTCTCCCTTTAATGAATAAATTCCCGTTTCAATATATGACTCATATTTTTTCATTGCTATAATTACTTCACCAAAGTATCCATCCATATAACTACCTTCTTCAAAAGTACTAAATTCAAAAGGAAGTATAAATTTTCTTTCTATGAATGAATATACTGCATATTTCTTTTTATCTTTATCATACACATATACAATATCTTTTCTATAATTATTGTTTAAACTTTTCAAGAAAATTACTTTGTATTTTTCTTGTAAATTATCAGTTTCTTTAATGTCAACTCCTTCAAAATTGATTTCAATCCGTTTTTCGCTGTTTCCTATTAAAGCTTTCATATTATTTCCTCCTTTTATTATATTAATAATAAAACGACATCAATTAGTTTCTTTTATAGAATATCATATTATTTTTTTACAAGTGCTATGTTGATTTTATTTCATAACTTCACTAATAACTTTGGCTAAGTATTTCATACTTGTCAAACATTGCTCCATTGTATTTCCTGTTGCTCCTACTTCTATTATTCCTGCTGCTTTTGATAGGTGTTGGTTATATCTACTATTTCTTAGTACTATTGGCTTGAATAACCCTGGGTATAGTTCATTTGCTTTTTCTTGTATTTTTACAGCAAACTTTAAATTTTGTTGCCAATTTGGGTGTTCTAACCCTCCTCCATCTGTTCCTATTACAAACATCAGCTGAGCGCAATATTCTTCGCCTATTTTTACAGTTGGTGCATAACTATAGTCTGCTATTGCATCTCTATGTAAATCAAAAATTACATCTGTATCTTTATTTGTTAAAAGCAAATTCCTTACTGTATTTAAAGAACGGTCATATGAGCCATTGTAGGCTGGGTAATCATGATATGTTGTATCGTGTATTACATTATAATTGTAGCTTAGTAATTGGTTTTTAAGCTCTGTTCCAACTCTTGCTACATTATAGTTTAAGTCTGTTGTTCTATATGTACCTGTTTGTGTATAGTTAAATTTTTCTGTTGCTGTATAGCTTTCACATGTATGTGTGTGAAATATCATAATGTTTCTATTGTTTACTTCTATATCTGATTTTAGTATTTCTTCTGTCAAGTTATAGTCTGTTCCATTTTTTATAAATACTCCATTATATGCATTTGTGAATTTATTCGGAACATTGTTTTGTATTACCTCAGTTTGAAGACCTGTTTGTGCTTTTTGGACTTCTTCTATTTTTGTATTTTCTTTTTGTTCTTCTTTTACTTCTTTGTTCTCTTCATTTTTCACATTATAAATCATTCCTAATTGAGTGCTAAAAATTACTTTTAATGTGTCTATCTTTTCTATGTCTGTTTCAAATATATCTTCTTCATTATTTATTTGCTTCATTCCTGGAATTGTTTCATCTAGCACACTTAATAGTTTAGTTACATCTATTTTCCTAAATATTTCTGTACTTTGTTTTGTATTGAAACTTAAAAGGAATTTACCAAAAAGCCATAACACTATTAGAGCTATTATAATTTTAATTAAATATTTTCCTATATCTTTTAAATTAATTACAGCTAAATTAATCACTTACTTTTCCCCTTTGTACAAACTTATTATATATATTATATGTTTGTACAAAGGTTATATGACAAATTAATTAGCAAAAATCGTTCTCAAAAATGTGTAAAAAATGGCGTAATTTACGTAAAAAAAGGAAAGATTTTGGACGCGTCCCAAATCTTTCCTTTTTTTACAGCCCCTATTTTTTATTTTGTTCTATTTTAATTTTTCTATTACATCTTCTATTTTTAAAGTTTCTTGCTCTCCTGTTTGCATATTTTTTAATGTAACTACATTATTTATTATTTCATCTTCTCCTATTACTATTACATAAGGTATTTGTAGTTTGTCTGCATATTTGAACTTTGCTTTTATTTTTTTATCTTCTAAATAATTTTCTGTTTGTATTCCTGCATTTCTAAGTATATTACCTATTTCTAATGCTTTAGCTTGGTCTTCTACCATTGAAACTACTAAGACTTTTGATATTGATTTTTTTGAAGTTTCTATTGCTTGTAGCTCATTTAGTTTATAGAATAACCTTGTAAGCCCTATTGATACTCCTACTCCTGGAAGTTTTTTATCTGTGTAGTATTCAGCTAAATTATCATATCTTCCTCCTGAGCATATACTTCCTATTTCTCTGTATTCATTTAAAAATGTTTCATATACTGTTCCTGTGTAATAGTCTAAACCTCTTGCTATACTTAGGTCTACTTTAAAGTTTGTGTCTGGAACACCAAAGCTTCTTATGTATTTTACTACTTGTTTTAGTTCTTCTAAGCCTTGCCTAAATAGTTCTTCTGAAACTTCTAGTTTCTCTAATTTTTCTATTTTTTCGTCGGCTGTACCATCTATTTCTATAAAGTCTATAATTCTATCAATTGATGTTTTCTCTATATTCATATCTTCTAAGCATTTTATTACATTTTCTTTTCCTATTTTTTCTATTTTATCAATTATTCTCATTATTTCTACTGAGTTTTCTTCTTGGTTTAATTCTTTAAATAGACCATTTAATATTTTTCTATTATTTATGCATATTGTGAAATCATTAAAACCTAACTCTTTTATTGTATTATATATAACTGCTGGCATCCCCGCATCATTTACAATAGCTAGTTCTCCATCTCCTATTATATCTATATCACATTGGTAGAATTCTCTAAATCTTCCTTTTTGAGGTCTTTCTCCACGATATACTTTTCCTATTTGATATCTTCTAAAAGGAAATGCTAAATTATTGTAATTTTGTGTTACATATTTTGCAAGTGGCACAGTTAAGTCAAACCTTAACGATAAGTCGTTATCACCTTTATTAAAACGATAAATTTGCTTTTCAGTTTCTCCACCTGCTTTTGCTAAAAGCACTTCACTCATTTCTATTATTGGTGTATCTATTGGTAAAAAACCAAATTTTTCGTATGATTTTGTTATTTTTTCTTTCATTTCATTAAATAAAATTTGCTCATTTGGCAATAATTCCATAAAGCCTGGTAATGTTCTTGGTTCTATTTTATCCATCTTTTTTCCTCCTTCACGCGAAGCATGTACTATTCACTCTTCACTATTCATTATTCATTTAATTAATTGTTGTAGGGGTCCCACTTCGGGCGACCTTCTTTCCAACGTTTCGTTCATATATATTTTTATTATTTATTTCCAATTATATTTATTTTTAAATATTTAGGGGAATAGATTTCTATTCCCCTATTTTATATTGCAATTTTAACACCAATTTTTGGCTATTACCGGACGTGACACTCCGTCTACTTTTACAGAAGAAATTGTTTCAATCTCACTGAAATCCTGTATTTGTGGTGTAAGAATTCCTCCAATTATTTCAACTTTATTTCCTAAAAACACCATTTCCAGACTTACTCTTCCATCGCTTCTTTTCAGGAAAACCCGATTTCCTTTTCCATCCATTGTACATCCGCTATTATAAAATTTGCTGTCTACTTTTATCATGTCTTTTCCTCCTTGCAATTAAATTAAATTTTTAGTTACTATATATAGTAACATATAAAACATATTTTTTCAAGCATTTTACATAATTTTTTAATCTAACCTTGGACGCAAACTTAAATAAATTGGCTCTTCTTCTTTTATTCTTGTTGTTCTTCCATGACCGTGGGTATACTATTGTATCATCTGGCAAGATTGCTAGTTTGTTTGTTATTGAGTTTATTATATCTGCAAAATTGCTTGTTGGTAGGTCTGTTCTTCCCCATGTACCTCTAAATAGAGTGTCTCCTGAAAATAATAGTTTTTCTTTTTCGCAATACAAACATGTTCCGCCTTTTGTGTGTCCTGGAGTATGTATTACTTTAAATTCTATGTTTCCTACATGTATTAGGTCTCCTTCATCTACTCTTGAATCCGCTTCTAGTGTGATGTCTTCCATTCCGATATAATAAGTTAAGCTAATTCCTATATTATATAGACCTTCTGCGTCATCTCTATGTATTAACACCTTTCCACCTTTTTGCTCTTTTAGTTTTAATATTCCTCCAAAATGGTCTCCATGGCAATGGGTTAAATATATATACTTTAAGTTATCTATTCCTAAAGTATCTAACATTTCTATTATTTTTTCAGGTTCTCCACCAGGGTCAACACACATTGCTTCTTTTGTTTGTTCATCTTCTACTATATAACAATTTGTTGGTTCTCCAAGTGCTGTTTCTACTGGTATTTTCTTCAATATCATTTTTTCCTCCGTTTATACATATTATTAATGATGTAGGGTACGCACCTCGTATCCGCCCTTTTTTATAGAATAGGAAAAATCGATTTCAAATGTAGGGGGCACGGGGCACCGTGCCTTTTTGTTCTTTTTTCCTACTCAAGTGATTTCTTTGGAGCACGGGCAAACACACAGTGGCGTCATTTCTATTAGATGTTCTCACAAATGATGCCATACATTTTTATTCTAACTTCCCAAAAGTGACAGATTTCCCATTAGGAAACGTCCCCAATTGGAATGGGCACTACTTCTTACGCTTAACCTCATATACACTATCAACTTTCCTAATAACCTTAAGTACATTATTTAGCTCCTCTAAATTCTCTACTTCTAATGTTATTTCTGTTATCGCTATTCTCTCTTTATTCGCCCTTGATGACACTGCTATTAATTTTGTTTTTGTTGTTCCTATTTGTGAAATTATATCGGCAAGTAAGCCTGTCCTATCGTTTGCAAATATCTCTATATCTACATTGTATGCAACTGCTTTTTCACTTAGCCAATATACATCTATCATCCTATTTTCTTCGTCTAAGAATAAGTCTTTTAAGTTTTTGCAGTCTGACCTGTGTACTGATACTCCTCTTCCTCTTGTTATATACCCTACTATATTGTCTCCTGGTACTGGGTTACAGCATTTTGATAGTTTTACTAGGCAGTTGTCTATTCCTTCTACTACTATCCCTGTTTTTGATGCTTTTACTTTATTTTGTTTTGCTTTTGATAATTCTTCTATTTTTTCTTCTACATTTTCTTCTTTATGTACTTTTCTATATTCTTCTAATATTCTTGCTATTATTTTTCCTGATGTGATTGCTCCAAATCCTACTGCTGCATACATATCTTCATTGTTTGTGAACTTATATCTGTTTAATGCTCCTTGTACAAATTCTGTTTTAAATAGTTCGCTATAGTCCATTCCTATTCTTTTTATTTCTTTTTCAATTAGTTCTTTTCCTTTTTCTATATTTTCTTCTCTTTGATTTTTCTTAAACCAGGTTTGTATTTTATTCTTTGCTGTCGTACTTTGTATGAATTTTAACCAGTCTCTACTTGGACCTTTTGCTTTATCTGAGGTTACTATTTCTACTATGTCTCCATTTTTTAGTTTTGTTATTATTGGCATCATTTTACTATTTATTTTACAACCTGTCATGTGATGTCCTATTTCTGCATGTATACTATATGCATAATCTATTGGTGTACTTCCACTTGGCAATACTTTTATATCTCCTTTAGGGGTAAACACATATACTTCATCTTCAAACAATTCCGTTTTTAAAGTATTTAAAAACTCTTGTGGATCTTGCATATCCTTTTGCCATTCTAATGTTTCACGAAGCCATGCTAGCTTATCTTCTGTTACTTGTACATTTGCTTTTTTACCTTTTGCAAAACTTGCTTCTTTATATGCCCAGTGTGCTGCTATTCCATATTCTGCTATTCTATGCATATCCCAGGTACGTATTTGAACTTCAAATGGTGTTCCTTTTTCTCCTATTAGTGTTGTGTGTAACGATTGATACATATTTGGTTTTGGTACTGCTATATAGTCTTTAAACCTTCCTGGCATTGGGTTATATAGGTCATGTACTACTCCTAATGCTGCATAACAGTCTTTTACTGAGTTTACTATTATTCTTAGGGCAAATAGGTCATATATTTGGTCTAAGGTTATATTATCTCTTTTCATTTTTCTATATATACTGTATAAATGTTTTGCTCTTCCTGTTATTTCTGCATCTATTTTTTGTACTTTTAATTCATGCGCTATTTGTACTTCTATTTTGTCTATAAATTCTAAACGTTCTTCTCTTTTTCTATCTATTCCTTCTACTATTTCTCTATATTCTTCTGGATATAGGTATTTAAAAGATAAGTCTTCTAGTTCCCATTTTAATGAATATATACCAAGCCTATTTGCAAGCGGTGCATACAGGTCCATTGTTTCTCTTGCATTTGCTATTTGTCTGTCTCTTGATAGGAATTTTAGTGTTCTCATGTTATGAAGTCTATCTGCTAGCTTTATCATAATAACACGTATGTCTCTACCCATTGCTAAAAACATTTTTCTATAATTTTCAACTTGCTCTTCTTCTACTGACTCACAGTTTAATTTGCTAAGTTTTGTAACTCCATCTACCATTTCTGCAACTTCTAAGCTAAATTCATTTATTAGGTCTTCATGTGTAACACAGGTATCTTCTACAACATCATGTAAAAGAGCTGCACAAATTGTATCATCGTCTAGCCCTAGGTCTGCTAATATGTACGCTACTTGCATTGGGTGAATTATATAAGGTTCTCCTGATTTTCTTAATTGATTTCCATGTTTTGCTACTGCAAAATTATATGCTTTTAGTATACGTTTACTATCTGACTTTTTATTATTTTTTTTCATTTTGTTTACAATTTCTTCGATTGTAATTTGCTTATTTATTTCTTGCATTTTTACCACTTCCTTGCTTGATTTTTATGTTAATGTATGTTATACTTCTTTTATGAAACTTTATTTATATGTTTAAAATAGTTTTTATTTTAAACTTTTTCCTTATTTAGAAAGGAGAATTTTTATGAAAATGAAAATCTTTCTGTTTGCTCTAATTGTAGCTATTGTTGCTTGTATACTTAGTATTATTTTAGAATTTTTATCAGCTAGAGCATATGAGCGGAAGTACAACTTACTTGGCTCTATATTTTCATTTTTATATTTGATATCACTATTTACATTTGTAATATCTTTTATTATTTTAGTGATTATTTTTGGCTTTATTTTAATTAGCTAACTATAAACTTTATTCATACAAGCTATGTCTATTAATAGACATAGTTTTATTTTTGTTACTAGATAATAGTTCTACAAATGCTTTGTAGTAAGGTCTACGAAGAAATTTTCTTAAAACCATTAACTAGTATTTTTCAAAATATGTAAACTTATATTGCATTTCACTGTACTTTATGTTATACTTTTATATGTAACTATAGTATATTTTCCTTATAATGAAAGGAGCTTGTATATGAATATTTTCATAATTCAGGTTGTTACTTTTAGTATTTTTTATCTGTCTGGATATTTTCTCGGCAAAGCTTATGAGAACTACAAGAAAGAGGGTATCAAATTGACAAGATACTGGTATAACACTATTCCTTATACTGTTATCCAGCCATTTTGTTACTTTATATTCTTCTTTTGCATGGGGGTACTTTCACTAATTGCCCTTTGGTAACATTTCATTTTGGTCGCTAATTTTTAGCGACCTTTTTTATTGAATAGGAAAAATCGATTTTGGGGAATATATTTCATGTTGTAGGAGTTGCTACTAAAGGGCAACCTATGTAGAGAAGCCACTTTTGTTCTATTCTTAGTACGACTTTCTTATGTCTTTCAAATTTATTTGTATACTTTCTCTTCCATTATACTGATTTATCTCTAATGTCCCCACTACATCTATTTTATCTCCTATTCGATACTCTTCTGCTAAATGGCCTAAATTGAATCCTATGCTATCAATCCAATAATTGTCATCTTTTAAAGACAATTTTAAATGTTTTCCCTCTGATAATGCTCTTATTGAATGTATTTTTAGGTTTTTACACATAAATAGTGGTGTTTTATTTGCTTCTCCAAATGGTTCTAATAATTTTAACTGAGCTACATCTGTAACACTTATATCTTTTAATGAAATTTCTTCATCAATATTTATGATTGGTATTATATCACTAATATTACTATTATGTGCATATTCCTCAAAATCTTTTTTAAAATTTTCAAATTTATCTTTTTCTACAGTAATGCCTATTGCCATAGAATGCCCGCCAAACCTATTTATATTACTATTTACATTGCTTAATGCTTCATATAAATCAAACCCGAGGTATACTTCTTCCTGAGCCTTTTCCGTATTTCTTCTTCAAAGCAAATTAGTATACTTGGTTTAAAATACATTTCTGTTATTTTTGATGATACTATTCCTATTACTCCATGATGCCAGTTTTCTTTTCCTAATACTATAACTTCTTTATTCTTATTTTGTTTTTCTATTTGCTCTACTGCTTCATTAAATATTCTTTGTTCTATTTCTTGCCTTTCTTTGTTATATTCATTTAGTCTCTGCGCTATTTTCTTTGCTTCTTCTTCATTTTCTACAAAAAATAAATTTAATGCTTCTTTTGCATGTCCCATTCTTCCACAAGCATTTATTCTTGGTGCTATTCCAAAAGATATTGTATTTGAATCTATTGTTTTATATCCTGATACATTTAATAATGTTTTTAGTCCTATATTTTTTGTGACTTCTACTAATTTTAACCCCAGTTTTGTTATTACTCTATTTTCATCTATTAGTGGAACAATATCTGAAATAGTTCCTAAGCAAACTAAGTCTAAGTATTTTAAGTATTCTTTTTCTTCTAAGTTTAATTTTTGTGATATTGCTTGTATTAATTTAAATACAACTCCAACTCCTGCTAAGCTATTAAATGGATATTTATTATCTTTTCTTTTTGCGTCTACTACAGCAACCGCCTTTGGCAAACTTTCTCCTGGTTCATGATGGTCTGTTACAATAGTTTCTATTCCAAGACTATTTGCATATTCTACTTCTTCTATTCCAGATATACCACAGTCTACTGTAATTATTAAATTATATTTGTCATCTACTATTTTTTTTATTGCTTGTTTATTTAGACCATACCCTTCATATAATCTATTGGGTATATATTCAGAAACTAGAGCATTTCTATCAATCAAAAATTTTTTTAGAACTGTTGTACTAGTAATACCGTCTACATCATAATCTCCAAAAATCATTATTTTTTCGTGTGTTTCAATGGCATTTATAATTCTATTTACTGCTTTTTCCATATCTGGCATTAAAAATGGATTGTAAAAATCTTTCCTAGTAGGGTTTAAAAATATGTTTACTTTTTTATCTTCTATTAAATTTCTATTTACTAATATTATAGCTAATAATTTGCTTATACCATACTTTTTAGCAATATTTTGCACTTGTTCTTCATTTGTCTCTAAACACTCCCATTTTTTATTCATAAATTATCACCATTTTTCTATTATTTTTTATAATTACTAACATTTTTATTTGTATTTTGTACTTGTAATATATCATACTTGTTTCAAATTTTCTATACTTTATATAATAAAATATTTGAAATTGATTTTCCTATACTACATGACGTTGCCCCTACGGCATAAAATTTAATTTTTCCTATACAATGAAAAGAAAAATATATTTTGTATTTTATCAAAATATATTTTTCTTATTTTTAATATTTTAAGTAATTGCTATTTCATTACTCTCTTATATTCAGAGTATTTTAGAATCCGTGATTGGCTTAGTGCTTCAGTT